>NZ_JBYLFE010000002.1:0-691118 GCF_057750885.1 Frateuria sp. sgz306004
GATGCGCCGGCTTGGCTTGCGCGGCGTGATGCGCGGCAAGGTCATACGTACGACGATCAGCGACAGCAAGGCACCGTGTCCGCTGGACAAGGTCAATCGACAGTTCCCGACGTAGGCGTTCTGCTGCGGCTTGCCCGGCTGGATGTGATGGATCCGGATGCCACGTTGTGCGGCCCAAGTGAGCAGCGCACCACTGATATATTCGGGCCCATTATCGCAGCGGATCGCGTGCGGCTTGCCGAGCCACTCGATGATCTGTTCCAGCGCCCTGATGACGCGGGCCGACGGCAACGACAGGTCGACCTCTATCCCCAGTCCTTCGCGATTGAAATCATCCAGTACATTGAGCAGCCGGAAGCTGCGACCATCGCCGAGCTGGTCGTGCATGAAGTCCATCGACCAGACCTGATTGATCGTGTCGGGCACCGTCAACGGCTCGGGCCGTTCGCGCACGAGCCGCTTCTTCGGCTTGATCCGTAGGTTCAACTCCAGCTCTCGATAGATGCGGTAGACCCGCTTGTGGTTCCAGCCAAACCCCTTCACGTTGCGCAGGTGCAGGAAGCACAGGCCGAAGCCCCAGTCCCGGTAGGCCGCGGTCAACCTGACTAGCCAGTCCGCGATTCGCGCGTTTTCCTCGCTCGCCTTGGCCTGGTAGCGATAGCTAGTCTCGCTCAACGAAAAGGTCTGGCAGGCGTGCCGGATACTCGTGCGCCCGCCCTCGACTGCCCATCGGGCCATCTCCCGGCGTTGAGATGGCCTCACCATTTTTTTGCCATCGCCTCCTTCAGCAGCTCCGCGCTGAGTTGGGCGTCGGCGTACATCTTCTTCAGACGCCGGTTCTCGTCCTGCAGCTCCTTGAGCTGGGACATCAGCGACGCATCCATGCCGCCGAACTTGCTGCGCCACTTGTAGAACGTCGCCGAGCTGATGCTGTGCTCGCGGCATAACTGCGGCACAGGCGTGCCGGCCTCAGCTTGCTTGAGCACGGCCAGGATCTGGCTGTCGGTGAATCGAGACTTCTTCATGGAACCTCCTCGGGTCAGACTACGAGAAAATTCCACTTCTGGGGTCAGCTAATGGGTGGGGGATTACCCGCCGACGACGCAATTGCGGCCTGCCCGCTTGGCCGCATAAAGCGCTTGGTCGGCAGCGATAACCACGTCGCGCCAACTCTTTTCTCGGCCGCTGGAGACGCAGTAGCCGATGCTGACGGTGCAACGGAGCGTCTCGCCGGATGGCAAGGTGATCGTTTCTTTCTCCACGGCTTGCCGCAATCGCTCCGCCGCTTCCTTTGCCGCGACCGCTTCAGCGTGATCAAGCAGCACCATAAACTCTTCGCCGCCCACTCGAGCCAGAATGTCCTTTTCGCGGATATGCCGCCTCAGCGTGTCGACAATGGCGACGAGAACCTGATCGCCGCCGTCATGTCCCCATCGGTCATTGATCGACTTGAACCTGTCCGCATCAATCATGAGCGTGGCCACAGGGGCGCTTCGTGGGTTTGATGCGGCGAGTCGCCGCTCTCCTTCCTCCCACATTACGCGACGATTGGCGACGCCGGTCAAGGGATCTTGGCTAGCGTGACGAATCAGCTCCGCGTCCAGCTTGCGCGTAAGCATCCATAGCAGGCTTGGTGTAATCACCCAGGTAAGCACGATGCGCGAGAGCAGGCCGAAGGTCGAGGTGGGGTCATGTCCGGCAAACGCGACCGGCTGAGCAATCCACCACACCATCCGCACCAGCAGCATGGCCGCCCATAGAAAATGGAACAGGGCCGCCAAGCGCGCAACCGGCCGCTGCGCTTCATCCTTGCACTGCCAGAACGCCGTGCCGGTGGCGACGGTGAGCAGGGCGGTCAGTGCGCCACCTAGAATCACCATGTGGCGAAGATTCTCGCCTTCGGCAAGCACCAGGCAGAACTCGACCAGCGCGATGGCGACCACCGGGATCAGCACCCACAGCCGTCGCCGTGCCAGCTCCAGGTAAACGTTGACCGCGAGCAATGCCAACACCGCACCCGCGTCGATCAACAGATTGCCCACCAGCCCCAGGCCTGGGAAGCCCAGGTGAAAGGCCGGCAGGAAAAGCACGCCGAAGCCAAGTGCAAAGGCTGCGTAACTCTCACCCCACAGCAGCACGCCGGGCATACGCTTGACCCTGGGGTGGCCCAGATACAAAGCGAAAAACAGCGCGGAAGCCAGGGCGGCCAGCAACGCGTTGACCAGCAACAATGTGCCTGCATGCAATATGCCCGCGATCCATTCCATAGTCTCTCCGGGTGACGATGGTGCCACGGACGATTCTGCTCATCTTCGATCCGCTAGGAGAAGCCTGAGGCATTCCCGCTGCCATATCGGCAGATGTGCATACCGTCTTGAGGAGTTGTAGCACCGGCACCGAAAGCGTCAATAAGTGCACCTACGCCAACAGGTGGCCCCTTCGGTTGTCCGCAGGAAACGACGAGTGGATGTCAGGCGGGCGAAATGTATCGCTTCCGCGCCACCGCCAGACGCTTAGGGCGTGTCACACAGTGCGTTCGCGCAGAGACTTATGCGCGCCAAGCCAGCGCTTGGCCCACGTGGCTCAAACGACGGGTACCCGGAAGCAAAGTTTGGCTCTGGAGCGCTTGGCCTCGATGGGCAAGATCACAGCCTCCCTACTTCGACAAACTAACCACCGCCCTGAACCCACCAAAGATCATCCGCTTGCCATCGAAGGGCATAGGGTTGGCGGCGTCCATGCGTGGGTCTTTCATGACCTTTTCCATGCCGGCATCGCGGGTGGCTTTGTCGGGCCATTCGATCCAGGAGAACACTACCGATTCCTCTTGCGTGGCCTGCACGGCACGGCGGAAATCGGTGACTTTGCCGTCGGGCACGTCGTCACCCCAGCACTCGACCACGCGGATGGCACCGAACTCGATGAAGATGGTGTCGAAGGTGCGTGCGTAGTCGATGAATTGCTCGCGGTTGGCGTTGGGTACGGCGATGACGAAACCATCGATGTAGGACATGGCAGTTTCCTAGGCAGGAAGGGGCGGCCGGCATGGTCGCCCTCAAGCATGCGACGAAGGAGTGTGCGTGGGATCGACACAGGCGCGCTCTTCGACCCGGCAGCGCAGGAAAGCGCAACGTGTGCCTCCTTGGTGTGAAGGGCGGCCTCAGAGCGGCACGGCGTATCCGGCGGTTACCCCCAAAGCTTGATCAAGAACGTGCAGCGGCGTGTGCCTTGATGCCGGAGCGCTCCGCGTCGCTGGCAATGTAAAGCATCCATGTCGCGCGCCTCAGGCGGCGAGCTTGTGCGCGTAATACGGTCGCGCCCGGTCATCCAGAATGTCGTACAGGGCTTGCAAGTTGCTTGGGTCTGGGCTCAACCAGACGTCGATGTACTCGGGCTTGATCGGGATGATGCAGCGGTCGTGGCCCGCGGCGATCACCTCAGGCGGCGGCTCGTCGGTGATGGCGGCGAACGAGAACAGGTCCGTGCCATGGTCCCCGTGGGGCGATATGTTCCACAGGCAGGCGACGAGCATCTCCTGGGGTGGTGTAGGGTCGAATTCGAGGATCACGTTCTCCTCCTTTTCGCCCGGGCCAAGCTCTCGGCCCTCCATCTTGTGGCGGGAGACGTTCTCGTAGAACTTGGTCACGATAAGGATGCCGTGCCGGTGGCCAAAGAGCTTGCCCCAGGACTCCTCCAGCTTGTCGCGCCGGGCGTTGTAAGTACCCGGGTATTTGCGCTCGGTTTTTTCGTCCCAGCCGGGTAGGCGGCATTGGTAGCGCATGGGCACCACGATGCGCTGGCCGTCTTTCTCGATCATCACCGGGGCATAGCTGCCGGGGTAGATGCGCGAGTCATCGGGCTCCGGCTCGCGGCGCAAAAGGTCGTCGAGGTTGCGCTCCGCCGCTTTGATTTTCTTTCGCGCGATGCGTTGGTCTTCCAGCGCTTTCTTGGTTGGCTTGGGGCCGGCCAGCACGGCCTCCGCCTTGGCCAGTCGCTCGGTTTGGGCGGCATGTTCGGCCCTCAGCGCTTCCTCCAGCTCGCGATCGCCCTCGGCGACGATCTTGGCGAGCTCAAACCCTTCCTGGCCCTGCGGCTTACGGAAGGCTTCGCGCATCGCCTTGGGAATCTTGGTCCAGCCACCGTCTTTGCGCTTCTCCCAAAACAGCTCAACAAAACGCTTCAAGCTGATGATGGCGCCATACGTACGGACGAACTTGTCGTAGTCGGCTTCGACCTGGGCGGAGTAGCACACGGCACAACCCCTACCGCGGGGGCGGTGCCCCGAGGAGGGTCAGCATACTCTCGCGCTTGTACGCGACCCAGGGGTGGGCCTGAGCTGAAGCCTCGTGCTGCACAGGATCGGATTCATCGTGGAATGCAGGCCAGCCGATCGCGAAAACTTTCGCCGCGCGCGCGGGGGATCGCCGCCGCGCCTATGCTATATCTGCGCGTGGGAGGGTTGAGGCATGGCCGGGCGCGAAGATCGAGGGAGACGCTGCGGGGCCGCTTTCGCCTGGATCATGGAGTTCGGCAGAGAGAATCGTTCTGGCTATGTCTGTATCGTGGTCCGTTCAACCGTGCTTGCCGCGTGGCCGGTGGCTTGTCGCAATACTGGCCTCGTCGTTGATGTCAGCCTGCGCCGTTGGGCCTGACTTCAAGCGCCCTGCACCGCCGGAGGTCAGCCAGTACACCGCCAAGCAGGTCGTCACCACCGAGGCAACCGAACACGTGGCCGGCGGCGAAGCGCAGCGCTTCGCTGAGGGCGCCGATATTCCAGGGGACTGGTGGACGCTGTTCCACTCGGCGGCCCTCAATGAACTGATCAACCAATCGCTCGCCAACAATCATGACTTAAAGGCGGCACAGGCCGCGCTGTCGGTCGCAAGAGAGAACGTGCTGGCGCAACGCGGCAGCTACTACCCCAATGTGTCGGGCACGTTTTCCGCCAGCCGCCAGAAGCAGGCCGGCACCATTTCGCCCACACCAAGCTCCAACGCCATCCAGTACAACCTGTTCACGCCGCAGGTGAGCGTCTCTTATGCGCCGGATATTTTTGGCCTGACCCGTCGCACGACGGAGTCGGTCAAGGCGCAGGAGCAGGCGGTTCGGTACCAGATGGTCGCGACCCAGATCACCCTCAGCACCAACGTGGTAGTCGCCGCGGTGCAGCTCGCGTCGCTGCAGGCGCAGGTGGATGCCACGCGCGAGCTGGTGGATATCAACACGCACATGGTCAAGATCCTTCGCGATCAGTTCGCCAAGGGTTACGCCGGCGGACTGGACCTTGCCGCCCAGGAAGCGCAGCTTGCCCAGGTCAACGCCACGCTGCCGCCTTTGCTCAAGCAGCTGGCGCAACAACGCGATCTGCTCGCTGTGCTGGTGGGAAAGTACCCTTCGCAGGCATCGAACCTGTCATTCGATCTGTCCTCGCTCCAACTGCCGCAGGAGCTTCCCGTCAGCCTCCCGTCGACACTCGTGGCGCAGCGCCCCGACGTGCTCCAGGCCGAGGCCAACATGCACGCGGCCAGCGCCCAGATCGGCGTCGCCATCGCCAATCGATTGCCCAACATCGTGCTGAGTGCCAACGCGGGTAGCACGGCGTTGGCCATGAATCAGTTGTTTACCTCAGGCACGGGCTTCTGGGGTCTTGGCGCGGACCTAACCGCACCGATCTTCCAGGGCGGCACGTTGCTGCATCAGGAGCGTGCTGCGAAAGCGGCCTATGTGCAGGCCGCCGAACAATATCGCAGCACGGTAATGGGCGCTTTCCAAAACGTGGCCGACTCACTGGTGGCGCTGGACCAGGATGCCGCCGGGCTGAAGGCCGCGGCCGCCGCCGCGGAGGCAGCCAAGCGGTCGCTGGATCTGGCGCAGCGGCAATCGCGGGCTGGCTACGCCAACTACCTTTCGTTACTGAGTGCGGAACAGTCATACCAGCAAGCGCGCATCACCTTGGTGCAGGCCCAGGCCAGCCGATATGCCGACACGGCGGCGTTGTTTCAGGCCCTTGGTGGTGGATGGTGGAATCGCGCGGATCTAGCCCGGGACAACGATGGAAAATAAAGTGTTGAATGGGTCGCTTTCGAAGCGGCAGCAGCGACCATGCGCGCGCCATCTCGGTATCGCATTGCTGCTTGCGACAACGTGCGGCATGGCCGCGTGCTCCGGCAAAAGCGACCAAGGCGCACCAGCGGCGTCCACCACGCCCGTCAATGTGACACTGACGCCGGACCAGCGTAGTCATATCCGGCTCTATAACGTCGTACGTGCCGGATACCACCGCACCGTGGAAGCCACCGGCTCCGTGGATTTCAACAACGATCACGCCACGGCCGTGCTGGCGCCGATGTCCGGTCCGGTGTCGCGCCTGCTGGTCGACATTGGGGATCACGTCAAGCAAGGCGATCCGCTCGCCACGGTGGATTCGCCCGACTACGCCGCCGCCGTCACTGCGTATCGCAAGGCGTTGACCACCGCGCATACCGCGCGGCGCCTTGCCGATCTGGAAAAAGACCTGGTCGAGCACGAAGGCGTTGCCAAACGCGAGGAAGACCAGGCGCAAGCCGATGCCGCCAACGCCGACGCAGATGTCGACGCTGCCCTGAAAACGTTGGTCTCGTTGAACGTCGACCCCACGGTCATCAAGGCCATCGAACAAGGCAAACCCATCGGGTCGATCAATGGCGTCATCCGCTCGCCCACCGCCGGTACCGTGGTCGACCGGCAGATCACGCCGGGCCAACTTCTTCAGGCAGGCACCACCCCGTGCTTTACGGTGGCCGACGTGTCGCATGTGTGGGTGATGGCGCAGGTCGCAGAAGCCGATGCCGCATCGGTGAAACCGGGTGACTCCGCGGACATCGCGACGGGCGTCGGCGAGCAACATTTGGTCGGCACGGTCAGCCGCATCTCCCCGATGATCGATCCGAACACGCGGTTGATACCCGTGCGCATCGTGGTGGACAACGCACAAGGCCTGCTGAAAAAGCAGGCCTACGTGAGTGTGCAGATTCACTCGCAACACGAAACCGAAGGACTGCTGGTTCCGGTCTCTGCACTGCTTAGGGACGATGAGAACCTGCCCTTTGTCTACGTTGTGGAGCGTGACGGCAGCTTCGCGCGGCGCCGCGTGACCTTGGGTTATCGCACGGGGGACCAGTTCGACATTGCCGCCGGCCTGCGCGCCGGCGAGCAGGTCGTGGTGGATGGCGGCATCTTCGTCCAGTTCATGCAAAACCAATGAGCGATCAGCTTCCATCCGCCGTGTCGCCGTCACGGACGGCGTCGATCATGAACCGCGTCGTCACTGCGTCGCTGGGGCAGCCCTTTCTCGTCCTGTTGCTGACGCTTCTGTTGACAGGCGCCGGCGCGCATTCGCTCAAGCGCCTGCCGGTGGACGCCTATCCAGATCTTTCGCCGCCCATCGTGGAGATCATCACGCAATGGCCTGGGCACGCCGCGGAAGAAGTGGAACGGCTGATTACCGTACCCGTCGAGTTGGGCATGAACGGCGTTCCAAAGACCACCACGACGCGCTCCATTTCGCTCTATGGCTTGTCCGACGTCATCCTTACTTTTGAAACGGGCACGGACAACAACTTTGCGCGGCAGGAAGTTTTCAACCGCCTTGGCGACCTGAGCCTGCCCAGCGGTGTCACTCCGTCGGTGTCGCCGCTGTCGGCGCCGTCAGGCCTGATCTATCGCTACGTATTGCAAAGCTCCGACCGCTCGCCGATGGACCTCAAGACCATCGAGGACTGGACCGTCGAGCCGCAGTACAAGGCCGTGCCCGGCGTGGCCGACGACTCGGGGTTCGGCGGCGGCACCATGCAGTATCAGGTGCTGCTCGACCAGACCAAGATCGCCGCCGTCGGCCTGTCCGCCGTGCAGGTAGAGGCGGCGCTGGGCGCCAACAACGCCAATGCTGGCGGCGGTTTCTATTCGCAAGGCGGACAGTTCTATTACGTGCGCGGCGCCGGCCGCATGGAAACGCTGGAAGATATCGGCAACGTGGTGGTGGCCGTTCACAACGGTGTGCCCGTACTGGTGAAGGACATCGGTCGCGTCGTCATCGGCATCGCGCCGCGCCTGGGAGAGTTCGGCTACGAAAAACAGGATGACGCCGTGGAAGGCGTGATCCTGTTGCGCACCGGCGAAAAAACCCAGGACGTCCTGAAGCGGGTCGAGGCGAAGACGCGCCAGCTCAATGAGGAGATTCTGCCCAAGGACGTCAAGGTCGTTCCGTTCTATGACCGCACCGACCTCATCACGCTCACCACGAAAATCGTCGAAGACAACCTGCTACGCGGCATGCTGCTCGTCGTGGTGGTGCTGATCTTCTTTCTCTACGACTTCCGTGCTGGCCTGATCGTCGCCACTACCATTCCCCTGGCGTTGCTGTTCGCCTTCATCTGCCTGGACGTGCAACGGGCCTCGGCCAACTTGCTCTCCATCGGCGCGGTCGACTTCGGCATTCTTGTGGATGCCGCCGTGGTCATGGTGGAGAACATCTTCAGGCAGATAGCCGACCAGCGCGGTGCGTCGTTCAATGTCAAAGACATCATCCGCAATGCCGCCGCCGAAGTAGACCGACCGCTGTTCTACGCGGTGGCCGTGATCGTGGTCAGCTTCCTCCCGATCTATGTGTTGTCGGGGCCGTCGGGCACGCTGTTCAAGCCTATGGCCGACACGATGATCTTCGCACTGGTTGGCTCGCTGGTGATCACGCTGACCTTGCTGCCCGTGCTGTGCGCCGTGTTCATGCGCAAGGGCGTGAAAGAGCGGCGCAATCGCATCTTCGAGGCCATCAAATCGGTCTACGCGAAAGGCCTCGACGCCTGCCTCGCCAAGCCCTGGTTGACAGCGGCTGCCTCGGCCGTAGTGTTGTTGCTGTCGCTGCTGCTCATCCCCCGTATCGGCGCCGAGTTCATGCCGCAACTGGACGAGGGTGCGTTGTGGGTACGCGCGACCATGCCGTACACCATCTCATTTGAGGAGGCGTCGAAGATCACGCCCAAGCTGCGCGAAGTGTTGCGCTCGTTTCCCGAGGTCACCACGGTCGCCTCCGAGCTGGGGCGACCCGACGATGGCACCGATCCAACCGGGTTCTTCAACGTGGAGTTCTACGTCGGGCTCAAACCCTATGCCCAATGGAAAGGCTCGTACCGCGACAAGGGCGCCTTGATCGAAGCCATCAACCAAAAGCTTCAAGCGTTTCCCGGCATCATCTTCAACTACACCCAGCCCGCCGAGGACGCGGTGGACGAGGCCGAAACCGGCCTCAAGAGCGCGCTTGCGGTGAAGGTGTTCGGACCCGATCTCAACACGTTGGAGCAGAAAGGCAAGAGCATCAAGAAGGTGCTTGAGCACGTGCGCGGCATCCGCGATGTCACGCTGGTACAGGAACTGGGGCAGCCCAGCCTGAGCATCAAGATCGACCGCGCAAAGATCGCCCGCTACGGCCTGAATGTTTCCGACATCAACGGACTCATTCAGACGGCCATCGGCGGCGACGTCGCCACGCAGGTGGTTCAGGGTGAAAAGCAGTTCGACCTCGTTGTCCGGCTCGAACAGAAGTACCGGGACAATCCCGAGGAGATCAGGAACATCCTGGTGACCACGCCGGGCGGACAACAGATGCCACTCAAGGAGTTCGCCGATATCCAGGAAATCAACGGCGCCTCTTTCATCTATCGCGAAAACAATTCCCGCTACATCGGCGTGCAGTTCTCCGTGGAAGGCCGGGATCTCGCCGGTGCCGTGGAAGACGCCATCCAACAGGTCAACGGCAAGGTCAAGTTGCCACAGGGTTATCGCATCGACTGGGGTGGCGAGTACACCGAGTACACCGCCTCGCGCGCGCAGTTGAACGTGATTCTGCCGCTCACGCTCGCCTTGATCTTCCTGCTGCTCTTTACGCTCTACAGCAATTTCAAGTTTCCGTTCATCACCGTTCTCGGCGTGCTGTTGTCCGCGCCGGTGGGCGGCATCGTCGCCTTGTGGATCACCGGTACACCATTCTCGGTGTCGTCGGGCATTGGCTTCCTAGCGCTGTTCGGCGTGTCCGTGCAGACGGCCGTGGTCTACATCTCCTACGTTAACGAACTGCGGCGAGGTGGCACTGGCCTCGCGGAGGCCATTCGCGAAGGCGCCATCCTTCGCTTACGGCCGATCATGATGACGGCACTGGTAGCTGCGCTGGGTCTGCTTCCAGCAGCCATCGCCACGGGCGTCGGCACGGATACGCAGCGACCGTTCGCCCTGGTGATTGTCAGTGGCCTGTTCACCCGGTTGCTGATCAGTGTGTTCCTCATGCCTGTGCTCTACACCCTGGTCGCCAGGCCCGATGACCGACTCGAGGTATGAGTATTCCAAGCGTCGCCCTGTGCAGGCGCTATGGAGACGCGGCCCGCCAACGGCGGGCCGCATTCAACCTCCTGAGTCGCGATTTACGGATACTCGGCAGGCGGGCAACACGCTTGTCATCTCGCCCGCCTCGGTGTCTTTCTCGCCAACATGCTTGGCGATACCAAGACGCGCGTGGCCGTGGGTCAGAATGCAGAAGTGATAAGGGTGCCACGGGGCTTCATGTCGACCGCGCTGGGCGTGATCCAGCCTTGGGCCGGCACCTTCGATGCTCCACTCGAACTCCCACCACGGACGCGCTATGCGCGCTTCCGTGGCGATCTCTTCAAACCTGAGCCTGGCCGCCGTCCGCGACGATCTCCGCGCCGTTGACGAAGCTCGAATCGTTCGAGGCGAGAAACACTACCGCGCGACCAATTTCAGACGGATCTGCAAGGCGACCCATGGGCACCAGCGAAGCCAGATAGGTAAGCAGGCCTTCCTGGGCCTCCTTGCCTTCGCCGGCCAACTCGGCCAGGCCAACCGTGTTGGTGGAGCCGGGGCTCACCACGTTCACGCGAATGCCGCGATCCTTCAGGTCCAGCACCCAGCTACGCGCCAGGCTGCGCACAGCAGCCTTGGAGGCGCTGTAGATGCTGAAAGCGGCCGTGCCCGTGCTGCCGGCAATGGAGCCGTTGAGGATGATGGAGGCGCCGGGCTTCATCAGCGGCAGCAAGGTCTGCACGGTGAAAACGAGAGCTTTGACGTTGCGGTTGAAGGTGTCGTCAAAGTGCTGCTCTGTAATCTGGCCAAGGGGCGCCATGCTGCCGCCGCCCGCATTGGCGAAAAGGATGTCCAGGTGGCCTTCCTCGCGCTTGATCAGGTCGGCCAGCGCATCGAGATCGTGCTGCTTGGTCACGTCGCCGCGAACGCCAACCACGCCCTCGCCCATGGCGGTGAGTGCCGCATCCAGCTCCGCCTGGCGGCGGCCGGTGATGTACACCTTGGCCCCTTCGTTAAGCAGCTCCAGGGCGGACGCGAAACCAATACCACTGGTGCCGCCCGTCACCAGTGCAACCTTGCCATTCAGACGCTTGCTCATGTGAGTTCTCCCATCGGTAGGTGAAAGCGATGGGAGGACGATAGGCCTAAAAGAATGTCAGATTAAGATGACAGGCAGAAAATGATTATTCATTAGAATGAATAGTTAAGTTCACAAGCTAGTCGTCGAAAGGAGTTCGTCCATGGATCAATTGGCAGCGTTGCGGGTGTTTGTTCGAATCGCGGAGTCCGGCGCTTTTGGAAAAGCGTCGGATACCTTGAACATGCCCAGGGCAACCGTCACCAAATATGTCCAGGATCTGGAGCGGCACTTGGGCGTAAAGCTCCTGCTGCGTTCTACCCGCAAAGTAACGGTGACGGATGAGGGGAAAGCCTACTATCAGCGAGCGATCCAAGTGCTCAGCGATTTGGAAGAGATGGATGTTCTCTTCGCCGACCCAAATCAAGGCCCGCGCGGCCGGCTCAGGGTGGACGTGGGTTCCTCGCTGGCCAACATCATTCTGCTGCCTCAGTTGCCTTCCTTTCGAAAGGCCTACCCCGATGTGCGGCTAGAGCTTGGCGTAAGCGATCGTCATGTCGATCTGGTGGGTGACGCGGTGGACTGCGTCATTCGCGGCGGCGAGCTTACCGATACATCGCTGGTTTCTCGCCGAATCGCCAGTTTGGATTACATCACCTGCGCCAGCGCGGAGTACATCAACATTCATGGTGCTCCCGCCCACCCGGATGACCTTCGTGAAGCGTTCGATACGGTAGGTTACTTTTCCTCGCTTACCGGCCGCCCATTTCCTCTTGTGTTCAACCGGGGCGATGATCAAATCGAGATCGACCCGAGAAGCACGCAAGGAATTCTGCTCAACGAAAGCAGCGCGCACTTCAACGCCATCGTGAATGGCTTGGGTGTTGGGCAAACGTTCGGCTTTATGGCGAGGCCCTACCTGGAATCAGGCGAGCTGGTGCAGGTGCTGCCCGAGTGGAAGCGTCCACTGCACCCCATCCACATCGTGTTTCAGCGTACCAAGCACGAAAGCGCGCGGCTGCGATCCTTCATCAACTGGGCGGTGAAAGTATTCCAGCCCTTTGATGGTCACCACTCCGCGCGATAGGCAAGGCCTGATTGAACGATGTTTTGCTCGTCATGCCGGCATTGGCCGGGATGACGAGCAAAATAAGAGAAGTCCGGCGGGGCTTTCCGTCATCTGTTCTGATGGGTGCGCTTCCTAACGGTGGCGCACTATCCATCGACTAAATGTCGACCTCAACCAACGCATTGCAGTTGCGGCTAACCGAACCATAGGCAACAGGGGCGAACATGGCAGATTTCTCGATGGGCAAGGCGATCGGATCGGGGTTTTCGCTGATCGCGCGGCGGCCGTTGTCGGTGGTGGCTTGGAGCGTGGTGTATGCGCTCATTGCCATAGCTCCGATGGCGTTTGTGTTTGGCCATATGCTTTCACAGATGCCGGCGGTTCTTGCGAGCATGAAGCATATGGACCCAGCCGCAGGCCCGAGTCCCGAGATGTTTCGGGTGCAAGGCTGGATGATGATGGCGAACCCGTTGTTGTTTGTGGTTACCTTGGCGGGTCGCGTGCTTTTGATGGGCGCGGTGTATCGCAGCATGTTGGAGCCCGAGAACAACCGCTTCTTTTCCTTGCGCCTTGGCAAGCAAGAGCTTTGGTTGGCACTAACCACCTTTGTCTACAGCGCGATGCTCTTTCTGGCGTTGTTCGCGATGATGCTCGGCGGCGCTGCGCTTGGTGGCTTGGCGTGGCTGCTCGGCGGCTTATTGCCGGACCCAACCGCGGTGATCTTGGCGCGTGTGGTGCTTGTCGGTGGCGTGGCTATCGCGGCTATAGGCGCCTTGGTGTGGGTGGCGGTTCGGCTTTCGTTGGGGCCGGTGATGTCGTTTGTCGAGAGGGACTTTCGATTGTTCGACTCGTGGCGATTCACTAAGCCTCATGCCTGGAAGCTAATTGGCACGTGCGTCACGCTGGGCGTCATTGTGTTTGCCACAGCCATCGTGGCCGAATGCGTCGTGCTCGCCATGGCGTATTGGCGCCTGGGTGGTTTTGACAGGGAGCACTTGCTGGCGTTGTTCCCCCAAGGCGCGTTCCCCTCGGTTGAGGTGCTGATGATGACCTTTGCGCCCGCGATCGCCTTGAGCTTGGTGCTGGTGGGGCCTTTCACTGCCATCGTGGTGGCGCCGTTGGCGTCGGTGTACAGGCAGCTGACGGGGCGCGAGGCGGTGGGTGTGGCGGCGGGTTGATCGCTTAGCCCGCTGACAGCGCATGCCGCCGTACTTGCGCGCTTGGCCCGCATGGCGCGACGGGTATTCGCCTGACAAAGTGTTTGGTGGGGCTCTGCTACTTTGCCTCTCGTTGCGCGTGGAGTGTCTGAATCCGCTTGGCGCGCAACCGTGACCTTCGGGTCATGAGGCGCGGGCCGCGAGTGCTACCAACACTCACGACCCGCTAACCATCACCAACTAGATAGAGAGTTGATCATGGCTACCCACGATCATACGGCACGCGCACGCCCGTCTTTCCCACCAGAGGATACGCACGCGACCTCCGCCGACACGCTGGCTCCCCCAGCTGAGGTTGGGGACGCAGAGCAGCGGTTGTTAACGCTGATCGGTATTGCCCGCTCCGCAGACGCCTTGCTGGGTCTGCTGATGGATAGCGAGGAGGCTTTCCTCGCCCCGCCGCGCCGAGGTTCCCGCCCAGTACGCCAGCTAGCCCTAACCCCGTTGGAATCCGCGGGGTTATCGACAGCCGTGCATTACTTGCACACCTACGCGCGCTTGTTGGGCCAAAAACCCGCCGCCAGCACCTGACCCGTCCGTTGATCGCCCTCGCGGCGCACCGGGCGTGTTGCCGGTGTGCCGCACCTTGGTGATCACTTACGACCAAACCGGGCAATTGCCTACATCTATCGCTGCGCTCGCGCCGGCGTGTTTGAGCGTGCACGCACATCAACTAAGGACAGTGATGAGTCGGATTCCCCTCTCACCGCGCATGTACGTCAGCCGTGTGCTGGCCGTGCGCTCACCCGCGCAGGTGCTGCTGCACGATTACATGCTGCCGGATGACCTCACCTTTGCGCAGACGGCGCGGCGCATCGGCATCACCAGCGCGCAGTTGAAGGATTGGATGATGAACGGCAAGCCGATGACACTCGACCTGGCGAAGATGTTTGCGCGCGCGTTCAACACAACGGCCTTGTACTGGATGGTGTTGGAGGCGCGGTTTGAGTTGGATGGGGCCGATATGTAATGGGTTGCATCCATGCAGTGCGCGGTCACAGTGCAGCGCTGTCGCGCGCTGACTGTTGCAGCACGCGGCGGCGCGCAAAGCGTGTGCTTGCTCGCACGACGCCGTGCGATGAGCTGTTCGACCCGCTCATGGTGCCCACCGAATCCGCACAGGCGCGGCTGAGGCTCACGCTGAGGGATGCTCTGATTTTGATCGTCATTCCTGCGGAAGCAGGAATCCAGCGCCTTTACGTTCAAAGATTTATAGGCACTGGATGACCAGCCCTTCGGCTGTTGAAAGGCGCTTCCAGCATTCGCTGGGATGACGATCAAAATCAGAG
The DNA here is from genome assembly GCF_057750885.1 of Frateuria sp. sgz306004. Taxonomy (NCBI): domain Bacteria; kingdom Pseudomonadati; phylum Pseudomonadota; class Gammaproteobacteria; order Lysobacterales; family Rhodanobacteraceae; genus Frateuria; species Frateuria sp. sgz306004. Next base: position 15,001 of record NZ_JBYLFE010000002.1, read on the forward strand.
CATCCTTAGGGCGGAGCAGGTTCATCGGGTTACGATGGCCACTCCTATGACATGGGCGGAGCCAGCGTATGTCGCCTGGGGTGCATCCCGCAGTGGCGTGGCCGGGTTTGTTGCTACCGCGTGCATTTTTCGAGCGGCCGGCAACGGCGGTAGCACCGTTGCTGCTGCACAAGATCCTCGCCCGGGCCGATGGGCGCGCAGGGCGCATTGTGGAGGTGGAGGCTTATGCCGGCGCCACCGACCCAGCAGCGCACTCGTTTCGCGGCCAAACGCCGAGAAACGCGGTGATGTTCGGGCCGGCGGGTCACATGTATGTCTACTTTACCTACGGCATGCACTGGTGCTGCAACTGCGTGTGCGGGCCAGAAGGCCACGGTGTGCTTATTCGCGCGTTGGAGCCTTTGCACGGGGTGGATTTGATGCGCCGCGCTCGCCCCGGCGGCACGCCCGATCGCGACCTTTGCCGCGGGCCAGCGCGCCTCACGCAGGCGCTCGGCATTACCGGCGCACAGAACGGCATTGATCTGGTGCGGGCGCAGCAGGGCTTCGCGGTGGTGGACGATGGCATGCCCGCGCCGAGCGCACCGCTGCGCAGCCCGCGCATTGGCATTCGCGTAGCGACGGATATGCCATGGCGATGGAGCGTGCCCGGCAGTCGCTTTGTGTCGGGGCCATCGCGCGCTTGATGCGGTTGAGCGTGGGCAACGATGCCGGCGGTGTTAGGGAAACTCTGATTTTAATCGTCATCCCAGCGAATGCTGGAAGCGCCTTTCAACAGCCGAAGGGCTGGTCACCCAGTGCCTGTCATTCTCTGAATGGAAAAGCACGGGATGACCAGCCCTTCGGCTGTTAGAAAGCACCTCCTGCTCTCGCCCCCTTTTTGAGTTCCGCAGGAATGACGGACAAGAAGTCGATTAATCAGGCCTTCCTTAGTAACGCATGCGTGATGTCGCATAGGGTATGCGCGCGCGGTGTTTGCATGCTGCCAAATAAAAGAGCAGGCACCTTTCGGCACCTGCTCCTGTTATTACCGCGATAACCCGTGCGCGATCAGAACGTGTAACGCAGCGTCACCATGGCGGACCAACGCGACACCACGCGACTGGGGTCGTAGAAGCCGCCGTCGTAGGTGGTGAGCTGTTGCGGTTGGTAGTTGCCGTTTTTGTCGGTAGGCAGCGAGTACACGTACTGGCCTTGGGCGTTGACGCCCGCGTAGCTTGCCAGGGTACGGGTGGGGTAGATGCCGGTGTTGCGCACATCGCCCCAGTGCTTATCGAGCAGGTTGAGGAAGTTGAAGATATCCAGGCGCACCACGCCCTTGTTGCCGGCGAAAATGCCGGGCACTTCCTGCGAGAAGCTCACGTCCAACTGGTTCACCCACGGGGTGGTGGCGCCGTTGCGCGTGGCGATCTGGCCGCGGTGATCCTTGAGGTAGCTGTCGTTGGCCAGGTAGTTCTGGAACTGCTGAATCACCTGGGCGCTGGTGCCCTTGGCGTAGGTGACCTTGGGGTCGTTCACCGAGGGGATGTACACCGGGTCCCAGCCGGCGATGGTGTCGCCGTTGGCGTCGTTGGCAAACACCCAGGTGTACGGTGTGCCGGTGTGGCCGTTGTAGAACAGCGACACCTGTGTGAAGTAATTGCCGAAGAACGCGTGCTGCCAGTTGAGCGAGGCCTTGAGACTCTTGGCCACGTTGTAGTTGGACACCGCCGACACATCGCTGTTGGGGTTAAGGCGCGCGATGCGCGAGTAACCGTTGAAGGCAATGGTGTCGGTGCCGGGGTCCACGTCGGTGGCGTGGCTGAGCGTGGCACTCACGGTGCCCGAGAACTCATCGCCAAACGGCTTGCTGAGCGCCAGGGTGAACGTATCGGACTTACCCTTGTGGGTGTTGGTGAGGTACGTGGAGGCGTTGCTGAAGGCGCGGTTCTGGTTAGCGAGCGCGTCGGCGGTTTTGGGTGCTTCGCCCGGCGTTTTCCAGAACTGGTCGCGGCCGTCCGGCAGGGTGCCGGTGGGTGCGCCAAAGTTCAGTGCTTCATAGAGAATGCCGTCGCGCACCTTGATGTGCTGGTACTCGGCAGAGGCCATCAAGCCCCACCACGGCAGTTCGCGGTCGAGTGCCAGCGAGGCCTTCCACACGGTGGGCATCTTGAAGTTGGGGTCGATGGTGTCGATCGAGCCCGCGCCACCGCCGGCCGGAATGTTTTGGTTGAGCGGGTCGGGGCTGAACGGCGCCGAGGAGGGCGCGTACGAGGTGTAGTTGAGCAGCGTAACGCCGTTGTTCTGGTAGGGGTTGGTCAACCACACGATGGGCGGCGTGGTTTGGAACAGGCCAAGGCCACCACGCAGTTGGGTGCGGTAGCTGCTGTCGAACATGTAGTTGAACGACAGGCGCGGCTCTACCACGCGGTTGCCGGGGCCAATGGCAAAGTTGTTGGGAAACCCAAACGCCTTTTCAAAGGCGGCGTTGTACTCGGGCTTTACGTTGGCATCGGGTATATCCACGCGCACGCCGTATTGCACCGAGAGTTGGTCGGTGACCTGCCAGGTATCCTGCAAGAACGGGCTGTACTGGCTATACGTCCAGCGGCCTGCAATGTCGCCCAGCGTGTAGCCCGGGGCGGGGTGGTAGAGGATGTACGAGTTGTAGTTGCCGCTCTGGAAATTGTTGATGCCCCAGAAGTTGTACTGACCAAACTGGGTTTGGCCGAACAGGTTGTTGATCTTGTTGCTCTGGTAGTCGATACCGCCCTTGATGGCGTGGTCGCCTGCGATATAGGTGCCAGCGAGGAACAGGCTGAGCTTTTTGGTATCGATGTGGTTGTAGTGGCGGTAGCGCTCTTCGCCCAGGTTCACCGACGGGCCCTTGCCGTCGGGCGACAGGTTCACGTTAACGGCAGGCTGCTGGTACGGCGCCGTGGTGTCCTGCACGAACTTTTGGTAGCCCACCTTGGTTTCGGTGGAGAAGTTGTCGGTCCAGTCGTCGAACAGGTGCAGCACGTAGTTGTCGGTGGTAATGGCCTTGGTATAGGTGTAGCTGGTAAGGCCAACGCTGTTGGCGCTGTTGCCGCCCACGGCGGGCAGTTCTTCTTCGGTGCGCTGGTAGGTAAAGCTGGCGCGGTGTTCGTTGGTGATGTTCCAGTCGATCTTGCCGAGGTAGCGCTTGTCGTCGTACGCCAGGCCGGTGGCACCGCCGAACGTGCCCGGCTTAAGGCCAAGTTTGGTGGCGGCGTCGATGATCTTTTGCAGGTCGCCCGGCGACACTTTGTTGCTGGTGGAGGCGCCGTTGCCCAGCGAGTAGTCCAGGCCGTTGGCGGAGTCGGCGCCAATGCCGTTGGTGCGCTCGTGCTCGGCGGACACGAAGAAGAACAGCTTGTCCTTGACGATGGGGCCGCCCACGTTGAAGCCGCCCGTCCAATCGGTTTTGTAGCCGTTGTACGAGTAGCCCGGGTTGCTGCTGGGCAACCAACCGGCATCGCCCACGAGTTTGCTGGCGTTGCGGTAGGAGTAGTACACCGAGCCGTGGTACTGGTTGGTGCCCGACTTGGTGACCGCGTTAACGTCCGCACCCACCGTGTCGGAGGTGGTGTCGAAGTTGGCCGTGGAGATGTTGTAGCTGGCAATGGCCTCCGGCGAAATGGGCGACTTTTGGTAGGGCAGGCCGTTGGCGTTGAGGCCAAACGGGTCGCCCTGGCTTACGCCGTCAACCGCGATGTTGTTGTAGCGGTTGTTCATGCCGTTGGCGGAGATGGAGCCAACGCCCTGATCGATGACGGTGATGCGCGGGTCTACACGCGCAATGTCGTCGATGGAGCGGTTGCCTTGCGGGGTGGCTTCCAACTGCTTTTGCGAGAGGTTGGTGGACAAGCCTTTGTTGTCCGAGGAGAAGGTCTGCGCCAGCGCCGACGCGTTCACCGTTACCGCGCCGAGCGTGCTGGCGGCTTGTGCCGTAGCGCCCAGGCTGAGGTTGATGGTGGAGGGCTGACCAAGCTGCAGGTAGATATCGTGCTGTTCGCCGGTGGCCATGCCGTCCTTGCGGGCCGTCAGCTCGAACGGGCCGCCCACGCGCAGACCTTGCGCGGCGTAGCGACCATCGCTGTCGGTGGTTACTTGCTTGGTGGTGCCCGAGGGCTGGTGAACGATGGTGACGGTGGCATCGGCCACCGGGCGACCCGACGCATCCACCACGCGTCCGCTGACGCCGGAAGTGGTGATGTTCTGCGCGGCCAAGGGCGCGGCGACCAGCAGCGACGCAATGGCAAAGGGCAACGCCCTGAGGCGATTAGGGTTAGTCATCGAATGTCCTTGTTTCGTGGGGTTCCTGGCCCCTGCCCCGGAGAGCCCGCGCCAATGCGCCGCGAGTCCATCCATGGCTAGCGAGCCCCTCATGATCGGCGGCCGGGGCAAGACCCACCCGGTCGCGCAAATCAACCTTCAACACTACGCCTGCCGAATGACAACCTTACGTTGTCTCACTAACGCCAGACTGACGACCCGTTCACCGCAGCCGTGCGCCGTGCGCGCTGGCCGAGTCGTTGCGTGGGCGCGAGTGCGTCTATGGCGCAAGGTTGGGCCACTCAAAAAGTGCTATAGAAAAGGCTGCCCAGAGCGGCTACAGATAGTCGTGCCACCCACACGGTTGCGGTTGCATGGTGCAGCTTGCGGGCGCATGGCGAGATGCAGCCACAGGCGTGCGACTTATCGACATATGACTTACCCATCGGCCATCGGCGGTGTGCTGGCGCAGGTACCAGGGGTTGTCGCGGCCCTGGCCATTGGCTTGCTGATTGGCGTGGAACGAGAGCGCAGCAAAGGTCAGGGGCCCGATCGCGCGCCGGCGGGCATACGCACGTTTTCCATTGTGGGGTTGGTGGGCGCGCTGGCGGCGCTCATTGGGCCCGCGGGTATCTATGTATCCGGCGCATTTCTGTCGCTGGCCATGGCGGTGAGTTATCGGCGCACGCGGCAACGCGACCCCGGGCTGACCACCGAGATCGCGATGTTGCTGACGTTTCTGTTGGGGGTGTTTGCACACACCTCACCGGCGATGGCGGGCGCGATCGGCGTGGTCGTCGCGATACTGCTGGCAAGCAAGCACAAGCTTCACCATATTTCCCGCCGCTGGCTCACCGCAGCGGAATTGCAGGATCTCCTTATTTTGCTGGCCGCCGCGTTCGTGGTGTTGCCCTTGCTGCCCGATGTGCCGGTGGACCCGTGGGAGGCAATCAATCCACGCCGACTGTGGCTGCTGGTGGTGGCGATGATGTCTATCTCCACGCTTGGCTATCTCGCGCTTCGCATACTCGGTACGCGGTTTGGGCTGGCTATTGCCGGCGTGGCAGGCGGGTTTGTTTCGAGCACGGCGACGGTGCTGGCCATGGCCGAGCGCGCCAGAGCCGATAAGGCGCACGCCGCGCCTGCCGCCAGCGCGGCGATCATGTCGAACGTGGGCACGGTGGTTCAGTTCGCCGTGGTGGTGGGTGCGCTCTCAGCGACGTTGCTGGAAAAGATTGCGCTCGCGTTGCTGGCGGCCGGGGTGGCGTCGGTGGTGACCGGGGTGTCGGCGAGCTGGCAATCGTTCCTCAAGCCAGTGGGTGACGGTTTGGTTCTGGAAAAGCACCCGTTCAACCCGTTGGCGGTGCTCAAGCTGGTCGCGTTGCTGGCGGCGGTTATGTTTGTTCTTGCCATCTTGCGTGCACAGCTAGGTAACGCCAGCTTGCCGTGGATGACGGCGTTGTCCGCCCTGGCGGACGTGCACGCTGCGGCTGCTGCCGTGGCTCAGGCGGTGGCATCGGGGCAGGTGGATGTGCCGCATGCGGTGCCTTGTGTCGTCATTGCCATGGCGACCAATGGGGTGTGGAAATGCTTGATTGCGTTTTGGCGAAGCCGCCGCGCGTATGCGCTGCGCGTTGGTGTGTCGCTGACGATCGTCAATGCGATATTCGCGGTAACGGCCCTGGCGGGCGTATGAGGGGTCGTAAGTCGACCACAAAAAAGCCCGGCACATGGCCGGGCTTTTTCTTGCGCAAGGCAGGAGGCTTAGACAGCCTGAACCTGTTCCGCCTGCAGGCCCTTCTGGCCCTTGGTCACGGTGAAGGTCACCTTCTGACCTTCGACCAGGCTCTTGAAGCCCGAGGACTGGATAGCGCGGAAGTGCACGAAAACGTCATCGCCACCCTGGTCACGGCTGATAAAGCCGAAGCCCTTGGCATCGTTGAACCACTTCACAACACCGGTTTCTACTTGAGACATGTTAATTCCCTTGGAACGAATTAAGCCGCATTGGCGGCGAATAAGCTGGTCGCAAGGAGGAAGCGGGTACAACGGTGTAGTGGAACTGCTATCTACAGCATCGGGCCACAATTCACGGTGACCCTTGAAACTCAGCCCGCCCACGATAGAGCGGCTTGGCCCAAAGGGCAACTGAATTCGGTGTCTGCTGTTCAGAAATTGCCCACTCGGTACCGATTTTTGGCCCGTGGGGCGGGGCCAAAGTCGGGGTGCATGGGTCGCCAGCCTAGGCCCAGCCTCAAACCGTAAGAAAATGCGCCATGACTGGGTGACCGATGAGGGCGGGTGTGTTCAAGGGCCTGGGCGCGCGCTCACGAGGGGTGAGCACGTGCCAAACCGGGTTCAAGGGTGGCAAGCCGGCCTTGCCATGGCGTGCGCGGGTTGGTCGGAGGTGTCGCCTAACCCGGTGCTGGCCAGGTGCCGCGGGGCTGTTCCGCGTGATGCACGGGCAAGCAAACGCTACCGCTAGGGTTGGCGTTGCCGCAGTCGCTTGAGTTCGTCGGTGAGCCAATCGGCGGAGTTTTGCTCGCGGCCGTTGCAGTTCACCCGATAAGGTTCGCCGCTAAGGCTGCTTTGCGACCCGGCACGGGAAATGAATTCTTCGGCTGTGTGCACTTGGTCGCGGCGTTGCAGGTAGTTGAGTTTGTCTTCCAGGTGCTTCTTGGCAAGCACGGCGTCATAGCTCTTGCCGTTGCGGATGAAGGTGCATGGACTATGGGCGACGAAATCCAGCAGGGCCTGAATTTCACGTTGGCTTGTTGCAGCGGGTACATCATCGCCCTTTGCAAGCGCACTCAGGGGCATCAGGAGCACAACGAGAGAAACGAGCCATCGGTGGAGATGCACAAGGTAGCCTCGTAGCAAGGTGGGGTCCGCATTCGTCCGTGATTCGCAAACGATACCAAGGCGAATCCATCGCAGCGTAGCCACGCGTGTTGTATGGGGCTTAAACCTATGGTGTGTTTCACTGCTCTGGGTGAGGTCGGGGTTGCCGGGCGGTCAGGCAGGAGCGGGGCGGTTGTGTTACATCAGTAGGCGGTTGCCTACGCAGTAGTCGGGCTAGCTGGTTCAACCCAACGGGGTGGAAACATGCGCACACGTGGCTGGCTGGTGCTCTTTTCGTTGGCTCTTTTGCAAGCCTGTTCGCCGTTGCCGCCGAGTGCGGATAAGGTCGTGACGCATCAATTGCCGCCCGCCAAGGATACGCCGGCGGCCAAGTACGCCAGCGCCGAGGTGACTGCGCATGGGCTGCAGTCGGGTTTTCGCTTGCTAACGCTTAGCTCCAACGCGTTGCTCAGTCGCGTGGCGCTGGCCGATCACGCCAAGCATTCCATCGACCTGCAGTACTACATTTTTGCCAATGACATGACCGGGCATTTGCTGATGCAGCACTTGCTGGCGGCGGCGGATCGCGGTGTGCGCGTGCGCATGCTGATCGACGACAATAATTTTGACGACAAGAATCACCTCTTCGAGGCATTGAACCTGCACCCGAACATCGAGGTGCGTTTGTTCAACCCGCTGGATACGCGCAATCCTTCGCTGGTGTCGCGCGCCACGCAGTTCATGCTGGAGTGGCGTCGCCTGAATCGGCGCATGCACAACAAGTCGTTCATTGTGGATAACCAAGTGGCGGTGATCGGCGGGCGCAATATCGGCGACCCGTATTTCGATGCGGGCAGCGATACGCACTTCCGCGACTTGGATGTGGTGGCGATTGGCCCGGTGGTGCCGCAGGCTTCCGATGCATTCGACGCCTATTGGAACTGCAGCGCGGCTTATCCACTTAACACGCTCGCGAAGACGGAGATGTCCGGCGAGCGCCTGGTTGAGGCACGAGCAACGCTCAAGAAGGAGGCGCGCACCTTCGCGCAATCGGACTATGCGCAGGCCGCGCTGGATGAGCTGCCCAATGGCCCCACCGCTGACAAGCGCGGTGTGTGGTTTTGGGGTGAGGCGCGGCTGGTGGCCGATCAACCGGAGAAGATCGAAGTGTCCGGCGATGTTCCGGCGCTGCGCATCGGGCCCGACATCAAGACCATGCTCGATGGCGCGCAGCACGAGATCGTGGCGACCACGCCGTACTTTATCCCAGGTGAGGAAGGCACCCAGCACCTGGTGTCACTGGCGCAAGGCGGGCTGTCCATCAAGATACTCACCAACTCACTGGCATCGACCGATGAGCCGGCTGCGCACGCCGGCTACGTGCATTACCGCAAGGCGTTGGTTGCGGGTGGCGTGCAGTTGTACGAGCTCAAGCCGTCAACGGGCCAACATCAGGAGTCGACGGCACTGGGTAAATCCTCCGGTATCAGCTTGCATGCCAAGACCATCGTGGTGGACGGGCGCGAGGTGTTCATCGGCTCACTCAATATGGATCAGCGATCCAAACTGCTGAATACCGAGATGGGCGTGATTGTGGATTCGCCTGGTCTTGCGCAGGCCATCAATGCCTTTTTTGCCACGGCCACGGCGCCGACCAACGCGTACAAGGTGATGCTGGATCCGGCGACCAAGCAACTGGTGTGGCAGGCGGAGAATGGCGATAAGCCGGTGACGTACCACAGCGAACCCGACGCGACGGTAAAACGACGCACCGAGGTATCGCTTCTGCGTCTGCTGCCTATCGACGGGTTGCTTTGACGGAGGGGCTTACTTCGCGTCGCGCGAAGGTTTGGACAAGGCATTGCGGATGGCCGCTTCGGTAAGGGGCTCCATGGCGTTGTAGCCCTTGCGCATGGGGTGCACGCCATCCTCTGAGAAATCGGCCTGCATGGCGCCGTCGGGCGTGGTGAGGGCGCTGTGGTAATCCACATAGGTAAAGCCGTTGCGCTCGGCGTAGCTCTTGATCCAGGCGTTGAGCGTGTCGATGGTGTTGCCGATGTGCAGGCCAGGCCGCCAGGGAAAACGCGCGGCCGGCGGCACCGAGCCGAGAATGACGCGAATGTGATGCGCCCGTGCCAACTCCGCCATGCTGGCGATGTTGCCCTCCACCTGGGCAAGGGTGCTGGGGCCCGTGTTGCCGGCCACATCGTTGGTGCCGGCGAGAATGTGCACCGCTTGAGGGTGCAGGTCGATCACGTCTTGGCGAAAGCGCAGCAGCATCTGCGCGGTGGTTTGCCCGCTGATACCCCGATCCACCTTGCCCTCACCGAAGAATTCGGGGTGCTGTTGGCCCCATAACTCGGTGATGGAGTCGCCCATGAACACCACGCGAGGCGCCGTGCCGTGGGTGCGCAAGGCGTCGTTTTCTGCCCGGTAATGGCAGAGCTGGCCGAAGTCATGGGCAAACAGGTAGGCCTGCCATTGGGGCCAGGGCATCTGGTCTGGTGCTTTCTGGCTGGCGCAGGGGTTCGCCACGATGCCGGTGGGTTCGTCCTGTGCCTGAGCAGGGCTGGCGGCCAGGGCGGCGGTGAGCAGCAGGCAGGCGAGGGAAAGCAACCGTTGAGCGTTCATCCAGATTCCTTGGTGCGCCTGGCGGCCGTTGCACGGACACCGATGGGGAAAGGGGCCTACTTAAGCATGTGGCGTCCCGCCTGGGCCAGCGCGGGTGCGCCCTCCCGGCTTGCTGGAAGGAAACTTGCATGGCCAGGGCGGGGCGTGGCCTTCGTAGTCCTGTCGTCCTTGGGAGGGTTGCCTCGGGGGGATAGGCCTAGAGTAGGGCTAGGGTCTCGGAGGGCAGTTTTGTAAGCTTTAGGTAGGGGATCGCGGCAAGGGGGCGAACCATGCGCGGAGCCCGGGGGCTCTTTGGGTTGCTGTTGAGCGCGGTGTTGTCGGTTCCGGCTTGGGGCACGACAACGCCGGCTTCGCTGCGCCCGCTGGATTTGGTCGGACTGGGCGCCCCCTCATTCACCAATTTCAGTGCCCGCGATGGCTTGCCCTATTCGGTGGTGGTGGATGTGCGCACCGACCGCGACGGTTTTGTGTGGGCGGCCTCGCCGGATGGCGTCTATCGCTACGATGGCCGGCGGTGGAGCGCCAGCGACGATCCGGCTATGGCACATGCGGCCGATTGCCTGTGGGTCGATAGCGACGGTGTGCTGTGGGCCGGCTTCCGCAATAACGGCCTGGCGCGCTACGACGGCACCCATTGGCATGTGGAGGACCAGCGCACCGGCCTGCCTTCCAGCCAGATCCGCCGCTTTCATGAAACCACCGACGCTCATGGCGCCCATACCTTGTGGGCGCTTACCTGGGACAAGGGCCTGATGGTGTATCGCCGTGGCCGCTGGCAGGCGGACCCGGACAACGCCAGTCTGCCGCACAGCGCTGTCCTGTCCATGGCGCAGACCCGCACCCTGGGTGGACGGGTACGCCAATGGTTGGGTTTGGGCACGGCGGGCCTGTGGTATCGCGACGAGGGCGTGTCGGGCTGGAAGCAGTGGCAGGCACCGGGCCTGGTAGGTGCGCAGGTGGAGTATCTGCTCAGCACCGAGTACCAGGGGCGCGAGGAGCTGTGGCTGTCGGTGTTCGGCAGTGGCTTGTGGCGGCTCTCCAGCGACGGCATGCGGCGCTGGTCGCGTGAAGAGAACACCCTGCCTACGGATGAAATCTACAACCTTGCGGTGACACCGCTGGCCGGTGGCGATCGGGTGATCTGGTTGTCGTCACGCTCGGGCCTGTTGCGCGTGCACCACGACGAGGTGCAGGCCTTCGATCGGCGCTATGGGCTGGCGTCCAACGTGGTGCGTGGCCTTACCGTGTGGCGTAGCCCCAGCGGCAACGATGTGATCTGGATGGCGACCGAGGCCGGTGTGTCGCGCACGGTGCTGGGCGTGAGCCCATGGTCCACCATCACGCTGATGGGCGAGAGCTCCACCGGAGTATTCGGCTTGTTGCTGGAGCCCGATGGTCGAGGTGGCGAACGCCTGTGGGTGGGCGCCAAGGGCGATGGTCTTGCACTGTACGAGCAAGGGCGCTGGCGCAACTACACCTCGGCGGACGGCGTGCTGCCCGATCCCAGCGTGAGCGTGATTGCGTCCGCGCGCAGCACGGACGATCACCTGGCGCGGTGGGTTGGGTTGCGCGGTGGCGATCTGCTGTTGATGCAGGACGACAGTCACTTCGAGGTGCAGAACGGTCCATGGCCCAAGGTAAGCAGCCAGTCGTTGACTGACGTGTTGGAGCGCACGTACGACGGGCAGGAAGAGCTATGGGTGGCCGCGCGACAGGGTGGCGTGTATCGGCGGCGCGAGGGCGCGTGGACCGCGTTCAATCCGCCGGGCGTGACGGGTATGTGGAGCGCCACTAAGTTGGTGGAACAGGTCGATGCCACAGGCCGTTCCTGGCTATGGGCCACGACCAACCAAGGTTTGGCGCGCTTTGATGGTTCGACATGGACCTTCTTTGGGCACAGCGCGGGCTTGCCCGATGCCATGTTGCTCGGGCTTAGCCTGATCCCGGATGCGCAAGGGCATGCGGTGTTGTGGATTGGCAGCGTGAGTGGCGGCGTGCAGCGCATGGACGTGAGCGATCCCATGCATCCACGCTTGTTGCCTAACAACTTGCCGGCACCACCGGACCTTACGGTGTACAGCGCGCTTGGTGATTCGCATGGGCGCGTGTACATCTGCACCAACAATGGGGTGCAACAGCTCACGCCGTCGCCTAACGGCTACCTCTCGCGCACCTTCAGTCGCCGTGACGGCATGGTGCACGACGAGTGCAACACCAATGCGCAAATGATCGACGCCCACGATCGGTACTGGGTTGGCACCCTGGGCGGACTTACCGTCTACGACCCGCAGCGCGAAACACGCGACACGCAGGCCAAGCCGCTGCGCGTCACCGGCGTACATGTGGACGGCCAGCTCGTGGACCCCGGCATAAACGGCCTGGAGGTGGCGGCGGGTACGAAGACCATCGATATCCAGTTCGCATTGCTCTCCTGGTACCAGGAGAGCGAGTCGCGTTTCCGCACGCGCCTGATCGGCCTTGAAGACGCGCCGGGCAACTGGACCACGCAGGATTCGCGCACCTACAGCAGCCTGTCTCCTGGTTCGTATCGGTTGCGTATCGAGGCCCTCGATCAGTGGGGCAATGCGAGTGCGCCGGTGGAGCTCCCCATTACGGTGTTGGCGCACTGGTGGCAGCGGCCGTGGTCCACCGGCGTAGGTACGCTGATCATTGTGTTGATGGCCTACCTGGCGACGCAGTGGCGAACCCGTGCCCTGCAATCGCATCGCCGTACGCTGGAACACAGCGTGGCCGAGCGCACCGCCGCCCTGGATGCAGCCAATGCGCGCCTGTTGGAACTCTCTTATTGCGATGAGCTGACCGGCCTGGCCAATCGGCGCCGCTTGCTGGAGCGCTTGGAGCAGTTGCCGGAAGACGCGGCCGACACCGCGCAACACGCTTTGCTATTGATCGATGTGGATCATTTCAAACGGTACAACGACCGCTTTGGTCATTTGGCCGGCGATGAAGCATTGCGCCGGGTTGCGGCGGCCATGCGGCAATGCCTGCCTGGGGATGCGTTGCTGGCGCGTTACGGCGGTGAGGAGTTTGCCTGCCTGTTACCGGATGCCTCGCTGTCGCGTGCGGCTACCTTGGGCGAGCTGCTACGCGCCCGCGTGGCGGAAATGCCGCCGGTTGTCGGGGAGGGCGGATTGGGTGCCACGATCACCATCAGCGTAGGCGTGGCGTGCGGCCCCATTCTCACCACGGCGGATGCCGATCGGCTCCTACGCGATGCCGATATCGCGCTTTACCAAGCCAAGCGCGAGGGGCGCAACCGCGTGCAGGTATGGCAGGCCGCGTTCCCGCGGCCTGCGGCAACGCCTTATCCGGACGACGCCGAGGTTTAAGCGGTTGCGTCAGGGCGTGTCGTCCCCGTCGAGGGAGCCTTCCGAGGCCTGCACCAAGCCATGCTGGATTGCGTAACGGCACAGCTCGGCATTGCTCTCCAGGGAGAGCTTTTTCATCACGGCGATCTTCTGGGTGCTGATGGTCTTGCGGCTTCGCCCGACGCGTTCGGCGATCTCGGTCACCGTGAGGCCTTCGGCAAACATGCGCAGCACTTCGGTTTCGCGCTTGGTGAGGTGTGCCTCGGTAGTGCCGGGAGTGGATACCGGGACACTTGCAAGCAGCTCGCTCACCTTGGGTGAAAGGAAACGCTGCCCCCCATAAACCTTCTCGATGGCGCTCGGCAGCAGTTCGAAGTCGTCCGATTTGCTCAGCAAGCCTTCCACGCCAATGCCCAGCAGGTGCTGGAACGTGCCGGCGTTCTCCATGCCAGTAAGTACAATCTGACGTATTCCAGGGAATCGCCTACGAAGCAGGGAAAGCAGGGTCAGGCCGTCGCTGTATTGGCCGCCTGGCATGGCGTAATCGGTTACCACCACATCCACTGGCTGACGTTGAAGCAATTGCAGCAACTCGGTGGAGTTATGCGCTTCACCCACCAGCGTGAAGCCGCGATGGCGCGCCACGATCAATTCCAGGCCGGCCAAGAGCGCCGGATGGTCATCAGCGACGGCAATTCGGATGCTCATACTTGTCCTGCCGCTAAATAAGGTGACGTATGACTATTTACATCAGAAAACCCTGAGAGGAATATAGGTCCCAGGCTTACAGTTCCATTCATGGGAGTGCCCCTGCTATGGATGACTTGAAGGTGAGGGTCGCGGTTGCCGATGACCATCCGGTCATCCGCATGGGCATTGAGGCCGCGTTGGCCGAGGTGCCGACCATTGCGTGCATCGGTGTGGTGCCGAACTCCACGGCGCTGATCACCCTTTTGGATCGTGAGCCTTGCGATGTCCTGGTAACGGACTACGCCATGCCAGGCGGGAACTACGGCGATGGACTGGAGTTGATGGACCTGCTCCAGCAGCGCTACCCCGACATGGCGATCGTGGTGATGACGGGCATCGAGATGCCTTCGCTGATCCGCACGCTGATGTCCAAGGGCATTCAGAACCTGGTAGGCAAAACCGACGAGCTTTCTCACGTGCCGAGGGCCGTGCAGGCGGCGTATGTGAAACGCCGGTATCTGTCGCCCGCCATTTCCGCCATTGTGGGAACAGAGCGCATTGGTGAGCCTTCCGAGGCGTTGACCAAACTTTCGCAACGTGAGCGCGAAGTGCTGGCCTTGTATGTAGGCGGCGCAACCATCGGCGACATCGCCGCACAGCTTCAGCGCAGCAAGCAGACGGTGAGCACCCAAAAGATGCGTGCCATGGCCAAGCTCGGTGTGAGCAAGGATGCCGAGCTGTTCCGCTATGCCGCGGAACTCGGCGGTGCACCCGGCGTGGCCGCCTGAGTTGCTCATTCTGATGGCGACCCGTTGGGGCGCCGATAGCGCTGCGTGAGTTGGTGGAGATCGTTGCGCAGCGTTGTCAGTTCCTCGTCCAGGCCATCCATGCCGTACTCGCGAAGTTCTTCTTCCATGGCTGAGCAGCGCTGAGCCAGTTCCGATTCGCGCAGCATCATCAGTGCGCCTTTGAACGAGTGCACGGCGGCGACCAGTTGCGTGGTGTTGTCCGTAGCGAGTGCGGCATCCATGGCGGCGATATCTTCCAAGGCGCGCTGCAAGAACACCTGACGGATTTTCTCCGGCAGTGCGGACGAGGCGTTGCCTTGGTTCGAGGACGCGGGCACTACGGGAGCTTGCGGTGGCACGACCCAGCGCAGTAGCGCGTCTTTCAATTGAACCAGCGAAAGGGGCTTCAGCAGCAGCTCGGTGACGCCGAGCTCTTTGCAGCGGGCCTTTTCGCTCGCCAGTGCGGAGGCCGTGACGGCGAAGATGGGTTGCTCTTGATCCCGCTCGCGCAGAATCTTGACCAGGTCATACCCGCTCATCTCCGGCATGTTCAAGTCGGTGAGCACGGCTCGGTAAATGCCAGGTTGCCAGTATTGCAAGGCGGCGTGGCCGCTCTCCGTGGCATCGACGCGGTAGCCGAGCGATTCGAGTTGTTCGCGCAATAGCTCTCGGTTGACGGGATGATCCTCGACCAGGAGTACACGTGCGGATTCAGAGGGAGCAGCCGCGCTGGCATGACTTGCCGTTGCGGCGACCGTGCCACGAACAGCATCAAGCAAGGCATCGCCCGCATAACAGGACACCCAAACCGCGCCGTCGCGCCATTGCGGTGACAGCGGGCCATCGGTGGTGACATGCACGATGCGCTCGACATGGACGGTGTTCTCTGGCGCACTCAGCTCCGGCGGTGCGGATTCGTTATCCACCAGCACCAGCACAATGTTCTCCGGAACATCGGTGGGTAGCTCCTGCCCACTGCCCACCGTGATGACGCGGGCACCCTGGAAGCTGAGGTATCCCCCCAGTTCCGTGCGCCACTCCTGCACGGATGTCAGCAGCACCAGCGCCATGCCATGCAGTGGTCTCGTTTCGCGCTCCAGGGCATCTCCCGGTGCCGCGGTCAGCGGTACGTGCAGGCGGAAGATGCTGCCGACACCGTGAGTGCTGCGCAGATCCATATGCCCGCCCAACAGGTGCGCCAGTTGTTGGCAAAGCACCAAGCCAAGGCCCGTGCCGCCGTAGCGTTGCGCGATGCTCTGGTCAGCTTGGGAAAATGGCTTGAATATGCGCCGTTGTTGTTCCGGGGTGAGCCCAATGCCGGAGTCGAGCACTTCGAACCGCACCCAGGTGCGGTCGTCGGGCGCGGCGTCGTCACGCACCACATTGAGCAGGATGCGGCCGGAATCGGTGAACTTGACCGCATTGCTCAATAGGTTGTTGAGGATCTGGCCAATGCGGTGTACGTCGGAAATATAGTGGCCGTCCAACGTAGGCGCGATGTGGAAGTACAGGGGGACGCCCTTGCGCTGTGCTTGCGGCGCAAACAGCAGTGCCGCCGCCTCCACTACTGGCCGAAGCTCGAACGGAGCGGGTGCCACGTCCATCTGGCCGGCTTCGATCTTGGAGAAGTCCAGGACATCACTGATGATCCCCATGAGGCTATCTGCCGATTGCCTGACACGGTGCAGGCGCGCCTGCTGGGTGGCGTCGAGCGGGCTGTCGGCCAGCAATTCCAGGTGGCCGAGAATGCCGTGTAGCGGTGTGCGGATTTCGTGGCTCATGTTGGCCACGAACGTGGACTTGGCATGACTCGCGGATTCCGCCGCCACACGAGCATCTTCCGCCGACTGTCGTGCGCTCTCCAGATGGTGCTCGAACTCCATCTGGGCGGTGACATCGTGAAACGTGCATAGCCACACGTCACGCTCTCGGTAGCGTGCCGGCGTGGCAACGACTTTGAGTTGTCGAAGGCTTCCATTGGGCCAGCGTACCGAGAGCGGCCAGTCCAATTCACCGGCGGGCGTGGCGGCCGTGCGAAGCTGCTCGACGAGCTGCGTGAACACCGGGTGGCCCGACGAAAAGTCACGATCACCCAGCACATCGTTCATGCGCTGATTCTTGAGAATGAGGGTGGATGTGCCCGCATCGACCAGGCACATGCCCACCGGCGACGCCGTAATAATGGTGCTGTTGAGCGCCTCACTCTCGTACACCATGGCGGCCTCGGCCAGCGCGGGAGCGACGGTGCGCCGGTGAATCCAGAACAGCAACAGCCAAAGGCCAGCAATGCTCAACAACGCGGCGCCAAGGATGTTGCTTACGCGGATGGCTTGGCTGGCCCAGAAATCCTTGAATGTGTAGGTGTGCACCAGCATCCAGTCAGTGCCGGGGAGAACGCCGATGACGGTGGACACGCCATTTTCGTGCCAGCTCATGCGTGCATTCGCAGTCAACTGCGCTTGATGGGCTTCGATGAAGGCGGCAATTGCGTCGCGACGCAAGACGGAGACGGTCCCATTGCTGGGGTAGAGCACGTCGCCTCGCCGACTCACGATGGCAAAGGCGCCGGGAGCAATGCGATCCAGGACGGCGCGGTACTGTGCCAGTGGCTGGAAGTACACGCGTCGAAGATACTCGTTGGCGCCATCCCGTAGTGAAACACTGATGAATAGCGCCATTTCGCCAGACACCGGGTTACGCGCCAAGTCATACACAATACGGCCATTGCGGGTAACGATGGCAGTGGGTGATTCGCGTTGCCGCTCATCCATGGCTTGCAGTTGATCGAGCGCCTCGTTACGGGTGCTGACATGAAGGGCCTTGAGCAATGTCGACTCGTTATCCACCCCGCTTAACAGAAAGAAGGAATGGGTAGGGTCGTAGGAGAAGGTGAAAGCATTCGGATCCTCTATGAAGAGATATATCCATGAGGCGAACAACGAATGCTGTCGGGTAAGGCCGAGGTAGCGTGCGAGATCGGGTTGCGGCAAGGTCGAATCAGGGCGGGCGAGGACCAGCCAAGGCAGTGATTTGCGCCCTTCTGCCTTGACGGCGAGCTCGAAGCCCTTGGCCTGAAATGAAGGAAGCAGTGTCTCGCCGTCGCGTTCAAGGCGATCGCGCTCATCTACCCATAGCGCGTCGGTAATGTTGGCGATGGAGGCGTCGTTATAGCCGCCTTGACGAAACTCGGCGCTGAGCGCGGATTGTCCCAGACGGAATTGATCCCATTGGTTGGCGGCGAACTCGCGCATGGCGGAGCCTACGCCAAGCAAAGCCATGAAAAGAATCAAGGCGGTGAGTAGGCCACCTCCACCCCAGAGCGAGCGACGCTGATGCCGGCGCAGGGCTTTCACGCCTTCTCGAGCATCGGAGCTGCCTGGTTCGAGGTCCTGCTGCAGAGGGTTGGACTCGGTCACGCTGGCCTCGCGTCATGTTGGTTGCCGCACGCACCCCGCGGATGTCATCGGTCGTTCGGCGATGCCGTCCGTTACCGCGGTCGATGGCTTGGCCTGTGTCGGGGTGGCACCGTCGCATCTATGTAAGATGCGACGGTGCTACGCAACGCTATCAGGTAGAGGTGGTCTTGCCGAACAGTTCAAGCACCGACGTGGTGGCCACCTTGGTGCCCACAGGTATGGCTTTCAGGTCGACAATGAAATTGGGGTTGTGTGCCGAGTACGGCATCATCTTGCCCTCTTTGCGCGCCTTGGCGAATACGTCGGGATCGGCCACGCCAACAATGAGGAATGTGAAAGGCACGTCTTTGTTCGGGCCGAGCAGCAAGTGCACGTCTTCCGAGCCAGTGGCGGGCGGAAAATCGGTGACGACATTCTTTTCGCCGAGCAGCTGCCGCAGGGGCACTGCCAGGCGGTTAGCGAGCGCATCGCTGTTGACAAGTGGGGTTGAGCCACCCTTCATGGTGATGACAGGGAGCTGATTCTCGGGCATGCCGTAAGTGCGCGCGATGCCATTGCTGACGCTGCGGATACCAGCGATCAACTGCTCGCGTACTTTGGGGTCGTACCAGCGTAGGTTCGCCTTGACCAGGGCCGTTGCCGGGATCACGTTGTTGTCCACACCCGCCTGGATGGAGCCGACGGTGAGCACAGCCGTTTGCTGCGGCTCGATCACCCGGCTGACTATCGCCTGATATTCGACCACCGCATAGGCCGCCATCAATACCGGGTCCTTGGTCAATTGCGGCATGGAGCCATGGCCGCCGACGCCCTTGAAGAGAATGTCGATCTGGTCGGTGCCGGCCATCTTGGGGCCGCCTGAACTCACGACTAAACCCACGGGGCCCGGTGCCGTATGCATGCCAATGAAATAATCCGGCTTAGGCAAGCCGTACTTGGTCCATAGGCCATCGTTGACCATCGCTTGCGCGCCTTCAATCAACTCTTCGGCCGGCTGCGCCACCAGAATCAGCGTGCCGCTCCATTCCTTTTTAAGGGCGACCATGGCCTTGGCCATGCCGAGCATCCATGTCACGTGTGCATCGTGGCCGCACATGTGGGCGACCGGCGACTCGGATCCGTCTTCGCGTTGCACACGCACTTTGCTGGCATAGGGCAGGCCGGTGGCTTCCTCGACGGCATTGGCATCCATATCGGCGCGATACATCACGGTGGGGCCGTTGCCGTTCTTCAGTACTGCGACCACGCCGGTTTTGCCGATACCGGTTTTTACGTCAAAACCGAGATCTTTGAGCTCTTTCGCGACGATGCCGGCTGTGCGTGTTTCCATGAAGCCCAGCTCGGCGTGCTGGTGAATGTCTTTGAAGATCGTGGTGAGTCTGCCGGAATCACCATCGATCTCCTTATTGGCTTGCTGCATGAGAGCGGGCGCTACGTGCGAAGTCTCCGCCCAGGTTGGCGCGACAATCAACGTGAAAAGAAGAGCCAGGGCGAGTGTGCGGCGGCGCATGGTGGAGCTCCTTCGGAAGGTATGACGTAGGACCGATCTCATGCAGTGCATGAGTGTGCGCGGAGCTAACGAAGTATTACGGGAGCAAGCGCCAGGCAGGGTAAGTCTTAGTTGGCGTTGGTGGCATTGTATGCCTACATATGCGTGCGGCGTATGCCCTTTCGGCACGTTCTGATCGAGTCGCTTTGGGCCGCTCTATGGCCGATATGGTCTTCGATCCGTGTGGCGGTTTGTTTCCCCAATCGATGTTTGCGTGCCTGCCTGCATGCTCTGGGTGATTCACGTCCACGTCACACGCTGACATGCGACCTCCATAAGCCTTATCGACACGAGGGCTAAGGAGTACTCCATCAATCAGATTAGTCTCATGGAGATGCCGGCGGTCGGCTCATAAGCTCAGTTCACCCCATCCCGCCCTCTTTAGGACGGCTCCCCTTGAAGCGCTTATGAATCCATTGGCCGCCACCTGCGAGCAGTTGCTTCGCCGCTGGTTTCTCGCCAGCCCAAGAGGCTTAGCGAAGACCCGCGCCATCCTGCTATGTCTGCTTCTGGCTGTGTGGCCGGCGTCGTTGTTGGCCCAATCGGCGGATGGCGTGGTGCTGGACGCGTCGGAGCTGGCTTGGATCGAGGCACACCCGATAGCCAAGGTCGGGGTGTTCGCCGGCGACAACCTTCCCTTGGAATCCTGGGTAGCGGGCCGGGCCGAAGGCATCAGCGTGGATTACGTGCGCTTGCTGGCCCAGCGACTTGGCTTGCAGCTGGAATTTCTGCCGGTAGGGGCAGCGGGTACATCGGCTAGCGCGAACGAGGCCGATCCAACGTATGACATCCGCTTGGGTGAATCCCTGACGGATGAAGGGGCGCAGCAGTTCAGTTACTTGCGGCCACTCATGGAAGGGCCGCCGACCATGGTGACCCGCAAGGACGCCAATACGCTTCGCTACGAGAGCGATCTGGCCCGCATGCGCCTGGTGGTCGAGAGGAACCTGCCCGCGCTGGCAACGAGCTTGAGCAAGCGGCTGCCCGATGCCACCCTGCTGTTTGCCAACGACGGCCAGCAAGCGCTGGACATGTTGGTGGCGGGTCGCGCCGACGTATATATCGGCAGCACGCCAGATCGCACCCAGGTTCTGGTGAGTCGACGCAAGGCCGATGACGTAAGCATCATTGCGCCCCTCGACCTTCCGCCTACGCAGATGGGGCCGGCGGTGCTGAAGGAGCATGCCATGCTCTGGCAGCTCCTGCGTAAGGCTGAAGCAAGCGTCACCGAGAAGGAGTTGGCGCAACTACGTGCCAACTGGGGTATTGGTGAGCCGCCTCGTGCGAATCAGGCCGGAGGTTTGGCCGGGTTGAGCACCGCCGACCGGGAATGGCTACATCGGCTCAAGCCTTTGAGGCTAGGCTACGAGGTCAACCGCTACCCCTATACATTCGCCAACCGTAGCGGTGAATTCGATGGACTGGCAGCCGACTATATCGACTTGATCCAAGAGCAGTTGGGCATAAGCATCCGACCCGTTCCGGCACGCGATTGGCCAGAACTCGTCCGCATGGTTCAGGCGGGGGAAGTGGACATGGTGGCGGCCTCCATGCCCGATGACTTCCTCGATAGTGGGATGGTTTTCAGTCGCCCCTACGAGCGCTTTCCCGACGTCATCGTTACGCGCCAAGGTGCGCGCGCGAGTACTACCCGCATTGATGATTTGGCCGAACGCACGGTGGCGTTGCGGGAACGATCCGGAGAGCTGGCGATCATCCGGCGTCTGCTACCGCGCAGCCGACTGTTGCCGATGTCCAGCAATGAAGATGGTCTCGCGGCGGTAGCCGCAGGTACGGCCGACGCGTACATCGGCACGTTACCGGCGGTGGATCCGCTGATCCGGCAACGTTTCGGCACCCTCCAGGTAACCGGGCAGCTCGGCATGGACGAGGGGCTGGCCATCGGTGTTGCGCAGGATTACGCGCCGTTGGTGCCGCTGATCAATCGCGTGCTCGGAAACATGAGCGACCGTCAGCGCGAGTCCATGCGCAATCCTTGGCTTCGTATCGCCTATTTCTATGGTGTGCGTTGGCTATGGGTGGTGATGGGCATTGCGTTGGGGGTGGTGATCGTATCGATCATGATTTACGCCTACGTGCGCCTGCGCCGCCTGGTGCGCGCCAAACTGGCGACCGAAAAAGAGCTCGCCGATCAGTTGCTCTTTCAGCAGCAATTGCTGGAGGCCATCCCCTATCCCGTCTTCGTGAAGGACACCGAGGGGCGGTACATGGCCGTCAATCGAGCTTACGAGGTGATGTACGAATGTGATCGGGGCCGGCTGATTGGCCGTACGGCACAGGAAGCCGGGCACCTGTCGGACGCTGCGACTCAGTGGGCGCACGAACTCGATGCCGAGCTTATCCGTCACGGTGACGACATTTCGCTCATGATCGACGGTGAGCCGCGTGAACAGGATGGTAAGTCGTCGCGTGCCATACTCCTGTGGTCACACCGCCTCATGAACTCCCGTCAGCAGGTGATCGGCCAACTTTGCACGATGGTGGACGTGACCGACTTGCGCGATGCCAAGGCGGCTGCGGAAGCCGCTGTCGCGGCGAAGGGCGCGTTCCTTGCGACCATGAGCCACGAGATTCGTACGCCCATGGCGGGGGTACTTGGCCTGATAGAACTGATGACGTTGACCGCGCAGGAGCAGGATCAGCGTCGCATGTTGGGCATGGCGAAGGATTCGGCCAGCTCCTTGCTGCAGATTCTGGACGACATTCTGGAGGTGTCACGGATCGAGTCGGGCAAGCTGGTGCTGGACCTGCAGCCCTTTGACTTGCGTACGCTCGTGGATGGAGTCGTTGGCGTATTCTCAGCGCTCGCTCGCGAGAAGGGAGTGCGCTTATATGCCACGGTGGATCAACGCGTAGCGGGCGAGTATCGCGGTGACGCCGGGCGCGTACGCCAGATTCTCACCAATCTGCTGAGCAACGCCATCAAATTCACGGCTCGTGGACACGTGGAGCTGCGAGTGGATGTCCAGGCAGAGACCGCCGATGGGCAAAGCTTGCGCATCGCCGTATCTGACACCGGCATTGGCATTGCGGAGGAGCATCTCGCACGGCTGTTCCAGCCTTTCACCCAGGCTGAGGCCTCGACCGTCAAACGATACGGCGGCAGCGGGCTTGGGCTCACCATATCGCGACAGCTGGCACGCCAGATGGATGGCGACATTCGCCTTATCAGTGCAGAAGGGTTGGGCACCCAGGCGAGCTTCGAGGTCGCGTTTGCGGCCGTTGGCTCCTTGGCTGTTTCGCCCGTACTGCATGGTCGCGGGGCTGTCATCTACACGCAGGACGATCTACTGGAGCGCGGGCTTTCCCATGCGCTGGGTGCGCTGGGCCTCATGGCGGTCGGCCGTGGCAGAGATGGTCCTGCCGCGACGGTCGTGGCAGGCGCCGACATCGTATTCATGGATGCCGCGGCCGCCGCTGGCGCAAACTTTCCTCCAAATATCCCGGTCGTGCGGTTGAGTAATACATCGGATCCGCGAGGCCTGTATCACGAAGCTGGATCGCCGGTTCTCAGCACCCACCCGTTGCTGTGGCACGCCGTGCGTGACGCTTGCCTCGCCGCACTTGGCAATGATGCGCAACGATTCGAGGACATCGTCACCATTCCCTCGGTGCAACACCGGGCCCGTGTGCTTGTGGCGGAAGATCACCCCATCAATCGTGCGGTGATCGCACACCAGCTCGAACGCCTGGGTTATGAGCACTTGGTCGTCGAAGATGGCCAACAGGTCCTTGATGCCCTTCAGCGCGAGCGATTCGACATACTGCTCACCGATTGCCATATGCCAGTCATGGACGGCTATGAGCTGACCCGGCGTATTCGTGAGATGGAGGGCGAGGCAGGCCCTCGCATGCCTATCATCGCCCTCTCCGCCAGCGTGCAGCGCGAGCACGTTCAACGCTGTCGTGACGCGGGAATGGACGACTTTGTGTCCAAACCCGTTGCGCTGGATGTGTTGGAATCCGTGCTGTCTCGACATTTAGAGTTGCAGCGTGAGGCTGCTCTGCTATAGCAAGCCCCTTGGGCGTGGAAACGATTGGCGGTGGTTTGTTTCCATCCGCCAACATTCCCT
The DNA here is from genome assembly GCF_057750885.1 of Frateuria sp. sgz306004. Lineage (NCBI taxonomy): Bacteria > Pseudomonadati > Pseudomonadota > Gammaproteobacteria > Lysobacterales > Rhodanobacteraceae > Frateuria > Frateuria sp. sgz306004. The sequence continues at coordinate 38,614 of NZ_JBYLFE010000002.1, forward strand.
TATGGCGATATCAATAATGCTGCGCTGGCTGGCCGATTAATCGGCGAAACTGTAAGTCATCACGCCGATGACGACGTTCGAAGTACCATGAAGCGCGTGCCTCCCTGGTCGATTTGCGATTGAGTGATTGTCCAGCTATGGCAAGTTCGCCGCACTCTCGCTGTGGTTGATGGAACAACTCCTTCGCCGCCTGGTTGGGCGGCTTGCTCGGATGCCTCGCAGTTGGCGATCCACCTGGGAGGATGTTTCCCGAGCAGCACCCTTCATCAAAAGTGATTCCAGGCTGGCATGCGTGCCGCACGAGCGCAGTCGGGTCGAGCGAGGCGACACAGCATGCCCCTCTAGAGAGGTCATGCTGCGGTGCAGCGAAATATCGTATCGCCTGCTTCAATCGTTCAGAGTCAGTGGCTTCGCTTCAACGCCCAGCCCAAAACACACGCCTTTAAATTAGCCGAGCGGACGGATTCATGGCCCGGCTGGCGTCGTTCTGGGGCCGGGCACCCTGCTTGACCAGCCGATTCTGAGCTACCTATTCCGTGGCAACACGTGGCGAAGATCTCCGTGCTGAATCGAAGTAAGGGGCGGTGACATGGAGCTTGTATGCGGCCGCCGCAGTGCACTCGCGTGAGGTATACATCCCAGAATGGTTTCGGGATACTTCCTACGTAAGTCTTTTCTGCCTTGATGCCTTAGGAGGTTCCGGTTGTCCATGTGGTTCAAGGTTAATCAGCGTACCAATTTGCGATTGTTTAAAACGCTTCGCGGGCGAAGTGAGCGTTGATGACGACTGCAAGGGACTCGATACTGGCGCGCGTTTGGCTGAGGCGCGATGTCTTCTGGGAGCTGCTCAAGCGTGATATCGGTGCGCGCTACAGCGGCTCTTTCCTTGGCCTTTTGTGGTCGTTCTTCAATCCGCTACTTATGCTGGGCGTTTATACGCTCGCTTTTCGCGAGTTTCTTGGCATGCGCTGGCCGCAGCTCCAGGAAGGTGCGGATTTTTCGTTGATGATTTTTTCGGGAATGATCGTTCATTCCCTTATGGCCGAATGCATCATGCGGGGGCCCACCGTCATCGTCGGGCAGAGTAATTTGGTCAAGCGTGTGGTGTTTCCGCTCGCCTTACTGCCGTGCGTTTCGGTGGTATCGGCGCTCTTCAATACCTTGTTGAGTTTGATGGTGTTGCTGGCATTCGTGCTGGCGACACAGCACGGCTTGCATCCGAGCGTGCTCTATCTTCCGGTGGTGTTTGCGCCCTACGTTATGTTGTTGTGCGGCGTTTGCTGGTTCATGGCATCGCTGGGCGTCTTCGTTCGTGATATTGCACAAATAGCAGGCGTCATCACTGCTGTTCTCATGTTTCTCAGCCCAGTCTTTTATCCAGCATCAAGCCTGCACGAGCCTTACCGAAGCTGGCTGCAATGGAATCCACTTACATTGATCATCGAGCAGACCCGTAGGGTGGTGCTCTTTGGTCATTCGCCCGATTGGTCCGCGCTGGGCGCATACACCACTGTCGCGCTGTTGGTCATGTGGTTTGGTTATGCGTGGTTCCAGCGTACGCGGGATGGATTCGCCGATGTCCTCTGAACAGGTGAAGCATCCGGTGTCGTCGACCGACCCTATGGAGCCGCCGGTCATTGCCGTCCGTGGGCTGGGCAAGGCCTACCAGCTATATGACCGGCCTTGGCATCGGATGATGCAGAGCCTGCTGGGTGGTCGTAGGCGGTTCTATAAGGAATTCTGGGCGCTGCGTGACGTTGGCTTTGAAGTCCGTCGTGGCGAGACATTGGGTATTGTGGGGCGGAATGGGGCAGGCAAATCCACTTTGCTTCAGCTGATCGCTGGAACGCTCAAGCCGAGTGAGGGCGGGGTGGGCGTTCATGGGCGTGTGGCGGCGCTTCTGGAGCTCGGCAGTGGATTTAATCCCGACTTCACGGGGCGACAGAATGTCTATCTCAATGCTTCGATTCTCGGTTTGAGTCGAGCTGATATCGATGCCCGCATCGGTGAAATTCTGGCGTACGCTGACATCGGTGAGTTCGTTGACCAGCCGGTTCGCAACTACTCCACCGGCATGGTCATGCGTCTAGCCTTCGCGGTAGTGGTGCATGTGGATGCGGATGTCCTGATCATCGACGAGGCGCTGGCGGTAGGCGATGCCTTCTTCATGCAAAAGTGCATGCGCTACCTTCGGGAGTTCCGCAAGCGAGGCACGATGCTCTTCGTCAGCCATGACGGAGGAGCGGTTACTAGCTTGTGTGACCGGGCCATTTGGCTTGAGCACGGACGCGTTCAGGGCATCGGCGATGCGCGCACGGTCATGGAGTGTTACCTCGAGGCGGCCCTTCTCGAACGTCAGGGAAGCGTTGGTTCAAAGCGTGCACGCGGTCAGGTACGGGCTACGGCGCGTCGAACCGGTGAGGCGAAAGCGCGTCAGGAGTTGATGGACCGCACGATACTTCGCAACGATATTCATGTTCCGCCATTTGACCCAGAAGCGGAGGGATTTGGCGAGCGGCATGCGCGGGTAACGCACGTGCAACTTTGCAACGAGCAGGGCGAGCCGGTGCAGACCGTGCTAGCCGGCGAATGCGTGGAGCTGGATATCGAACTCGAAGCAGATGGCGACCTTGACGGCGTCATCGTGGGCTTCTATCTAAAAGACCGGCTTGGTCAATTGCTCTTTGGTGAAAACACGGTGTTGGTGCATGAAGGTGCCTTTTCCGTGAGGGAGGGGCAGGTGTTTCGCGCGGTGTTCCGCTTTGAGATGCCACGCCTCGGCAATGGAGACTACTTCATTGCAGTAGGTGTCGCGGAAGGCACCCAGGAACAGCATGTCATTCAACATTGGCTGCATGAGGCGCTTCGCTTCTCGGCGCTTGGTGGTTCGTATGTGGCAGGCCTCGTCGGATTGCCCATGCTGGATATTCGATTGGAGCACGTGGCGCATGAGTGAAGCATTTCGATTGGAGGAGCATCCATCGATCCTGATGACGCCGCGCGTGGTGGCGCCTTATGGGTGGGTTGGCCACATCCCGTTTGCCTACCTGGCGGTGGACCTTCTAAGGCCGGCCACGGTGGTGGAGTTGGGTACCCACTCAGGGAACTCGTACCTGGCATTTTGTCAGGCCGTGCAGGCGCTTGATCTGGATACCCGTTGCTGGGCAGTCGACAGTTGGGAAGGCGATGACCATGCCTCGCGCTATGGCGATGAAGTCTACGATGCGTTGCGAGGTCGTCACGACCCGATCTATGGCGGTTTCTCCACATTGCTCCGGCAGCGTTTCGAGGAAGCGGTGCACCAGTTCGACGACGGTAGCGTCGATCTTCTGCATATTGATGGTTTGCACACCTATGACGCTGTTCGTCAAGATTTCGAAACATGGCAACGCACATTGAGTCCACGTGCAGTAGTGCTTCTTCACGACACGAATGTCGAAGGACGAGGTTTTGGGGTGCGCGCCTTTTTCGATGAGCTGGCGTCGCGCTTTGCAACGTTCGACTTCCTGCATAGCAATGGGTTGGGTGTCATTGCCGTCGGAGCAGACGTGCCGCGCGCATTTCTCGCGTTCCTCAAGCAGGCACGTGAATCGCCGACGTCGATGCGTCGCTTCTTTGAAGGTCTTGCGGGGCGACTGGTTGACTCCAGCGGGGACCTGGCAAGTTCGTCGATCGCGGACCAACAGCCTTTGATCAGTCGGATCTACTACCGAAGCCACGATGAGGCTTACGATGAAGCGACGTCGGTCGCTGTTCGAGTGGATCGTCTCGATGGCGTGATCCATCTGCGGTTTCGCCTTCCACCCCATGCGTCGCCCGATTATCTCCGCTTGGATTTTTCTGACTTTCCTGGCGTTTACACCTTAGAAGCGGCAAGCCTGATACGCGGGGAGGCGGAAGTCAGGGTCGAGCATCTGGCTGGCCGTTTGGGCTACGTGCATGGTGAGCTGTTGCCCAGCCTTCAAGAGCACGACGTGCGCATGGTGGGGTTCGACAACGACCCATATCTCGAGTTTGAAGTTGCGCGGTCCATGGCCTGCCTCGCAGGTGAGGGGCCCCTCACAGTCGTCGCTTCGGTTCGTTACGAGGCAGCGCTGGTCGAACCTGCGCAGCAGGCCTTCCTTTCCCGTCAGGCCGTCTCGCTACAAACCATGGTTGAGCGCGCCAGGGAGCGCGCTCAATGGGGTGACCTTGCCGTGGCGCAAGCTCGCCAGTTTGGCGAACTGATGCAGCGAATGGCTAACTTGGAAAAAGGTGTGGAGCGCCTGTCGAGTCGATCCCTCTGGTCCAGGCTTCGCGGGTCGGGCCGATGACGCCACTCCACCGCCTGTTGATTCCTGCGCGTCTGAGGAAGCTTCTGCGTCGCCTTGCGTGGCCGATATGGGGTGGCCCACTGGCGGCCTATCCGATGCATCAGCTGGAATCGAGTGGCGGCAAGCGATGGCACGCGACGGGTACCGATCCTTCCTTTGCCTGCTTCACTCCGCGACTTCCGTTACCAGCTGGCTGGTATCAATTCTCACTCGATCTGGTTTCGGATAGCCCGAGCCGTATGTTGCCGCGTCTCTATCTTGATTATGGTCAAGGCATGCATGAGGCATGGTCAGTTTTCCTGGGCTTCGTTCGCCCAGGAAAACGTCGACATCATGGTGTAGTGCTATTCCTGCATGAGGTTCATGGGTTGCGCTTTGATCCCGCGGAGGGAAAGTGCACGTTCGAGCTCGATCATCTGAAGCTTATGCCGCTGACGAGACTGGGCGCAGCCACACGCATGTTGCGGGACGTATCTCGCCATGGATCTGAGTCGTCCGCCTATCCTGAAGGCGTGTGGCCTGAGGCTTCGCGGCGTCTTCGGAGCGAGGGTGTAAGCGGCTTTGCATCCTGGTTGCACGGATGCTATGTGAGGCAGGGGATGCCGGTGCCGGCATACGAGCGCTGGCTTGAGCTCTATGACCATGGCATGGCTTTAGCGACCGAAACGCCTTCAACGGCCCCGCTCGTGTCGATCTTGCTTCCTACCTACAATTCCGAGGAACTCTGGCTTCGTCGTTGTCTGGATAGTGTCCTGTCCCAGTCCTACACCAACTGGGAGCTTTGCATAGCAGACGATGCTTCGACCGAGCCTCAGGTGCGGCGTGTGTTGGCGGAGTATGCCGCCAGTGACGAGCGCATCAAAGTGAGCTGGCGGCCTCAGAACGGCCATATCTCAGCCGCATCCAATACCGCACTCGCTATGGCGCGAGGCAAGCTGGTTGCATTGCTGGACCATGACGATGAACTCCATCCGCAGGCACTGGAAAGCATGGTGGCGGCGTTCGATATGCATCCTGAGTGGCGAATGGCCTACTCGGACGAAGACAAGATCGATACCGAAGGGCGTCGGTACGATCCTTACTTCAAGCCAGATTGGAACCCGGACCTGCTCTATGGGCAGAATTGCATCAGCCACCTTGGTGTTTACGAACGAGCGCTAGTCGATGCCGTTGGTGGATTCCGACAAGGGTTCGAAGGCAGCCAAGACTGGGATCTGGCCTTGCGCTGCGCTGAGCAGCTTCGCCCAGAGCAGATCGGTCACGTGCCGAGGGTGTTGTATCACTGGCGCGCTGTCCCAGGCTCCACCGCGAGAGGGGTCGGTCAAAAAAGTTACGCGCACGAGGCTGGACTACGGGCAGTGCGTGAGCACCTGGATCGGATAGGGCATAGGCGTGCTGATGTCCTAGAGATCCCTGGGAAGCTAGGCATGTTCCGCGTGCGTCACCCGCTTCCAGAGACCATGCCGCTAGTCAGCATCGTCATACCCACGAGAGATCGATTGGACTTGCTGCGGCAGTGCGTGGATTCGATCCTTTCCAGCACGGCCTATGCTCGCTACGAGATAGTGATTGTCGATAATCAATCGTCGGACGCGGTAACGCTGGCCTATTTTGCTGAAGTGATCGAAGACCCTCGCGTACGGGTGATCCCACATGACGAGCCATTCAATTATTCGCGGATCAACAATCGGGCTGTTGAGCATTGCCGGGGCGACCTCGTTTGTCTACTGAACAATGACATCGAAGTGATGGACAGTGATTGGCTGGATGAGATGGTCAGTCATGCATGGCGGCCACACGTAGGTGCGGTGGGTGCCATGCTGTATTACCCCAACGGGCTGATCCAGCACGCCGGTGTGATCACCGGTATTCATGGCGTTGCTGCGCACCCCTACAGCGGCATGCCTAGGGGTTACATAGGGCAGATGGCCCGAGCGGCCTTGACGCAGGCCATGAGTGCGGTGACCGCAGCATGTCTGCTAGTTCGCCGAGAGGTGTATTTGGAAGCGGGGGGCCTGGATGAATCCTTCGAAGTCGCCTTCAATGATGTCGACTTCTGCCTGCGACTTGGTGAACTTGGCTACACCAATATTTGGACACCGTTTGCCGAGCTCATCCACCACGAGTCGGCTTCGCGTGGGCATGAGGATTCGCCAGAGAAGCGGGCCCGTTTTACGGGCGAGGTGGAACGCATGCGCCGCCGTTGGGGGCACAAGCTTGAGTGCGATCCGGCCTACAACCCCAACCTTACCCTGTCGGGTGAACCGTTTTCGCTCGCGTTCCCACCGCGAGCGTGGCCCATTTCTCGGCATGAAACCATCCATTCGGCAGCGACTTCTCCAGCCTGTCCTGTGGCCGAGTCGGCCAGTTGACGGCAAAGGCAACTGGACCAGGGCGATCCTTTATGGTGATGACTAACATGTCAGATCAGACCGCGCTGCTAGCTCGGGAGCTCATGCAGGCGCAGCAGTACGACGAGGCTATCGCGCTGCTCGTCGATGCCTTGCGCGATGGCGCGGATATGGCGCTTGAGCGGTTACTGGCAGAGTGTCGCTATTTGGCTTTTGTCGCCAAGCCGCCCCAATCAGAAGCGCGCGATCCATGGTTGGGTGCGATACCAGATCCCTTCGCTAGGGCCGATGGCATACCCGAGATCCATGCTGATGATCTCGATGTGTCGCGGCTGGTTGGTGGCATTCGCCGCCATGGTGCGCTGCTTGTTCGTGGCTTGCTTTCTGAAGAGATTGCTTCAAGGCTAGCGACCGGCATAAGACACGCGATCGATGAGTGCATGGCTTGGCATAACCGCGGTGGAGGTGAGCCAACTTCACCCTGGTATGCGCGGCTACCGCTGCGTGAAGATTGTGATCTGGCCGAAGCTCGCTACTGGATTGAAGGCGCCGGGGGCGTATGGACTGCTGATTCGCCGCGTCTGCTGCATGAATTTACCGAGCTACTCCAAGCGCGTGGCGTCATCGATGTGATTGGCGGGTACTTCGGAGAGCGACCTCTGCTCTCCGTTGGCAAATCCACATTGCGCTGCGTGCCCTCAAGTCAGCGCGAAGCCGACTGGCATCAGGACGGTGCGTTCATGGGGCAAGATATCCGCAGCGTCAATCTGTGGCTGAGTCTCTCGCACTGCGGCGAAGACGCGGCGGGCTTGGAACTTTTGCCCCGGCGCCTGGAGAGCGTGTTGCCGACAGGCACGCATGGAGCCAATTTCGGCTGGTCCGTGGGCCCGGGGATGGTGGCTGAGGCTGCCGAGGGTCTACCCACAGTGAGCCCGCGTTTTGCACCCGGCGATGCGCTGCTGTTCGATCACCTGTTTTTGCACCGTACCGGTGTGCCGGCCGGTATCTCCAAAGATCGTTACGCCATCGAGTCGTGGTTCTTCGCGCCCTCGGCCTATCCGGCGCAGCAGGTGCCGCTGCGCCTTTGATGGTGGAGTGTTCTTTCAGGTCGTAGAGCGCTGCTCGAGTTCCAGTACGCGACGGTGCAAGGTTTCAATCGTCTCGCGGGCACGCTTGAGCGCGTCGGTTCGACGGGTGAGGCTTGCCTCGGTCTGCGAAAGAATGGCGCGCAGATGCATGCTGTCCGCATCAATCGCCATGCAAGCTTGCAACAGGTGTTCGGCAGTGAAGAAGCTTTCGATCAATGCCTGCAGCGAGGGTGTCATGCGGGCTGCCGGCACCAGGATGCCGAGGCCATTGAAGAAGGGCAGCTTATGGAATGAATATGGGATGCCCGAGCTGTTGATGTAATCCTCGTAGGCGGTCAATACACCATTGCGCGGTCCACCTTCGTGCAGCGCGTTGGCGAGGACACCATTCATGCCTTGCTCTACCAGTTCGCTTACGCCGGGTAGCATGCCGCGATAGGCGTAAGGATGCTTCTGTGAAGCTTCCAGATCATCCGGGTTGTAATACATGTCACGGCGCGCATAGGGCCACGCGACATCGTGCGCCAGTACGATCGGTGGCGGCAGCTGCTGTTGCTCGGCGCGTGCCTGTAGCAGGGTGAGTTCGCTGTACACCGTGGCCCAGTTGTGATCGCCATCGATCAGTGCAATATCAGGCGTGTCCAACTGCGGGATGGCGGCAATGCTCTTGAGCGGGTGATATCGATATTCCGAGGGGCCATATCCTGCGAGCACTTCATGCAGGCTGGGTTGTGGCGCGGGGTCGATCACGTCGACTTGCGCGCCAGTACGACGGCAATACTCAAGGATGTTGCGGGTATTCCAGCCCCGATCCGCGCCAATCTCGATCAGGCGGCGCGGCTGCGCCGTTTCGATCAAAGGGCCGATATAGCGATGCCAAAAACGGTTCACGCGGGAATCTCCGAAGCAGAATGAGCAATGGACGGAAGTTCGTCCAGCGATGGGTCATACGTCGCCGCAGTGGCCGCACCGCCGACGCGGCGCAGATAGCCGGAAGGGCTGACGGTAAGCAACTGGCGTTGGCGACTGCGGTCGATGACAAAAGCCGGTTGGCTGCGGACCAAAGCCTGCACCGTCTGCATGTGTTGATGCCTGGAGTAGCCAAGCCATGGCTGGCCTAGCAAGGTGCCGAGGCAGATGAGATAGGAGCGGTGCGACACGAGATCGGCGTATGCGCGCAGCGTGTCTATGTGGAACTGGTCGGCCACGGTGGTGGCATAGAGCACCAACACTGATTCCGCTGAGCCCACCCAGTGGCGAACGGTGGCCAGCACCGGGGTGTCGCCTGGCGATCCCTGAAGCACTGTGACTTCGTCGGGGAGTGGTGCGGTATCTACCGGCGCGACAAGCAGTAGACGCGTCCCGCCGCAGACCGAATGGCGGATCGCGTCGGAGAGAAAATGAAGCAGGCCGGTCGCGGCACTCACCACCACGATGGCGTCGGGACGAACCTCGTGAATGATCTCTTGCAGATTGATCAGGTCGGCCGGAGCAACATCCACGCGGCGCCCACGCCAGGTCACCTCTCTATGAAGCGCCGATTCACCGTACACCGATTGCAAATAGCCCTGCGCGCCATCGTCGAAATGAAGGGCCAGTTGTCCCGGACGGACTTGGTCGGTGATCTCCATGCGCATTGGCAACAAGGCACGCTGCCGCACGCCTGTGGCGTACTCCGATGGCATTCGCCCACGGTATTGCAATTGCGAGCGATGAATACTTGTGAACTCTTCGCCACGAAGTGTGCGGTAAGCGCGCGCGTAGCGGCGCACCTGCGCGTCCTTGGCGGCATCGGCGACATTGGTCGTGGTGCCGCCGTGGAACTGATGAAAGCTCGCCTCGCCTACCAGGGCCACCATGGGCCCGCTTCCCATCAGGCTGGCGCGCCGGCACAAATCGAGATTGGCAAAGCCGCCACCGGCTTCGTCGAATGCTGTGTCCATGCCTCCCATGCGGTCGTACAAGGTCGTGGGAAGCATCAGGCAGTTGCTCTCGCTGAGGCCGTCGAACCACGGCTCGGGGCTTTCGCCAATGGGCGCGCCGATGCGGAAAAGTTCGTAACCATTGCTGGGCCAGCGAATGCGGTCGAACAAACGGTCTTCCTGCGCGCGGGTGTACCCCGCCAGGGCAAGCCAGCGCTGGTCGCCACCGATAAACCAGTGGCGCAGTGCGACCACCGCGTCTGCCTGTTCGCGCCATGCCTGCAAGGCCTCGCGGAACACGCCTGGCGTAAGGAGGTGTGCGCCATCGATCATGATGGCGACGTAACGGCCACGCGCCTGCAAGGCTGCTTCATTGATCGCTGCGCAAGGGGATGCGTGCAGCTTCGAAGGTCGAACAAGGCGAAATTCCGGGCCGAATCCGGCGATCCACTCCGCGTCCAACGGCGGTTGCGAGCCGTTGTCGATGCACAGCACTTCGTAATCGAGATCGTCGATGTCCTGCTGATAGGTGCGACTGAGCGAGGTCAGTGTGCGTGCCGCTTCGCGCGGCATGTTGTAGAAATTGACGATGACCGAAAGCGTCATCGTGTCCGTGTCGTGACTTCGCTGCAATGGCGGCGGCGATGCCTTTGACCGGGTGTTGGTCACTGCGTGTGCCGAAGCCGTGCGAATGCGGAATGGCGTTGACAGTGCGGGGCTATCGTCTTCGGCGAGGCGAAGTGTAAAGGTATGGACTTGGCCATCGCAAAGCGCATCCGGCAGCGACACGTCAAAGCCGCAACTGCCATCGCCTTGACGCAGCTCGGCCAGATCGGCACGCCACTGGCTGGCCTCGATACGCATCCACTCGCGTTCTCCTTCCATGAGGCATAGCGCTACCGGAAGGCCGTTATCGTCCAGCCAATGCGCCCAACCGCGGACGCGCGAGGGCCCGCAAGCATCGAGCGAACCCGTCAGTCGAGGCGCGCTCATCGGCAACGGCAGCACGTCCAGCACGCGGGTAGCCTCAGCAGGATTTGCCTGCGGGGCGACAGCCAAGGGGCTACCGCCAAGGGCCTGCCCATCGACACGCACCTCCAGCAACGCTGGACCGTTCGGCAGCGATGGCAGCGCGCATTCGAAGCCGCAATGGCCCCCGCGCTTGCCGGCGGATTCAAGGTCAGGGCGAAACTGTGTGGCGTCCTGCTCTGACAACAGGCGGTCACCAAGGAAGACCTGCACATGCGCCGTCTTGTCCGGGTTTTGGGGGAACCAGGCCCAGCCACGCAGCAATAGGCCCTGCAAGCCGTCTACCACGCCTTCCACGACATCCATGGGTGGGGGGGCGGGGCGAAGGAAACGGCGCAACTGAATCATCGATGTTTCTCACTGAGACGGCAGCAGCGAAAGCGCTGCGTACGCTAAAGATCGCGTGTCTGCTGCGGAGGCGCAATACGTAAGGGTATGTGGTTGACCCAAGGGGCGTGTCGCACCGCAGCATGTGGGCATGGGGGTTCGACTGGCACATATCACAGGCGCAGAAACAAAAACGCCGCATGTTCATGCGGCGTGATGCAGCACACTTGTGGATGGGATCAGGGCGACCCGGCCGGTGCCGGCTGGTTCTTGTTCGGCGGCGTCGCGGGAGCGGGCACAGGCAGCACCAGGCTGGGATTGGACTGCTGCGTCTCCAGCGCGTGGATCTGCTGCTTCATCGCATCGAGCTGGCTGGTGGTGGTCTGCAGGTCGGCGGTGAGTGCGGCGGCCTGCTGGCGTGCTTGCTGTTGCTGCTCGGCTACCTGCTGGGCTTGCTGCTGCGTGTTGCTGGCATCTTGCTGGAGTACGCGCAGGCGGCGCTCGTTCTGCGCGAGCTGACGCTCGGCGTAACGCTTGCCGGCATCCAGGCGCATATTGTCGATTTCGACCTCGCCCAGTGCCTGCGTCTGCGTTACAAACGACCGGTACAGCGCATCGGCCTGCTCGAAAGAGTCCGTCTGCATGACGCGCCAGAACTCTTTACCGTGGAACAGCGCCACGTAGTAGGTCAACGACTCCGGCCGAAACAGCAGGCTCGCGCCGTAGGTGCTGTTGTAGGTGGTGCGCACTTCCGTCAGCTGATGCGAATCGATCAGGTGGCGCAGGTTGTCCACCGTGCTGCTGGGCACATTGCTTTCGACTGGGGCAGGCGTCGCCTGGGGGGCGGGCTGGGGCGCAGGTGCGGGGGCGTTGCCGGCGGCCGGTATGCTGGCGCAGGCCGACGTGGCCATGAGCACCATGGAGCCGATCGCAAACAGCACTCGTCGTTGGCTCGCGTGGCGAGTCGTGACCTTCATCCCGTTATCCCCTTGGAGTTACCCGGTTCCGGAACCCGTCGCGACGCATCGGTGACGCGCTTGCCGGGACATCCGGAACAGTCTAAGGGTCTGTTCCTTGGGGTCAAGAGGCGCCTGCCGTGGAGCTTGGCAAGATGGGCACCCTTTCCCACAGCCCACCAGCCGCGCGGGTGGGTCGATGGGACATTGCTCAGCATGGGCCAGGTTGAATCGGGCATCCCTAATAAACCAGCTGCACGCCATGGCATTGCAGGGAATGCAGGGTGACCGTACTCACGCCCAACTGGACGCCCAGGGTGTTGTTCAGCAGCGGCGTGAGGATCTGGGTGCCCACCTGGTTCAGCGGGCCCTGCAGCGCCTGCACTACCAGTGCGAGCAGGGCGATGACGCCATTGCCGGTGCCGTTGGAGCTGCCGCTCATGGAGTTCTGGATCACGCTGACGCAGGGGCTGGGGCCAAGCAGGCCGAGCACACAGGTGGTCTGGCCGAGGATATTGCCCAATAGATTGGTCACGCTGGTCAGTAAGCCCCCGGTGTTGCCGAGCAGGCCGGCCACGTTGAGGGTGAGGGTGCTGCTGAGCAGCCCGCCGGTCTGGGTGCCGACCTGGTTGAGGAAGGTCTGTAGCCCCGAGGTGGCGGAAGACAGTTGATTCAAAGCCGCGCTCAGTTGGGCGGCATTGCCCCCGGTCGTGCCCGCGCTGGCGTTGTTGTTCCACAGATCGTTGGCGAGCGACCCGGTGATGCTGCTGTTGCTGCCGTAGCTGTTGCTGGGCAGGGAGACCAGTACCCCGGTGAGTGCATTGAACAGGTTGCTCACTGTCGTACCTATGGCCAGCGGCGTGCCGTTGGCCGGCACGTTTTGGGTCTGGCCCGGGGAGAAGGTCGCCGAGCCGCTCGCCGGTAGCGCTCCGATCACGAAATTGCTGCTGACATTGGCAACGGTGACGCCGGCGGCTTTCACCAGCAGCAGCTGATGGGGTGTTGTGGCACCTGGAATCTGGTCGCACGTGCCCTGCGTGGAGAAGGCGCTGGCCTGCGTGAAGTTGCCCACGCAGGTCTTGAGCACGGAGGAGTTCACCGCGATGGTGGCCTGCCAGTTCCCTTGGCTATCCTTGCTGGTGCACAGCCCGGTGAGCGTGGCCTGGGCATTGACCATGTCGATCGCAATGGGCACATCGAGCTGAATGGTGGTTTTCGCCAAGGCGCTGAGCAAGGTACCGATCAACGGCACATTGTTGGTGGAGATGCTCAGGTCGATGAACGCGCGAATCTGCGACGTCGATGCCGTCGTACCCACGCCGCCGACGCCAATGGCTGGCGGCTCGATCACGCTCGCCGCAGCCGAGACATTGACCGGTGGCAAGGTGATCGAGGCGTAGGGCACATTGACCGCATGTTTACCTGTCGCCACGCCAATGGAGGTGGCGATGATCTGCAGCGCATTGACCTCGGTGTTGAGGGCGGTTTGAGCTGCACTGTCCGGCGCGACGATCTGCGCAAAGAGCCCGCCTTGCGTGGCGCTGTTGGAGCCCAGGGTGACCGTGCCCGGCGCGGAGCCCAACGCCGTGGTGATCGCGCCGACCAGGGTTGCATTGGCCGTCAGTAACGATTGTTGTCCGGCGGCAATCGCCGTGGCGTTGAGCACATCGATCAGCGCATGTGCATTCACGGAAGAGGCCAGCAACTGGTTCAGGCCGCCGACCGTGATGTTGCTTGGCACGGAGACGCCCAATTGGTTCAGCAGGCCCGCAGGCGTAACGGTCGCGGTCGCCAAGCCGTTATAACCAACCAAGCTGGCCGTGGGGATATTGATGCCGATGCCAGCCAACAGTTGCCCGAGCGGCGCGGAGCCGCTGAAGTTCACCAGCGTACTGCCAACCGAAAAAGCCGCAACGGGCTGCATGCCCATGGCCACGGCTGAGGCGCTGACCGAAGGTAACCGGCTCGAACCCCACATGGGGAGCACCGAGCGCGATGCCACCACCTTGACGGCGTTGGGCGTATTGCTGCCCGTGGTGGCGGCGAAATGGTCGGAGATGCCGCTATTGGCAACCGGGTCCCAAGTGCCACACGAAATGGTGAGCGTGCCCTTGGTGAATCTATTCTCGGTCGTGGCGTTGCCGCGCGCTGCGCTGTTGTCGGTATTGCTGCTGTTGCAGGCGGTGAGTTGCTGCGCCCCCGCCAGCGCGGCCAGGTCGGCCACTTTTTGCGTGTCTCGCTTGGCCCAATACAGGTAGCCCACCTCGACAAATCCCAGCATGGCCACGAGGCCGATCATCATCAGCAGCATCGATATAGCCGTGCTGCCGCGCTGAGCATCGCCAAAGCGTGATTCGACATGGCGCGGGCGCATGGCGTCACTGCCCCCCGAAGCCGCTCTTGTTGCCAGGCACAGCGGTTTCGAAGAACACCGGAATCGGGTGCTCGAAACTCTTGAGATAGCGCGCATAGCTGGCAGAGGCCTCCTGGCCCGGTATAGGCAGGAGCTGGCCGGCATGGCTGCCGTCCGCCTGCATGCTCAGCAGTGCGCGCGTGGTGCTGCCTATCTCGGTGGAGGGTGTTTCCGCGTTCGCAAGCGATGGCGTGGCTGAGGATACGGGAGTCGCGGGGGCCGCGGGGGCGCCCGCAGCGCTTTCGGCGCGAGGCGACGCCGGCGTGGTAGGCGCCAGCATTTGGCCGGTAAGGGGAGCTTGCTGCGCGTGGCTCACGACGCACAAGCAAAGGGTGACGGCAGCTAGCGCGAGCTTGCTGTGCAGAGGAAGCAGCTTCATGGCCGGGCCTCGTTGGCTGGGGTGTCGGAGGTAAAGCGCTGCAACATGGTGGATGGCACCTCGCTGAGTCGTGGCGCGGCGGCCGGCGCGGCGGCGCCATGGATGCTGCTGGTCGGTGACGACGTCACCGGTTTGCGGGATGCCAGTTGCATGGCCAGCTTGTGCACGCTCGCACGACTGGCATCAGGCAGTTCGCCGCGCTGCATGATGGCGTCGGCGCGGGTGCTGTCGCCTACCAACAATGCCCACAAGGCAAGATTGGCGATGACTTTGGGGTTGTCGGGTTCCAGCTCCGCCGCCATGGCGAGCGGATCCTTGGCGGCACTGACCTGTCCAGCGTTGAGGCGGGCATAACCGAGGTCGCTGAGGTAGGCGGCATTGACAGGCTCCAGTGCAGTGGCTTTCTGCAACGCTTGCTCCGCGGCCGCAACATGGCCTTGCTGTGCTTCCACGAGCCCCAATCCATGCCAGGCAGCGGCGGCGGTGTCACCGCTGAGCAAGCTGCGATAGAGCGTACGCGCCTCATCGAGCTGACCGGTCTGGCGAAGCGCGTCCGCTTGCAGGCGGCGCAGCTCCGCCGAGTCGCCAAAACGTTGGCGGTAGGCATCGATATGGGCCAGCGAGGCGTAGTAGGCCCCTTGTTGCTGCATGGTACGGATGAGATCCATGTACACCGTGCGGTCATCGCGCGCCGTTGTGCTTGGAGCCACCAGCGAGGGTGTGACGGCGTGATTGGGATAGCCGCCTAGCGTTTTGCCGCAGGCGCTCAGCGTCGCCAGGGCGGTGAAGGCGAACACGCAAGAAAGAATGCACGAATATCGAGCGGTCATCGTCAATGTCCCTGGAACTTGCTCATGGAATCGATCAGCGAAATGATTGCCGGGCCAGCGAGTACCAACATCAAGGCGGGCAACAGGGTGAGCATCATCACGATAGTCATCTTCACCGAGAGCTTTCCGCTCTGTTCCTTCATGTAGAGCTTGCGCTGCTCGCGCAGGCGATCCACGAATTGGCGCAGAGGCTCCTGCACGGCGCCGCCGTGTTCATGCACCTGCACCAGAATCTGCACCAGGCCGCGCAGGTTGTCGTTGTCGAACTCGCACAGGCGATGCAGTGATTGCTGGCGGGTGCGCCCCCGCGCATAGCTCACGTTGGCCTCGCGCAGCTCGCGCGCCAGTACGGGTAGGGCCTCGCGAAAGCGATCGCCCACCATTTGGACACTTTGATCCACGCTAAAGCCCACGCCTTGAAGAAGCCGCAGCAAGTCGACCAGCAGGGGAAGCTCGTCCTCGATACGCTTGCGCAGTCGGCTGGCCAAGGTGCCGAGCACCAGTTTGGGCGCGATCAGTCCAAAAGCCAGCGCCCCGATCACCACCACAATGAAATCGAAACCGCTACTTGGCGCGAACCAGGCCAGGGCAGGCAGCGGTGTCAGGGCCGCAAGCGCCAGGCGCAGGCCAAGGAATACCGTGCGCCCCTGCGGGGTGTTGCGGTGGATCTGGCCGAGCAACAGGCGATCTTCCGGTGTAATCAACGCCTGCCCGAGGCGGCCATTCTCGAAGCGCGCGCCCAGCGCCGTGAGCCACGGCACGACGTGATGCCACCAGGGTTTGGCGGCGTCCTCTCCCTGCGGCGTCGCTATCGGCGCGGGCGGGCCGATCAGTGCCAGGTCGATGGCTTGCGACTCTCGCTGCTCCAACCGATGGCGCAGCCAGGCTTCGCGCGCGAGCAGCCCCACGCCACCCGCCAAGGCGATCACGGCACCGGCGATGATCCAATCGATGTCCACCACGCATTCCCCTGTGTGTAACGCGTACTCGCCGCGCCGCGTTTGGGCCTACAGCGATTTTGCCAATCGATACAGCAGGAACCCGCCGCCCAGCTCCATGCAAAGCGCGACGAGCAACAGCTTGTGCCCCAGCGCGGTGTGGAACATGGGCGTAAAGAACGCGGGGTCCGAAAAGGTCATGAAGGCCGACACCACAATCGGAAGCAAACCAAGCACCCACGACGACATCCGTGTCTCCGAGGTGATGGCCTTCAGCTCCTGACGTGCATGACTGTGATCGCGCATGAAATCGCTCATGCGTTGCAAGATGTGATCGGCCCGACCGCCTACACGGATACCGATGCCCAGCACCGAATGCAGCAGCGCGAACTCCCCCAAGCCATAAGGTCGCGATGCGGTGGCCAGCGCCTGATCAAGATCGACGCCGGCGTGCATGCCTTGCAGGGTACGGTCCAGCACGCCGCGCAAGGGCATATCCACCGACTTGGTGGTGCTCTGGAATGCCATGGGCAGGCTGTTGCCCACGCTCGTCATGCGGATCATGCCGTCCAGAAAATCGGGCAGCTGCGCGAGCAACAAGTGTTGTTGCTTCTCCACGCGCCGGCGTAACCAGAGCCACAATGCGGCGGCGTACAAGCCTCCAAACAGCGGCAGCACCCACAGGCTCCCGATACGCCAGGCCGCCAGCAGCATGAGCAACATGCCTGGCACGAGCATGGCGATATAAAGACGTGGGTCGGCCGGCAGCGCGGCTTTGAGCAGGAAACTATCGGCGCGTTGCCGCCAGGCGCGCTTGCGGACGCCTGGTAGCGGCGGTGGCAGGCCGTGCGGCTCGTTAGCGTCCTGGCGGACCAGGCGTGACTCGATGCTCTCCAGGCTGCGTCGCTGCAGGAGCCGGAGATTGCCACCGGTCCACAGAACCAGGGCGCCGGCGACCAGCAGCAGGATCAGGCTGAGAAGCGAGAGAATCTGGGTCATGGCATAAACCCACCAGCTTGTCGCAGCATCTGTCGGAACGGCTCCAGCTTCGCGGTGTGCGGTTGCAAGCCAAGGCTCATCCAGCGGTCCACGTCCTTGCCCTCGCGATCGACAAAGGGGTCGTGACGGTACATGTCTTGGGTAGTGATGATGTTGTCGCCGACACCGGTGACCTCGGTGATGCACGACACCACGCGTCGGCCATTGCTCTGACGTGCAATCTGGATGATGAAATCCACCGCGCTCGCGATCTGCCGCCGCAGGCTGTTTTCGCTGCCCTGAAATCCCGCGAATCCGGCCAGCATTTCCAGGCGATACAGCGCGTCACGTGGTGAGTTGGCATGGATGGTGGACATGGAACCGTCGTGGCCGGTATTCATGGCCTGCAACATCTCCAGCACCTCGGTGCCACGTACTTCGCCCACCACGATGCGGTCGGGGCGCATGCGCAAGCTGTTGCGCACGAGATCGCGAATGCTTACCTGGCCGTCACCGTCGAACGTGCCAAGGCGGCTTTCCAGGCGTACCACGTGCGGGTGATTCAAGGCCAGTTCGGCCGTGTCCTCCACCGTGATTACGCGATCCGAGTGGGGGATGAAACTGGCCAGCGCGTTGAGCATGGAGGTTTTGCCTGAGCTGGTGCCGCCAGAAACGATGATGTTGCAGCGGCCCAGCACCATCGCTTCGAGCAAGGCACGGATGGGGCGATCGAAGGTGCCTTTCTCCAGCAACTCGTCGGGAGTGAAAGGGTCCTTACGGAACTTGCGGATGGAAACGCAGGGCCCATCCACCGAGAGCGGCTCAATGATCGCGTTGAGGCGACCGCCATTGGGTAGACGCGCATCCACCATAGGGTTGGTGTCGTCCAGGCGGCGACCCAGTGGCGCCAGGATGCGGCGCACGATACGAAGCAGATGGTGGTTATCGCTGAAACGGATATTCTCGGGCTTGAGTATGCCGCCACGCGACACGTAAACCTGGTCGTAGCCGTTGATGAGGATGTCCTCGACGGCGGAATCCATCAGTAAGTCATCGAGCGGGCCAAAGCCCGTGAGTTCTTTGACCAGCGCGCTGGAAACTTGTTGCATTTCCGCTTCGTTGACCGGAATGCGCCACTCCTGCACAAAGCCGGCGGTTTCCGTTTCCACGTACTTGACCACCGTGTTGCGTGCCCACGAGGCCAGATCGATGCGTTGATCTTCAATACGGTTGAGCAGGTACTCGTGCGCCGCGGATAGCACGTCCTGAAACTGTTGAGTCTGTTCGAATGGAAGGTGCGGTGCATCCAGGCGCGAGGAAACGTCGGCACGCCGCAGTGCCGCCGCCAGTTGCGCCGCCGGTGAATTCAGCGGTGTTTCCATAGGGATCCCCCAATCCGTTGCGTCAGCGTCTTCAAAGGCGAGGTATGGAGATCGCGGTTCACGCGCAGCCGGAACCGCGCCATCAGGGGCGCCAGGGCGCGCACATAGGCATCGGATGGTGACGCGTCGTGCAACAGCACACCCTGGTTGGCGCTCATGCGCAGCGCGCGCGAGCGGTCGGGTAGCGTAGCGAGTACCGCTTGATGAAAGCGCTCGGCGATGCGTGCCACGCTCAGTCCGGTTTCTTCGTCATAGCGATTCACCACCAGCGAAACGCGAAGGTCGCGCGGGCCGGCCTGTTCGAGCTGCTTGAGGCAGGCATCCAGCGACACCATCGCGCCGATGGTCTGGTCCGTCAGCAGCCAGATCTCATCGGCCATTTTCAGCACGCTTTGCGCGGCTTGGTCGAGTTGACGATAGTCGAGGTCGCAAAGCACCAGGTCGTACATGCACAGCAGGCGATCCAGCAGCGGCACGACCTCCGCACCACCCAGGTTCACCGGTTGATCCTTGGCTGCATCCAGCACGGCGGCACCGCTCGTGTGGTGGGGCAAGGCGGTGCGTACGAGCGTGGCGTCGATGCGGCCGGCGTGGCGCAAGGCGTCATGGAAATGGAAATCGCTACGCAAGCCCATGTACAGAGAGATATCCCCGCGCGAATGACCCAGGTCGAGCAGCAGCACGCTGTTGCCGAGTTGTGTGCCAGCATCGCCCTCCGGCTTGGCCGAGGCTGCCAGTGCACCCAGGTGCGTTGTGAGCGCGCTGGCACCCAAGCCGGGTCGAACTCCGCACACCACGATCAACTGGCCGCGCCGCGCATGGGTGGGGGCGGTTGCCTCCTCCTTGCGCTGTGCCTGGGTGAGCACGGCGTTCAACTGGGCGAGGATCTCCTCGTCGGTGCTGTCGATGTCCACGAAATGCTTGATACCCGCGCGCATCGCGGCGAGTACACCCGCACCGCGATCGGTGGATGTCGATCCTGTGCCGACCAGCACCAGATCCGGCGCCAGAACGCCGAGTTGGCGAACCAGTTCGGTGGATGTGTCGATGTTGTCGCGTGAGAAATCCAGCAGCGCCACGCGTGGCTGGTGCTCCTCGATCAACTGGCGGCTGGTGTGGAGCTGGCGGCTGTCGCACCAGGACAGCATCACCAAATGGCGCAACCTGGCCGAGAAGCGTTGGGCGTTGCTCTCATCTGGCGAATAAAGCGGTAGGGTGGCCTCGAGCGCGGGTGTGTTCAAGGAAACCACCGTGTTGGGATTGGCCGACATGGTAAGTCCCTCAGCGTGAAAAGCCCGGGAGTTGGTCCGAGCCCGCGGGATTGAGCAGCCATGAGCCCCACACGGGGAGGTTGTTGCGTTGCTCACGCTCTCCCGGTAGCGGCACAGTCGTGCCCTTGGCGAGTGGTCGCACCAGGTGTGGCGTGACTATCAGCACCAGCTCCTTGTCGC
This sequence comes from Frateuria sp. sgz306004, assembly GCF_057750885.1. NCBI lineage: Bacteria > Pseudomonadati > Pseudomonadota > Gammaproteobacteria > Lysobacterales > Rhodanobacteraceae > Frateuria > Frateuria sp. sgz306004. Next base: position 58,971 of record NZ_JBYLFE010000002.1, read on the forward strand.
TGCGGTTGTAGCTGAGATCGCGGAAGAACGCGCCAAGGATGGGAATGTCGCCAAGCAACGGAATCTTGTCGACCTGGCTGGTGATGCTCTGGCTCACCAGGCCACCGATGATGAATGTCTCGCCGTCGCCAAGTTCAACGGTGGTGTCCGCGCGACGCGTCACGATGGCCGGCACCTTGATGCCGTTGAGCTCCAGAGCGTTGGTGTAGTCCAGATCGCTCGCCTCGGGTGCCACCTTGAGCGCTATGCGGTCGGGCGCCAGCACGGTGGGCGTTACGGTCAGGCCAATGCCAAACGGTTTGTAGACGATGGTGGTGGTGCCCAGACCTTGTGGCTCGGGAATGGGTAGCTCGCCACCGGACAGGAAGCTGGCGCTCTGGCCCGACAAGGCGACCAGCGTCGGCTCAGCGAGCACGCGCGCCATGCCATCGCCTTGCAACAAGTTGATGTTGCTGTTCCAGCTATGCAAGCCATTGGCACTCGTATGCCCCAGTACCAGATTGAAAGCCGACGATAGCGTGCTGCCGGAGTTGTTCGTACTGTTGGATGGCGCGGAGAACCCGTACTTGAAGCCATTGTTGGTGGCGTTGAAGCTCACGCCGATCTGGCTCATGGCGGTCTTGTCGAACTCCACCACCTTCACATCCACTTGCACCACACCACCGCTGGCGACGGTAGAGGCATCGGACACCAGGCCTTTATCCCCCACGGCGTTCTGTGCGGCCGCTACGCCGCGCTCATGCTCGAGCATGCTGCCGGCCTGACCGTGCAGCACTGCTTCGTTGTCCTGTACGGCCACCTGGAGATTGCTGTCGCTCTGCAGGGCCGCCTGGCCGGCGCTACGCACCTCCACGACCAGTCGCTGCGGTGAGGCATCGCCGCGGTGCCATAGCAACAGGGTGGTCTGGCCTGGACGTTTGCCGACCAGCAGCGCGTCGCGCTTGCCTTTGAGTGTGACCAAGTCGGTCACCGCCGGGTCCGCGATGGCAACACGTTCGATATCCGGGGCGAGGTGCCACGGGCGCTGTTCGTGCACTTGCAGCTGGATGGCAGCATCGCCTGCGGCGAAGGCACTTATGCTGGCAAGCAACGCGGCGGCGGCAAGGGGAGCGAGACGGGTCATGCGCGGCTTCCTGTCACTCATGGCGTCGCCGCCAATTGATTGTGGGCGCTAGTCGGCGTGTTCGCACCGCGGATGATCTCCAACCCGGCCGGTGCGCTGGCGTGGGGGCGGGGTGCGTTCACGGGCTGGGCCGAGCGACCAAACAGACCCGCGTCGTCAAGGCCGGCATAAGCACGATTCTCTGGCGCATTCAGGTCATCGCGTTGCTCCGCCGTGAGGCCGTTGCGCGGTAGCAGCAAGGGCGCGGGCAGAGGAAAGAGATGGTCGCTGGGCATGCCGTCGTCGCCGGGGTGGCGCAGGGCGAGCGAGAGTTTGCCGCTCTGTGCACCCAGCACCAGCGGGTCGACGTCGGCCAAAGGCGTGGCCAGCACGGCCATGCGCGGCGGTGCTTCGTTGGGTTCCGTATGGTTGGCAACAGCGTCTTTGCTTGCGGCCGTGGTGTTGGTGGTGGGAAGGTCGCGCACACCGTAGGCGAGCACACGCAGGCGCGAGGCCAGCAGGCGGCTCTCCGAGCGCTCCTTGCCCATCGTGGTGCCTGACACGGGCGTCTTCATCGTGATGACGACATCCACATAGTCGCCCGGCTGCACGCGAGCACCGATGCCGGTGACTTCATCCACCGGCACGGCGATGGCACGTTCACCCGCCTGCAGCTGCATGGCTAGCGGGTTGGAGAGCAGGTTGCTGCTGATGATCCCACCTTCGGGGATATCCACTCGCGGTACCTGCCCTACCAGAAGCAGGGGTTCGGCAAAGCTGTTTTCTGGCTGGCTGCCGATGGGGGCTTGGCGCAGATCGCTGGCGCGAATGGGCAGGCCTGCCTGCAAGCGTCGCGCGGCCACCACGACGTGCGCGACGTTGGCGGGCGGCGCCGTAACGGGCGCTACCTGGGTCGTCGGTTGCGGTGTGGAGCTAGCGGCGGTGTTGCGCCGGCCCATGCTGAAAGCGAGCAACGCCAGCACGGTGGCGATGACCACGAGTATCACAGCGGCGATGCGAGACACGTTGTGCATCTGGCTCAAGCCTCCAATAAGGGTTCTCAGAAACTGCCACTCAAATCGAGTTGCACCGTCGCGCTACTTTTCAGGTTGGGGCCGGTGAGCCAGACAAAGGCGGCACTGGCCAACGGGATCAGCGGGCGTCGGCTGTAGTCGTACGAGGTCACCACCGTGATGCAGGACATCGCGGCATTGCTGGGGCAATGGGCGGGCACCGATACGGCGATCGGTTGGTAGGTGCTGCCCGGAGCGGACGGGGCCGCGCAATTGGCCGACTCGCCAGAGAAGGTGAGCAGCCATTGCATAGATGCCTTGGCAGCGGTGCAGGCGGCGGTTTGGCGTTGTGCGGTGGTGCCGTAATGCAGCGCGGCGCGTGCGCCCTCCGAGGCTGCGAGTGTCAACGACTGTTGCGCGGCGAAGATCAGCACGCCCGACAAGGTCAGCATGAACAGCGGCAGGATTCCCAGCAGGAATACCAGCGCGAACTCCAGTGCGGCTACGCCACGCTGGTGGTGCCGGGATACACGCTGAATCATGGCGCCCCCCAGGTCTGCAACGCAGGTAAGGCCAGCGTAAGCAAGGCGCCGATGGCGAGATACGCCGCATGGGGCTGCCCCACGCGACCGCGCCGCGCCACCTGCATGCGCTGCCACCACGCACTGCCGGTGAGCCATTGGCGCGTCATCGAGAAGGCGGGGGCGTGAGCAAGGCGCGGTGCCTTGAGCACCATCATCACCATCACGTGCACCCCGGTGAGCAGGCTGCCTATCACCCAGATGGGCAACAGCGCCCGGACACCGAGAAGAAAACCAAGCACCGCCAAAAATTTGACGTCTCCCGCCCCCATCCAGCCCAGGGCGTAGAAAGGCAGCAGCGCCAAAAAGCCGACCAGCAGGCCCGGCAAGGACGGCCAAGGGGCCGGCCCCAACTGGAGCAGCCGGATCGCCAGCGGCAGCAACAGCCCAAGCAACAGCGTCACCAATAGCCATGCATTGGGCACGCGGCGCGCGTACACGTCGCTCAGCACCACCAGGGTGCTGAGCGCGACGGCAAGCGAGACGAGTGCATTCGGCATGACGACTCCACTTAGGTGTGGCATGGGGCGCGGTAGCTGGGCGCCGCGTACGCGGTGGAACGCTTACGCGTTGCTTACGGCGCTTTCCAGGGCGGTGATGATGTTGCCGAGCACGGTGCTGATACCGGTTTTGAAGGCACCGATAAGGATGGCCGCCACCACCGCCGCGAGAATGCCGTACTCCAGAGCGGTGATGCCGTCTTCGTCAGCAATAAAATTACGAATCATCGTGTTCATGGCTTACCTCCTGGGGCTGTAAAAGCCTGCTGTTGGCGTCAGAGAACGACCCGTTGGCGTGTTACTTGGACCTGCAGCGTCACCGACTGGGTCGCAAAAAGGCCCTGTAAAGAGCCCAAAACGTAAACTTCGGGTGTAACCATGCATGTGCCGTGCCCAGCGCAATGCAGAAAAGTCTCATTGCGTGTCTCTATGTGAAAGAGACGTGCGCTCTGCGTGAAGACGTATTTACGTCCAAACGAAAAAGTGCGACACAACAGCTGCCTGGTGCGTGCGATGCGAATGTCATCGGTGTCCCCCCCGCGTGTGGCCGGACCGACTCTTCCAGAGTGGGTTTTCGGCTGATGCACAGCTTTCCTTAGATCGATGTGACTGCTTGCACAAATTCGGCAGACTTGCTAATTCATTCCGTGAAGCAGATCACGCCTGTTTGTAGGGTTTGTCGTTTAAGACCGCTTTGGCCAAGAAAGTGCAGGACATTTCTCGTTCTGCATGGCTAAGGTGCACAACCCATGCACACCGTTTTGGTTATCGGTATATCCAAATAAGCTCGCCACGTTGGATGCCTCAGGGGGGCAAACCATGGCAGTGGAGTTTGCCGCAGGCCTGCACTCACCGGATCTGGTCACGCTGTCAGGCATGCTGAAGGTCTGCGAGTTGGAGCTGGTTCTGCTTGGAAAGCAGAGCCCTCGCGCGTTCGCCGATTCCGTGGCCTTGGAAGAGGCCGTGCTGTTCAGCGGCGAGGTGGACTTCTCCTTCCGTGGTCGTTTTGCGCTGCCTCCGCAATGGTCCATGTTCGGCTATATCCATCGCACGGAAGCGGAAAGCTGGTGCCATGGCACACCGCTGGGTTCGGACATGGCGTTCACCGTGGTGCCGGAGGGCGTGACTGAGATCATGCTTACGGCTGGCTCGCGTATCACGGCTGTCTTGGTGCCCTTGCAGCGGCTGTATGCCCGCTTTGCCGAGCTCAAGCCTTTTCAGATGGAGCTGCCGAGTCGCGCGCTGTCGTTGTTTCAACTGGCCGACGACGGGCGAGGTGAGGTGTTGCGCGGTTTGATGGAAGACTTGAGTGAGCGTGTATTGGGCGACGACGCAGCCATGTCCATGTTGCAGGACTACATCGTCGACGACCTTCTCGGCGCGCATTTGCTGGCGGGCCTGGCAGCGCGTGGCGAGGACAGGCCGATGTGCTCACGAGGGCGCCATACGCATTATCAAGTGATGCAGCGCGCGGAAGATTTCATGCGACAGAATCTGCGTCGCGACATCTATTTGAACGAGCTATGCAGTGCCGCGGGGGTGAGCGAGCGCGGGCTGCGCTACGCCTTTGATGATCTGCTTGGCGTATCGCCCAATCGTTATCTGTCCATGCTGAGGCTGTGCATGGCCTGCAAGAACCTCACGCTGTCCGACGCGAGCCGGCGATCGGTCAAGTCCGTGGCATTGAGCTGCGGTCTCTGGGATCTGTCGCGCTTTGCCGACCATTACCGGCGGGTGTTTGGCGAGCATCCACGCGATACCTTGATGCGTTCTCCTCCGCTCGAACTCGCCTGACCCATCCACCATCCTCGCGGGCGCTGCCAAAGCACTCGTTCAGCGTCTCGTGCCGTATTTGTGCAGAACCCTGCCGGATTTGTCCCAAGGCTTGCCGGATAGGCATACACCGTTGCCGGAATGGAACATCCAGCGCGGCCTTTGTTTCCTCTAATAGGTCCCAGCCTTGCCGTTCGCACATGAAGTGCGCGGCAACGCTCTTAGGAACCTATGAGCGCCGACCATCTTGTCTGGCGCAGGCCTTAGAGGGGACACAGTCATGAATCGCATTTACCGCCTGGTTTGGTCCGAATCGCGTCGCGCTTGGGTCGCGGCATCGGAACTGTCTTCGCAACGCGTTCGTCTGTCGCGCCAAGTCGGTGCGCCACGTTCGTTGCGCGCGTGCCTGATCGGTAGCCTGGCGCTGTGCGCCTTGGCGTATCTGCCAGGAGCGCACGCGCAATCGGATGATCCCAAGCTGGATGACCTGCAACGCTTGATGGCCAAGTACGAGCAGCCCAGCAGTGCGCAGCCGGTTGGTTCGGCATCGTTGCAGACCGTGGCCTTGCCGCTGCTTGCCAACCAGGCCGTGGCATCGGTGAGCGGCTTGACGCAAGGTGCACTCGCGACCGATCAAACCTCGGAGCCGGCCAAGTCACGCCATGTTGTCAGCGTGCGTGCGCGGATCAAGGCGGCGCCGGTAGCCGCCACGCTGGATCAGATGACCGCAGGCATTGCGCTGCCGTCCGCGCTGAGTGCCAAAGTGGCCGCTGATGGCGCGGCGGATGTCGATGTTGCGCTGGGTCAGCGCCGCGTCGGCACGCCCATCGCCAATGGCGAGGTGGCCGATCGTGTGCGTACCGTAACGCTCGGCGCCCAATTGGCCGCCACGTCATCGCTGGTGGCGGGTCAGGGTGCAGCCAACGCTGTACTGGGCGCCGATGGGCTGGTGCACGTTGTACTGCCTGTCCCAAGCGCGGGGCAGCAAACGGCAGATGCCAACCTTGCCGCCCAGGTGAACGTGCTGAATAGTCATGGCGACCTGCTCGATGCCAACGTACACGCCGGTCTCGGTTCGCCGAGCCCCGTTGGGGCTGCCAACGCTCATGTGGGTGTGAACGCGGGCCAGATCGTAGGTGCAGTGAATGGATTGCTGGGCGGCGTGAGCGGCCAGGGCAGTGGATCAACAGCCAGCCTGCCGGCAACCGTGGATGGCATAGCCGGCACAGTGACGGGCGTGGTCGCTGGTGCCACCAAGGGCACGCCACTGGGTGGCGCGACTACGGCTGTACTGCAACCGGTGGATGCGGTTGTGGGTACGGTGACTGGCGCAGTTGCGAATCCTGCGGGTGGACTAGGCGGTGTGCTGGGCGGCGGTAGCGCCGGTGGCGCACTGTCGAGCCTGCCTTCCACCGTCAACGGTGTGACGGGCACGGTGACCGGCGTGGTCGCTGGTGCCACCAAGGGCACGCCACTGGGTGGCGCGACTACGGCTGTACTGCAACCGGTGGATGCGGTTGTGGGTACGGTGACTGGCGCAGTTGCGAATCCTGCGGGTGGGCTAGGCGGTGTGCTGGGCGGCGGTAGCGCCGGTGGTGCACTGTCGAACCTGCCTTCCACCGTCAACGGTGTGACGGGCACGGTGACCGGCGTGGTTGCTGGTGCCACCAAGGGCACGCCACTGGGCGGTGCAGCGACGGCCGTGTTGCAACCGGTGAATGCCGTCGTAGGTACGGTGACGAGTGCAGTTGCGAATCCTGCGGGTGGACTAGGCGGTGTGCTGGGCGGCGGTAGCGCCGGTGGCGCACTGTCGAGCCTGCCTTCCACCGTCAACGGTGTGACGGGTACGGTGACCGGCGTGGTCGCTGGTGCCGCCAAGGGCACGCCACTGGGCGGTGCAGCGACGGCCGTGTTGCAACCGGTAAATGCCGTCGTAGGTACGGTGACGAGCGCAGTCGCGAATCCTGCGGGTGGACTAGGCGGTGTGCTGGGCGGCGGTAGCGCCGGTGGTGCACTGTCGAACCTGCCTTCCACCGTTAACGGTGTGACGGGCACGGTGACCGGCGTGGTTGCTGGTGCCACCAAGGGCACGCCACTGGGCGGTGCAGCGACGGCCGTGTTGCAACCGGTGAATGCCGTCGTAGGTACGGTGACGAGTGCAGTTGCGAATCCTGCGGGTGGACTAGGCGGTGTGCTGGGCGGCGGTAGCGCCGGTGGCGCACTGTCGAGCCTGCCTTCCACCGTCAACGGTGTGACGGGTACGGTGACCGGCGTGGTCGCTGGTGCCACCAAGGGCACGCCACTGGGCGGTGCAGCGACGGCCGTGTTGCAACCGGTAAATGCCGTCGTAGGTACGGTGACGAGCGCAGTCGCGAATCCTGCGGGTGGACTAGGCGGTGTGCTGGGCGGCGGTAGCGCCGGTGGTGCATTGTCGAACCTGCCTTCCACCGTTAACGGTGTGACGGGCACGGTGACCGGCGTGGTCGCCGGTGCCACCAAGGGCACGCCACTGGGCAGCGCGGCAACGGCCGTGCTGCAACCGGTGAATGCCATCGTGGGTACGGTGACTGGCGCAGTTGTGAATCCTGCGGGCGGTCTTGGCGGTGTGCTGGGTGGAGGGAGTGCCGGTGGTGCACTGTCGAACCTGCCAGCGACCGTGGATGGTGTTACTGGTGCCGTATCCGGTGTGGTGGCCGGTGCCACCCAAGGCACGCCGCTGGCGGGGGTCGCGTCGACTGCGCTGCAACCGGTGACGGGCACTGTTCACAACGTGGTTGCCAGCGTGTCTGGCACGGGCACCGCAGGCAACAGTGGTTTGCTTGGCGGCCTGCTGGGGGGCAATAGCAGCTCTTCGCCGCGTCGTGTCACTCAGGATCTGGGCCAGGCGCTTGCCGATACCGGAAAGACGCTGGGCAGCGTGCTGTCGGCTCCGCTGGGCAATGGCGTGCCCACCGCAGTGGGGCAGGGTGGTGCCACGGGTTCCGTGGTGAGCGACTTGCTCAATACCGTGGCCGATACGGCCAACAGCGTACCTGGCGTGCAGTTGGGTAGCACGGGCAATGGGGCATCATCGGGTCAGAACCTGCTCAATGTGATTCCCGGCGCATCGGGTCTGGTGAATGGGTTGGTGCCGGGTCTGGCAGGTGTCGTGGGTGGCAATACCGGCGCTTCGTCGGCCTCCTCTCCTGCCGATAGCGCGGCCGACAGCTCAAGCGCCTCGACGAGTTCGTATGCGGCGCCCAACGCTACGGCGGCGCGATCCAGCGTCAGCCCTGCCGCCTTCTCGCCAGCCACCAGTGCCGCCGCTGCCTCGCCGCAGGCGGTGCCGGTCGTGCCGCCGCCGTCAGCGACACCAACGGGCCTGATCGTGGGCAATGGTGGTGTGGTCGGCACGGCATCGCAGTTGCTCGGCTCATCCAGCAACAGCCTGTTCAACAACACCAACGGGTACGTCACCAATGGCGGCCTGCAGGTGAACGCGGCCAACTTTACCCAGGGTTACTCCGTGCTCAGCGTGGCGGGTATTCCCACGGTGAACCTCACGCCGGTGGGTACGGTGCTCACCACGGTGGGCGGCACCACGCTGGGCAGCACGGGCAGCAACTCGCACCTCACGCTGATCGGTGCGGTTACCTCTGACAGCTACATCACCAACGTCAACAATGGTGCGGCTGGTGGCATTGCCGGGCTGGTGTTGCCCAACGGCGCGCCAGCGTGGTCCTCCACCTGCGCGAACGTGCTGGGCGTCGTGCAGTCCTCCTGCTGGGCGGTGAATGCCGCACAGGATTACCAGGTGCTCATGGGCGATGGCGCCACCGCCAACGGTTCGAAGGAAGTGGTGATCGGCACCAACGCCAGCCACACCTTGCCGGCCGTCACGGCGGCCAGTGCCTTCCCAGGCGCGGGCGCGAATGACCCCAACGATCCCAGCGGTGTGCCCACGGCCGACTACCAGGCACGCCTTGGTCACTCCGTGGTGATTGGCGACAGTGCTTCGGGTTCGGCCAACGCGCAAACCATCATCGGTGCGCAAGCCACGGCCAGCGTCGCGAACAGTGTGGCACTGGGCTATGCCTCGGCGGCCACCCGTGGTGCGCAGACCAACTACACCGCATTCGCCTTGGTGGGTGCGCAGAACTCGGCCGGCGAAGTGTCGGTGGGTTCGCCGGGGCAGGAGCGCCAGATCACCAACGTGGCAGCAGGTAGCGCTCCCACGGATGCGGTGAACGTGGCGCAGCTGCAGGGCTTGGTGGTGAACCTGGGCGATGCGGTGCAGTACGACGACACCACGCACGCCGCAGTGACATTCGCAGGCACCAGCAGTACCGATGGCGGTGCCACTAACGGCACCACGCTCGCCAATCTGCATCAGGGGGTCATCAGCGCCACCAGCACCGAAGCGATCAACGGTGCCCAGATGTGGCACTGGACGCAGGACACCAGCAACGTCTACAGCAACTACAGCCTCTACAACGCCATACAGAACATCAAGCCCGGCGGCGGCACGGTCAACAACGGCGGCCCGGTGAAGTACTTCAACGTGAACTCCACCCTGGGCGATTCCACGGCAACTGGCGCCAACAGCATTGCTATTGGCCCGGCAGCCGCGGCAAGTGGCGCCAACGCCGTGGTGATGGGTAACGGCGCGAGCGCCGCTGGCAGCAACGGCACCGCGATCGGCGGTGCGGCCTTCGCTGCGGGCCCCAACGACACGGCGATCGGCGGCAATGCACAAGTGCACGCCGACGGTAGCGTGGCTTTGGGCGCCAACACCACGGTGTCGTCAGCGGGAACCAACGCGGTGGCGGTGGGCGAAAGCGCCTCCGTCACGGCGGCCTCTGCCACCGCAGTGGGCCAAGGGGCATCGGCTACGGCGAACGGATCAGTCGCACTCGGCCAGGGTTCGGTGGCCGACCGCGCCAATACGGTTTCGGTGGGCAGTGCGAGCAGCACCCGCCAGATCACCAATGTGGCGGCCGGTACCCAAGGCACGGATGCGGTGAACCTTTCCCAGTTGCAGGCCAGTGTGGCGACGTCGCAGCAGGGCAATGTGCGCTACGACGCCAATACCGATGGCAGCGTGAACTACTCCAGCGTCACGCTCGGCAACGGCAGCGGCGCCACCACGGTGCACAACGTGGCGGCGGGTGTGGCTACAACAGATGCGGCCAATGTGGGCCAGGTCAACGCGGGTATCCAGCAGGCCCAGAACTGGGCCGCCGCCTATACCGATCAGCGTTTCAACCAACTGCACGGTGAGGTGCAGGACATGGGCAACCGTGCCAACGCGGGTGTTGCCGCGGGCATGGCCATGGCAGGGCTGCCGCAGGCTTACGAACCGGGTCGCAGCATGGCCGCGGTGGCGGCGGGTTCGTTCCGCGGCGAATCGAGCCTGGCGATCGGTGTATCGACCATCTCGCAGGGCGGTCGCTGGGTCTACAAGCTGAGCGGCAGCGTGGACACGCGCGGGGACGCGGGCGTGGCCATCGGCGCCGGCATGACGTGGTGAGCGCATAGCGCTCGCCACGTCCTCATCGCACAACGATCAAGGGGAGTCGTCATGCGTCATCACATTGCACACTCATGGTTGTGGTCGGCCCTGCTGGCAGCCAGCGTCGGCCTCTACGGTTGCAGCACGGCCGCCACACGCGGCGACGAGGCGGCCGGCCCCGTGTTTCCCGACCCGGCGCGCGCCACCATGCCAGAGGGCGTATTCGTCAACGTCGAGAACCTGCGCAAGCTGGCGCCGGGCATGACCAAGCACCAGTTGTATGACTTGCTGGGTGCTCCACATTTCAGCGAGGGCGTGTTCGACGTACCCAAATGGAATTACATCTTCGTGTTTCGTACCGAGGATGGCCAGTCGTTCAAGTGCCAGTTCCAGGTGCAGTTCGATCAGCATCACCTTTCCAAGGCCTATTACTGGAAGCCGGAGTCGTGCAAGAGCCTGCTGGAGATCCAGCGGCCGATGCCACCGCCAGCGCCGCCAGCGCAGCCACAGCCCATGGCGACCATTCGGCTTTCCTCCGATGCGTTGTTCGGCTTCGACAGCGCCACGCTCAGCGCCGAGGGCAAGCGTAACCTCGACGGCCTGCTCGATCAGGTGCAGGCGGCCAGCCACATCCAGGACATCGCGATCACTGGCTACACGGACCGCATTGGCAGCGAGCACTACAACCAGGCGCTATCGCGTCGACGCGCCGAAGCAGTGCGCGACTATCTCGCCGCCCATGGCGTTCCGGCGGGCACCATGAAAGTGGATGGGCGCGGCCCGGCTGACCCAGTGGTGCAATGCGAGGACAAAAAGCGCGATCGCTTGATCGCTTGCCTGGCCCCCAATCGGCGCGTGGAGCTCAAGGGGAGCGCTCGCGCACCCGCCTGATCGATTACAGCAACGGAGTCTGTCGTCATCGGCACCGTGGTGGATCATGGACCCGGTGACCCCTCAGTGGCGCCCTCCCCCCTTGCGCCCACCGCCATCACGGTGCCGTTGACGACAGACTCCCTCCGCCTTGCACGCCGTAGTTGCCGTTCCGAAACGCTTCAAGAGCCTGCCGTAGTCGGCACCGTGGTGGCACACGGACCCGGTGACCCTTTAGTGGCGCCCCCCCTAGCGCCCACCAACCGCCACGGTGCCGACTACGGCAGGTTCGAACACCCAGGAGGCCGCCGTCATGGAATCCATCTATGCCATTCGCCCCGCCGAAGGACGTTCGTGGTGCATCACGCTGGGTCGCCAGTTGGTGCGCAGCAAGCTGAGCCCCGCCGCGGCCATCCAGCTAGCGCGCCGGCTGGCGCGGGACCGCTTCGAGCGCACCGGTGCCCCGGCCAAGGTGGAGTTCTTCGGTGGCCCGGCACCCATCGTGCTGGGCCACTATGGCCTGCGTTGATGCCGCTCAGGAATTGCCGGCGCTCAGATAGTCGAGCGTGGCTTGCAGCATGGACTCCATGCCTACCTTGAGTGCGCCCTCGTCCACGAAAAACTTGGGCGAGTGATTGGCGGGTGCCTTCAGCGCGTCCTGCCCCAGCGGCGTCGCCCCGACGAAGAAGTACACGCTTGGTACTTCCTTGGCGAAGTAGGCGAAGTCTTCCGATGCCATCCACGGCTTGGCCTCGATGGTGTTAGCGGCGCCGATAGCTTTACCGATGCTGGTGCGCACACGCGCGGCAAGCGCCGGATCGTTCACCAACACCGGGTTGCTGTCACCCACCGGAATCTGCGTTTCCACCGTGGCGCCATTGGCAGCCGCGATGTGCTCGGCGATGCCCTTGAGGTTGTCGAAAGCCTGCTGGCGCATGCCATCGTCAAAGGTGCGCAGCGTGCCTTGCAACTCCACCTGATCGGGCACGATGTTGTAGCGCGAGCCGCCCTCCACAATGCCGAAACTGAGTACGGCCGGCAGATCGCCAATGTTGAGCTTGCGACTCACGATGGTCTGCGCGGAGGTGATGATTTCCGCCGAGGTGACGATAGGGTCTACGCCATTCCACGGCATCGCGCCATGGGTTTGGCGACCATGCACCACCAGCTTGAACCAATCCGAGCCTGCCATGGCGGGGCCGGGTCGCAGTGCCACGGTGCCCACGTTGAGCGAGCTGACCACGTGCATGCCGAACATGGCGTCGGGTTTGAAGTTGCGGAACACGCCTTCCTTGAGCATAAGCGCCGCGCCGCCTTCTTCGCCGGCCGGCGCGCCTTCTTCAGCGGGCTGGAACACGAACATAACCTCGCCGGGCAAATCCTTCTTCATGCCCGCAAGTATGGTCGCCAGCCCCATCAGCATCGCCGTGTGCGTATCGTGGCCGCAGGCGTGCATCACACCGGTAGGCTTGCCGCGATACTCGCCTTTGGCTTTGGAGGCGAAGGGCAGATCCACCTCTTCGGTGACGGGTAGCGCATCCATGTCGGCGCGAATGGCGAGACGCGGGCCAGGCTTGCCGCCCTTGAGGATGCCGATCACGCCGGTATGCGCGATGCCGGTGTGAACTTCCAGCCCCAGCTTCTTCAGTTGCGCCGCCACCAGCGCCGACGTGCGTCTTTCGCGATTGCTTAGCTCCGGGTGCTGGTGAATGTCGCGCCGCCACGTGGTGACCTGCGGCAGTTCGTCCTTCACGGCTTGAGTGGTGTCGGCAGCATGGGCAAAGCCGCTGGCGAAGGTCGCGATGGCAAGGGCGAGCACGGTACGGCGCATAACGGGTACTCCACGGGAGGAACCCCGATCCTAGCGCTGTGAGGATCTGCTTTTGTAGCGGTGCGCGCCGTGTCCTACCAAAGTCGACATGGCACCAGTGAGGAAAGTGCCGATGCTATGCTCGGGAGCCGATCCGAGGATGTGGTCATGCGTGCGGCAAGTTACGTTCATGGTGTAAGCGCGCAGCCCTTGCTTGGCGATACCGTCGGTACATTGCTCGACCGTATCGCGGTGCAGCACCCGCAGCAGCCTGCGCTGGTGGTGCGCTCGCAAGGCGTGCGGTGGAGTTACCGCGAGTTCCATGCTCAGGTGGAGCGCGTGGCGGCGGGCCTGCTGGCATTGGGCATGCAGCGCGGCGACCGCATCGGTATCTGGGCTCCCAATCGTGCCGAATGGGTGGTGTTGCAGTTCGCCGCGCCCAAGGCGGGGCTCATCCTGGTCAACATCAACCCGGCCTACCGACGCCATGAGCTGGAGTTCGCGCTCAACAAGGTGGGTTGCCGCGCGCTGGTACTGCCGCGTCGCTTCAAGACCTCGCATTACCTGGACATGCTCCACGAACTGGCGCCGGAGCTATCCACCACCACGCCGGGCCAGTTGAAGGCCGAGCGACTTCCCTCGCTGCGCGAAGTGATTCTGCTCGATGAGGAGCCTGCGCCGGGCACGCGACTTTGGCGTAGCCTGACCGACCACGGTGACGCATCAGCCATCGAGCGATTGCGCGCCCTGCAGGAAGAACTGAGTTTCGATGATCCGGTAAACATTCAGTTCACCTCCGGCACCACGGGGGCACCCAAGGGTGCCACGTTGACCCACCACAACATCGTCAACAACGGCTTTTTCATCGGCGAGGCCATGCGCCTCACCGAGCAGGATCGCTTGTGCATACCGGTGCCGTTCTATCACTGCTTCGGCATGGTGCTTGGCAACCTGGCTTGCGTTACGCACGGCGCGTGCATGGTGATCCCGGGCGAAGGCTTCGAGGTGCTTGCGACGCTGGAGGCGGTGCAGGAGGAGCGTTGCACCGGTTTGCATGGCGTGCCCACCATGTTCATCGCCGAGCTGGAGCACCCGGAGTTTCATCGCTTTGATCTCAGCTCTTTGCGCACGGGCATCATGGCGGGGTCGCCATGCCCGATCGAAGTGATGCGGCGCGTGGTGAGCGAGATGCACATGCACGAGGTCACCATTGCCTACGGCATGACCGAAACCAGCCCCGTGAGCTTCCAGACCACGTTGGATGATCCGTTGGGGCGCCGCGTCGACAGCGTTGGCCGCATTCACCCGCATGTGGAGGTAAAGCTGGTGGACGAGCAGGGCCACGTCGTGCCGCGCGGCATGCCGGGCGAACTATGCACACGCGGCTATTCGGTGATGCTCGGCTATTGGGAGGACGAAGCGCGCACGCGCGAGACGATCGACGCCGCGCGCTGGATGCACACCGGCGATCTGGCCGTGCTCGACGACGATGGCTACTGCACCATTGTGGGGCGACTCAAGGACATGATCATTCGCGGCGGGGAGAACGTGTACCCGCGTGAGATCGAGGAATTCCTCTACACCCATCCCAAGGTGCAGGACGTGCAAGTATTTGGTGTGCCCGACGTCAAGTTCGGCGAGCAGGTATGCGCGTGGATTCGTCTGCGCGAGGGCAGCCAATCCACCGAAGCGGAAATCCAGAGCTACTGCCGGCATCACCTGGCGTATTTCAAGGTGCCGCACTACGTGCGGTTCGTCGATGCGTTTCCCATGACGGTAACGGGCAAGGTGCAGAAATACCTGATGCGCGAAGCCATGTGCGAAGAGCTGGCACAGGGCGCCGCCGCGCCCTGATCTTTCAACGCCAACTGCGCGAGGGCAGCGTGCCGTGGCTAGCTAGCCACGCGGGCAATTCATCGGCCGGCATCGGGCGCGCAATGTGGAAGCCTTGCGCCTCGTCGCAGGCCATGCCCAACACGCTGTCGTACAACTGCTGGGTTTCCACACCCTCCACCACCACGCGAAAGCCCAGGCTTCGGGCCAGCTCCGCCACCGAGCGCACGATGGCTTCATCGTGTTGGCTGGTGCCCATGCCGCGTACAAACGACTGGTCGATCTTCAAGCTCGTGGCTGGCATTTGCCGCAACGTGGCGAGGTTGCTGTAGCCGGTGCCGAAATCGTCGATGGCGATGCCTGCGCCCAACTGGCGCAGCGCGGTAAGGTGGCGGCGCGTGGTGGCGCTGTGCTCCATCAGCGTGCTTTCGGTGAACTCCAGCTCCAGGGCATCCAGGCCGATCTTGTGTTCCTCGGCCACGGCCTGCACGCGGCTCACCAAGTCCGCGCCCAGGTCCGTGCTGGATACGTTGAGCGACAGCTTGATATCCAGGCCCTGCCGACGCCAACGCGCCAGTTGCGCCACGCTGTGTTCGAGCACCCATTGGGTCAAGGTGCGCATCAAGCCGGCGCGTTCGGCCAGGGCGATAAACTGGCTGGGTGGGATCATGCCCAGGGTAGGGTGCTGCCAGCGCGCCAGTGCCTCCACGCTCACGCAGCGTCCACTATCCAGGTCGATGCGCGGTTGGTAGTGCAGATCCAGCTCGGCGCGCTCGGTAAGTGCCGCAGCCAATTCGGTAACGAGGAAAAACTCCTGCCGCTGCTGCTCATCCTGCTGGCGATCGTAGACAGCCCAGCCGCGCACGCTGTGCTGGGCAGCGAACGAGGCGTTGATCACCAGTCGCAAGGGATCGCCCCCGCGCAGGTGGCTCATGTCGATCTTCAGCAGGCCCACGCCCGGCTGGATGGTGAGCGGAATGCCCAGGCAGTCGTACGGCTCGCGCAGGCGCGCTACCAATTCATCCAGGCAGGTAGGGTCGGCCAGCGAGTGCTGTTCCGGCAACACAATGGCGAAGCGGGTGGTGCCTACCTGATAGAGCCTGGTTTCCGGCGGCACCCAGTTCATCACGCGATAGGCCACCGCGCGCATCAGTTCATCCGCGTAGGCGTGACCCATGGCGCGCGTGAACGCGTTGAAGCGCTGCGCCGGCGCCACGTCGATGGCGATGACCCACGCATGTGGCATGCGCTCATGCAGATGGCGACGCAGGTCGTCGAAAAAGGCGAAACGATGCGGCAACTGGGTGATAGGGTCGGTGCGGCCGAGATAACTGCGAAGCACCACGCCCGCGCCCACCAACGAGGC
This sequence comes from Frateuria sp. sgz306004, assembly GCF_057750885.1. Lineage (NCBI taxonomy): Bacteria > Pseudomonadati > Pseudomonadota > Gammaproteobacteria > Lysobacterales > Rhodanobacteraceae > Frateuria > Frateuria sp. sgz306004. Next base: position 75,310 of record NZ_JBYLFE010000002.1, read on the forward strand.
CGCATCGCGCAGCGCCACTTGTTCGGCCTCATTGAGTTCGGAGCGTGGCGCCAGGTCCATCACGCACAGCGCGCCGATCTGCTGCCCGGTGAGGGTGTAGACCGGTTCGCTGGCGAAAAAGCGAACCGGGCCGGGGCCCGCCGCCAGGCCCAGCGTCGCGTCGCGAAAGCGATCATCGTGCAGGGTGTCGAGCACCACGTTGGCCTTGGGCGTACGCGCGGCCTCCAAGTGCAAGGGATGCAGCGCGCGTGGATGGTGACTGGGCAGTTCGGCGCCGTCGGCGAACCAATAGGCGGTGCCGCTGTGGAGCACCAGCGACACGAGCGGCACGTTCAAGGAGCGCGTGACCATACGTACCACGGCATCGAAGCCGGGAACGGCAAAGCCTTCCGGAGAAACCGAAGAAGTCGCCCGGTCGACGGCAGGCGCGGTGGCCGATGACCTGGCCTCATCCTGGGCCAGATCCGGCTCGATGGTCGTATGCATCGCGTGTTCACCCCTGATTGGAACGGCGTTACATCCCCAAGCGCTTGGAGGCTACTTCAGCGATGTCATGGCCCGCAATGCCACAAATGGAAGGCCATCAGTGGCCAGCCATGGGCGTTCCTTCGCTTAACAAATCGGCCGAATCGGCTATTTCTTTACGCTGAAATCGATCTCGACCGGGTAGGGCACCGGCTGGGCCGGTGGCGCAGGCAGCGTCCAGCTGGCGAACTGCCCGGCCATGCACTTGGCCACTGCCGTCTGCGGCTGCACCTCGATGCGCGCCAGGCGGCCGTCGCTCTGCACGTCCGCTACCAGGGTAAAGGGCGACTTGTCGGCGGGCGTGTTGCTGGCAATGCACGACTTGTAGGCGTCGGTGGTGGGGTTGCCGATGCGATCCCACATCTGCTTTTGGTAGGCGGGGCCGCTGGCGGCACCTTCGGCCAGCTTGGCTTGGGTAACGCGCGCGTGGAAATCCGGACTCGCGCCGGGGCTCAGCTGCAGGGCAAGGGCAAGCAGGATGGACATGGTGACTCCCGTGGATCGAAGGCCGTGAACTTACCAGTTGTGTCTCGTGCAGGGATGACGCAGCGCTTTCCGGCGATTAGTGTGGCGCCTGGTCCTCCGTGGGAGACACGTATGCGTACGTCGGGACGGATGCTGCTGTGGTGGATGCTATGGGCTTGGGCCGGCCTCGCAGGCGCGGCCGACGCGGTGCAGGTGCCACGCGCCGATGGCGCAATGACACCGCTGGAGGTGTATGAACCTACGAATGCCGCAAACTCCTGCCCTCCATTGGCGTTGATCTCGCACGGTGCCGGTGGCAGCGAACGCGGCTATGGCTATTTGGCCAACGGGCTGCGCGCTGATGGATGGCGAGTGATCGTGATGGGACATCACGAAAGCGGCGCGGCGCCGTTGTTCGCGGATATTCGCGCGCAACGCAACATCAAGGACGGAGTGGGCGCGCTGGTTACCGATGCCGACGCGTACCGCGCCCGCTTCATGGATATCGATGCCGCCCGCCAATGGGCCGAGCAACGCTGCCATGCGCCCTATCGCGTGTTACTCGGTCACTCCATGGGCGCGGTAACAGTGATGTTGGAGGCCGGTGCGCACAATCGGCTCGGCGTGCAGGGCGAAGGTGGCTTCGATGCCTATGTGGCCTTGTCGCCCGAAGGCCCGGGCCGGGTGTTTCCCGAGGGCGCATGGGCGCCCATCCATGCGCCCATGTTGCTGATCACCGGTACGCAGGATGGCGGCCTGGATGGTGATTACCGTTGGCGCACGCAAGCCTTCGACGGGTTGGGGGCGGGTTGCCACTGGCTGGGCGTGATCGATGGCAGCACGCACATGAACTTCGCAGGGCGCGGCACATCCAGCCGCACCGAAGCGGCGACGCTCGCGCTCACCCATGCGTTTCTGGGCGGCTTGCGCGCGGGGCGCTGCGGTACGCCGCCCGCGCTGACCGACGTGCAAGTACGCAGCAAGTAGGCATGCGATGAGGTGGCGCAAATGCGGTGTGCCAACGCTTGCGTGGCACGCCGCGAGCGACCTCAAGGCAAGTGCGGGCTGGCGAGATACTCCTCGCTCTGCATCTCGATCAGGCGCGACTCGGTGCGCCCGAACTCCGCACGCAGGCGCTCGCCATCGTACAGCTCGGTGATGGGGGCAGCGGCGGACAGGATGAGCTTGACGCGGCGGTCGTAGAACTCGTCCACCAGCAATACGAAGCGGCGTGCGGGGTCTTCCGAGTACACCGTGAACTGCGGCACGTTGGATACGATTACTGCCGGGCCGGCCTTGGCCAGCTCGATGTAATCGGACACCGCACGCGGGCCTTCGCACAGCGCGGCGAACTCGAACCACAGAATATTCTCCGCACGCTTGCGCAGCGGAATGGCGCGGTCGTTGAGCACGATCTCGCCACCGTCTTCCACCGTGCCTTCCGCCTGGCTGGCAAAGATGCGCGCCAGCGCGCGTTCCGCTTCCGCGCCGGGCGGTGTGTGGTACACCGGCGCCTGGGTGAGGGCGCGCAGGCGCCAGTCGCGCGCGGAAATCATCTGCACCACGTGGCAACGCGTTTCGATCAGCGCAATGGCAGGCAGGAAACGCGCGCGCTGCAGGCCATCCTTGTACAGGTTGGCCGGTGCGGTGTTGGAGGTGGTCACCAGCGTCACGCCGCGATCGAACAGTGCCTGCAGCAAGGTGCCCAGGATCATCGCATCGCCAATGTCGTTCACCAGGAACTCATCCAAGCACAGTACCCGGCAGCGCGCGGCGAGGTTGGCGGCGACATCCAGCAGCGGGTCCTGGCGTTCGCCCAGTGCACGCAATTGCTCATGCACCTCGCCCATAAAGCGGTGATAGTGCCGGCGCAGCGCCACGCCATGCGGCAGGCTGGCGACGAACAGGTCCATCAGGAACGTTTTGCCGCGCCCCACGCTGCCCCACAGGTACAAGCCCGGCACGGCCTCGCGCGTTTCGTTGCCGAGCAGCGACTTGATCCGCCCGAACAGGCCGCCGCCGTTGCTCTGGCCGGCGCTGGCGCATAGCGCGGCGTGCATGCGGTCGAATTCCGGCAACAGCGCCTGCTGCGCGGGGTCGGCCTCCCAGCGGTGGGCCTGGACGCCTTCGAGGTAGCGCGCACTCGGCGCGAGCTGCGGTGTATCACTCATGGGTACGACACTTTCTCGGGGCGCCGGCTTGGAGCGGGCGCCGGGTCGGGCGAAATCGGGGCGTCAGTCCTGACGCAGCGGGGGCAGCCAAGGCTGGATGGCGTGCTTGACCACACCACGCAGGTCCATCAGGCGACGATGGAAGAAATGGCTGGTCTCGGGCATGCGTACCAGCTCGGGCTTGCGCTCCATGCCATCGATCCAGTCGAACACGGCCTGCGGGTCCACCACTTCGTCCTCTTCGCCTTGCACCACCAGCCAGGGGCTGCTGGGCAATGCGAAGCCTTCGAAAGGCCAGCGACCGGCGGGCGGGGCGATGCTGATCAAGGCATCGGCATGGAGGCGCACGGCATTGCGGATGGAAACGTAGCTGCCAAAGGAGAAGCCCGCCAGCCACAGCGCGTCGTGCGGGCGCACGTGACGCACCCAGGCCACGACGGCCGCCAGGTCGTCACCCTCGCCGTTGCCGTGGTCGTAACTACCTTCGGACTCCCCCGTGCCGCGAAAGTTAAAGCGCACCGTATCCAGGCCCGATTCGCGCAGCGAGCGCTCCACCATGGTCACCACCTTGTTGTGCATGGTGCCGCCCTGCAGCGGATGCGGATGGCAGATAACGGCGGTGCCGCGGCGAGCGTCCTCGGGAATGGCGACGTCGGTGATCGTTTCGAGCTTGCCGGCCGGGCCTTCCAGCGCGAAGCTGGTGGCCTGCTCGGGAAATTGCTCAGGCTGGGTGGGTAAGGTGACAGGATTCATGCACACGATGATAACCGCCACGTGGGGTGGCCGGTCGGACCGGCCTCGGGGGTGGGCGTGAATCACCTGGCCCACACCCTGCTCGCGGGCGACGACGAGGCGCTGCAACTGGGTGGTCTCATGGGCGATTTCGTGCACGGCACGCCTGACCCAGCGCTGCCCGCGCGGGTCATTGCAGGTATTCGCCTGCATCGGGCCATCGACGTGTATACCGACCAGCACCCCGAGGTAGCCGCGGCCCGCGCGCTGCTGCCCGCACCGTATCGGCGCTATGGCGGCATCCTGCTCGACATGTGGTTCGATCACCTGCTGGCGCGCGAATTTCCGCGCTGGAGCACTCGCGGGCTGGAGCTGTATTCGCGCGGCGTGCGCGAGTTGCTGGATCGCCACGCCGCCTTGTTGCCCCCGGATTTACTGCGCTTTCGCCGTTACATGGAGGCGCATGCCCTGCCGGCCGGCTACGCCCGCCCGGAAGAACTGGCGGCTGCGCTGGATGGCATTTCCCGGCGCCTGCGGCGCAGCAACCCGGTCGGTGAGGCCATGCCGGTGCTGGCTGGTTTGGAGCGGCCACTGCAGGCCCATTTCGAGGTGTTCTTCCCGCAATTGCAGGGCTTTGCCCGCCACTGGATCGACACCCAGAGCGCGCCGCATCTGGCCGTGTGAGCAAAAAAGCCGCCTCAAGGGCGGCTCTTTTGGGGTGAGGGTAAGGCTTACTTCGCCTGGTCCACGATCCAGTGCACGGCGTTCTTGACCTGCTCTTCGGTCAGGGCCGGGTTGCCGCCCTTGGCCGGCATCATGTTGCCATCCGGGCCCTTGTAGCCATCGACGGCATGCTTGACCAAGGTGTCCAGACCTTGGGCGATGCGTGGACCCCAGTTGGACTTGTCGCCCAGCTTGGGCGCGCCAGCCACGCCCGCCGTGTGGCAGCTGTGGCAGAGGTTGTCGTAGATGGTCTTGCCATCGGTGCTGCCGCCGTAGGCGACCTGCGAGGCAGCGGCCTTGGCGGCAGCCTCTTGCGCGGCCTGCATGGCGGCGCGACCGGTGTCGCCGGCATACACCGCGCCGGCCGGCGCGATGCGCTGGGCCACCTGCTGGGTAGCCTGCGGATTGGTTTCCTTGGGCTCGTTGTCGTAAATCCACCATGCGCCGCCGATCAGCAGCAGCGTCAACACGCTCAGACCCGCGATCAGCAGCGAGAAGCTGCGCATGAAACTCTGGTCGGACTTGGTCAGGGAACCGCTCACGCAATCACTCCATAATCTAATGGATGGTCTTTCGACCGGGGTTGGGCTTTGGTTCAGACAACAATTCGCCGAGTATAGACGAAGCCAGCAGGAGTTTTCAGGGCGCTTTGTCGCTGCCCCGGGAACTCACGGAGAACGCTGATTTCAAACTTATTTCGTCATTTTGACGGGATAACCTCACAAAACCCTGCCATCGGTCATGGGGCACCCATGTCAACTGGCATTGTCCAATTTCGTTGAACTGCCCCTATCCTTTCACTCGACGTACAAGTCAGGCGCGTGAGCGCGCCGGTGGGGTCGGGTGGCCCGCCGTCTTTTTCTGGGAGTTTTTCATGTCGCGTTTTTGGAAGATCGCGCTGACCGTTGTGGTCGTGATCGTGGTGGGAGCCGTGGGCTTCCGTCTGCTGCATAAGCCGGGCGCCGAGGATGGGGCGCAGGGGCAGAGTCGCGGTCAACATGGTGGGGCGGGCAAGTCAGGCGATCAGAACGGCCAGGACACGCCACCGGTGCCGGTCACCGTGGAATCCGTGGTCAAGCAGGATGTGCCGGTCTACCTGACCGCGCTGGGCACCGTACAGGCGCTCAACACCGTCACCGTGAACCCGCAGGTGAGCGGCCAGATGCTCAGCATCAACTTCAAGGAAGGCCAGGAAGTGAAGAAGGGCGACCTGCTCGCGCAGATCGATCCGCGCACCTTCCAGGCCGCCTACGACCAGGCCGTGGCCAAGCAGCAGCAGGACGAGGCCCAGCTCGCCACCGCCCAGAGCACGCTCAAGCGCAATGAGGCGCTGGTGGCCAAGGGCTATGTGGCCCAGCTCGACATGGATACCTATCGCAACACCGTGGCCAACCTGTCCGCCAGCGTGGCCGCCGACAAGGCCGCGGTGCGCTCGGCCAAGGTCAACCTCGACTTCACCCGCATCGTCTCGCCGATCGACGGCGTGGCGGGCATCCGCAACGTGGACCCGGGCAACGTGGTCACCACCACCACCGCCGTGGTCACGCTGACCCAGATTCACCCGATCTACGTGACCTTCAACCTGCCCGAGCAGAACCTGGAAATGGTACGCAAGGCAGCCAGCGGCGGCGACCCGTTGGAAGTGCTGGCGCTCGATCGCGCCGACGCACACACCATCGCCGACGATGGTCAGCTCAACGTGATCGACAACCAGATCGACACCACCACCGGCACCTTCAAGCTGCGCTCGGTGTTCCAGAACCCCAAGGGCGACCTGTGGCCGGGCCAGTTCGTCAACGTGCGCCTGAAAGTGCGCACCGTGGCCGGCGGCCTGGTGATTCCGGCGCAGGCGGTGCAGCGTGGCCCCGATGGCGACTACGTGTACCTCGTGCAGCAAGACCAGACGGTGAAGATGCAGCCGGTGAAGGTCGCCGGTGAAGTGGGCGACAGCCATGTGATGATCGGTTCGGGCCTGGCGCTCAACGAACAAGTGGTCACCGAAGGCCAGTTCCGTCTCAAGCCGGGCAGCAAGGTCAAGGCGCTCAAGCCGGGTGAAGTGCCGGCAGCGCCCACCGCGGCCGAGATGGACAAGGCCAAGAAGCAGGCCAAGCAGGGCGGCGGCGGTCGCCGCGGCTAAGCACGGACGCAGGACAAGGGGCGCGCGACCCAACGGTCGCCGCGCCCCAGAGCACAGCGGCGCACGCATGAAGCATCGCCGCGGCTACGGGCCCTCCTTTGCCGGATCGCCTGGGCGAGCTGACAGCCACTTATAGACGGCATACCTATGGGCTTCTCCACACTCTTTATTCGCCGGCCAATCGCCACCTCGCTGTTGATGGTGGCGGTGCTGTTGCTCGGCATCCTCGGTTACCGCCAACTGCCGGTGTCGGCGCTGCCGGAAATCGACGCGCCCAGCCTGGTCGTGACCACGCAATACCCGGGTGCCAGCGCCTCCACCATGGCCTCGCTGGTGACCACGCCGCTGGAGCGCAACTTCGGCCAGATCTCCGGCCTGAGCATGATGACCTCCGACTCGTCGGCGGGCTTGTCCACCATCGTGCTGCAGTTCGCGATGGATCGTGACATCGACATCGCCGCGCAGGACGTGCAAGCGGCCATCAACCAGGCGCGCGGCACGCTGCCCAGCACGCTGCCGTACCCGCCCGTGTACAACCGCGTGAACCCGGCTGATGCGCCCATCATCACGCTCAAGCTCACCTCCGACAGCTTGCCGCTGCGCGATGTGAACAACTACGCCGACTCCATCCTGGCGCAGAAGCTCTCGCAGGTGCAGGGCGTGGGCCTGGTGTCCATCGCCGGCAACGTGCGCCCCGCCGTGCGCGTACAGGTGAACCCGTCGCAGCTGGCCAACCTCGGCCTCACCATGGAAGACGTGCGCAGCGCGCTCACCGAGGCCAACGTCAACGCGCCCAAGGGCACGCTCAACGGCGCCACCCAGTCCTACAGCATCGGCACCAACGACCAGTTGGCCGACGCGGCCGATTACAAGAACACCATCATCGCCTACAAGAACAACGCGCCCGTGCGCCTGTCCGACGTAGCGACCGTGGTCGATGGCGTAGAAAACGACCAGCTTGCCGCCTGGGCCAATGGCAAGCCTGCCGTATTGCTCGATATTCGTCGCCAGCCCGGCGCCAACATCGTGCAGACGGTGGAGCAGATTCGGAACATCCTGCCGCAGCTGCGTGCCGTGTTGCCGGCCGACGTGCACCTGGATGTATTCGCCGATCGCACCATCACCATTCGCGCCTCCGTGGAGGACGTGCAGTTCACCCTGATCCTCACCATCTGCCTGGTGGTGGCGGTGATCTTCGTGTTCCTGCGCCGCCTCTGGGCCACGGTGATTCCGTCGGTGGCGGTGCCGCTGTCGCTGATGGGTACCTTCGGCGTCATGGCCTTCACCGGCATGTCGCTGGACAACCTCTCGCTGATGGCGCTGACCGTCGCCACCGGCTTCGTGGTGGACGATGCGATCGTGATGATCGAAAACATCGTGCGCTACATCGAGCAGGGCAAAGACGGCAAAGAAGCGGCCGAGATCGGCGCCAAGGAGATCGGCTTTACCGTGCTGTCGCTGACGGTATCGCTGATCGCCGTGTTCCTGCCGCTGCTTTTGATGCCCGGCGTCACCGGCCGCCTGTTCCATGAGTTCGCCTGGGTGCTCACCATTGCGGTGGCGATCTCCATGCTGGTGTCGCTGACGCTGACGCCGATGATGTGCGCCTACCTGCTCAAGCCCGACGCGCTGCCCGAGGGCGACGATGCTCACGAGCGCCACGCCGCTGCCGGCAAGAAAACCTGGTGGAGCCGCCTGGTCAACGTGTACGAAGGTTCGCTGGACTGGGTGCTCGCCCATCAGCGCTTCACCATGTTGGTTGCTGGTGCCACCGTGGTGGTCACGGTGTTCCTGTACATCGTGATCCCCAAGGGCCTGCTGCCCGAGCAAGACACCGGCCTGATCACCGGTGTGGTGCAGGCCGACCAAAACGTCGCCTTCCCGCAGATGGAGCAGCGCACCAAGGCCGTGGCCGAGGCTCTGCGCCGCGACAAGGCCGTAACGGGTGTGGCCGCCTTCATCGGCGCCGGCTCCATCAACCCCACGCTCAACCAAGGCCAGCTCAGCATCGTGCTGAAGGATCGCGGCGACCGCGACGGCCTGGACGAAGTAGTGGCGCGCTTGCAGAGAGAAGCCGCCGACATTCCGGGCGTGGCGCTGTACCTCAAGCCCGTGCAGGACGTAACGCTGGACAGCCGCGTGTCGGCCACCGAGTACCAGTACTCCATGTCGGATGTGAACTCGGCCGAGCTCTCCACCTATGCCAACCAGATGACCCAGGCGTTGCGCGAGCGTGCCGAGTTGGCCGACGTGGACAACAACCTCGCCGATCAGGGCTCCTCGCTCAAGCTCACCATCGACCGCGAAAAAGCCAGCCGCTTGGGCGTGCCGGTGCAGACCATCGACGACACGCTGTATGACGCGTTCGGTCAGCGCCAGATCTCCACCATCTTCACCCAGCTCAACCAGTACCGCGTAGTGCTGGAGGTGGCGCCCCAGTTCCGCAGCAGCACCGCCTTGCTCAACCAGCTCACCGTGAAGAGCAACGGCAGCGGCGCGCTCACCGGCAGCAACGCCACCGCGTTCGGCCAGGTGGCGTCAAGCAACTCCTCCACCAGCACGGGCCTGGGCGTGGCCAACACCGGCGTTGTCATTGGCGCGGGCGGCACCATTCCGCTCGCCTCGCTGGCCACCGCCGAGGTCACCACGGCGCCGCTGGTGGTGAGTCACCAGCAGCAGCTGCCGGCCGTGACCATCTCGTTCAACCTCGCACCGGGATACTCGCTTTCCGAAGCGGTCAAGGCCATCCACGAGGTAGAGCAGAAGTTGAACTTCCCGCCGCAGGTGCGTGGCCAGTTCATCGGCAAGGCGGCGGAGTTCTCCACCTCGCTCACCAACGAAGTGCTGTTGCTCATCGCATCCATCGTGGTGATCTACATCGTGCTGGGCGTGCTGTACGAGAGCTACATCCACCCGCTGACCATCATCTCCACCCTGCCGCCGGCCGGCGTGGGTGCGCTGCTCGCGCTGATCATGTGCGGCATGAGCCTGTCGGTGGACGGCATCGTGGGTATCGTGTTGCTCATCGGTATCGTGAAGAAAAACGCGATCATGATGATCGACTTCGCCATCGAGGCGCAGCGCGAAGGCATGAAGCCGCACGAAGCCATTCGCCGCGCCTGCCTGCTGCGCTTCCGTCCGATCATGATGACCACCGCCGCCGCCATGCTCGGTGCACTGCCGCTGGCCTTGGGCAACGGCATCGGCGCGGAGCTGCGTCGTCCGCTGGGCGTGTCCATCGTCGGCGGTCTGCTGCTGTCGCAGTTGGTCACCCTGTACACCACCCCGGTGATCTACCTGTACATGGAGCGGTTCTCCGACTGGCTGCGCGAGCGTCGCGAACGTCGCGCGCTGGCCCATGCCCAGACCAGGGGCGCCATGTAATGTCGCACGGACGCCCGGCGCATGCCGGGCTCCGGCTCCACCACGAAGGGGCGCGGCCGTCACGGCGCGCCCCTTTCGGTGTTGTCGATGGTCGTGCATTCGGCCGTCCATCCATTCGAGAGGTAACGGCATGAGCAATGCTCGAAATCCCCAGGTATGCGTGCTCGGCAGCGCCGAGCCTGGCTCCGCCGCCTACGAGCTGGCCGGTCAGGCCGGTCGTTGGCTCGCGCAGGCCGGCATCACCGTGGTGAGCGGCTGCGGCAGCCCGGCGACGCGACATGCCGCGCAATGCGCCGTGGATGCTGGCGGCACCGTGGTCAGCATCATCCCCGCTGACACCATGCCGGCCGCGGATTGGCCCGCCACCGTGGTCATTCCCTGTGGCATGGGCGATGCGCGCAACCTCATGATGGCGCTGGCCGGCGATGCCTGCCTGGTGATCGGCGGTCGCGCGGGCACCATCTCCGAGGTGTGCCTGGCCTGGCTGCATCATCGCCCGCTGCTGCCGCTCACCGGTTGCGGTGGATGGTCCGACAGCCTGCTACAGAACCCGCCTGACGAACGCGGCAACTCGCCGATCCTGCCGTGGGGCAGCGTCGCGGAGCTTGAGGCGCATGTCACGTCGCTTGGCCTGGTGCGTCTATAGACATCCATGCTGGCGCACAGCGGGTCAGCTCACGCCTTTGCTTTCAAAGGCTTGATCACTCGGCGGCTGCGCCGTCGCGGGGACGATATGACTGCATTCAGCTCGTGAGCCGCGCCCTGGCGGCATCAACCAATCGCGCCGTCATGCGTTCATTAGTCAATGTGCGGTATATACGTTCCCTCGTGCGTGTGCCCGAATGTGGCGCTCGGTTCTTCTGAATACCTCCGCGTTTCGCGCGTTGCTGCTGGCTTCCTGACGGTATGAACATCTCCGGCCCCTTCATTCGCCGCCCCATCGGTACCTCCCTGCTGGCGATAGGCGTGTTCGCGGTCGGCTTGATCTGCTACCTGCTGCTGGGCGTGGCCGCGCTGCCCAACATGCAGTTTCCGGTGATCTTCGTGCAGGCCAGCCAGGCCGGCGCCAGCGCCAGCACCATGGCCTCCACCGTGGCCGCGCCGTTGGAGCGCCACCTGGGCCAGGTGCCCGGCATCGACACCATGCGCTCGTCCAGCTCGTTGGGCAGCACCCAGGTGTTCCTCATGTTCGAAACCGGCCGCAACCTCGATTCGGCCGCACGCGACGTGCAGGCGGCCATCAACGCCGCGCAGTCCGATCTGCCCAGCGGCCTCAATGCACCGCCGAGCTACCAAAAGGCCAACCCCAACGACGACCCCATCATCGCGTTCGCACTCACCTCCGACACGCAATCGGCGCGCGATCTTTACGATGTGGCCGACACCCTGCTCGCGCAGCGTCTGCGCCAGCTCGACGGTGTGTCGGAGGTCGATATCCTCGGCGCCGCCACGCCCGCCATCCGTGTAGACGTAAACCTGCGCCAGCTCAACGCGCTGGGTCTGTCGCCCGACCAGCTGCGCAACGCGCTCACCGCCGCCAACGTGACTTCGCCGCAAGGTTTCCTCAGCGACGGCAAAACCACCATGGCGGTCACGGCCAATGATTCGCTGCACAACGCGCAAGACTTTGCCAGCCTGGTCATCGCCTCCAACAAGGGCGTGCCGGTGCGCCTGTCCGATGTGGCCAAGGTCTACGACGGCACGCAGGACGCATACCAGGCGGCCTGGTTCCAGGGTAAGCCTGCCATCCTCATGTACGTGTATCGGCAGTCCAACGCCAACATCATCGGCACGGTGGATCGCGTCAAGGCGGCCGTGCCCTTGCTGCGCAACTACCTGCAGCCGGGCACCACGCTCACGCCGTATTTCGACGGCACGCCCACCATCCGCGCCTCGCTGCACGAGGTGCAGGCCACGCTGCTCATCAGCCTTGCCATGGTGATGATGACCATGGCGATCTTCCTGCGTCGCCTGGCGCCCACGCTTATCGCCACCGCTGCCGTGCCGTTGTCGCTGGCCGGTGCCGCTACTGTCATGTACATCCTGGGCTTTACGCTCAACAACCTCACCTTGTTGGCGCTGGTGATCGCCATTGGCTTCGTGGTGGACGATGCGATTGTGGTGATCGAAAACATCGTGCGCCACATCGATCAAGGCATGACGCGCATGGAGGCGGCGCTGGCTGGCGCGCGAGAGATCGGCTTCACCATTGTCTCCATCACCGCCTCGCTGGTGGCCGTATTCATCCCGCTGCTATTCATGAGCGGCATTACGGGCCTGTTCTTCAAAGAGTTCACCATCACACTGGTGGCGGCGATCATCGTGTCCGCCATCGTGTCGCTCACGCTCACCACCTCGCTGTGCGGCCAGTTCCTCAGCAGCCACGAAGAGGACAAACCCACCACCCGCGTGGGCATTGCACTGGAGAAATTCCAGGCCGGCATGCTGGCTGTGTACTCGCGTGCGCTTAAATTCTCCATCAAGCATGCACTCGCCTTTGCGCTTACGCCGCTGGCGCTCATCGTCATCACCGTGCTGCTGTTCGGCCAGGTCAAGGCCAGCTTGTTCCCGCAGCAGGACACCGGCCTCATCCGCGGCCGAGCCACCTCCGGCGCCACCGTGTCGTTTCAAGACGCCGTGGCGCGCCAGCAGCGCCTTATCGACATGCTGCTTAAGGATCACGACGTCGCCCGTGTCGGCTCGCGCTTGGGCAGTAGCCGCCAAGGCGCCTCCGGCACGTTCGACATTGAACTGAAAACCCACGCCGAAGGCCGCAAGGACGACACCTTCACCGTGCTCGCGCGCTTGAGCGCCAAGGCATCGCGCTACCCCGACCTCAACGTGCGCCTGCGCCCCATCCAGGATCTGCCCAGCTTCGGCGGCGGTGGCGGCACCAGCCAGGGCGCGCAATACCAGGTATCCCTGCAAGGCGACGACCCGCTCGAACTGCAAGAGTGGCTACCCAAACTGGTCGCCGAGCTGAAGAAAAACCCTAAGCTCAAGGACGTCGGCAGTGACATTGACGATGCCGGCCTGCAACAGAACATCGTGATCGATCGCGACAAGGCCGCGCGCCTTGGCGTAGGCATCGGCACCATCGATGGCGCGCTGTACAACGCGTTTGGTCAGCGCCAGATCAGCACGATCTACTCCGACCTCAACCAGTACAAAGTGGTGGTGAACGCGCTGCCCAACCAAACCGCCACGCCCGCCGCCATCGATGCAATCTACGTGGCCAGCAACAGCGGCAAGATGGTGCCGCTTACCGCCTTCGCGCGTCAGCAACCGGGCTTGGCGCCCACCCAGATCACGCACGAAAACCAGTACACCATCATGAGCATGAGCTTCAACCTCGCACCCGGCGTGAGCATGGGCGAGGCCTTGCAGATCATCCAGCAGACCGGCGCGCAAATGCGCCTGCCCGGCAATATCCGCATCAACATCGGTGGCGACTTTCGCCGCTTCCAGCAGTCGCAGAGCGGCATGCTGTGGTTACTGCTTGGCGCGGTCGTTACGGTCTATATCGTGCTGGGCATGCTGTACGAAAGCCTGATCCACCCCGTCACCATTCTCTCCACCTTGCCCGCGGCAGGCGTGGGCGCGCTGGCCGCGCTATGGCTCACCAACACCGATCTATCGGTGATCGCGCAGATCGCGCTGGTGCTGCTCATCGGCATCGTCAAGAAAAACGCCATCATGATGATCGACTTTGCGCTGGTGGCGCGCCGCGAGCGCGGCCTTTCTCCGCAAGATGCCGCCTACGAGGCCAGCATGGTGCGCTTCCGCCCCATCATGATGACCACCATGGTCGCCATTCTCGCCGCTGTGCCCATCGCGGTGGGCCTGGGCGAAGGCTCCGACCTGCGTCGCCCGCTGGGTATCGCACTCATCGGCGGCCTGCTCATCTCGCAGAGCCTGACCCTGCTCAGCACACCTGCGCTGTATGTGATCTTCTCCTGCCTGTCTGATCGCTGGCAGGCGTGGCGCGCGCGTCACCGCAAGGGGCGAGCCCTGCCGGCCGCCGAAGGCGCTTAAGCGCGTCGTTCCCGACGCGTCGCTGCCGGCATGACCGGCCCGACGGACGCGGGAAATGCCCTTTGGGCCCATACCGTTACGCATGGTTGGTCGTTGCGCTTCCTAGCCCTCCGCGAAATCGCGACAATAAGGGGGTTTGGTTCGCGCCTTTCGGCCCCATGTGAATTCGCTTGGGCGCCACGGGCGCTCCGCGCGCACGCAGCCCGCCTTGGGCGCGCCGCCACTTTAGGTCATGCCAGCGAGGTCATAAGAAACCATGTCGAATACGCCCAAGATCATCTACACGCTCACGGACGAAGCGCCGTACCTCGCCACGCAGTCGCTGCTGCCCATCGTCAAGGCGTTTACCGGCACCGCCGGCATCGCGGTGGAGACGCGCGATATTTCGCTGGCCGGTCGCATCGTGGCGCAGTTTCCGGACATCCTGCCGGACAACCAGAAGATTGCCGATGACCTGACCGAGCTGGGCCAGCTGGCTACCACGCCGGACGCCAACATCATCAAACTGCCCAACATCAGCGCCTCGATGCCGCAGCTCAAGGCCGCCATCAAGGAACTGCAGGGCCAGGGCTATGCGCTGCCCGATTACCCGGAAGAGCCCAAGGACGTGGCCGACTGGAACGTCAAGGCGCGCTACGACAAGGTCAAGGGCAGCGCGGTGAACCCGGTGCTGCGCGAAGGCAACTCCGACCGCCGCGCGCCGCTTTCGGTGAAGAACTACGCGCGCAAGCATCCGCACAAGATGGGCGCTTGGAGCAAGGATTCGAAGACGCACGTGGCCCACATGGAGGGCGGCGACTTCTACGGTAGCGAAAAGTCCACCACCGTCGCCAAGGCCACCACGGTCAAGATCGAGTGGTTCGGCAAGGACGGCAGCCACGCCGTGCTCAAGGAAAAGACCGCGCTGAAGGACGGCGAGGTCATCGACGCCGCCGTGATGAGCAAGAAGGCGCTGGCCACCTTCATCGACGCGCAGATCGCGGAAGCCAAGCAGCAGGGCGTGCTGTTCTCGCTGCACCTTAAGGCCACGATGATGAAGGTCTCCGACCCCATCATGTTCGGCTTCGTGGTCAACGAGTTCTACAAGGACGTGCTCGCCAAGCACGCCGACACGCTCAAGAGCGTGGGCTTCAACGCCAACAACGGCATCGGTGACCTGTACGCCCGCCTCGGCGCGCTGCCGCAGGCCAAGCAGGACGAGATTCTCGCCGACATCGCCGCCGAATACGCGCAGCGCCCGGCTGTGGCGATGGTCAATTCCGACAAGGGCATCACCAACCTGCACGTGCCCAGCGACGTGATCATCGACGCGTCGATGCCGGCGATGATCCGCGACTCCGGCAAGATGTGGAACGCCGAAGGCAAGCTGCAGGACACCAAGGCGGTGATCCCCGACCGCTGCTACGCCGGCGTGTACCAGGTGGTGATCGAGGACTGCAAGGCGAATGGCGCGTTTGATCCGTCCACCATGGGCAGCGTGCCCAACGTGGGCCTGATGGCGCAGGCCGCCGAGGAATACGGCTCGCACGACAAGACCTTCCAGATCACCGGCGACGGTGTGGTCAAGGTCACCGACGAGGCTGGCCACGTGCTGCTCGAACAGTCGGTGGAAGCGGGCGACATCTGGCGCATGTGCCAGACCAAGGACGCTCCGATCCAGGATTGGGTGAAGCTCGCCGTGACGCGTGCGCGCCTGTCCAGCACGCCGGCGGTGTTCTGGCTCGACAGTGCGCGTGCGCACGATCGCGAGCTGATCACCAAGGTCGAGCGTTACCTCAAGGATCACGACACCAGCGGCCTGGACATCCGCATCCTGTCGCCGGAGGAAGCCACGCGCTTCTCCCTGGAGCGCATCCGCAAGGGCCAGGACACCATCTCGGTGACCGGCAACGTGCTGCGCGATTACCTCACCGACCTGTTCCCGATCATGGAGCTGGGCACCAGCGCCAAGATGCTCTCCATCGTGCCGCTGATGGCCGGTGGCGGCCTGTTCGAAACCGGCGCGGGTGGCTCAGCGCCCAAGCACGTGCAGCAGTTCCTGGAAGAGGACTACCTGCGTTGGGATTCGCTGGGCGAGTTCCTCGCACTGGCCGCCTCGCTGGAGCACCTGGGCAACCGCTACGGCAACAAGGAAGCGGCGGTGCTGGCCAAGACGCTGGACGAAGCCAACGGCAAGATCCTCGACAACAACAAGTCGCCGGCCCGCAAGGTGGGTGAACTGGACAACCGCGGTAGTCACTTCTACCTCGCCATGTACTGGGCGCAGGCGCTGGCCGCGCAGAATGACGACGCCGCGCTCAAGGCCAAGTTCGCGCCGCTCGCCAAGCTGCTCACCGAGAACGAGGCGAAGATCGTGGGCGAATTGAACGGCGCCCAGGGCAAGATGGTGGAGATCCAGGGCTACTACCACCCGAACCTGGGGTTGGTGAGCCGCGCCATGCGTCCCAGCCAGACTTTCAACGACGCGCTCGCCACGCTGGGCTGATTGCTTGGTTGAGGTAGGTAGAAAAAGGCCGCGCAAGCGGCCTTTTTCTTTGCGTGGATTGGCCTGTGATGTGGGTTCGCTTTGAAGGTTGGACGCGTTCCTTCACCGGTGGAGTTAGGACCTTTCGCGGTCAGTCCTTCGCTAGCAAGGTAGCTGGATGAGTGGCCCGACGATGGTTGATCGCTTTTGAGTGATCAGGTTCGGCTACTGGAAGGCGCTGGATGACTAGCTCTTCGGCTGTTGGAAGGCGCTGCATTCCCGCTTTCGCGGGAATGACAGGCAAAGGCATCGTCCCCTGAGATGTCGCTCTGTATTTGATGAGCACGGCGGACGGTTGATCCTGGACATGCCTCGCCCCTCCGGTCGTCATTCCCGCGAAAGCGGGAATCCAGTGCCTTTCGTGTTCTAGCGGCATAGCGGCCCCATCATGCCGTAGCCCTCATGTCCGCAACGCGCCACGACAACCAGCCGCCCCCAAAGCACCGACCTGCAAGATATCTGCGCTACCCTGCGCGCCATGTCCACGCCTTCCCAGAACGTCGTTGCGCCAGCGCACCCGGGCCGGGCCGGCGAAGTGTTGCTGGCCTTTCTCGGGTTGGGGCTGCGCTCGTTTGGTGGGCCCATTGCGCATCTGGGATATTTCCGCCACGAGTTCGTGGAACGCCGCCAATGGCTGGATGACGCGCGTTTCTCCCAGTTGCTGGCGCTCTGCCAGTTCCTGCCGGGCCCGGCTAGCAGTCAGCTGGGTTTTGCCATTGGCTTGTTGCGCGCCGGTTGGAAAGGCGCCATCGCGGCCTTTATCGGTTTTACCCTGCCATCGGCGCTGTTGATGCTCGGCTTTGCCGCGTGGGCTCCTTACTTGCAGGGCGCGTGGGGCCAGGCCTTGTTGCATGGCTTGAAGCTGGTGGCGGTGGTGGTGATCGCCCAGGGGGTGTGGGGCATGTGGCGCTCACTCGCGCCAGACGCGCCGCGTCGCCTGGTGGCCGTGGTCGCTTGCGCGATCTTGCTGTGGTGGTCGCAGGCTTGGATGCAGCTGGCCGTCATCGCCGTGGCGGCGGCATGCGGGCCGTGGCTGTGCCGTGGCGTGGGTGTGCATCACGATGCCGTGCCGATCATGGGCTATGGCACGCGCACCGCGTCGCGCTGGCTTTGGCTCTATGCACTGCTGCTGGTGCTTGCCTTGGGCATCGGTACGCACGGTGCGTGGTATGTGCAGGTGGGTGCGGCGTTCTATCGCGCGGGCGCGTTAGTGTTCGGCGGGGGGCACGTGGTGTTGCCCTGGTTGCGCCAGGCCCTGGTCGAGCCAGGCTGGGTAAGCGAAGGCAGCTTCCTCGCCGGCTACGGCGCGGCGCAGGCCATGCCGGGCCCAATGTTTTCGCTCGCGGCGTACCTGGGCAGCCAGGTGATGGACGGGCAGGGTGGCATCGCTGGTGCACTGCTCGCCTTGCTGATGATCTTTCTTCCCGGCTTTCTCCTGCTCGCCGGCGTGCTGCCGTTCTGGCAGCGACTTTCCTCGCGCGCGGAGGCCGTGCGTGCAGTGGCGGCGATCAACGCGGCCGTGGTGGGCTTGTTGGCGGCGGCACTGTATCGCCCGGTGTGGACCGGCACGGTGGCCAACCTGGCCGATGTGGTGATCGCGGTGTGTGGTTTCCTGATGCTTACCGTCGCGCGGAGGCCGGCCTGGGTCGCCGTGCTGTGGTGCGTGCTGGCCAGCCTGGCGCAGCACGCATGGGCACATTGAGTCGGCGCACTCACTGCTGGTGGCAACCCATGCAGGAGAATCGGCTGGACAGCATGATCGGCGTCGCCGCCTTCTGGCCGGGCGCTAGCGATGCATTGAACGCGACCACATTGGCCTGCGCATCGCGCATGCGCTGCTCCAGCACCTCCCGATAAGGCCAGCTCGCATAGCCGGATGAGTGCTGCGCCAGCGCGTAGATCTTGCGCGCGGTCTGCCAGTCGCCCGACTTGGTGAGCATGTCGCCCATGTTGAGGAAAAAACCCTCCTCGTTGTGTGGTGCCGCGGTGGAGTTGCGGCAGGCGCGCGCGTCGTGCGTGTCGGCGCGATAGGTGGCCATGGCTTGGGTGAACGCATCGAGGTTCGCGCCATGGCGATCCAGCGCGGTGTGCGCGCACACTTCCATGTTCTGCCACTGCTGTTCCAGCGCCTGCTTGAAGCCCTCGCTGTCCGCCGGCTGATGGCTTGCCACGTAGCCCGCGGTAAACAGGTTGAATGCGGGCCACGCCTTTACCGCCTGCTGCATGTGCGCGGCGGCTTGTTCACGCAGCGCGGTGTCGCGGTCGAGCTGCGCTTCGGCGAGCATGGCACTGGCGAGGAAGCCGCGAAAGCGTGCGTCCTCCGGAGCCAGGTCCACCGCGCGCTGGAAATACTTGCGCGCCAGCACCAGGTCATCGGTGATGCTGGCCGGTGCGCGTTCCAGGCGCTGGCGCTCGGACACGCGCCACATGTGCAGCCAGCCGACGTGGGCGGCCGTGGTGGCGTCGTTGGGGTTGCGCAGGTAGGCGGCAGTGGCGGCCTCCAGGGCGGGCTGGATGGCGGCGTAGTCGCCGCCATGAAAGGTTTTCCAGAACAGCTCGTCCGCCTGCAGCGCGGCGGGCTGGCGCATGGCGTCGGCGGCTTGCGATTGGGCCAGGGCCAAGCTGGCGAGCAGGCCGCTGGCGAGGGCGGCGGAGACGACCATGATCCTGAGGTGTCGCATAACTGGGCTTCCTTGGCGGGTTGACGACGCTAGCTTGGCAACCGCCGATAAGCGCCGGCAGAGCGGCTTATCAACTTTTCGCGCTGACAGCTGTCATGACCCTGTGCGTCTCGCCCCCTGGGCAAGCCTAAGGCGCGCATGAACAGTCGCCGTGGTGGCCCGGGTGGAGTTCCGGGCACTGACGGATAATCGGGCGTCGATCGCCCTTTTCGAGATGGAGTTCTCCATGCGTCCCACGTTGTTTGCTGCTTTGATCGCACTGGCTTTCGCCGCACCCACGTGGGCGCAGACCGCCACGCCCGCGCCGCCATCCACGGCCGCCGTCACCAACCTGGAAGCTGTGACGGTCAGTGGCGTGCAGCCTGGCCCGGGTCTGTGGAAAGTGAGCAAGGGCGATCACGTGATGTGGGTGCTGGGTACGCTCTCGCCCCTGCCCGAGCACATCGAATGGAAAACCGACGAGGTGGATCAAGCCATCGCCGGTTCACAGGAGGTGCTCGGCCCGCCGTCCGCGTCGCTCAAGGCCAAGACGAGCTTCTTCGGCAAGATGTTCCTGCTGCCCTCATTGATTGGCGCGCGCAAGAACCCCGATGGGCAGACTCTGCAGCAGATGGTGCCCGCGCCCGACTACGCACGCTGGCTGGTGCTTAAGAAGGAATACCTGGGCAGCGATAGCAGCATCGAGAAATGGCGCCCGATCTTCGCGTCGGTGGAGCTGTACGACAAGGCCATCAAACGCCACGGCATGACCGCATCGGGCGGCGTCAAGGACACCGTGCGTGATCTGGCCAAGAAGCACAACGTGCCCTTTAACACGGTGCGTTACACCATGATGGTGGAGGAGCCGCGCAGTGCGCTGAAGACCTTCAAGACCTCGCCCATGGATGATCGCGAGTGTTTTGGTCGCACGCTGGATACGGTGGAGCGCGATATGGGGCGCATCACCGAGCGTGCCAACGCATGGGCCACTGGCGATATCGATGCGTTACGCAAGCTGCCCATGAATGACGTGCGAGACGCCTGCATCTCCGCCATCACCGAGGCGGGCTTTGCCAAGCAACTGGGCTTTAGCGATGTGCAGCAGAAAGCCGAGGCGATGTGGATCGACGAGGCCGAAAAGGCGCTCAACACGCACGCGCAGACCTTCGCCATGTTGCCGATGGAGCAGGTACTGTCACCCAAGGGCCTGATCGCTCGCCTCAAGGGCAAGGGCTACCAGGTAGAGGCGCCGGATGGCAGCGACGCCGAAGGCGTGGCCTCGCCCTGAGGCAGACGTGGCGCGACGCTTCATTGACTGAAGCGTCGCGCGCGTAACGATTTGGTCGATCAGGCGCTGGCCTGATCCAACAGGGCAATCTCCTCGCCGCTCAGCTGCAGGCTAACGCCACCCAGTAGTTCCTGCAGCTGCGGCACGCTGGTGGCGCTGGCAATCGGCGCGGTGATGCTGGGGCGTGCGATCAGCCAAGCCAACGCCACTTGCGCCTGGGTGGCGCCATGTGCGGCGGCCACCTTGTCCAGTGCGGCCAGCACGCCAAGGCCCTGTGGCGTGAGGTACTTCTTCACCGCGTTGCTGCGTGCCGCACTTTTGCCGAGATCGGCGTCGCTGCGGTATTTGCCGCTGAGGAAACCGCTGGCGAGCGCGTAGTAATTGATCACGCCGACGTTCTCGGCCACCACCAGCGGTTCCAGCGCCTGCTCGTAACCCTTGCGGCTCACCAGGTTGTACTCCGGCTGCAGCGTTTCGTAGCGCGGCAGGTGCAGCCTGGCCGATAGGGCGAGCGCTTCGCCGAAGCGATCCGCGCCGTAGTTGGAGGCGCCGATCACGCGCACCTTGCCCTGCTTGATCAGGGCGCCAAATGCTTCCAGCGTTTCGTGCAGCGGCACCGAGGCATCGTCCTCATGTGCCTGGTATAGGTCGATGTAGTCGGTCTGCAGGCGCTTGAGCGAACCGTCGATGGCCTGATTGATGTTCACCGGCGAGAGGCCCGGGTGCTCGGCCCACTTGGCCACCTTGGTAGCGATCACCACTTTGTCGCGCTTGCCGCTGCGCTTGAGCCATTTGCCGATGATGGTTTCCGATTCGCCGCCACGGTTGCCAGGCACCCAGGCGGAATAGACATCCGCGGTATCGATCAGGTTGAAGCCGGCATCGACAAAGGCGTCCAGCAGCTCGAACGAGCGTTGCTCGTCGGCGCTCCAGCCGAAGACATTGCCACCGAACGCCAGCGGGGCGACATAGAGCGGGGAACGGCCAAGGGGACGCATATTCATGGGTGGGCTCCGTGTACGACAGTGGGGACGGCGTTTCATGCATACTCGAAACCCCGAGGCTCGCGAGTATACGCGCGCGTCGTGTGATGCCGAGGCGAGCGCATCGGCACGCCCACATCCCCTGGAGGTCGAATGAAGCGCAAGGCAGGAGCCGTACTGCGGTACGCGATCATGTTGGGACTGAGTGGCTGCATGGCCACCGCTATCGCCGAAACGCCCGCGAGCAAGCCCTGGAGCAACGTCACGCTGTCGCCGGACGCGCGCGCGAAGCTGCTGCTGGCGCAGATGACGCAGGACGAGAAATTCCAGCTCATCCGCAGCTACTACGCCGGCCCGGATCGCCCAGCCGACAAGCCGTTCCCCAAGGGCGCCATCGCATCGGCCG
The DNA here is from genome assembly GCF_057750885.1 of Frateuria sp. sgz306004. Taxonomy (NCBI): domain Bacteria; kingdom Pseudomonadati; phylum Pseudomonadota; class Gammaproteobacteria; order Lysobacterales; family Rhodanobacteraceae; genus Frateuria; species Frateuria sp. sgz306004. The sequence goes on from NZ_JBYLFE010000002.1 coordinate 97,343, forward strand.
GCTACGTGCCGCCGATCGAGCGCCTGGGCATCCCCGCGTTGGAGGAAAGCGACGCGGGCCTAGGCGTAGCCAGCTCCACCCGTATGCGCCCGGGTGACCACGCCACGCCGCTGCCGGCCGGCCCGGTCACCGCCGCCACCTGGGACCCGCAGGTGGCCTATCGCGGTGGCGCCATGATCGGCGGCGAAGCGCATCGCAAGGGTTTCAACGTGCTGCTCGCCGGTGGCGTCAACCTCATGCGCGAACCGCGCAACGGTCGCAACTTTGAATACGCCGGCGAAGACCCGCTGCTGGCGGGCACCATCGTGGGCGAGGCGATTCGCGGCGTGGAAAGCGCGCACGTGATCTCCACCATCAAGCACTTTGCGCTCAACGACCAGGAAACCGGTCGCGACACCATCGACGTGCGCATCGGCGAACAAGCCATGCGCGAGTCGGACTTGCTCGCCTTTGAGCTGGCCATCGAGCGCGGCAAGCCCGGCTCGGTGATGTGCTCGTACAACAAGGTCAACGGCGACTGGGCCTGCGAGAACGACTATCTGATGAACCAGTTGCTCAAGCGCGACTGGAAGTATCCCGGCTTCGTGATGTCCGATTGGGGCGGCGTGCATAGCGCGGCCAAGGCGGTGAACGCGGGGCTGGATCAAGAATCGGCCGGCGAAGTTTTCGACAAGCAGTTGTACTTCGATGCGCCGTTGCGCGACGCGCTCGCCAAAGGCGAAGTGAAGCAGGCGCGCATCGACGACATGGTGCAGCGCATTCTGCGTAGCATGTTCGCTGCGGGCCTGTTCGAGCATCCCGCCACTAAGGGGCCGATCGACGAGGTGGCCAACCTCGCCGTGGCGCGCGAAACGCTAGAAGCCGGCGCGGTGCTGCTGCGCAACCAGAACCACCTGCTGCCGCTCGATGCCGGCAAGCTCAGCTCGCTCGCCGTGATCGGCGCGCACGCCGACAAGGGCGTGCTTGCCGGTGGCGGTTCCTCGCTGGTGACTGCCAAGGGCGACAACGCCGTGCCCGGCATTGCGCCCACGGCCTGGCCGGGCCCGGTGATGTATCACCCGTATGCACCGCTCACGGCCCTGCGCGCGATGGCGCCCAAGGCCAGCGTGCAATACGCCGAAGGCAACGACATTGCCGCGGCCGCCGCGCTCGCCGCCAAGTCGGAAGTGGCCGTAGTGTTCGTGCAGAAGTGGCAGGCCGAATCCATCGATGCCAAGGATCTCGCGCTGCCCGACAACCAGGATGCGCTGGTGGCCGCCGTCGCCAAGGCCAATCCGCGCACCATCGTGGTGCTGGAAAACAGCGGCCCGGTCACCTTGCCGTGGCTGGATCAGGTCGGTGCGGTGCTGGAGGTGTGGTATCCCGGTGGCGACGCGGGCAATGGCATCGCTAACCTGGTTTCGGGCAAGGTGAATCCCTCCGGTCGCCTGCCCCTGAGCTGGCCGCGCGACGTCTCGCAGCTGCCACGTCCGGAGCTGCCCGGTGCGGGCACCGATCACCCGCCCGCCTCGGTGGATTACGCCATCGAAGGCGCCGACGTGGGCTATCGCTGGTACCAGTCGCGCGGCATCCAGCCGCTGTTCCCGTTTGGCTATGGCCTTTCCTACACCACCTTCAAGCACGGTGCGCTCAAGGCATCGGCCAAGGGCACGCAGTGGCAGGCCACGGTGGAAGTGAGCAACACCGGCACTCGCGCTGGTGCCGAAGTAGCGCAGGTGTATGTGCAGGTGCCGGGCGCCAAGGCTCGCCGCCTCGCCGGTTACAGCAAGGTGTTCCTGCGCCCTGGTGAGAAACGCACGCTCACCATCCCGCTGGAGCGTCGCCTGTTTGCCGACTTCGACACGGCCAAGCACGCCTGGGTGGTACGCGGCGGTGACTATCAGGTATCGGAGGGCTCGTCATCCGCCGACCTCGGCGAGCCGGTCAGCGTGAAGCTGGCGCCCAGCCAGCTCTAACGCACACGGCGCCACCAAGGCGGTGGCGCCGTTGCTCTCGCCGCGGCCCTCAGGCGCAACCGCCCTGGGGGAGCGCGGCGCACCCGATGGGTTTGCTGGTCGCGAGCGCCGGCTTCTCCGTGCGCTCGCGCTTGCCGCCGGCCCGCGGCTCGGGTTCGGGAACGTCGGCCAGGCGGCGTGCCAGGTCGACATCGGCGATGTGGCCGTGCATGAACAACAGGTTGGTCCAGAGCGAACTCATGACATCCTCCCGTCGAACGGTCATGGGTGGTAGGACGCTCAAGATAGGCGGGTTGTAACGCGCCAAAAAGCGATATATTCGCAAGTCAGACTTGAGGCATTTTCAATATGGCGCGTATCTCGCTGGATCTCCTCCAACAGTTCGTGCAGGTCGCCCGCCTGGGCAATGTCTCCCGTGCCGCCGAGCAGGCGAACCTCACCGTCAGCGCGCTCAGCCACCAGATCCGTCAGCTGGAGCAGCGGCTGGAGCGCAAGCTGTTCGACCGCGGCCCGCGCGGCGTGCAGCTCACCGGCGAAGGGCGTCGCCTGATGGAAGCCGTCGGCCACCATTTCGAAGGCATCGACCGCGCCATGGCCGGCTACCGTTGCCGTCGCGAAAACGCGCTCACCCTGAGCGCCATCCCCGGCGTGATGTCCACCTGGTTGGTGCCGCGTCTGGCAAGGCTGGTGGCCGCCCACCCGGAGCTGGAGCTCAACCTGCAATCGAGCGTGGAACTGGTGAACTTCGAACGCGACCCGGTGGACGCCGCCGTGCGCTATGGCCGCGGCCCCTGGCCTGGCCTGATCACCGAGCGCCTGTTCGGCGAGTGGATCGCCCCGGTGGCCGCGCCCGCCCTGGTGGAGCGCATGCAGCACGCTGACCCCACCGACCTCAGCCAGTGGCCTTTGCTGGGCGACCCCGGCGATCGCTGGCGCGACTGGTTCGCTGCATCCGGCGGCGAGCCACCACGCCGCTACGTGGCGCAGTTCGACAACACCGATGCGTTGCAGCGCGGTGCGCTGGAGGGCATGGGGGTGGCGCTGGGGCGCATGGTGATGGCGCGTCCGTTGATCGAGGCGGGTTTACTGCAGGTGTTGGGTGAGCGCTATCAGCAGATTCCGGAGGCGTATTTTCTGGTTTATCCGGAGCGTGCGCGTGATCACGCGGGGCTGAGGACGTTTCGCGAGTGGTTGTTGTGCGAGGCGGGGAAGTATGCGGAGGCGATGTCGTATGCGACGGGGGCTGGGGGCGACGTCGTGTGAGTTTGACGGCGAGCCAGGTCGCGGCGCGCTCAATGAAAAGCGAACGACGCGAGAAGACCAACAGCGTCGCCAACAAGCACCTCTCGCTTAAGACCAAGGTCAAACCCCAACACGGTTCCACATCGCGCCCCAACCCGTCATCATTCCCCTTTGCATCATCGCAGTCACAAGGAGAACACCATGAAGTCACGCGCAGCCGTCGCCTGGGAAGCAGGCAAACCCCTGTCCATCGAACAGGTCGACGTGGCCGGCCCCAAGGCCGGTGAAGTGCTCGTGCGCATCGTGGCTACCGGCGTGTGCCACACCGACGCCTTCACCCTTTCCGGTGCCGATCCGGAAGGCCAGTTCCCGGTGATCCTTGGCCACGAAGGTGGTGGCATCGTGGAGGAAGTGGGTGAGGGAGTCACCTCGCTCAAGGTAGGCGATCACGTTATTCCGCTGTACACGCCCGAGTGCGGCGAGTGCAAATTCTGCCTCTCCGGCAAGACCAACCTGTGCCAGAAGATTCGCCTCACCCAGGGTCGCGGCGTGATGCCCGATGGCACCTCGCGCTTCTCGCTCAACGGCAAGCCGCTGCTGCACTACATGGGCACCAGCACCTTCAGCGAATACACCGTGCTTCCGGAAATCTCGCTGGCCAAGATCAACAAGGCCGCGCCGCTGGAGAAGGTATGCCTACTCGGTTGCGGCATCACCACCGGCATCGGCGCCGTGCTCAACACTGCCAAGGTGGAGCCGGGTGCGAGCGTGGCGGTGTTCGGGCTTGGCGGCATCGGCTTGTCGGTGGTGCAGGGTGCGGTGATGGCGCAGGCCGGTCGCATCGTGGTGGTGGACACCAACCCGGACAAGTTCGAGATGGCGCGCGCGCTGGGCGCGACGGATTTCGTCAATCCCAAGGATTACCCGGATACGCCGGTGCAGCAGGTGATCGTGGATCTCACCGATGGCGGCGTGGATTACTCCTTCGAGTGCATCGGCAACGTGCATGTGATGCGCTCGGCGCTGGAGTGCTGCCACAAGGGGTGGGGCGAGTCGATCATCATCGGTGTGGCGGGTGCCGGCCAGGAGATCAGCACGCGTCCGTTCCAACTGGTGACCGGTCGCGTGTGGCGCGGTTCGGCGTTCGGTGGCGTCAAGGGTCGCTCGCAGTTGCCGGGCTATGTGGATCGCTACATGGCCGGCGAGATCAAGATCGACGAGATGATCACCAAGGTGCTGCCGCTGGAGCGCATCAACGAGGCGTTCGACCTGATGCACGAAGGCAAGGTCATCCGCTCGGTGATCCACTACTGAGTCGGCACGTGGCCGCCTTTGGCCTGAAAGGTGGCCTATGGGCAGGTGTGCTCAGCTAGTGCTAATGGGCAGGGCGTGGCACTGTCCATCCACCATTTGTATACGTAGTGGCCGCCAAGCTGAGGCGGCTATGCTGCGCCAGTCGTGCCGACGTTTTCGATAAGGGGTAGTCGATGAAAAGCCGTGTGTACCTGGGTCTGGCGACGCTGCTGTTGGCGGCGTGCAGTGGCACCTCTACGCCCGCCAATGCGCAGGCGCAGGATCAGCCTGCCGGTGGCTTGGTGCCGCCGACCTCGGCCGGCGACTACACCGCCAGCCAGCTTGACCAGGTGCTCGCCGGCAGCTGGCGTTCGCCGGCGAACAAGGCGCGCGATGTGTACCGCCACCCCAAGGCCACCTTGCAGTTCTTTGGTGTTCGCCCGGACCTCACGGTCATCGAGATCACCCCCGGCGGCGGCTGGTACAGCGAAATTCTTGCGCCGCTGCTGCGTGACAACGGCCACTACATCGCCGCGCTGACCAAACCGACGGGCGATGGCGAAGCCAGTCGCGACCGCTCCGGCCTGCGCGCCAAGTTTGCTGGCGACGCGGAGCATTACGGCAAGGCGCAGATCGTGGAGTTCGATCCCAAGGCGCCGGTGTTCGGTGCGCCGGGTTCGACGGACCTCGTGCTCACCTTCCGCAATGTGCACAACTGGGTCATGGCCGATACGGCGCCCGCCATGTTCAAGGCTTTCTACGCCGCCTTGCGCCCGGGTGGCGTGCTGGGCGTGGTGGATCATCGCGCGGCGGACAATGCCAGCCTGGAGTCGGTGAAGCAAAGCGGCTATCTGCCCACCAACTACGTGGTGAAGCTGGCCACCGACGCAGGCTTTACGCTGGAGGAGTCCAGCGAGATCAACGCCAACCCCAAGGACACCAAGGACTATCCCAAGGGTGTGTGGACCCTGCCGCCCACGCTGGAACTGGGTGACCAGGATCGCGCCAAGTACCTGGCCATCGGCGAGTCGGATCGCATGACGCTGCGCTTCGTCAAGCCCGCCGCCCCCGCGACGGCATCCTCCGCGCATTGAGCGCGGAGGACTGCGCGATAGTGCTGGGACGCACGGTATGTTGTTAGCGCTCAATAAGCCCTATGGCGTGCTGTGCCAGTTCCGTGACGAGCACGGCCGTCGCACGCTGGCCGAGTTCGTGCGACAGAAGGAAATCTATCCCGCTGGGCGCCTGGACCACGACAGCGAAGGCCTGCTGTTGCTGACCGACGACGGCCGGCTCGCGCACAAGCTCACCGACCCGCGCCACAAGGAACCCAAGACCTACCTGGTACAGGTGGACGGGCAGATCACCGACGAGGCCATCGACGCGCTGCGTCGCGGCGTTGTGCTCAACGATGGGCCCACCCTGCCGGCAGGCGCCGAGCACGCGGTGGAGCCCGACTGGCTGTGGCCGCGCGATCCGCCTGTGCGTTTTCGCAAGCTCATCCCCACCAGCTGGCTACGCATCACCCTGCGCGAAGGGCGCAACCGCCAGGTGCGCCGCATGACCGCCGCCGTGGGTTTCCCCACCTTGCGCCTGATTCGCGAGCGCATCGGCCCGTATGCGCTCGATGGCCTGGCCCCGGGCGAGACGCGCGTGCTGGATGAGCGTGCGCAGGGAAGGTCTGATTAAACGGCATGTTGCTCGTCACCCCAGCGGAAGCAGGGGTCCAGTGCCTGTAAATCGTTGCGCGTCAAGGCAATGGATGACCAGCCCTTCGGCTGTTAAAAAGCACCTCCTGCTTCCGCAGGAATGACGATCAAGATCAGAGCATCCTTAGAGCTTGAAGAACGCCGCCGCCGTGGCACTGGTGTGCGCGGCGGTGACCTCGGCCGGCTCGCCGCGATCGCGCGCGATCTCCTCGCAGATATGGCGCAGGTACATTGGCTCGTTGCGTCGATGCGAGGGCTGCGGACGCACGGTGCGCGGCAGCAGATAGGGCGCGTCGGTTTCGATCATCAGGCGATCGGCGGGAATCTCCTTGACCAGTTCACGCAGATGCGTGCCGCGGCGCTCGTCGCAGATCCAGCCGGTGATGCCGATGTGGCAATCCAGCGCCAGGTAGTCGCGTAGCGCTTCGCCAGTGTCGGTAAAGCAGTGCACCACCGCGCCAGGAATCTTCTCGCGATAGCGGCGCAGCAGCGCGATGAAATCGTGGTGCGCGTCGCGCTGGTGCAGGAATAGCGGCTTCTGTACATCCACCGCGATCTGCAGCTGGCGCTCGAACACCGCCAATTGCACCTCGCGCGGGGAATAGTTGCGGTGATAGTCCAGGCCGGTTTCGCCCACCGCTTTCACTTGCTCGTGCGTGGCCAGCTCGCGCAGCAGCGCATCGGTGGCGTCGTCGTAGTCGATGGCGTGATGTGGATGCACGCCGGCCGTGGCGTACAACACGCCCGGATGCGCCTGCGCCAGCGCGAGCGCATGCGTGCTGCCATCGCGCGAGGCGCCGGTCACCATGAGGCGCGCCACGCCATGGTCGTGCGCGCGCTGCAGCACGTCGGCAAAATCGTGGTGGAACGATTCGTGGGTGAGGTTGGCGCCAATATCGATCAGTTGCATGGGCGGGTGTGGATGCCTTAAATCGCCATTGTCCCAAAATGTCGCGATGGCAGCCAAAGGGTGCGCCGCTGGCGTTCTGTTTGGGCTGGCGCGTCGGGGCCCTGGACTCGATAGCTGGGCATAGCGTCGGGGAGCCCTTGGGGTTGGGAGGCATGCGATGTAGTCCACCCCCCGTACATCGCCTCGGTAAGGCATCCCCAACACTCGCTTGAGACGCCACCAGCGCGAGGCGCCGACACGGAGCGAATTCTTGCGGTACGGGCCCCTGGCCTCGGTACCGTCATCAAGCCCGTTTACGCTCGGCCAGGGGAACACGCGTGCCCTGCCGCTGTCGACTTTGTGACGTACGGTGAAAAACCGTGCTCGCGTAGCGCACGACGGGTGTGTTACCAATGCGTCTTCGGTGCCGTTGGGGGCGGCATCCGCGACGTTGAAACCAAAACAGGAAGCGGGGTGAACGCATGTCGGCAGTGGCAAGGTCGGCGGCAAGCGGAGAGGCGGCGACGGATGGCCGCGAAGCAGCGGTCTGTGCGCTGCTGGTTGCCCGTGGTCGCTTGAAAGACACCGATCTGGTGCGTGCCCGCCGCCTGCACGAGGAATCGCCCGATGGCACCCTCACGGCGCTGATGGCCCGGCTGGGCCTGGTTTCCGAGCGCGATCTGGCGGAAGCCTGGTCCGAACTCCTGCAAACGCCGCTGTTCGCCGCACGCGAGGCGCCGGATGCGCCGCCTGCCGAGCTGGACGTATCCGTGCGCTTTCTCAAGCAGCAGCACGTGGTGCCGGTGCGTGTGGGCGAGCAGGACCTGGCCCTGGTGGTGGCCGACCCGGCCGACCCGTATCCGCTGCAGGCGGTGAGCCTGGCCGCTGGGCGCGCGGTAGACCTGCGCATCGGCCTGCGTTCGGAAATCGACGACCTGATCGAGCGCTATTACGGCAGCGGTCGTTCGGCCATGGGCACCATCGTGGAGAACCTCGACGGCAGCGCCGCGGTGGAAGACGACGTGGAGCACCTGCGCGACCTCGCGTCCGAAGCGCCGGTGATCCGCCTGGTGAACCTGATTCTGCAGCGCGCGGTGGAACAACGCGCGTCGGACGTGCACATCGAACCGTTTGAGAACCGTCTGAAAGTGCGCTATCGCATCGACGGCGTGCTGCACGAAGTGGAGGCGCCGCCCTCCAGCTCCACCGCCGCGGTGATCTCGCGCGTAAAGATCATGGCCAAGCTCAACATCGCCGAGCGCCGCCTGCCGCAGGACGGACGTATCCAATTGCGCGTGCAGGGCAAGGAGTTGGATCTGCGTGTGTCCACCGTGCCGACCAGCTTCGGCGAGTCGGTGGTCATGCGTATTCTCGATCGCGAGTCGGTGGTGTTCGATTTCGAAGAGCTGGGTTTTACCGACAGCTTCCAGCAGCGCTTCGTCGATGTGCTGGAGCGCCCGCACGGCATTCTGCTGGTTACCGGCCCTACGGGCTCGGGCAAAACGACCACGCTGTACACGGCGCTGTCCAAGATCAACACGCCTGACGTCAAGATCATCACGGTGGAAGACCCCGTTGAATACCAGATCGAAGGCATCAACCAGATTCAGGTAAAGCCACAGATCGGGCTGGATTTCACTGGCGCGCTGCGCTCCATCGTGCGCCAGGACCCGGACGTGATCATGATCGGCGAAATGCGCGATCTGGAAACCTGTCGCATCGCCATCCAGTCCGCGCTCACCGGTCACCTGGTGCTATCCACGCTGCACACCAACAGCGCGGCGGGCGGCATCACGCGCTTGCTCGACATGGGTGTGGAGGATTACCTGCTCGGTTCCACCGTCAACGGCATCTTGGCGCAGCGCCTGGTGCGCCGCCTGGATCCGGCCACGGCCATTCCCTACGAGGCGCTGCCCGAGGTGATCGAGCAGTTCGAGCTGCACAAGTACACCGACGAGCGCCCCATTCGCCTGTGGAAGCCCGGCAGCAGTGCCGCCAACCCCACCGGCTATCGCGGTCGCCGCGCCATCATGGAGTTCCTGGTGATGAGCGATCCGTTGCGCCGCTTGGTGATGCAGCGCGCCGATGCGGGTGAGATCGAACGCCTCGCGCGTGCCGAAGGCATGCGCACCATGTACGAGGACGGCATCGCCAAGGCCGTGGCCGGTATCACCACCATTGAGGAGGTGATGCGTGTCACGCAGGAAGGTTGATGCCCCGGCGCTGTTTGTCGCGCAGGCGCGCGCATGAGTCAGTTCAGCTATCGCGCGGTGAGTGCCGCGGGCGAAATGCTGCAAGGCCAGATGGAAGCCGGCAGCCTGGAAGAAGTGATCAGCCGCCTGCAGGATCAGGGTCATACGCCGCTTGACGCGCGCGCTGCCGACGCCGAGGGCGGTGGCAGCGGCTTTTCTGCGTGGCTACGGCGCGGCCCGTTCACCGGCGATCAGCTCGCGCAGTTCACGCACCAGCTCGCGACATTGCTTGGTGCAGGCCAGCCGCTGGATCGCGCCTTGGGCATTCTCTTGGACCTGCCCGAGGGCGAGCGCGCCAAGAAGCTCATCGAGCGCGTGCGCGATCGCGTGCGCGGCGGCACGCCGCTTTCGCAGGCGCTGGACGAAGAACACGGCGTGTTCCCCAAGCTTTACATCAGCCTGGTGCGCGCGGGCGAGGCGGGCGGTTCGCTGGAAGACACGTTGCGCCGCCTGGCCGACTACCTGGAGCGATCGCAGCAACTGCGCGGCAGCATCATCAACGCGCTGATCTACCCGGCGTTCCTGATGGTGGGTGTGCTCGGTTCGTTGCTGTTGTTGCTCGCCTACGTAGTGCCGCAGTTCGTGCCGATTTTCGAAGACATGCAAGTGCCGATACCCTGGATCACCCAGGCCGTACTGGCTGTGGGTGGTGCGCTGCAATCGTGGTGGTGGCTGATCGTGGCGCTGTTGGTCATGGGTGTGTTCGTCGCGCGTGCTCGTCTGCGCGATCCGGCCACGCTGCTGGCCTGGCATGCGAGGCTGCTTACCTTGCGCGTGGTCGGGCCGCTGTTGTTGAAAGTGCAGACCGCACGCATCGCGCGCACGCTGGGCACCTTGCTCAAGAATGGCGTGCCTTTGCTGTCGGCCCTGGGCATCGCGCGACAGGTCACCGCCAACCGTGCGTTGGATCAGGCGCTGGAGCAAGCCGCCGAGCAGGTCAAGGGCGGCACTGGTCTGAGCCTGGCACTGGCGCAGTCGCAGCGTTTCCCCCGCCTGGCCCTGCAGATGGTGCAGGTGGGCGAGGAGGCCGGGCAGCTGGACACCATGCTGTTGAAGGTGGCCGACACCTTCGAGCTGGAAAGCCGTCGTTCCATCGACCGTCTGCTCGCTGCCTTGGTGCCGGCGCTGACCATCGTGATGACCGTGCTGGTGGCGATCATCATGGCGGCGATCCTGCTGCCGCTGCTCAGCCTCACCAGCAATATCCAGTAGCCGCGCCACCGCGCTGCCAACCCTTTGGACACAACACGAGGTACCTCATGCGACATCGTTCTCTTCATCGCCCCCAGGCCACCCGCGGCTTTACCTTGCTGGAAATGCTGGCGGTGATCGTGTTGATCGGCATCATCGGTGCGGTGGTGGTCACCCAGGTCGGCAAGAACGTCGACAAGGGCAAGTACGGCGCGGGCAAGGCGCAGCTCACCACGCTCACCCAAAAGGTCGAGAACTATGCGCTCGACAACGGCTCGCCGCCGGCTCAACTGCAGGATCTGCTGGTCAAGCCGGCCAACGCGCGCAACTGGCAGGGGCCGTACGCCAAGGAATCGGAGCTGAAGGATCCGTGGGGTCATGAGTTCGGCTACAAGTACCCGGGCGATCACGGCAGCTTCGACCTGATTTTCTACGGCCAGGACGGCAAGCCCGGCGGTGATGGCTACAACGCCGACGTGGGCAACTGGCAGTGAAAAGCCGGGAGTCGGTAGCCATGCACACGGCATCGGCAAAGCGCCGAAGCCGTGTGCATTCCCGTTTCCGCTACTCGACTCCCTATTCCCGTGCAGCGGGCGGCTTCACGCTGCTTGAAATGCTGGCGGTCATTCTGCTCATTGGCATCGCCGCGGCGGCGGTCACCGTGTCGGTGACCCAGGGCCTGGCGAGCGCGCGGGTAAGCGCCGCCAGCGGCGAATTGGCTGCTGCGTTACGCGCCACGCGCGCCCAGGCCATCGTGCATGGCGACGAGCGCAACTTCGACGTGGACACGCGCGCCAATACCTATCGGGCCGATCGCGGTGAAGTCACGCGCCTGCCTTCGGGCATGCGCATCGGCATTACCAGTGCGCGCGAGGATCAGGTCAACGACCACACCGGGCGCATCCGCTTCTTTCCCGACGGCAGCTCCACGGGCGGCCACATCACGCTGCAACGCGAGCGACGCCAGTGGCAAGTCAACGTATCGTGGCTGACTGGTGCCGTGAGCGTGGCGGACGTGAGTGCATCGCGATGAAGCGGCAGCGCGGCTTCAGCCTGCTCGAAGTGATCGCCGCCATGCTGCTGCTGGCGATTGCTTTTGGGGCGCTGATGAAAGTGGCTGGCGGTTCCATTGCGCTCACCCGCAATGCGGACGATCACAGCCAGGCCGCGCTATGGGCACGCAGCCTGCTCGACACGGTGGATCTCACGGCGCCGCTGCAGGCGGGCACCACGCAGGGGCGCTTCGACGACAGCTATCGCTGGCGGCTGGTCGTCAGCCCCTGGAACCCGCCCGGTGCGTCGCCCGATGCGCAGGTTCGCCTGTTCAAGCTCGACTTGGATGTGATGTGGGGGCCACGCCTGCGCGAACGCTCCGCGCACTTCAGCACGTTGCGGGCGATGGGGCCCGAGCCGGACAACAATCGATGAGGCACGCGCGCGGCTTTACCCTGCTGGAAGTGCTCGGCGCCTTGGCGCTGCTGGCGCTGTTGTTGCTGGGCGTATACGGCGGCGTGCGCACGGCCACCCATGCCGTGCGCTCGGGCGAAGCGAGCATCACGCGACTGGACGAAATGCGTTCGGCTCAACAATTCCTGCGTCGCGAGCTGGCGCAAGCGCGCGCCGTGCCGGTATCGCGCAGCGATAAGGGCGATCCGTATTTCTTCACGGGCGATGCACGCGAGATGCGCTTCGTTGCGCCGTTGCCGGGCTATCTCGGCAAGCTGGGTCCGCAGTTGCAGCAGTTGAAGTTGGTGGCCAACGGCAAGGGCGGCTGGCGACTTGAGGCAAGCTTTGCGCTGATGCCGCCCGATGGCAGCGCGCCGCGTCCGCTCGGAGAGCCGGAGGTACTGGTCGATGGCATTACCGACGGGCATTTCAGCTATCGCTCGCCCGATACGCCGGACAAGCCGGGCGAGTGGGGCGACCATTGGGATAGCGTGCGCTCCATGCCGCGCATCGTCCGCGTGGCGCTCAAGCTCAATGGCACCCGTGGCTGGCCTCAGTTGGACGCACCTTTGCGCGTGGACGCATCGGCCATGCAGGGGCAGGTCGATTTGCTGCAAGGCCTGCAGCGACGGACCACGCCATGAGGCGCATGCACGTTCCCGCATCCGTGGTGCGTCAGCACGGCGTAGCCCTGCTGGTGGTGCTATGGGCGTGCACGCTCTTGGCGATCCTGTTGGGTGGCTACGCGATGCTGGCGCGCACCGAGGGCCTGCAGGCACGCTATCAATTCGCGCAGACGCAGGCCCACTACGCGGCGGAGGCGGGCGTGATGCGGGCCATCTACGCCCTGCAGGACCCGCAGCAACCACTGCGCTGGCAGTCCGATGGGCGCATCTATCCGTTCGCTTTCGATGGCGCGAAAGTCAACGTGAGCATCATTGACGAAAGCGGCAAGGTCGATCTGAATGCCGCCTCGCCCGATGTGCTGCTCAACCTGTTTCGTGCTGCCGGCATGCCCGACGCCAAGGCGCAGGCGCTTACCCAGAACGTCGTGGACTGGCGCAGCTTTTCGTTGTCGCCACCCAGCAACGTGCCCAATGCAGCCTACGCGCAGGCCGGCAAGGATTACGGACCGCGTCATGGCCCGTTTGCCACCGTGGAGGAGCTGCAAATGGTGCTGGGCATGGACCCGGCGGTGTATCGCAAGGTGGCCTCCCAGGTCACGCTGTGGTCGGGCCGGCAGAGCCCCAACCCGGCCACGGCGCCGCCGCTGGCGCTAGCCGCCATTCCCGGCATGACGCCCGCACAAGCGCAGGCGCTGCTGGCGTCGCGGCAGGCGGGCCAGGCCGGCCAGCCGCAAGGCCTAGCCGTTGCTCAGGGAGTAACGCATAGTATTCGTTCGGAGGCCACGTTGGCCGACGGCACGCGCGCCATTTTGCGCGTCACGGTGCGTCTGCAAGGCATCCGGGCAGGCATGCCGCCGTATGCGGTGCTGCGTTGGCAAGAGGGAGACGGGGAATGAGTTCGGCAAGTTTGCCACTGCGTTCGCAGCTCGATCGTGTGCGCCGCGCTTGGCGCGCCTCGCCGCTGCCGCGCTTCTTCGCATGGTGGGGTGGCGAACTGGCGGCGTTGCTGCCGATGCGCTGGCGCGCACGCTTCGGCGGCGGCCTGGCCTGGCACCTGTTGCAGTTGGATGGCGAGGATTGGACCTTGCGCCGCGTCGGCGACACGCAGGCGATGGCGCGCTGGAGCAGTCAGCTCGATGCCGCCAGCCAGCAGGTAGCTCTGCGCGACGCATTGCGTGGCGTGGACAGCGAAGACCTGCGCCTGGCGCTGGGGCTCGATCCCTCGCTGGTGCTTCGCCCGCGCCTGCAGTTGCCTTTGGCCGCGCGCGATAACCTGTTGCAGATCGGCGCTTTCGAAATGGATCGGCAAACGCCCTTTCGCGCCGAACAGGTGCGCTACGACGTGCGCGAACTGCGCGCCGCCGCGCCGGCGGGTCGTTTCGCCGCCGAACTGGTGGTGGTGCCGCGCAGCACGCTCGATCCGCTGCTGGCGCGCCTGGCTTCCTCTGGCTTGCAGGTAGATGCCATCGACGTTGCGGAAGGCGCCGAGCGCTTGGGCGCCAACCTGCTGCCGCCGGAACTGGCGCCCCGTCGCCAGCATCCACGACAACGCCTCAATCTCGCGCTCGGCGCGGCGGCCATCGTGCTGCTGGTGCTGACGCTGTTGCAGTTTCTGCACAACCGCAACGCCGCGCTGGAGCAGATGCGCAGCGACGTGGAAAGCATGCGCGCAGAAGCGCAACAAGTGGCATCGTTGCGCCAGCAATTGCAGGACAACGCCGGTGCCGCGGGCTTTCTGGCCGAGCGCAAGCGCGTCACCGTATCCGCGCTGGCCGTGGTGCAGGACATCAGCCAGCGCCTGCCCACCACAGCATGGCTGGAGCGCCTGAGCATCGATAACAGCGGTCAGGTGGGCTTCCAGGGCCAGAGCCCACAGGCGGCGCGACTGGTCGATGCCTTCAAGGGCTCGACCGTGCTCACCGATACCAACTTCCAGGGCACCATCCAGGTCGATCCATCCACGGGCAAGGAGCGCTTCTACATGGTGGCCCACCTGCGCAAGCCCAGTGAACCCAAGGGCAAGCCGGCGGCCTCTTCCTCCACGGCGGGGGGCGCGCCATGAAGCTGAGCAAACTCACGCCGCGCGATAGCCGCATCGCGGCGATCCTGCTGTTGCTGTTCGTGGTGGTCATCAGTTACTTCGCATTGCTGCATTGGTGGTTCGTGGCGCCCCTGCAATCCATTCATAGCGAAATGGACGATCTGCGCGATACGCACGCGCGCTTTGCCGCCGCTATTGCCGACAAGCCCCAGTTGCAGCAGCGCATTGCCGCGATGGGTGCGGGCCAGGCGGCCAGTCACGCCTTTCTGCCCGAAGACGATCCGAATGCCGCCGCCGCCGGTTTGATGCAGCGCGTGGTGGACGCGGTAGCGGCGCACCCGCAAGGCGGCGCCTGCGACGTCACCCAGAAGATGCCAGTGCCCAACCCGCCCGCCGCGCCGGACGAGCCCTATCGCAAGGTGGCGGTGAGCATCAGCCTGCGTTGCGATGTGCAGCCGCTGGCCGAGACGCTGCACGATCTGGAGCAGGGCACGCCGTATCTGTTCGTGGACGACCTGAGCATCTACCGCAACCCCGTGGCCGCGCTGCAACAGGCGGCCGCGCCGCTGGAGGTGCAGTTCACCTTGTCCGGCTACGTGCGCCAGCCGCGTGCGACGACGGGCGACGACAACCAGGGAGGCGCGCCGTGAACGCCGCCGGTCAACGTCGCCTCACCCCGATCCTGGGCGGCATCGCTGCCGTCTTCGCATTGCTCCTGCTGCTATTGCTCGTGGGCATTGGCCGCGGCGTGCAGTGGGGGCCGCCGCGCCCGGCGGCGCCGCTGCCGGAGGCACGCGAACAAGGCTTGCCCACGCCGGTGCCGCTGGAGCAATTCGCGGTGGTGTGGCAGCAGCCGTTGTTCAACCCTGATCGCAAGCCTGCGCTGCGCGCGGCCAGCGGTGGCGCCAGCCTGGGTGATATGCAGCTCACCGGCATCATCCTCACGCCGGCATTGCACATGGCGCTGCTACGCGACAAGAGTGGCGACCGCGAAGTGCGCGTGCGTGAAGGCGATACGCTGCCCGACGGCAGTTGGCGCCTGGCCGAGCTGAAGCCGCGCGCCGCCGTGTTCGAATCGGCCAGCGGACGCACCGAGCTGGATCTGCCCGCAGGCGCACCCATCGATGCACCCAAGGCGCCCACCAATGCGCCGCCCGGTATGCCGCCGTCGCCCAATAGCGCGGCGGGTAACCCACCCGTGCTGCCCGCTGGCGGCATGGTGGTGAACATGCCGCCGGCGCAAGCCGCGCCGTTTCCCGTGCCCGCTGCGCCGCCACCGCCGCAGCAACAGACGATCAACGATGCGCAAGCCGACCGCATTCGCCAGTTGAAAGAAGCCATTCAAAAGCGACGCGCCCAACAGCAACAAGAAGCGTCCACCGAGGGAGCCCACTGAGTTATGTCCACCCAGCGCACGCCGCGATTGCAACGCATCGCTACGCTCACCATGGCCCTGTGGCTGGCCGGGTGCCAATCGCTGCCGCCGCCGCGCGACGACGGCGCCTTGCAGCGCGAAGCCATGGCCGGCACCGAAAAGCCGGTGCCCGAGCCACTGCCGCTCAACACCGGCGTCGGAACGGAGCAGAACAACGCTGCGCGTCCGGACGTGAGCACCGGTAGCGGCCAATTCGTCAACGGCGTGGGCCTGGCCCAGCCGCGAAAGGCCGCCAGTGGCGACGGCGCGGTGACCTTCAATTTCGAAAACCAGCCCGTTCAGGCAGTGGTGAAAGCCATCCTGGGCGATCTGCTCAAGCAGAACTACGTGATCGTGCCCGGCGTGCAGGGCAATATTTCCTTCTCTACCTCCGAGCCGGTGGATAGCAGCCAGGCGCTGCCGATTCTGGAAACCCTGCTGTCGTGGACCAACAACGCGCTGGTGATGCGCGATGGTCGCTACGTGGTGCTGCCGGCCAAGGACGCCGTGGCCGGCAACCTGGTGCCCAGCCTCAACGCTGCCGCGCCGCAGGGCGGCATGCAGGCGCGCCTGTTCCCGCTGCGCTACATCTCGGCCAACGAGATGCAGAAGCTGATCAAGCCGTTCGCACGCGCCGATTCCGTGCTGCTGGCCGATCCCTCGCGCAACCTCATCGTGCTGTCCGGCTCGCCGCAGGAACTGGACAACTATCAGCGCACCATCCGCACTTTCGACGTCGATTGGTTGCGTGGCATGTCGGTGGGCGTGTTCAGCCTGCAGCGCGCCAATGTAGGCGAGTTGATGCCCCAGCTCGACCAGATGTTCGGCCCCAAGGGTGACACGCCGCTGGCCGGCATGCTGCGCTTCATTCCCATCGAGCGCACCAACGCGCTGGTGGTGATCAGCACCCAGCCCACTTACCTCAAGGAAGTGGGTGACTGGATCACCAAGATCGACCGCGGCGGCGGCAACGAGCCGGAGTTGTTCGTTTACGACGTGCGCAACATCAAGGCGTCGGACCTGGCGCAGTACCTCGCGCAGATCTACACCAACGGCAACGGTGGCGGCAGCAACGGAGGCCGCGTTGGCCCTGGCCTTACCGGCACCACACTGGGTGCGGGCGAAAATGCCAATGGCTCGGCCAGCGGCATGGGCGCCATGGCTGGCAGCTTCGGCAGCAGCACCACCGGTGGCGTGAACGGCACCGGCGGCGGCTTTGGCAGCGCCGGTGGTTTCGGCAATGGCACCAGCAACAACCCGCTCGGCGGAGGCGCGAACGGCACCGGCACCGGCTTTGGCACCAATCAGAGCGGTAGCGCAGCGGGCACGTTCGGCTCCGGCAATAACGGTGGCCCCGGCGGCAGCCAGGGCGCGGGCCAGCAGTATGTATCCGAGGATGGCAGCATCCGCATCAGCTCCGTGGATACCAACAACCAGTTGCTGGTGCGTGCGCGCCCATCGCAGTGGGGCGAGATCGAGCAGGCCATCAAGCGGCTGGATAACGTGCCGCTGCAAGTGCAGATCGAGATGCGCATTCTCGAGGTGGATCTCACCGGGCAGCTGCAGTTCGGCGTGCAGTGGTATCTGCAAGGCCTGGCGGGCGCCACGCCGACGGTGGATGGCAGCGGCAACATCAACGGCGCGACCAACATTCCGCCGGGCATGCATCGCCAGGTGTCGCTCGGTTCGGGCGGAAACCAGTACGGTGGCGAGCCGTTCTTCTACTCGTTCCTCAGCAGCAACCGGAAGTTCCAGGTGGCGTTGCGTGCACTGGAAACCAACGGCAACACCAAGACGCTCTCCGCGCCGTCGCTGGTGGTGCTGAACAACCAGGTGGCGCACATCCAGGTGGGCGACCAGGTGCCGATCAACCAGACCTCCATTGTCACGGGCTTGGGCACCACCACCACCGGCTCCACCGCCAGCAGCGTGAGCTACCTGCCGACCGGCGTAATTCTGGATGTGCAGCCGCGTGTGAATCCCGGCGGCTTGGTGTACCTCAATGTGCAGCAGCAAGTGAGCAACACCACCGGCGCGGCCAACTCGCAGGGCAACTACACCATCCAGCAGCGTGCGGTGGGCACGCAGATCGCCGTGCAGAGCGGGCAGACAGTATTGCTAGGCGGCTTGATCCAGCAGAACGAGAACAGCACCGATACCGGCATTCCTGGGCTCAACCGCATTCCCGTGCTAGGGCGCCTGTTTGGAACCACCAGCCACAATCGCACGCGCACCGAGCTGATCGTGCTCATCACGCCTCGCGTGATCACCAGCGCGGAAGAAGCCAAGCAAGTCACCGACGAGTACCAGCGCAAGTTCGAATCGCTGGCGCCGTTGCGCGCACCGGCCCCCGCGGCCGGGGCGAGCCAGCATCCCTGATGCAGGTGGGTGGCCGCTCCCCGGGGGCGGCCACCTTGGCGGAAAGCGGGGTGGCAAGGCGTCGCCCGCTATCATGTAAAGGATGAGTACCCCGCCGTCCTTCCCCATTTCCCCGCTGCTGCCCGAGATCGCCGCCTCGCTGGCGGCGCATCCGCGCCTGGTGCTGGAAGCGCCGCCCGGTGCCGGCAAGACCACACAGGTGCCCCTCGCGCTGCTCGATGCGCCCTGGCTGGACGGCCAGCGGGTACTGATGCTGGAGCCGCGCCGCATTGCCGCGCGTGCCGCCGCCCAGTTCATGGCGCGCCAGCGTGGCGAGGAGGTCGGCGGCACCATCGGCTATCGCATCCGCTTCGAGGCCAAGGTGAGCGCGGCCACGCGCGTGGAAGTGGTCACCGAAGGCATCCTCACTCGCATGATCCAGGACGATCCGGAGCTGAGCGGCATCGGCGCGATCCTGTTCGATGAATTTCACGAGCGGCACCTGGCCGGCGATCTGGGCGTGGCCTTGGCGCTGGACGTGCAGAACACCCTGCGGCCTGACCTGCGCATCGTGGTGATGTCCGCCACGCTCGATGGCGAGCGCATCGCGCAATGGCTGGACGCACCGCGTGTGAGCAGCCCGGGGCGCAGTTTCCCCGTGCGCGTGGAGTATCCCGCCGCGCGCGTGCAGGAGAGCGTGGAGCACCATCTCGCGCGCGTGGCGCGGCAGGCGCTGGCGGAGAACGCGGGCGACGTGCTGGCCTTTCTGCCAGGGCGTCGCGAGATCGCCCGCACGCAAGCCGTGTTGGAAAGCGCGCTCGATGACGACATCGTACTGGTGCCCCTGCATGGCGAACTCTCGCTGGGCGAGCAGCAGGCTGCGTTGAGTCCGGCCGAGCCCGGTACACGCCGCATCGTGCTCGCCACCAACGTGGCCGAATCCAGCGTTACCCTGCCGGGCATACGCGCGGTAGTGGATAGCGGGCTGGCGCGCGAGCCGCGCTTCGATCCGAACTCCGGCTTCACGCGCCTGGAAACGGTGACCATCTCCCAGGCATCGGCCGACCAGCGCGCGGGTCGCGCGGGTCGCGTGGCCGAAGGCACCGCCTATCGCCTGTGGCCGCAAAGCAAGCGCTTGGATGCGTCGCGTTCGGCGGAAATCGCGCAAGCCGAACTCTCCGGGCTCGCCCTGGAGCTGGCCGCATGGGGCATTACTGCAGGCAGCGGTAACGACCTGCCGTGGCTGGATGCACCGCCGGCGGGCGCACTGGCGCAGGCACGCGAGCTGCTTGTGCAGCTGGGCGCGCTTGCTGCCGATGGCCGCATCACGCCACTGGGGCGACAGATGCTGGAGCTGGGCGCCACGCCGCGACTCGGTGCGGCCGCCTTGCGCGCGGCGCCGGAACTGCGCGCTTTGGTGGCGGATTTGTTGGCGCTGATGGAAGCCCGCTCGCCCTTGCGCGGCGAGAACGCACGCACCGACGACTTTCGCGCCCGCCTCGGCGCGCTGCACATATGGCGCGACCGCAGCACGGCCGGCGCGCGTGGTGGCGCCGATGCCGGCGCGCTCGCCGCCATCGAGCAGGCGAGTAAGGGCTGGCGTCGTCGCCTCGACGTGCGCAGCGCGGCCACCGGCGTGCCCGATAGCCATAGCGTGGGTGACTTGCTGTTGCACGCGTTTCCCGATCGCGTGGCACGTCGCGACGACAGCAACCCGTTGCGCTACACCCTCGCCAACGGTCGTGGCGCACGCTTGCACGAAAACACCGCCTTGCTTGGCGAGCCCTGGCTGGTGGCGCTCGATCTGCGCTTCGAGGCGCGCGACAGTCTGATCCTGGCTGCCGCGCCGCTCGATTTGCGCGTGCTGGAACGTGACTACCCCGCGCAATTCCGTCGCGAACGCGTACTGCGCTGGAACGATGAACGCGACGCCGTGGAAGCCTTCGAGGAGCAGCGCTTCGCTGCCATCGTGCTGGAGCGTCGCAGCGTGCCGGTCAAATCCGAGGACGCCTTGCCGGCGTTGCTGGCCGCCATTCGCAGCAAGGGTATCGATGCCCTGCCGTGGAGCGAGCACGCGCGCCGCCTGCGTGCACGCATGCAGGCGCTGCGTGCCTGGGTGCCGGAGCTGGGCCTGCCCGATGTGTCCGACGCGGCCTTGCTGGCTTCGCTCGATGCGTGGCTCGCGCCGTATCTCAACGGCAAGCGACGGCTGGATGCGTTGAGCGCCGAGGAACTTTCGCAGGCGCTGGGCAGCCTGTTCGATTACGAGCAACGCCGACAGCTCGATGCACAGGCGCCAGAAAGCCTGGTCGTGCCCAGCGGCATGAGCCGTCGCATCGAATACACCGATGGCGAGCCGCCGGTGCTGGCGGTGAAGCTGCAGGAGTTGTTCGGCCTGGCCGACACGCCACGCGTGGCCAATGGCCGCGTACCGGTCACGCTGCACCTGCTGTCGCCGGCGGGGCGCCCCATCCAGGTCACGCAGGATCTCAAAGGCTTCTGGGAGCGCACCTATCCGGAAGTGAAGAAAGAGCTGAAAGGCCGCTATCCGCGCCACCCCTGGCCCGATGATCCGTGGACCGCACAAGCCACCCATCGCGCCAAACCGCGCGGCACCTGAGCGCCACGCGCCGCACCCGATACGCAGGAGAACCACCCGTGTCCCATTACTCCGGCCCCTTGCTCACGCTCGCCACCGGCAGCGCCTTGCTGGCAGCGCATACGCGCGGCGAGAGCACATGGCGCGGCTCGCTGGACCTTGGCCGCAGCGACGGTGACGCCGTGCTCGCCAGCGACCGCTGGCAATGGCAGGGCGTGACCTATCCCTACCCGGGCAAGCTCAAGGACCGCACCATCTACTACTGGGACGGCGAAGAGTTCGCCGCGGTCTCGCGTTACTCCGGTTCCTTGATCAAACTGGTGCCCACCGAATGGGGCGCGCCGACGTTCGAGATCGACGGCATCAAGATGCTGCCCACGTCCAAGGAATCACCGTTCGACGATGCGCGGCGCAAGGTGGCCCTGGTCGAGCCGCGCGGCAAGGTGGTGCTCGATACCTGCGGTGGCCTGGGTTACTTCGCCGCCTGTTGCCTGGAAGCGGGCGTGGCGCGCATGCAATCGTTCGAGAAGAATGCCGACGTGCTGTGGTTGCGCACCATCAACCCGTGGTCGCCCGACCCGGACGCGCCGGCCAGCGGCGGTCGCCTGCAGCTGGCGCATGCGGACGTATCGCAGGCCATCACGCAAATCGCCGATGCCTCAGTGGATGCATTGCTGCACGATCCGCCGCGTTTTGGCATTGCCGGCGAATTGTATTCGCAGGCGTTCTACGATCAGCTGGCGCGCGTGCTTCGTCGTGGCGGCCGCCTGTTCCATTACACCGGCAGCCCCAACAAGCTCACCAGCGATCGCGATGTGCCGCGCGAAGTGGCGCGTCGGCTGGAGAAGGCGGGCTTCAAGGCCCAGCTCGCGCTGGACGGCGTACTGGCGACCAGGCGCTAGCCTGCGGCACACTGCCGCGAATTCAGGGGAGTACACGGCATGACGCAGGAAAGCAGCCAGCCCGTGCTGGCCATTGCGGGGTTCTGGCGGCGCCTGGGCGCCTTTGCCATCGACGGCCTGATTCTGGGGCTGGCTGGCATGTTGCTGGGGGCGATCAGTTTCGATGGCCTGGCGCGGCTTGGCATGTATGGCCGCCTGTTGGGCTTCATCATCGCGCTGGGTTATTTCGGTTTGTTCAACAGCCGCTTTGGCGAAGGCCAGACGCCCGGCAAGAAGCTCCTGGGTGTACGCGTGGTGGATGCGCATGGGCAGTGCCTCGGGGTGCTGCGCTCCTTGCTGCGCTACGCGGTACTCGGCATACCGTTCTTTCTGAACAGCCTGCCGTTGGCCTTGCCGCAACTGCTGTCGTGGCTGGGCTATGGGCTGGCGCTGCTGGTGTTCGGCGCGGGCTTCTCCATCATCTACCTCTATGTGTTCAATCGGCGCACGCGGCAATCGCTGCACGACCTCGTTGTCGGCAGCTATGTAGTGCGTGTGGCGGAGCAGGCCGTGCCGCAGCCTGTGCCGGAGTTGTGGGTCGGGCATGCGGTGGTGGTTGGCCTGTTGGTGGCCTTGTCGCTGCTTACGCCCATGCTGGGGCAACGTCTGACCCAAAGTGGCTGGGTGGCCGGCCTGATGCCCGTACAGCAGGCGCTGGCCGTGCAGCCGCACGTGCGTCAGGCCGTGGTGCAGAAAAGCTGGTTTACTTCCCGGGGCCAGACGTCGCACTACCTTATCGCTTCGCTCGGCCTCGATGCGGCCATGGTGGACGATGAGGAGTACGCACGCGACATCGCACGCACCATGGCCCGCCACTACCCTGAGGTGGATACGCAGGACGCGGTGGTGGTGACGCTCGTCTATGGCTTCGACCTCGGCATCGCGTCCAGCTGGCGCCGCCATACCTACCGCTACGCACCCGACGAATTGCAGTAGCACACGCCGACGGCGGTTAGCGCACGCAAGGAGAAGGGCGATGATGGGTCAGACATTACCAGCGCAAATCGCGGGCAACAGGACGCGGCGTATCGTCGGCGTGGCGGCATGGCTCTGGCTGGCCGTCGCGCTGTGGATCGTGTGGCCGACAACCGCATCGGCCTCGCCTAGCTTTTTGTGCACTGCCAAGCTCACGGGCATCGAGAAAGCCGTGTGCGGCGATGAGGGCTTATCCGCCAGCGACAGCGTGCTGAGCCAGCTCTATGCCAAGCTCAAGGCCTCGCTATCACCGGACGCGCGTGAGGCGCTGGTGGCAGAGCAGCGCCACTGGCTGGCCGATCGTGTGAGCCAGTGCCCCGACAACGCTGCGGTGGACTGCCTGCGGCGCGTGTACTTCGCCCGTATCCAGCAATTGGAAAGCCGGCTTGGCCTTCTGCAAGGTGGCTATGTCGCCCCGCCGGACTATCAGGTGGCACTAGTGCCGGGTAGCGCGGCGCTCTTCAGCGGGATGCTGGTGCAATGCCAAGCCGATGCAGTGGCGTTGGCTTTCCCCTGGGGCGACGACCGCACGCCGGTGATCGCCAACCGTCTTGCCGGGCGCGGTGACCTGCAAGCGGCCTTCGCCGACTGCACCCTCGCTGACGGCAGCCGAGTGCGCGTGAAAGCGGGCCTCACCTCTAACCCCATGGCGTACGGGCAATGCGGTGCCAGCCCGGCCTATCAATTGAGTGTGTGGGTCGATGGACGCAAAGTGGTGTCTGCCTTGCAGTACACCAACTTTTGCGAGGAGCCGGTGTTGTCCTCGCTGTCGCTGTCGAAGGACGCGGCGCGTTTTTGTCGTCGGGCAGATGCCGACACCAGCGGGCTGCCGGCAAACGCGTTCAAGCCCACGCAGGGCGCCTGCGGCACGCTGCCCTATGCCGGTGGCTCTACGGTGGATCGGGCCGAGTTCCCCTTGGCAGGAACATCGACGACGTCCGTGGGCACGCTCAAGGTGGAGGCAAGCGGACCGATCAAGGCGGTCTGCGAGCAGATCGTGGCCGAGCAGGATATACACGGCCTGCACATTCCCAAGAGCGCCGCAGCGCCCGATTGGCAGGCGCAGCATGTGGATCTACCCCAGCCGGATTTCGGAAGCCTGGGCTACAACGCCACCACCTTGTCGGCAGACAGGCGCGTGCAGGTGGCGAGCTTTGACCTGACCAACACCGGCAACGCGTCGAAGGTGTACTGGGCCGAGCAGGGGAATCATTGGTTTGATGGGTCGGCCTTTGGCCTGGATCGCACGGACATCCTCGTCATGCCCTTCGATGCGCACGACTGGGACAAGTCGGTACCCAAGGGCATCTATCCCTTCACTTACGAACACGCGCAAGTGTTCTTCTTCCAGGGCAAGACCTATCTGCTGCTCGATCCCGTGAACGCGCTGGTGGACCCGCGCGTGGTCATGCTGCACGGCAGCACGTTGACCACCGAGTGCACCTTGCACCGGCAGCAAGAGCATTTCTAAGCCGCCTTCCGCGTCCGCGAGGTCAGGGCCGTCGTTGTCCAGGCCCTGTCAGGGGCGCCCTGCACTTGGCCAGGCAGCCCAGGACCCTTTCGGGACCCTTGCGCTCCTCCGTAACTGCTAACACTTGGTGGAAGTCAAGACGCAATAGCCCGAAAGATGTGAAGGCGCCTATCTTGTGCGGCCTGTGACGGTGTTAACATTCCTCGACCAGGGGGCGCGTATGGGATGCGCGCAAGGACGTTGCATGTCAGGGGCTGTGCATTTCATTTCCGGCCTGCCGCGGGCGGGCTCCACGTTGCTGGCTGCCTTGTTGCGGCAGAATCCGCGTTTCCATGCGGGCATGACCAGCCCGGTGGGCTCCCTGTTCACGGGGATGCTCGCGCAGTTCAGCGCGGGCAGCGAATTCGGCCCCGTCATCGATCGCGATACGCGCCGCCGGCTTCTGCGTGGCCTGTTCGACAGCTACTACGCCGACCACGCCGACAAGGATGTGGTGTTCGACACCAATCGACTGTGGTGCTCCCGTCTGCCGGCGGTTCTCGATCTGTTTCCCCAGGCCAAAGTGATCGCTTGCGTGCGCAACGTCGCCTGGATCATGGACAGCGTGGAGCGGCTGTACCGGGCCGACCCCTACGAACACACCAAATTGTTCGCCGACGAAACCGAGCGCAACAGCGTCTACAGCCGTGTGGAAACGCTGGCGCAGCGTAACCGGCTGGTGGGCTTCGCGTGGTCCGCGCTCAAGGAAGCCTATTACGGCGAACAGGCCGGCTCGTTGCTGTTGGTGGACTACGACCTGCTGGCGCGCGCGCCCGAGCGCGTGCTGCGGCTGGTCTACGACTTCATTGGCGAGCCCTGGTTCGAGCACGATTTTGAACGCGTGGCCTACGACGCACCGGCGTTCGACGAGGCGCTTGGCGTGCGCGGGCTGCACAAGGTGCGTCCGCAGGTGGCCGTCGAAACGCGGCGCACCGTGCTGCCGCCGGACTTGTTCGAACAGTACGCCAAGCTCTCGTTCTGGCAGGACGGGAACGGCAGCGCCGCCAACGTCATACGCGCAAAAACCGACTGATACAGCGCCGCCACGGGCGGCACAGGGAGAGACAGATCATGGCCTGGTGGAAACGCAACAAGCCGACCGAGCCCGTGCGTGCTGGCAAACCGGCGCGCCGCCCCTTGGCAATGGCGCTGGAGCCGCGCGTGATGTTCGATGGCGCTGTGGCCGCCACGGCGGCACAGGCCGCGCAGGCGACGCGCCCCGAAGCCGCGCAGCCGGTGGACCATGCCGCGGCGATGGAATCCTCTGGTGCG
Organism: Frateuria sp. sgz306004; assembly: GCF_057750885.1. NCBI lineage: Bacteria > Pseudomonadati > Pseudomonadota > Gammaproteobacteria > Lysobacterales > Rhodanobacteraceae > Frateuria > Frateuria sp. sgz306004. The sequence goes on from NZ_JBYLFE010000002.1 coordinate 123,056, forward strand.
ATGCACGCCGACCGCGCGGTATACCGACCCATGGTCGATCGCATGCAGCCGGTGACGGCGCACGCGCCGACCCAAACCGGCCACGACGTACTCTTCGTCGATGCCCGCGTGGAAGATGCCGGTGGCTTGCTGGCCCATGTGGCGCAGGGTACCGATGTGGTGTTTCTGCAACAGGGCGTCGATGGCCTGCAACAGATGCAGAGCTACCTGGATGCGCATCCTGGTGCGCGTTCCGTGCAGATCATCGCTCACGGTAACGACGGCGACCTGTGGCTGGGCAGCACCTACCTGTCCGCCGACAATGTGGCCCAACATGCGGACGCGCTGGCCCATATCGGCGCGGACATTCGTGCGGGTGGCGACATTCTGATCTATGCCTGCAACACCGCCGCGGGCGACAAGGGCCTTTCGTTCGTGAGTTCGCTGGCGGCACTCACGCAGCACAACGTGGCGGCCTCCAACAACCGTACCGGTGCCGGGTCGGACTGGAACCTGGAGGTGACTACCGGCGACATCACGTCGAAGCCCGTGTTGTCGCCGCTGGACGAGTCGTCCTACGCGCACGACCTGGCCACCATTACCGTTACCTCGGCGGCCGACAGCGGCGCGGGCACTCTCCGCCAGGCAATCGCCTCGGCGAGCGCGGGCGACATCATCACGTTCAATACGGCCAGCATGGGTGGATCGATGATCACCCTGACCAGTGGCCAGCTGGTGATCAGCAAGAACCTCACCATCGAAGGCGACCTCGATGGCAATGGCACGCCCGACGTCACCATCAATGCCAACTACACCAGTCGTGTGTTTTCCATTACCGGCGGCACCGTCAAGTTGGATGGTTTGACCATCGAGAACGGTTTGGTGTCGGGTAATGGTGGTAACTCCGGAAAGGCGAACACTGGCCAAACCGCCGTCGGATCGGCAGGTGGCAGCGCGCTTGGCGGCGGTGTCTATGTCGGTGCAGCCACGGTAACCCTCACCCACGATGTGATCACCGGCAACCGGGCCGCTGGCGGTGGCGGTGGCGGCGCGGCCTACAACGGCACGGGATACGGCGGTGGCGGTGGCGGCGGCTACTCTTCAAAGGGTGGCGGCAACGGCGGCACGTCTTACATTTTCAATGGCAGCTTACAAGCCTATACGGGAGCCATGGGTAGCGGCGGTCACGGTGGCGTCGGTGGCTTCGGCGGCGTCACTGCTGCCGGTCATGTCACTTCCGGCCAGGGAGGCACCACGATAGGTGGCGCGGGTGGCGCCTATGCAGGCGGGGTGTTTGGTACCGGCGGTACCGGCGGTACCGCCGGTACCATCGGCGGCGGTGGCGGCGGCATGGGCTACGGCGGCTCCAACGGTGGTGCCGGTGGCGCAGCGGCGGGCGGTATCTATGTGGCGGCCGGTGGTGTGCTCAACCTCGGCGCAACGACCGTCTCCAACAACGCGGGAGCGGGTGGCGGCGGCGGCAGTACCGCCATCAAATCCTATGCGGGTTTCGCGGCCACGGGCCAAGGTGGCGTCGGTGGTACGGCGACGGGCGGCATCCTTGTTCGCGGCACCTTGCACTACAGCAGCGGAACCACCGTGTTCAGCAGTAATGCGGGCGCGGGCGGCTATGGCGGACAGGGCGGCAACGGGTCGGGCATGGCCGTCATTGCCGCGCGCGGCGCCAGCAACGTCAATACGGCGACGGTGAGCGGCGGTGTCATCGACACCAACTTCACCGTCAATGCCGCGCCGGTCATTACCAATCTCAATGGCGACAGCGTCAGCTACACCGAGCGCGGCAGCAGCGTGTACCTTGATGCGGGCAGCAATGCTTCGGTCAGCGATAGCGACAATGCCAATTTCAATGGCGGTTGGCTGACCGCATCGATCACCGCCAACAAGGTATCGAGCGAGGACGTGCTGGCCATCGTTAACCAAGGCACCGGCGCCGGGCAGATCGGTATCTCCGGTAGCAATGTGACTTATGGCGGCGTCACCATCGGTACATTCACCGGGGGTACGGGCGGCAGCGACCTCGTGGTGAGTTTCAACACCAGTGCCACGCCCGCCGCCGCCACGGCCCTGGTTCGCGCCCTCACCTACAACGACACGAACAGCACCGATCCCTCGGGCGCAACGCGCACCATCAGTGTCACCGTGAACGATGGTTCGGGTGGCACCAGTGCGGCCTCGCAGGTGCAGGTGGCGGTGTTGACCGTGAACGATCCACCGACGCTGACAGCCACTGGCGGCAACGTCACGTTCACCGAAAAGGGTAGTGCCGTCGATCTCTTCAGCGGCGTTAGCATCAGCACCATCGAAGCCGGCCAGAGCATCCGTTCCATCGGCCTGAGCGTCACTAATGTGAGCGATGGTGCGGCCGAGGTGTTGAACATCGATGGCACGGCTGTCGCCCTGACCAATGGCAATACCGTCACCACCGCCACCCATGGCATGTCGGTAACGGTGGGGCTCAGCGGTGGCGTGGCGACCGTGGCCATCAGCAAGGCCGGCGGCATCAGCACGGCCATTGCGCAGACCATGGTCGATGGCATCAGCTATATAGACAACACGTCGGCGCCAACCGGTGGCAACCGCGTTGTCACGCTTACCAGCGTGCAGGACACGGGTGGTACGAGCAATGGTGGCGCCGACACCACGTCGCTCTCCATCGCCAGCACTGTCACCGTGGTGCCCGTGAACGATGCGCCGGTGGTGACCACGGATTCGGGCAGCGCGGCCTTTGTCGCTGGCGATAATGTCGCCTCTACGCCCGTCACCGTGGATAGCGGCTTGACCCTGGTGGACGTCGACAATGCCACCCTGGCATACGCCACGGCGACCATCACGGGCAACTTCCATGCCGGTGAAGACATTCTGGCCTTCACCAACACCAACGCCACGACGTACGGCAATATCGTCGCCAGTTACGATCTCTCCACTGGCACGCTCACGCTGACCTCGGCGGGCGCCAGTGCGAGTGTCGCGCAGTTCCAGGCGGCGTTGCGCGCGGTGACCTACACCGACAGCGCCATCACACCCGATACCGCCACACGCACGATCAGCTTTGCCGCAAACGATGGCCAGGCCACGAGTGTGGCGGCAACGCGCACCGTTACGGTCGCAGCGACCGATCAGACACCGATTGTCGGCACCACATCGGGCTCTGCGAGTTTCGTCGCCGGCGACAATGCGATGTCGACACCGGTCGTGGTGGATAGCGGCATCACCGTAACCGACCTGGACAACACCACGCTGTCCAGTGCCACTGTCTCCATCAGCGGAAATTTCCACGCTGGCGAAGACGTGCTGTCGTTCACCAATAGCGGCAACATCACCGGTGTCTACAACGCCGCAACGGGTGTGCTCACGCTGACCTCCTCGGGCGCTACCGCCACTCTCGCCCAGTGGCAGGCCGCACTGCAGTCAGTGACCTACTTGGACACCGCAGTCACGCCCAACAACGCCACACGCACCATCACGTTCACGGTCAATGACGGCATCAAGAGCAGCTTTGCCGCTAATCGCACCGTCTCTGTGACGGATACGGACCAAACGCCCATCGTCACCACCAGTGGCGGCAGCAGCGCCTTCGTGCAGGGCGACAACGCGCCTGGAACGGCGGTAGCCGTCGACAGCGGCATCACCGTTTCGGATCTGGACAACGCCACGCTTGCATCGGCCACCGTGGCCATCTCCGGCAATTTCCACGCCGGCGAAGATTCGCTGTCCTTCATCAACACCAGTGCGGCCACTTACGGCAACATCGTGGCGACGTTCAACAGCGGCACCGGCGTGCTGACGCTTGCCTCCAGTGGCGCCACCGCCACGATGGCGCAGTGGCAGGCGGCGCTTCGCGCCGTCACTTATGCCGATTCGTCGCAGAGCCCAAGCACGGCTACGCGCACCGTGAGCTTCAGCGTCAACGACGGTACAGTGAACAGCGCTGTGTCGAGCCGAACCGTCACGGTCACGGCGACCGACAATTCGCCCGTGGTTACCGCCACCGGCGGCACCACCACCTACACCGAGGGTGACAACACGCAGACCACGGTGGCCGTCGATGGCGGCATCACCGTGTCGGATGTGGACAACACCACGCTTGCATCCGCCACCGTGAGCATCACCGGAAACTTCCATTCCGGCGAGGACATCCTGGCATTCACCAATAGCAATGCCGCCCTCTTCGGCAATATCGCCGGCAGCTACAACAGTGGCACCGGCGTACTGACGCTGACCTCCAGTGGTGCCGTTGCCACGCTTGCCCAATGGCAGGCGGCTTTGCGCTCGGTCACGTATGCCGACAGCTCGGATCTCCCTAATACCTCCAGTCGCACCGTCAGCTTTATGGTGGACGATGGAACCAAGCCAAGCAGCGTGGCGACCAAGGTCGTCAGTGTGGTCAGCGTCAACGACACGCCGATCAACTCGGTGCCCGGCGCTCAATCCATGCTGATCAATGGCAGCCTTGTCTTCGGCACCGGTAATGGCAACGCCATCTCGGTGAGCGATGCCGACGCGAATGGCGGCACCGAACAGGTAACGCTCACGGTGGGTCATGGCACGTTGTCGCTCTCGGGTACGAGCGGACTGACCTTTCTGGTCGGTACTGGCACCGGCGACGTCACCATGACCATTCAAGGTAGCCTGGCCAGCATCAACGCCGCGCTCAACGGCCTTACGTACGCGCCGACTGCGGGTTACTACGGTGCGGATGCGCTACAAGTCACGACCAACGATCTCGGCAACACCGGGTCGGGCGGCGCCAAGACCGACACCAGTACAGTGGCGCTCACGGTCATTCGCCCCAATCCGGTGGTTACCGACGTGAGCAGTTCGTCTCCCGGTGGTACCTACAAGATCGGCGACACCATCTTGGTAACCGTGACCTTCGATCACGCCGTTACCGTTGACACCAGTGGTGGTACGCCGACCTTGCTGTTGGCTACGGGCAGCACGGATCACGTGGCGAGCTACGTTTCCGGCACGGGCAGCAACGTGCTTGTCTTCTCCTATACGGTGCAGAGTGGCGACAGCAGCGCCGACCTCGACTATGCATCGACCTCGTCGCTGTCGCTCAACGGTGGCCAGATCTACGACAGCAACAGCGCTTCGGCCGTGCTGACCCTGCCGACTCCGGGCGGAGCGCAATCCATCGCGGGCCAGAACGCCATTGTCGTGGATGGTATTGCGCCCACCGTGCAGTCGGTGAACGTGCCGGCCAACGGCACCTACGTGGCGGGACAGAACCTCGATTTCGTCGTGAATTACAGCGAAGCGGTGACGGTGGACACCAGTGGCGGTACGCCCGCCATCGCCATTACGCTGGATACGGGCGGTACGGTCTACGCCCACTACGTCTCGGGCAGTGGAACCAGCGCGCTGGTGTTCCGCTATACCGTCGTCAGTGGCGAAGCAGACCCCAACGGCATCAGCATCGGTTCGGCCATCCAGCTTCAGGGCGGTCGCGTGAGTGATGCGGCAGGTAACGGCGAGGTCGATGTACTCAATAGCGTGGGTTCCACGGCTGGCGTTCATGTGGACTCCATCGCGCCCACGGCCACCATCGCACTGGCCGATAGCGCGCTAAAGATCGGTCAGAGCACGCAAGTGACCATCACCTTCAGCGAAGCGGTTACCGGCTTCACCAATGCCGACCTGACGGTCAGCAACGGTACGCTGAGCGCGCTGAGCTCCCGTGACGGCGGCATCACTTGGACCGCGACCTTCACGCCCACGATGGGCATCACGGCGCCGCATAACGTCATCACGCTCAATAATGCTGGCTATAAAGACCTGGCGGGTAATGCCGGTGTGGGTACGACCCTGTCGGCGGATTACGCCATCGATACCGTGCGTCCCACGGCCACCATCGCCATGAGCGACAGTGCACTCAAGGCAGGCCAGAGCACGCAGGTGACCATCACCTTCAGCGAAGCGGTCACCGGCTTCAGCAATGCGGATCTCACCGTGGGCAACGGCACGTTGAGCGCCGTGAGCTCCAGCGACGGTGGCATCACCTGGACGGCGACGTTCACGCCAGCGGCGGATGTCACCGCGCCGCACAACGTCATCACGTTGAACAACATGGGCTATACCGACCTGGCCGGCAACACCGGCGTGGGGAGCACCGTGTCGGCGGACTACGCCATCGACACGGCTCGCCCCACGGCGACCATCGCGCTGGCCAATGCAGCACTCAAGGCAGGCCAGAGCACGCAGGTGACCATCACCTTCAGCGAAGCGGTCACCGGCTTCAGCAATGCGGATCTCACCGTGGGCAATGGCACGTTGAGTGCTGTGAGCTCCAGCGACGGTGGCATTACCTGGACGGCGACGTTCACGCCAGCGGCGGATGTCACCGCGCCGCACAACGTCATCACGTTGAACAACACGGGCTATACCGACTTGGCCGGCAATACCGGCGTGGGGAGCACCGTGTCGGCAGACTACGCCATCGACACCGCCCGCCCCACGGCGACCATCGCGCTGGCCAATGCAGCACTCAAGGCAGGTCAGAGCACGCAGGTGACCATCACCTTCAGCGAAGCGGTCACCGGCTTCAGCAATGCGGATCTCACCGTGGGCAACGGCACGTTGAGCGCCGTGAGCTCCAGCGACGGTGGCATCACCTGGACGGCGACGTTCACGCCAGCGGCGGATGTCACCGCGCCGCACAACGTCATCACGTTGAACAACATGGGCTATACCGACCTGGCCGGCAACACCGGCGTGGGGAGCACCGTGTCGGCAGACTACGCCATCGACACCGCCCGCCCCACGGCGACCATCGCGCTGGCCAATGCAGCACTCAAGGCAGGCCAGAGCACGCAGGTGACCATCACCTTCAGCGAAGCGGTCACCGGCTTCAGCAATGCGGATCTCACCGTGGGCAACGGCACGTTGAGCGCCGTGAGCTCCAACGACGGCGGCATCACCTGGACGGCGACGTTCACGCCAGCGGCGGACGTCACCGCGCCGCACAACGTCATCACGTTGAACAACACGGGCTATACCGACCTGGCCGGCAACACTGGCGTGGGGAGCACGGCGTCGGCGGACTACGCGGTGGATACGCACGCTCCCCAGATCGTGTCCATCAGCCGGGCGGATACCAGCCCGAACAGCGGTCAGCAGGGTCTGCGTTACACCGTCGTCTTCGACGAGGCGGTGAATGGCGTAGATGCGTCGGATTTCATGCTCACGGCGACCGGGAACGCGCACGCCAGCATCGGCGCGGTCACGCAGGTTGACGCTAGAACCTATACGGTTGATCTCATTCAGGTCGGCGGATCTGGCACCGTGCAACTGGCGCTGGTGGCGCGTGGCAGTGGTATCGCGGACGCAGCAGGTAATCCGTTGGCTACCGGTCTACAGGGTGAGATCTACACGGTCGGCGGCGTCACGCCGGTTCTGCCGCAGCCCGTCGCGCCATGGTCGCCCGCGGCGCCCACACTGGCGCCCGTGGTCACCTGGTCGCCCGCAACCCTGCAGCCCGCCGAGTTGCCCACCATTTTCGTTGGCAGTGCCGCGCCGGTGAGCAGTTTGGATCGCCTGCATGGTTATGCCGCCACCTTGCCGACGCTGGCCGCAAGCATGCCCTGGCGTGCCAGCACGTTGGGTGTTGCCGCAATGGACGCGCCACCGGTCATACCAACCGTTGCGGGCATGGACTTCAGCGTGCCACTGGGCGGTTTGGAGGTCGTGCAGTTGTCCCTTGTCGACGGTCGCCCGATGCCCAACTGGGTCCATTTCGATCCGGTATCCGGCGTACTCAGCGGCACGCCTCCCAAAGGTGTCACGGGCGACATCGCCTTGCAGGTCACCGTACGCGATAGCAATGGCACGATCCGCGAGTTGCCCATCAAGCTCAATGCAAAACCCGCCGACAAACCCGCCGCGCCCAGTCGACCGCACGGACACAAGCCGTCGGCTGCGTCGGGCAAGCCGTCGTTGGCCACGCAATTTGGCGCACAGCGCGTCGGCGGCATCGATCACGCGGCCCTGCTGCGCCACCTCGCCGTTGCCCAACGCAAGGTCATCGACACCGCGCAGGATCACCGATGAGCCGCTTTCAGACGACCCACCTTTCCACTTTCACCAAAGAGAGCCTCGCCTTGTCCACGACCATGGAGTTTCCGAAGAAGGTCCTTGCCGCCGCGCTCGGCGCCCTGATCCTGGGTGGCTGCGCGATCCAGCCGCGCCCGCTCACGGTGGAGCAACGACAGGCCACGTTGAGCGCCGACCAGTCGGCGATGTTCGGTGGCCAAGAGGCGGTGAATGGCCCAGTGACGCTCGACGAGGCGATGGCCCGCGCGCTCAAGTACAACCTCGACCATCGCGTCAAGATGATGGAAGAGGCGCTGGCCCAGCGTCAGCTGGATCTGGCCAGCTTCGACTTGCTGCCGCAGCTCACCGCCGCCGCCGGCTACACCACGCGCGACAACGCCCTTGCGTCATCCTCGCAAGACATCTTCACCGGCCAGCAGTCGTTGGTGCCCTCCACCTCCAGCCAGCAGAATCTGCGCCATGCGGACCTGGGCCTGTCGTGGAACGTGCTCGATTTCGGCGTGAGCTACTACGGCGCGCACCAGCAGGCAGACCGCGTGCTGGCTGCCCAGCAACGCCGCCGCAAAGTGGTGCAACTGCTGATGCAGCAGACCCGCGAAGCCTATTGGCAGGCACTGGGTGCGCAGAAGCTGCAAACGCAGATCGAACCGCTGCTGACGCAGGCGCAGCAGGCCCTCTCCGATTCGCGCGCGATCGAGCAGCAGGGTCTGAAAGACCCGTTGCAATCGCTGGGCTACCAGCGTGAGTTGCTGAGCCTGGTGTTGCAGTTGGAGGCGATCCGCGACCAGCTTGCACAAGCCAAGCCCAAGCTTGCCTCCATCATGAATCTGGCGCCGGGACGGACGTTCGAGCTGGCCGCACCGGAAGGCTTCGCCGAGCCGGCGCTGGCGATCACGCCGGACAAAATGGAAGAGATCGCCTTGCTGCATCGCCCCGAACTGATCGAGGCCAGCTACAACGAGCGCATCGGCCTGGACGAAACGCACAAGGCCCTGGCCAAGCTGTTCCCGGGCATCCAGTTGGCAGTGGGCGCGCACTACGACAGCAATACGTTCCTGGTGAACAACGAATGGCGCGATGCCGGCTTGCAGGTCAGCTGGAACCTGCTCAACCTGCTCGACGCCAAGAACATCAAGGCCGCTGCCAAGGCCCAGTACGATCTAGCCCGCGAACAGCGCCTTGCTTTGAACATGGCGGTGCTGACCCAGGTGCATGTAGCGTGGATCGACTACAACAGCCGCAAGCAGCAGTTCGAATGGAGCCAGCAGCTCAACCAGGTGGAGCAGCGCATTCTCGAGCACACGCGCAATGCCACGGCAGCCGATGCGCAGGGCAAGCTCACCGAGATCCGCGCGGCCACCGGCGCGCTGATGGCGGAGCTGCGCCTGTATCAGAACTATGCGGCCTATCAGGGCGCCTATGGCCAGATGGTGGCTACGCTGGGCCTGGACCCGGTGCCGGATGCCGTGGCTGGTCATGACCTGGCCACGCTGCAAAAGGCGGTGCATGACACCGAGCAGCAGTGGAGCGGTTCGGTGAACGGAGGCGCAGCGCAGTGAAGTCCCTGTCGTACCGCGCGATGGCCGCTGCCATCGCGCTGCTGGCGGTGAGCGCCCAGGCCCAGGAGAGCGACAGCGCGGTGGATGCGGCGGGCCGCATCCGCACGCAACTGGTGTCGCAGCACGACGTCACGGTATCCAGCGAAATCGCCGCCAAGATCGCCAACCTGCCGTTGCGCGAGGGCGACGCGTTTGCCAAGGGCGCGTTGCTGGTCGCCTTCGACTGCGGCCTGTACCAGGCCCAGTTGGCCAAGGCGGACGCATCCGCCGCAGCCGCCAAGCGCGAGCAAGAAGTGACGGGCCAGCTCGCGGCGCTGCATTCGGCCGGCGCGCTGGAGGTGGGGCAGACCCAGGCGCGCGCCAAAGAGGCCGCCGCGGATGCGGCCTATATGCGCACCACCGTCAGCAAGTGCACCATCACGGCGCCCTTCGCCGGGCGCGTGGCCAAGCGCGATGCATCCGCGTTCGAGTACGTCACGCCAGGCAAGCCCTTGTTGCAGATAGTCGATACCGGCGCATTGGAAGTGAAGTTGATCGTGCCGTCACGCTGGTTGTCCTGGCTCAAGCCTGGCGCGACTTTTACGGTGCACGTGGATGAGCTGGGCGCGGACTATGCCGCACAGGTCGTGCGCCTGGGCGCAAGCATCGATCCGGTGAGCCAGACCGTGGGCGTGAGCGGCCGTATAACCGGCGCGCCTGCCGAATTACTGCCAGGTATGAGTGGTTGGGCCACGTTCCCGGGCAAGAGCGCACGCAAGCCATGAGTGCGTCCAGCGCCTCCATGCAGGGCATGCTCGGCCTGTATCACCTGGGCCAGCGCGTGCGTGCCGCGAGCAGTATCGAGGAGCTGGGTTTCATCGCGGTCAACGAAACGCGCAGCGTACTCGCCTATCGACAGGCGGCCCTGTGGCTGGCGGGCGATGCGCACCGCGTGACCGCTCTTTCCGGCGTACCGCAGGTGGATGCAGACGCGCCCTATGTGCAGTGGCTGGGACGCGTCTTTCGCGGCCTGACGCCGCTACCCGCGCCGCGCGACGTCGATGCGGAAAGCCTGTCGCCGCTAGTCGCCGAGGAATGGGCGAGCTGGTTGCCGGCACATGGCTTGGCCATTCCCTTGCTGCACCATACCGGCGGCATGCCGGGCGTGTTGCTGCTGGCGCGCGAACAACCCTGGAGCGAGGAAGAGCGCGCGTTGAGCCAGGAGCTGAGCGCGCTGCTCGGCTATGGTCTCTATGCCATGCGCCCTCGCGACCGTTGGTGGCGCGCGGTGGTCACGCGCCTGCGTGCGCGGCGCTGGTGGTGGAAGCTTGCGCTCGGCGTGCTGGTGGTAGCCGCCATTCCCGTGCGGCTGTCGGCGCTTGCACCGGCGGAAGTCACCCCGGTGGACCCTTTCGTGGTGCGCGCACCGTTGGATGGCGTGATCGACAAGCTCAGCATCAAGCCCAACCAGCCGGTGCAGGCGGGTACGCTGTTGTTCGACCTCGACGCCACTACCTTGCGCGGCCGTTACGCTAGCGCGCGCAAAGCGCTGGAAACCGCGCAGGAGGAATACCGTCAAAGCGCGCAGCAGGCCGTGACCGATGACAAGAGCAAGCGCCAGATGGCCGAGCGCTTGGGTGACCTCCGGCAGAAGCAGGTCGAAGCCGATTACACCGCCGACCAACTGGCACGCATCCAGGTGAAGGCCGAGCGCGATGGCGTTGCCGTATTTGCCGACGTCAACGACTGGACCGGCAAGGCGGTCGCGGTGGGTGAGAAGGTGCTCGTGCTCGCCGACCCGTCCAACGTGGAACTCACCGGCTATCTACCCGTGGCGGACCAGCTCGACCTGGCCTCTGGCGCGGAGGTGACTTTCTATCCCAAGGCGTCGCCTTTCACCGCCTATCGTGCCGTGGTGGACAGCGTTGCCTACCGCGCGGCACCCACGCAGGACGGCATTCTGGCCTATCGCATCAAGGCGCACTTCGTGGACAAGACGCAGGCACCGCGCCTGGGCCTGATGGGCACCGCGCGACTGTATGCCGGTCGCGTGCCGCTCGCGTATTTCCTGCTGCGCCGACCGTTGACTTCGCTGCGCCAATGGTTGGGTTGAGGCGATGGTGATCGACCACGCGGCGGCACGGCTGCCCGCCCTTCGCCAAGAGCTGACCCTGCATCCCGCGCCGGCTGCGCCGGATGGTTTGCCCTGCTGGACCTTGCACGATCCGGCGGCCAATCGCTTCTACCAGCTCGGCTGGACCGCCTTCGAAATGCTCTCGCGCTGGAACCTGGGGAGCGTCGAGGCCGTGGTGGAGGCCGTGAATGCGCAAACCACCATCCATGTCACCGACGACGACGTGCTGGAACTGATGCAGTTCCTGGCCGGGCACCATCTGACGCTGGCCGCCAGCCCCGGCGATACCGTGCGCCTGGGCACAGCGGCGGCCAAGCATCGGTTGAGCGCGCCCATGTGGTTGTTGAAGAACTACCTGTTCCTGCGCATTCCGCTGGTGCGGCCGATGCCGCTGCTGCGCCGTGCCTATCCGTGGATAGCCTTCGTGTACCGCCCGGCGTTCTGGTGGGCGACGCTGGCGGCGCTTATCACCGGGCTGTACCTGGTGTCGCGCCAGTGGGACAGCTTCGTGCACACCTTTCACGCATACACCACGTGGCAAGGCTTGCTTGGCCTGGCCGTGGCGCTGTCCTTTGCCAAGGTGCTGCACGAATGCGGGCACGCCTTTACAGCGTATCGCCATGGGTGTCGCGTGCCGACCATGGGCGTGGCGCTGCTGGTGATGTGGCCGGTGTTGTTCACCGATACCAGTGAAGCCTGGAAGCTCAAGGCGCGACGGGCGAGGTTGGCGATCGGCGCCGCAGGCGTTCTCGCCGAACTTGTGCTGGCCGCGTGGGCGACGCTGTTGTGGAACTTCCTGCCCGATGGCCCGTTGCGCGCTGGCGTGTTCATGCTGGCCACCAGCACGTGGCTGGTGACGCTGGCGATCAATGCCAGCCCATTTACGCGCTTTGACGGCTACTACCTGCTCAGTGACTGGTTGAACGTGCCCAATCTGCACGAACGCACCTTCGCGCTGGGCCGTTGGTGGCTACGCGAGCGCTTGTTCGGTTTTGGCGATCCCATGCCGGAGGAATGGCCGCCGCGCCTGCGGCGTTTCCTCATTGCGTTCGCCTGGGTCACCTGGATCTACCGCTTCACGTTGTTCCTTTCCATCGCACTGCTGGTGTTCCACGTGTTCTTTCACGCGTTGGGCATCGTGTTGATGGCGGTGGAAATCGGTTGGTTCCTCGCGTTGCCCATCGTGCGCGAGCTGGCCGTCTGGTGGCGCCGCCGCGGCGACATGCGCTGGAATCGACAGACGAAACGCACCGCGGTTTTGGCAGGGCTGTTGGCGCTGGTGTTGCTGGTGCCCTGGCAGGGAGCCGTACGCATGCCGGTGGTGTTTGGGCAAGCTCAGGCGCAGACCGTCTATGCGCCGCGCGCCGCGCGCCTGGTCAAACTGGCCGTGCGCGAGGGTGATCGCGTGCAGGCCGGTGCGGTGTTGGCCGAGTTGGTCTCCCCCGAGCTGGATTTCCAATGGCGAAGCGCGCAGCAACAGGCGGCGCTTCTGGGTTGGCAAGTGGAGCAGCAGCCCTTCGACGACGATCTGCGCGCGTTGGGCCCCGCCTTGCGCAAGCGTTGGGATGCGGCACGGCAAGCCGCGGCGGGCTTCGCTGCCGAGCGTGAGCGCCTGGTGTTGCGCGCTCCATTTGCCGGCCGCGCGGTCGATCTCGGCCCCGAGCTTCGCGCTGGCGAATGGCTGCGCAGCGGCGAGCCGCTGGTCACGGTCGTGGGTGATGGCGGCAGCAAGGGCGATGCTTTCGCCAGCGAGGAATCGCTGAGCGGCCTTGCACCCGGGCAGCGCGCCGACGTGGTGACCGATCTTCCCGAACATCCGGTGACCCATTGCCGCGTTTCCGGCATTGATCGCCTCAACCTCGCCACGCTGGATGAGCCTTATATCGCCAGCGTATATGGAGGCGATATCGCCAGCGTCCGCCAGGCGGACGGCAGCCTGACTCCGTTGTCGTCGGTGTTCCGTGTGCGCCTTGACAGTTGCGACGCTGCGCGCGGCCCCATGCGCGAGCTTTCCGGTCACGCTCTCGTGCGCGGCGAGGCGCAGAGCCTGGCGGGTCGATTCGTGCGTTGGCTTGCCGCCTTGTTGCGGCGGGACGTTGGTTTCTAGCATCCGACCATGCCACGCGATCTGACCCAACGCCTGCCGCCACCTCTTTGTGCCGTTGTGCTTGCGCTGCTCACCTGGGTGGCGTCGCGATGGTTTGCCCCCGCGTGGCCAGCGAGCAACGTGATGACGTGCGTCGCCCTGGTGCTCGCCATCGCCGGCACCGCCCTCGATGTAGGTGCCAAGCGTCTGTTCGTGCGCCTGCATACCACGGTCAACCCGATGACGCCCGATGCCACCGCTGTGATCGTGCATCGCGGGCCGTATCGTTGGACGCGCAACCCCATGTATATCGCGCGCTTGTCGCAGTTGGCGGCACTGGCGCTGTATCTGGGAAGTGCGATCGGTTTGCTGGGCGTCGCGCTGTTCGCGTTCTATCTGCATCGCTGGCGGGTACCCGCCGAGGAACGTGCACTGGCAGCACGGTTTCCTGTCGAGTACGGCGCCTATCGGGCATCGGTGCGCCGCTGGATCTAACTCGCCAGATCGGGTGGCTGACCTTTGTCCTAGGCTGGTTTGCACTTCCCGGCACCGCCAGGAATGCGGCAGGCTCCGCAGGAACCCACTGCGAGGCTAGCCCATGGACGCTGTTGGTACCCGTCGTCGTTTTCTTGCCCTCTCCGGTCAGGCGGCACTGGCCGCATGGCTCTCGCCCGCTCTCTTGCGCGATGCACATGCACTGCCGGTGGATGCGGCAGCGGCAGGGGCGGTCACCGCAGGCAACGCCCCGGGCGCGGGTAGTGCCCTGTACCAACGCGCGTTTGTGTTCGACGCCAATTCCATCGCCGGCATCGGCGGCCTCTGCTGCGATGCGGATACGGCGGAAGCCGTGAAGATCGTGCGCACCAGCGGCATCAGTGCGATGAAATCCACGTTGGGCGGCTTTGGCGGCAGCTTCGAGGAAACCGTGTCCGCCATCGCGCAGGCCCAGCATCTGTTCGATCAGTATCCCGACGGGTTCATCAAGGTGAAGACACACGATGACCTTTTGCGCGGCAAGCGCGAGGGCAAGGTGTCGGTGGTCCTCTCCTTCGAGGCGGCGACCATGCTGGAGGACAAGCTCGATCGCATCGAGCTGTTCCGCCAGTTGGACGTGCTGGTGATGCAGCTTTCCTACAACCGCAAATCGCCATTGGGGTGCGGTTGCCTCGATGGCGACACCGATGGCGTGACCCCGCTGGGTCGCGAGGCCATCGCGAAGATGAACGCGCTGGGTGTGGCACTCGATCTCAGTCACGCCAACCGCGCTACGTCCGCGCAGGGCATCGCGCTCTCGTCCAAGCCGGCGGTGTTTACCCACGCGGGTTGCCGCAGCGTCTACAACCATCCGCGCAACAAGGATGATCGGGAGATGAAAGCGCTGGCCGACAAGGGCGGCGTGATGGGCGTGTACATGCTGCCTTTCCTTACCGAACCCAGTCGCCAGCCGTTGCTGGAGGATTACATGCGCCACATGGTGCATGCGCTCAAGGTATGCGGCGAAGATCACGTGGGCATCGGCACCGACACGCTGTTCTTCGAAGTGACGTCCGATGACCTCAAGGCGCTGGAGAAAGACAGCGCCGAACGCGTCAAGCGCGGCGTGGCCGCACCGGGCGAGAATCGCCCGCCCTACATTCCCGACATCAACTCGCCGCGCAAACTGGAACGCGTGGCCGACGCGCTGGTCAAACACGGCTACAGCGAGCGCGTGGCGGAGAAAGTGTTGGGGCTCAACTTCAGTCGCGTGTTTCAGGATATTTGGCTCGCCTGAGCCACGCACTGGCGTGTGCCGCCGGGCCGTGTAGACTCGGCGGCACCCATGCAGTACCCATCGCCGGGCGCCCGGGCAGGAAGTCCCGCGAGGCGTCCGCCAACTGAGTGATTCCTCACCCTGGGGGTTGCGTCATGTCGATGCGTCGCGTTGCCTTGCTTGGATGCCTGTGCCTGCTCATGCCGCTGCATGCGCTGGCCGATACACCCACACCAGCGGCCGCGCAAGCGGCCAAGGCCGATACGCCGCGCACTACGCCCGGCGGTACCCAATACATCCTGCCGGCGGGCTGGAGCGCGAGCACCAGCGGCGCCAAGGTCACCTTGCGTGCGCCCGAGGCCGGCTCGCAGGCCGTCCTGGTGGATGTGAAGGCGGGCGATGCCGATGCCGCCGTGGCCAAGGCGTGGCAGCTCTACGCCCCGGCCAAGAACTGGCCACTGGAAGTGGCAACGGACAGCGCCCCACGCGACAGCTGGGAGCAGATTCGCGTCTACAACTACGAAACCTCCGCCAACGACAAGCGTGGCGTCACCGCCATCGCGTATCGACACGACGGCCAATACACCGTCTTGATCTACGACCTCGCCAACGCCGTGGCGGAGAAGCGCCTGTCGCAGGTGCGCGCCATTTCCGACCGCCTGCTGCCCAAGGGCTATCAACGCGAAAGCTTCGCCGGCAAGCCGGCGCATGCCTTGGATGCGGCCCGGGTGGAAACCCTCAAGACCTTCGTGGACAACGCGCGCAAGGCCTATGACGTGCCCGGCGTGGCGATTGGCCTGATCGATCACGGCAAGGTGGTGTTTGCCGGCGGCCTGGGCGTGAAGGAGGTGAACAAACCCGCGGCCGTGGATGCCGACACCTTGTTCATGATCGCCTCCAACACCAAGGCGCTCACCACGCTGATGCTGGCGCGCGAAGTGGACCAGAAGAAGTTCACCTGGGATACGCCGGTGGTCAAGGTCATGCCCTCGTTCCAGTTGGGCGATGCCAAGACCACCCAGCAAGTGCTGATGCGTCACCTGATCTGCGCCTGCACCGGCATGCCGCGGCAGGACATGGAGTGGCTGCTCAACAGCCGCGACGCCACGCCCGAAACCGTGATGAAGGCGCTGGCCGGCATGCAGCCCACCAGCAAGTTCGGCGAACTCTTTCAGTATTCCAACCTCATGGCCGCAGCGGCGGGCTACATCGGTGCGCATGTGCTTTACCCCAACCTGGAGCTGGGCGCGGCGTATGACATGGCCATGCAGAAGCAGGTATTCGATCCGCTGGGCATGCACCTGACCACCTTCGATTACGACCGCGCGCTGCTGGCCGATCACGCCACGCCGCATGGCTTGGATGTCGATGGACATACGGCGGTGGCCGGCATGGGCATCAACGACTCCATTCGCGCGGCGCGCCCGGCGGGCGCGGCGTGGAGTTCGGTGAGCGACCTGTTGCACTACGTGCAGATGGAGCTGGCCGACGGCCTGTTACCCAACGGGGATCGCTATGTGTCCAAGGCGGCCCTGCTGGAGCGGCGCAAGGCCAATGTCGCCATCGGCAGCACCGCCAGTTATGGCATGGGCCTGATGGTGGACCACACCTGGGGCATACCCGTGGTGCATCACGGTGGCGACCTCACCGGATTCCATTCGGACATGCTGTGGCTGCCGGAGCAGGGCGTGGGTGCGGTGATTCTCACCAACGCGGATGCCGGTGTATTCATCCGCGGCCCGTTCCAGCGTCGCCTGCTGGAAGTGCTGTTCGATGGCAAGCCGCTGGCGCAGGGCGATATCGATGCGGGCGTGCAGCGTCTGAAGGCGCAGATTGCCGCCGAACGCAAACGCCTGGTGGTGCCCGCCGACCCGGCGTTGGCCGCGCAGCTGGCCGGGCGCTATCAGAACACCGCGCTCGGCGCGATCCAGGTGGATCACGATGGCAAGGCCACCGTGTTCAACTTTGGCGCATGGCACAGCGAAGTCGCCACGCGCAAGAACGACGACGGCAGCCTGTCGTTCGTCACCATCTCGCCTGGCGCGGACGGCTTCGAATTCGTGGTGGCGGGCACGCCCGCGCAGCGCAAGCTGATCCTGCGGGACGGCCAGCACGAGTACGTGTACGACGCGACGAACTGAATGCAGCGCGGCGGATGGTGGCGACCTCACCATCCGCCTCCGGTGTTTCGATCCTGGCCGCGCATGCACGGAGCGGGCTCAGGGCGCTTCGAGCTCCGCGCCGTTGGCCAAGCGCAGCAGAATGCCGCCAAGGCTGCGCAAGTCCTGGCTGTTGTGCTGAGCCACGCGCCGCAAGGGCGCGGCTGAGCCGCCGCGCAGGTAACCCAGCCATGCGGCGGGCGCTTCGGCGCCGGGTAGGTCGTCCTCGCGCACCACCTGCAATAGCTGCCGCTCGACGGTGGCGAGCCGGCAGTTTTCCCACACGCCGCGCCAGCGGCGGCGCACCGGATGCAGCAGGTCGATGTGGGCGAGGCCGGTGATGGGGCAGGCGCGTTGGTGCAAGCGGTAGCGTGTCTTGAGCAGGGGCGCGTCGTAGCTTTTGCCGTTGTAACTCACCAGCACCGTGTCGGGACGCAGCCACGCGGCAAACTGATCGAGCATCGCCGCTTCCGCGCCCAAGGTGGTGATCAGCAACTGCCGCTCGCGCAGCTTGCCTTGATGCCAGTCGGCGGCACCGATCATGAAGGCGCGCGTGCCGGTGCCGCCGGCGAGTCCGGTGGTTTCGGTATCGAACAGCAGCAAGCGTTCGGGAGCGATGACTTCGGCAAGGCGCGCAAAGCCTGCGTCGAACGCCTCCGGCATCGGCGGCCACGCGTGCGTCTGTTCGATGATCTGCAAACCGGGTGCGATGGTGTGGCCGGGCAGGGTGTCGGGTTCGCGCTTGGGGTTGCGTTGCGCAGGTAGCGGCGCCTGCGCGCGACGACGCACGCCGAGCAGGGCGGCGACGTTGTCGGGCAGCGCAGGGCGCGGCGCCGGCGCTGCGGGCGCGCTCACGCCCGCTTGTCGACGCAGGCCGCGCAGCTTGTCGGCGAGTGCGCTCACAACGCCACGATCAGGTCGAGCACGCGCGTGGCGAGGGCCTTGAGCGAGCGTTCTCCTTCCTCGTCGGCGGCGAGCACGGGGCCGACGCACGCGGGGCAGCCGTGGTGGCAATCGCAACGCTGTACGAGTTCGCGTGCCAACCGCACGAGATCCTCGCGACGTTCGTAGAGCGGTGCACTGAGGCCGACCCCGCCAGGAAACGCGTCGTACAGATACAGCGTGGGGATGAACGGGCCCTGCGGCGTGGCCTCCAGGTCGCCAACGCTGCTGCGCAACTGGGCGCGCCCCTGCGCATCGGGCGTGGCGAACCACGCGCCGTCGCCGCTGCCCACGGCCTTCTGCAGGTCGCGCGCTTCGGCCATTACGGCCACGGTGGCCACGATGTGCAGGGCGTGTGCGGCGGCGAGGAACCCATCCAGCGCCTGCTGGCGATGGTCGAAGGCCTGCTCCAACGCGCGTTGCGACAACTGCCACCACACGGCGGTGGTATGCAGCTCCAGATCGGGCAGGTTGACCGGACCGTAGCCGATGTTCTCGTGCGTGTAGTAGCGGATCTTCTTGTAGCCGGCCACGCGCCGGGCCACGTGCACTTCGCCGTGATGCGCGCTACCCGCACCGGCGGGCGAGCCGTCGAAGGCTTCGAGCACCTTGAGCTTGGTGTAGTCGATGGCGTCGGTGTAGTAGTCCACGTGGGTGCGTGTGACATAGGCCTTGCGGCCGTTCCAGTCGAGTTTTTCCACCTGGTAGGGCACCGACTGGATCATGTGGATGGCGCCTTCGTAGAGGGTGAGCGAAGCGGCGCTGAAATCCACCTCCGCGACGATGGTCTGACGTCCGCCGGTGCGATCCACCACCACGAAATTGCCATCGGCCACCGAGCGCAGCGACACCGCGTTGGCGGGGTAGCTGTCGGCGATCCATTCGAAGCGTTCGCCTTCCGCATGCAGCACGCCTTCCTCGGCCAGCACCTCCAGCCAGGGCGTGGCGTCCTGCGGGCCAAACAGTTCGCCCTGGCGAAACGGCAGCTCGAACGAGGCACAGCGGATGTGGTCGAGCAGGATCAGTGGCTGGTCCGGCGCGATGCGCGCGTGTTCGGGCGGTGCACCCTGGAAGAACTCAGGATGGCGCACCAGGTACTGGTCCAGCGGATCGCTGCTGGCCACCAGCACGCCCAGCGACGCCTGCTGGCGTCGTCCGGCGCGGCCGAGGCGTTGCCAGGTGGCGGCCACGCTGCCGGGGTAGCCGTTGAGCACCACTACGTCCAGTGCGCCGATATCCACGCCCAGTTCCAGCGCGGAGGTGCTGACGATGCCGTCCACGTCGCCCGCGCGCATTTCCCGCTCGGCGGCGCGGCGCTCGGTGGGCAGGTAGCCGCCGCGGTAAGCGCGAATGCGCGCCGGTTTGCGCGGATCGCTGTCGAACACGTCCTTGAGGTACTTGGTGAGCACTTCCACCATTAGCCGCGATTGCGCGAACACCAGGGTCTTGAGGCCGGCGCGGATCGCGGTGCGCGCGATGCGGTTGGATTGCGAGCGCGCCGAGGCGCGCAGGCCAAGGTCGGCATTCACCACCGGCGGATTCCACAGCAACACGTGTTTCTCGCCAACCGGCGCGCCGCTGTCGGTGATGGCGGTAACCGGCTGCTCGATCAGTGCGCTCGCGTGCTCGGCCGGGTTGCCAATGGTGGCCGAGCAAAGGATGAACTGTGGCGACACGCCGTAGAACGCACATACGCGCTGCAATCGGCGCAGCACGTTGGCCACGTGCGAGCCAAACACGCCGCGATAAGTGTGCACCTCGTCGATCACCACGTAGCGCAGGTTCTCGAAGAACTGCGCCCATTTGGTGTGATGCGGCAGGATGGCCTGGTGCAGCATGTCCGGGTTGCTCACCACGATGTCGCCGTGCAGGCGAATGGCCTGGCGTGCATCGCCCGGGGTGTCGCCATCGAAGGTGAAGGCTTTGACGCCCAGCTCGCCCGCCTGGTTCAACTCCAGCAACTCCGCCACCTGGTCCTGCGCCAGCGCCTTGGTGGGAAACAAAAACAGCGCTTTGGCCTGCTGGCGTATCGCCGCGCTGATCACCGGCAGCGTGTAGCACAGCGATTTGCCCGAGGCGGTGGGCGTGGCGATGACCACATGCTGGCCGGCCGCGGTGGCTTCCCAGGCCTGTGCCTGATGCGCATAGAGCTGTTCGATGCCGCGCTGGCGCAGCGCGCCAGCCAACGCTTGGGGCATGTCGCCTGGCAGCGGCGCATAGCTTCCCTCGCGGCCCGGCACCACGAAGGCGCCGGTAATGCGGTCCGCGTAGCGATGGCTCAACCGGCGCGCCAGCTGATCGCCGCCACTGACGGGCGCGGCAAGGGCGCCATCCTGGCGCGCGGCGCGCTGGGCGTAAGGGTTCGGCAGCGCGTTCATCGAGGCTCTCCGCAGGGGAGGGCATTGCAGCGGGTGGCTGTCTCAGGTGGTGAGACAGGCGACCTTCAGCGCTTAAGGGTTTCATAAGTCGTATCCCCGATAATCCCTGTCATTCCAGGCCCGGACCCGCGCCCCGTGCACATTCTTCTCGTCGAGGACGACAACCAGCTCGGCACCGCCATCCAGCGCGCGCTGGAACGGCTGGGCTATACCGTCTCGTGGTTGCGCGACGGGCGCACCGCGCTGCTGGCGATCAAGGACCGCACCGCCGACCTGGTGCTGCTGGACCTTGGCCTGCCGGGGCGCGATGGCATCGACGTGCTGGTGGAGGCGCGCCGCGCCAAGGTGGAGACGCCGGTGCTGGTGATGACCGCCCGCGATACGCTGTCCGCCCGCGTCGATGGCCTCGATGCCGGCGCCGACGATTACCTGGTCAAGCCCTTCCATGTGGACGAACTGGCCGCGCGCATCCGCTCGCTCAGCCGGCGCACGCGTGGGCTGGCGGCCAATCGCATCGACGTGGGTGCGCTCACGCTCGACCTGGGTACCTCCGAGGTGAGCTTTCGCGGCAAGCCGGTGGAACTCACCCGCAAGGAATTCGCCTTGCTACAGGCCCTGATGGAGAGCGCCGGCAAGCTGGTGCGGCGCGAGAGCCTGGAGAACTCGCTGTACGGCCTGGACCATGTGGTCGGCAACAACGCACTGGAGGTCCTGGTGCACGCACTGCGACGCAAGCTCAGCTTCGAGACCATCCGCAATGTGCGCGGCTTCGGCTACATGATCCCGCGGGACCCGCAGTGAGCGCGGCCAGTTTGCGGTCGCGCCTGCGCTGGCTGATCCTGGGCGTGATCGCCCTGGTATTGCTGCCGCTGGGCATGTTCAGCCTGCGGCGCACCATGCATGAAGTGGATGAGCTGTCCGACGGTCGCCTCGCGCAATCGGCGCGCACGTTGCAAGTGATGATCGGCAACATTGGCCTGGGTGCATTGCAGGTGCACGATGGTCAGGGCGTGACCGTACCCATTGCCAACTCCTCGATGCAGAAACTGGTGCTGCGCGGGCATACCTACGAGTCGGAAGTGGGCTTTCAGGTATTCGATGCGCAAGGCCACACTTTGATGGTGACGGCCAACTTGGCCGACCTGCCCCCGCCAAAGGCCGGTCAGGTGGGTTTCGAGGATCAGCGCTTCGGTCACTACCGCTGGCGGCTGTTCACCCTGCCGGCCGGTGCCGATGGCGTGGTAGTGCGCGCCGCCGAACGCTACGACAGCCGACGCGACATCAGTCGCGCGCTGTGGGTGGAGCACGCCTTGCCGCCCTTGATCGCCTTGCCGGTGCTGGCCTTGCTGGTGGGTTGGGCGGTGCGACGCGGGCTTCGTCCGCTCGATGCGCTGGCCACGCGGCTGGCGGCGCGCAAGCCAGGCAGCCACGACACCTTGGAGGTGGCTGGCGCGCCACGCGAACTGGAGCCGGTGCTGGCCGCGCTGAACGATCAATTGCACCAGTTGGAAGACGCCCTGGAGCGCGAGCGCCGGTTTAGCGCCGACGTGGCGCACGAGCTGCGCACGCCGCTGGCCTCCACCATGATCAACCTGGAAAACGCCCACGCCAGTCGCGACGCACGCGAAGCGGATGCCGCCCTGGGCGATGCGCGGGAGAGCCTGGCGGCGCTGGCGCGTCGGGTGGAGCAGCTGTTGTCGCTGGCGCGCCTGGAGAGCAGTTCGCGCGCCGGGCAACGCAGCCCGGTGGACCTGCTGGAAGTGGCGCGCACGGTGATCGTGGAGTTGTCTTCGGTCATCGCCGACAGCGACGCCGAACTGGACGTGCACCTGCCCGAGGGGGCCGTGTGGGTCGACGGCCACGCGGTGGCGCTGGCGGCCTTGATGCGCAACCTGCTGGAGAACGCCCTGCGCCACGTGCCGGACGGACAAGGCATGGTGCAGCTGGCGATCCAGGTCGACGACGGCAGCGCGGTGATCGAGGTGATCGACAACGGCGAGGGCATTCCGCCGGAGCGCCGCGCGGCGGTATTCACCCGCTTTCACCGTGAAACCGGCAGCCGCGGCGAAGGCTATGGCCTGGGCTTGTCCATCGTGCAGCGCGCGGCACAACTGCACGAGGCCACCATCGACCTGCTCGATTCGCCGTTGGGGCGTGGTCTGCGCGTGCGCGTACGCCTGCCGTTGGCGGCGGCGCCTGGTTTGCCGGGCCAGAGCTGACCGCGCCGGGCAACTCAGCGTGTTCTAAGGGAAGCCCACTAGGGTAGGGACTCCCCCACCGCGTACGGAACTCCCGGTGTCGTCATCGATCACCCGGCGTCGCCCGGCACGGCGCAGGCGCCCAGGCCGCATGGCCTTGTTATTGGCGTTGAGCTGCCTGGCCGGCTGCGCCACCTACCAAGCCAAGCCGCTTCCCGAGCAGGCTTCCTCCGTCGCCAGCCTGTCGGCCCTGCGGGGCTATGACGCGGGCATGGCCCCGTTGGACGTTGCCGACGTGCAGAAGCTCGCGCTGCTCAACAACCCGGACCTGCGCACCGTGCAGGCGCGTCACGCCGCCGCGCAGGCGCAACGTGTGCAGGACAGCGTGCTGCCCAACCCGGTGTTCGGTGGCAGCCTGGGCTATCTCCTCTCCGGCGTGGGCGACAGCACCGCGTGGACAGCGTCGATCAGCCAGGACATCACCGCGTTGATCACCTTGCGGCCGCGTCGCGAGGCCGCCAGCGCCAACGCGCAGGCGGTGGACGCGAGCCTGCTGTGGGAGGAGTGGCAAACCGCTGGCCAGGCGCGTCTGTTGGTGATCGGCCTGGTCGAAGGCGCCCGCCAGCTCCAACTGCAGCAGCAGGCGCTGGACGTGCTGGCGCAGCGCGAGGCACGCGAGACGCAGGCGATCGGTGCGGGAACGCTGGAGCGCCTCACCACCGCGTCCGACCTGGCCGCGGCGGCGGATGCGCGCAACAACCTGCATGACCTGCAGCGGCGTCAGCTCGACCAGCAACAGCAATTGGCGGCGCTGCTCGGCCTCAAACCGGATGCCGGCGTGCCGCTGGTGGCGACGTTGCCGTCGCCTGTGCTGGATGCGCCCACCATCCAGAACGAGGCGGACAGCATTCGGCGTCGCCGCCCGGACATGGTGGCGCTGCAGCTGGGCTACCAGGCGCAGGACGCCGGCTTGCGCGCTGCCGTGCTGGCGCAGTTTCCCGCGTTGTCGCTCGGCTACGACGCCGCGCAGGACAACAGCCGCGTGCGCAGCGGCGGCCCGGCAGTGACCCTGGCCTTGCCGCTGTTCGATCGCAACCAGGGCAATGTGGCGGTCGCCAAGGCGACGCGCGAGCAATTGCACATCGAATACACCACGCGCCTGGCCACGTCGCACGACGAGGTGGAGGCCCTGCTGGCCCAGTACGCGCAGTTGCAGCGGCAGCGCGATGCCGCGCGGCCGGCCACGGAAGATGCCCAGCGTGCCGCCGCCCAGGCCGAGCACGCCTGGCGCGCCGGCGTGCTGGACCTGCGTGCGTACACCGACCTCAAGGTGGCGGCCATCAATCGCGCGATGGCCGATATCGCCATCGAACAGGCCATGCTGGAACAGCAGGCCGCGCTGGAACTTCTGGTGGGCCGAGGCATGCCCACCTCTCTCGATCAGGATGTGGTGAGCCCATGATGCTTGCATGGCGATGGACGATGGTGGCCGCGACGGCCCTGATGCTGGCCGCCTGCGGCGGCAGCGAGGCACCGGACGAGGCCGCGGTGAGTGCGGCGGTGAGCACGGTGCCGTTGCGCCAGGGCAGCCTGCCCGCGCTGGTCAGTGCGTATGGCACGGCCGGCCCCGCCGCCGATGCCGCGCAGGTAGTGAGCGTGCAGGCCGCCGGTCGCGTCACGCAGTGGGCGGTAACGCCCGGTGCATCGGTCAAGCGCGGCCAGCGCTTGCTGGGTTTTGAGCTGGCACCCGCCGCCGTGGCGGCCATGCAGCAGGCGCAGAGTGCGCTGAGCGTGGCCCAGGCCGCGCGTGCCCATACGGCGGAATTGTTCGCACAGCAGTTGGCGACGCGCGATCAACTGGCGCTCGCCGAGAAAGCGCAGGGCGATGCGCAGTCCAATCTCGATGCGCTGCTGCAACAGCAGGGCAAGGCCGCACGCTTCGATGTCACTGCGCCGTTCGATGGCACGGTAGTCACGGTGGATGCCGCGCAAGGCGATGTGTTGCAGCCGGGTGCGCCCTTGCTTTCGCTGCAGCGCGGCGATGGCTTGGTCGTTACGGTGGGCATCGAGCGCGTGGCCTTGGGCCAGGTGACGGTGGGCGCCAAGGCCGAGCTGCTGCCGCTCGATGGCGGCACCGCCATGCATGGCACGGTGCGTCGCGTGGCGCGTGCACTCAATCCGCATACGCACCAGCTGGATGTGGAAATCGTGCCCGATGGCGCGCTGGTGAATGGCGAAGGTTTCCGCGCCGACATCGTCGTGGGGCAGTGGCAGGGATGGCTGTTGCCGCGCGATGCGGTGCAGGGCGATGAAGACGATCGCTATGTGTTCCAGGTGGCGGACGGCAAGGCCGTGCGCGTGCCGGTGAAGCTGTTGGGCGAGTCCGATACGCAAAGCGTGGCGAGCGGCGAACTCGATGCCAAGCGTCCGCTGGTGACCGAGGGCGCTACCCAGCTCGACGACGGCATGGCCGTGCGCCAGCCGTCGGCGGAAGCCAAGCCATGAGTGCAGGCGGTTGGCTCGCCCGGCATGCCCGGGCCATCGTGATCGTGGCGTTTGCACTGGCCGTGGCCGGCCTCGCCAGCTCGTTCACGCTGCCCGTGGGTTTGTTCCCGCAAGTCTCGTTTCCGCGCGTAGTAGTGGACCTGGACGCGGGTGATCGCCCGGCCGACCAGACCTCGCTGCTGCTCACGCGTCCGGTGGAGGAGGCTATTCGCACCGTGCCGGGCGTGGAGGGCGTGCGCTCGGAAACCACGCGCGGCTCGGCACAGATCTCGGTCGATTTCGGCTGGGGGCGCGACATGATCGCCTCCACCTTGCAGGTGGATTCGGCCATCGCGCGCGTGCTGCCCAGCTTGCCGCCCGGCGCCAGCTACAACGTGCGCCGCATGGACCCCACGGTCTACCCGATCATTTCCTATGCGCTGCAGTCGGACACCTTGTCGCCGGTGGCGCTGCGCGACCTCGCCCAGTACCAACTGGTGCCCTTGCTGGCCGCGGTGCAAGGGCTGTCGCACGTGGACGTGCAGGGCGGCGAAACCGCTGAAGTCCAGGTGGATGCCGATCCGCGCAAGCTCGCCCAGTACGGCCTGAGCCTGGACGACATCGCCACCGCGCTCTCCGGCGCCAACCAGTTGCAGGCCGTGGGCCGCCTGCAGGATCGCAACAAGCTCTATCTGGTGGTGGCCGACCATTCCCTGCAACAGTTGGAGGCCATTCGCCGCATCGCAGTGAAGAGCGATGCGCACGGCTGGGTGCGCCTGGGTGACGTCGCCAACGTGCACGATGGCTACGTGCCGCAATGGGTGAAGGTGAGCGAGGACGGCAAGCCGGCCGTGCTGTTCAACGTGTACGAGCAGCCCGACGGCAATGCCGTGCAGATCGCCCAGCAAGTACGCGCGCGCCTGGCCGCGTATCGCCTGCCCGCCGGCGTCACGTTGAAAAACTGGTACGACCAGAGCGAGCTGGTGGTGGAATCCGCGCACAGCGTGCGCGACGCGGTGCTGATCGGTCTGCTGCTGGCGGCCGCCGTGCTGTTGCTGTTCCTGCGTAACCTGCGCGTCACCCTGATCGCCATGCTGGTGGTGCCGGTGACGCTGGCGGTGACCGTGCTCTTGCTGCAGGTGCTTGGCCTGAGCTTCAACATCATGACGCTGGGCGGCATCGCCGCGGCGGTGGGCCTGGTGATCGACGACGTCATCGTGATGGTGGAGCACGTGGCTCGCCGTGCGGGCGATGCGCAGAGCGGCGGCGAGCAGGCGGTGTTGCCAGCAGCGCGCGAGTTCCTGTCGCCGCTGACCGGCTCCAGCCTGGCTACCTTGATCGTGTTCATTCCGTTGGGCCTGCTCAGTGGCGTTACCGGCGCGTTCTCCAAGGCGCTGTCGATCACCATGGCTTGCGCGCTCACGGTGTCGTGGCTGGTCACGGCCTGGGTGGTGCCGCCGTTGCTGCGTTGGCTGGTGAACTTCCAGCGCTGGCATGACCCGGGCATCGGTCACGAAAGCCGACTGTCGCGGCTGCACACGCGCCTGCTGGATGGCCTGCATCGCCGCCCGGCGTGGCTGCTGCTGGTGGCCGTGCCACTGCTCGCGCTCGGTGCGCTGGCCTACACCCATGTCGCCACGGGGTTCATGCCCGCCGTGGATGAGGGTGGCTTCGTGATGGATTACTACACCAAACCCGGCACCTCGTTGCCGGAAACCGCCCGCCAGGTGGCGCAGGTGGAGGCGATCCTGCACGACATGCCGGAGGTGGATACCTTCTCGCGGCGCCTGGGCACGGGCCTGGGCGGCGACCTTGGGCAGTCGTATCACGGTGACTTTTTCGTGCGCCTCAAGCCCGACCACGCGCGCGCCACCGAAGAGGTGATGAGCGACGTGCGCGAGCGCGTGGAGCACGAGGTGCCCGGGGTGGAGGTGGAACTGGCGCAGCTGATGGAAGACCTCATCGGCGACCTCACCGCGGTGCCGCAGCCGATCGAGATCAAGTTGTACGCCGCCCATCCGGACGAGCTGGTGCCGCAGGCGCAAAAGGTCGCCAAGGCCATCGCCTCGATTCCCGGCGTGGTGGAGATCAAGGACGGCGTGCAGCTCGCCGGTGATGCGCTGAACGTACAGGTCGATGCCGACAAGGCCATGCAGGAGGGCATGAGCGTGGGCGCGGTGACTCAGGCGGTGAACACCGCGTTGAACGGCACCGTGGCCACCGAGCTGCCGCAGGCCACCAAGAGCGTGGGCGTGCGCGTGCGCATGCCCGATGCCATGCAGTGGAAGGAGCCGCAGCTGGCCGCCTTGCCGATTCGCGCGCCGGATGGTCATGTGTTTCCGTTGAGCCGCGTGGCGCACATCAGCCACGAAACCGGCCAGCCACAGATTTCGCGCGAGAACCTTGAACAGATGGTGGCGGTGACCGCGCGCATCGATGGGCGCGGCATGGGCGCGGCCGTGGCGGACGTGAAGCAGCTGCTGGCGCAGCCCGGCATGCTCGATGCCGACGTGCGCTATGAACTCGGCGGCCTCTATCAACAGCAACAGATCGCCTTCCTCGGCCTCAGCAAGGTGTTCCTGCTGGCCCTGGTGGCGGAGTTTGTATTGCTGCTGTTCCTGTACGGCCGGCCCGGCCTGGCCTTGATTGTGATGGGGTGCTCACTTTTCTCCGCCACGGCCGTGTTCATCGCGCTGTGGGTGTGCGGGGTGGACCTCAACATCACCGCCATGATGGGCATGACCATGATCATCGGCATGGGCACGGAAATGGCGATCTTCTACGTGTCCGAGTACGTGATGCTGGCGCGGGACATGCCGGCCGCGCAGGCGTTGCGCGAAGCTAGTCGCAACCGACTGCGCCCGATCAGCATGACCACCCTCGCGGCCATTCTCACCTTGCTGCCGCTGGCCCTGGCGCTGGGTGCGGGTGCGGGCATCCAGCAGCCGTTGGCCATCGCGATTATCGCCGGCCTGATGCTGCAGTATCCGCTGGTGCTGCTGGTGGTGCCGACCCTGATCGGGTTGTTCCTGCGCAAGAACGAGGCAAGGGTGGCGTAGGCCCGGGGCGGGCGGCTCTACGTTTCGTCAACACCGCTTGCCTAAGATTCTCGAAAGCCACGCAACGCAAGATGCCCGCATGCGATCACCCTTGGGACGCCAACCCTGGCAGCAGATTCCTCCAGCATTCTGGATGCTGCTGCTTATTCCGCTGTTGACGGTGTTGCCGTCCGTTCCCATTGACGAGACGCGCTACCTCAGCGTGGCCTGGGAAATGCGGCAAAGCGGGAGCTGGGTCACCCTTCATCTCAATGGCGCCCCGTACTTCGACAAGCCGCCACTGCTGTTCTGGTTGATCAATGCGGCCTGGAGTCTGTTCGGCGTGTCGATGTGGTCGGCGCGCTTGCTGGTGGTGCTATGTGGCATGGGCTGCGTGGCGCTGTGCCAGCGGCTCGATCGTCAGCTCAACCCCGACGATGCGCCACGTGCGGGGTGGTTCCTGCTCGGCTCGTTGTTCCTGGTGTTGTTCGCCAGCGTGGTGATGTTCGACGTATTGCTGTGCCTGTGCGTGTTGCTGGGCTTCGTGTCCATCGTGGCTTACGTGCAGGGTGGTCGCCCGTTGGCCTTGCTCGGCTTGTTCGCGGGTGCTGCCCTGGGCGTGCTCGCCAAGGGGCCAGTGGCCTTGCTGCACCTGGCCGCGCCCATCTTGCTGGCACCGTGGTGGTCGATGGGTGTGCGGCGGGCCGGTTGGAAGCAGGTGCTTACGCTACTGCTGGTGGCCGTGCTGGGTGGCCTGCCGGCATTGGGCTGGGCCTGGAGCGCGGTGCACCACCTCAGCGAGGCGGACGCCAACGAACTGCTGCTGCGCCAGACCGCCGGGCGCATGGTGAAGAGCTTCGCCCACAATCGGTCACTGTGGTGGTACCTGCCGTGGTTGCCGGTGCTGCTGCTGCCGTGGACCTTGTTGCTGCGCTGGCGGCGGGTGCGCGCGGTAGCGGGCAGTTGGCGTCAGTCGGCGGGCGCGCGCTTCGGCATCGCCGCTTCAGTGCCGGCACTGCTGGCGTTCTGCGTGGTGAGCGGCAAGCAGTTGCACTACTTGCTGCCGCTACTGCCGGGCGTGGCCATTCTGCTGGCCGCCTGGCTGCGCCGCGATGCCCAATTGTTCGCCGTTCGACGGCTGTGGGTGCTATGGGCGGTGCTCTTGGGCGTTCTGCTGTGGGCCATGTTCGGCGCCGAGCCGCTGGGCCGAGGCAGCATGACGCGCCAGACCGCGTGGGGCTTGTACGCGCTGTGCGCTGGGTTGCTGCTGGTGAGTGCGCTTTACCTGTGGCTGCGTCGCCAGCCGACGTTGGAGCATCGCGCCGGCTTCTGCGCCTTGCTGCTGACCCTGGCGATGCTGCCCTTGATTCGCCTGCAGGCGCTGGGTGCGCTTGACCTGCGCGACATGGCGCATCGTGTGGTGGCCTTACAGGCACAGGGCGTGCCGGTGATTCGCACCGAGAACGAACCGGGCCTGATCACCTTCATGGCACGTTTGCCGCAGCCATTGCCCCGCACCAAGAACCTGATCGAATGGGCTCATGAGCATCCGGACGGCCGCGTGGTGGTCTACGGCGGGCGCGGTGACATGCCCGACGATGCGGACATCAATGTGCGCCTGGCCAATGGGTGGGTGAGCCTGATGAGCGGCAAGGCGGTGTTGGCACATCCGGATACAGTGAGTCGCTGGGCTTCCGTTTCGGCGGATGACTGAGCCGGGATTGGTGCGCTCGGTGCGCAACGCTTCCAGACCACAGGGAAGCGCCTGGTCAAACGACGTCTTGCTCGTCATTTCTGCGAATCCCAAACGGGCGCGCGCAGGAATCCAGTGCCTTTACGTTCAAAGATTCACCGACGCTGGATGATCAGATCGCCGGCAGATGAAAGGCCCACCAGCCTTTGCCGTAATGACGATCAAATTCAGCGCATCCCTAACGATGCGCACCAACGACGGGCGTAGCCTTTACGCTGTGTGCATCGGCATGACCGGCGATCGGGAGGGCGATTTCTTCGTCGCCATAGATCACACGGTTGCGCCCTTCGCGCTTGGCGCGGTAGAGCGCGTTGTCCGCGTCGATCATCAGTTGGCGCAGCTCATAACCGCTGTGATCGGTCGAGGCAATGCCGAAGCTGGCGGTGATCACCACCTGTCGCGTATCGCCCCATAGCGGCGTGGCAGCGATGGCTTGGCGAATGCGTTCGCACCGCTCGCGTGCCTGCGCGGCGGTGCAGTCGGGCATGAAGATGGCGAACTCCTCGCCGCCCAATCGACCGAAAACGTCGCGCGTACGCAGGTGATGCTGGCAGGCTGCCACGGCGCGCTTGAGCACCATGTCGCCGGTGGCGTGTCCGTGCGTATCGTTGACCTGCTTGAAGTGATCCAGGTCCAACAACACGATGCATGCGCTGCGCGTGGCGCGCGCCGCATGGCGCAGACCCTGTTCGGTTTCGTCGACGAAATGCTGGCGACTGCAAATGCTTGTTAGGCTGTCCTGCGTGGCCAGGCGCTTGAAGCGCAATTGCGACCGCTTGGTGCGCATCAGCCAGAACGCGATGGAGGCGACGATGGTCAGCAGCAACGCAATGTAGGCGCGGCTGGTTTCCATTGCTTTGTGATCGAGCTGACGCTGCAGGGTGAGAATCTGGTTCTGGCGATTGAGCGTATCCAGCTGCGTCTTCTTGGCCTGCACCTGCTGCTTGATGGTTTGGTAGGCCAATGCGCCGGCGGACACGTCGCTGAGGTAGCCTTTGTCGGCCGCCATGTATTTCTCGTGGTAATTCAGCGCCTCGCGCGCGTGGCCTTGCAGGTTCTCGATCTGGTACAGCAGGCGATACGCCAGGCTCAGCGGCTCGGTGTACTCGTTTTCCACCGCGCCGGTAATGGTGGATAGCGCATATTGGCGCGCTTTCGCCATGTCGCCCAAGGCGAAATAGCCCTTGGCAAGCAGCATGTTGAAGTACTGCATCAGCGCGGGGTACTGGTAGCCCTGCACTTCGGCGTAATGATCTTCCAGCAGGCGCACGGCATCGTTGGCGCGACCCTGTTGAATATCGAGCGTGGCCAGGTCGCTGCGCGCGGCATTGGCGAACAACGTTTCGCCGGCCTGCATGCACAGGTCCACCACGTTCTGGAATTGGGAGTGGGTGAGCGAGGCCCGGCCGCCACGGAACAGGGCGTGCACGCGGTAGTAGTCCGCGCGACAACTGTTCTTGCCCTCGGGCACGTTGTCCCGCATGCGCTCGGCGTACTCCACCGCCTGGTCGTACTGACTGGCGATGATGAGAAACTGCGCGGCCTCGCCGAGGGCGCTGTAGCGCGCATCGCGGTCCTTCACCTTGGGCAGCAGTTCGGCCAGTTGGTCGAGTTGGACGAAGGCTTCTTCGTAGCGATGGCCAAAGCCGAAGATGTTGAGCAGCGTCGCATTGGCGCGCAGCCTCAGCGCGGCTTCCGGCGCCTCCTCGGCGATGGTGCGCAACGACACGCTGGCGCGTGCGTAGTTACCGTCGAAGGCGGCCTGCCAAGCCTCCAGGTAGCGCAGCTTCCATTGCTCGTCGAGCGGCAGGTCGCCGGCTTCCTGGGCGAGGTGGTCGAGGATCTTGAGGAATTCGGCGTGGTTGGATGTCTTGATATCCAGCGCGTGTTGCAGCAACTGGTCGGGCGCCTGGCTGGTGGTGGACACGGCCGCAACGGCCGTGCCCACGCTCAGGCCCACAAGGGCAGCCAAGCCCATGCGATAGCGTCGGCTCGTTGTACGTAGCCGAGGCATGGCAGGGTCAGGCGTGTGCGACAACGCGCGGTGTGCCGACGCGCGAGGAGGGGTTGTCTTCCTCTTCCTCGCCCTCTTCCTCTTCTTCCTCGTCCTCGCGCCCCGGGTTGTTCTGCGTGTGAAACATGGGCTGCAGGTCGAGCAAGGCGTACAGCTCGGCGGTGCTCCTGGCGATCACGGCCGCGCCCATTTCCGCGTTGACGTGGGCCTCTTCGAGGGCTGCCACGAGCTCCTCGGGGGTGGCGTGGCGCAATTGGGCATCAGCGCCCACGCGCTCCAGAAATTCGATAACGCTTGTCATGATGGAATGTGTCCCCTGTTTGGTCGTCGTTCGCGACGCAACCTCCCCCTGATCCTTGCCACCCCCTCCCCCGGGGGAGAACGAGGAGGAGGCGATCATAGCGCTGTTTTCAGCTCAAAACGTCTAATCGAACACCTGCGAATAGACGTCCTGGCTCAGGTGGGGCATGCATCCAGCGCGGCCAGGCGGGCGGCAATCGCCTCGTCGCGCAGCAAAGGGGCGGCCGGCGGTACGACCAGGGTATCGGCGCCGTTGAGATCAGCCTGGGGCAGCTGCGCGAGCGGCAGGCGCTCTATTCGGGGCGTCTGGGTGGGCAGGGTGGCGGCGCGGTAAATGGTGACTTCGTGGTCGAGCGGATAGTGCCGCGCGAGCACGTCCACCAATACCTGGCGATGCGCCGGGCCGGTGGCGAAATGCTTGCTGGTGGTTTCTCCTGCCAGGCCAACCTGCCAAAGGATCAGCCAGGCTGTGGGGTCCACCTGGCGGCGATAGACCATGAACTGGGTAGTATCGAAATGCTGGCAGCCGACGCTCCCGGGGTCGATGCCGAGGTCGGCGTACAGGCAGTCCTCGGAGGAAATGCCGGCCTCCATATGCGCGCGATAGCCTTCGGCACGGGCTTCCTTCACCGCGCGGTGCGGGGCCCAGGCAAACACGCCGGGGTGGCCGTAGAACACGGCACATACGCGCCTCCCCGCACGCACCTCGGCGAGGATGGCGTCGACCATTTCGCGATAGGTCTGCAGGCGCGATTTTCCCTCGCGGTAATAGGGCTGGAGGCTGCGCACGTCGGCGTGCATACCCTTGAGCCACAACTCGACGATGCCGTCGGAAACACCTGCGAACACCACTTCCGCCGTTTCGATATGGCTGCGCGCCAAGGCCGTGATGTGCGAGCCCAGCGTGATGCCGACACCGACGCAGGCGAGGCTGCCATGGGAGGTAGACGTGCTCAAAGCCTGGCGCTCCTGGGTCGCTCAGGGCATGGGCGGACGCCCCCTGCCGTGTGCGCGGAGCATAAGCAAAGCGTGCTTAGTGTTTCTACCTCAATTTGTCACGTAGAGTCTGGCCAATACTGCGTGTAAGTTATGAGCCTGAGCATTTGTAGGCCTTGTGTGTCCCGCATGACTTGCCCGCGTTTAGGCAAGGGCTCGGCCCGCATCGGGTGACGATGCGGGGTTCTCCAATGGGCGAGCGCTGCCCCCTTTGCCGGGCTGGTCCTTGAGGTACGGCCGCGTGGGCTATCCCGGCAGGTCGGACGCCTCGGCAAGACGAACGGTCAGCCGGCCGGCTTCAAAGGCCTCGATGAGGAAGAAGGGCAGGTCCAGGTACCAGTGACCCCGACTCACCGTCGCGTCGTAATGCAGTGCGTCGCTCCCCTCCTGCGACAGGAGCAAGGTTTGCTTCATGCCATCGGCAAGGTTGCTAGGGCCGCCGATGCGGCGATAGCTGGCGTTGCTGCCGACATGGAACGTCGCATTGCCCCAGCGCACCGGCGGGTGTGGCGGGAACGGTTCGGCGCCGTGGAATCCAAACAGCTCGTCATGGCTGAGCAGGCTGTCGCGGATCGTGGGCCACAGCAGTTCCCGCAGAAAGTACTGGTCGGTAAAGCGGAAGTCGGGTGGCTGCGTCTGCGCGTAGCTCTCGATCAGGGGCGCGATGGGAGGGAGCGCACCTCGGCAGCCTGCCCATAGGCCGGCGAGCAGCAGCTCGGTGTGCGTGAAGTAGTCACGCATGTGATGGAACCAGCGGCCGCTCGCGATCCACGCTGCGATGGCCGGCACCTCGCGTTCGGAGAGCAGCGAGTCGGCATCGCGCACCATGAAGCGATCCACCGTGGGGTCATCGAGTACGAGAAAGCGCCACATGGTGCCCGGCATGGTGCGTCGCGTGGCTTCGTCGACCACGACTACCTGCGCGCTTGCGGCGCGCAAGCGTGCGGCGACATGCGCGGGCACGGTGTCGTCGAGGTAGAAGCGACAGGTCCAACCTGGAAAAAGCTCCGCCGCAATGCGTGCGTTCATCACGGCCGGCTCGCCATACCGTGGATTGGCGCCGTACAGGCTGTAGGCAATGACGTTACGCGAGGGCTGCGTGGGATCGAATGGCAAGGGCGCATGCGCCGGAATGTCCCAGCGCCGATGATCGCGATAACGCGCATCGGCGGCTTGGAGCGAGCGCTGTCCGTAGAGGCGAAGTTCGTCGGCCTTGCCCAGCCATCCGCATACCTCGGCCAAGCCGTCGATCCATGTTGGCGCAACGCGGTTTCTGTGCTCGGGCGGCAGGGCGTCGATCTGGCGATAGACGCGATACGCCGCTTCGTGGCGGCCATCGCGCATCAGGCACAGCGCGTAGTCGCCAAGCACCGAGGGGTTGCCCGGTGCCATCGCAAGCGCCTGCTCGGCCAGGCGACACGCATCGGCGTATCGCGCGGCGTTCATCGCGGCGATGAACTCGCTGGCGAGTCGTTGCAGTCGGGCATGGTTGGCCGGCCCGGTCGATCGGTTCGGTGCGTGCCGCTTGGGTGGGGTGAAGGGCTTTCTTGCCATAGCGATATCGTGATCGGGCAGGCGTCGAGGGCAGGCGCGCCGTTGCGGCGGGCGCCTCGTGTCCGACAGGCCACCTGAAAAGGAGTGGGGGAAAGGGGGGCTTTGTTACACAGAGAGATATCGCGCGTCTGTCCGTCGATGCCTATAGGACAGGTCCCCATTTGCGGTTCGAGTGGATGCAGCGTGTGCCGCGGCACCGATGACAGGTCACGCCGATGGTGATTCCATCGGCTTTGTGGCGCCATGGTGCTGTCGGGCGACGCGAGCTGGGCCCGGTGTGCTTCTCCGATCGTCGATGTGTGGTGCCGGAAGGCTTGGGTTAGCGCCTGCTCAGCTTACCCACTGCTGTACGCGGCCATGCCATAGGCGACGCGTGCGCGTGTGCACCTGGTCGCCGCGATGGAAATGCTCGGTCCATGAGTCGCGACCGGCGTCCACTTTGCAACGGGCCGTGGGCAGGGGTGTCTCGGCGAGCACCGGCGCCAGGCAACGGAAAGCGCGGCGAATATCCGAGGGCGTGCCCTCGCCAAACTGGAACACGAAGATGGCGGGGCTATGCGGCAGTGGAAATTGGCCGTCGTCCAGAAAGCGCCGATCGCAGGTGAACAAGGCCACGCCGTGTTGCAGCGCATGCGCGGCATGCACTTGGGCGGGTTGACCAAGCAGGTTGGCTTCGGCGGCGGTCTGCACGGCTGCGCCTACCGAGCGCAATAACTCCACGGCACACAGAGGGAAATGCTCGTCGACGTAAAAGCCGGCTGTCGCATGCGAGCCCAGTTCGTCGACCTGCTCATGCATCGTCGCCGTTGACGATGACGGGATGTCGTGCAGGTCTTCCGGATTTCGCCACATCGGGCACCTCAATTCCGTTCGGCCGTGCGGGCTAGCGTTGTGATTCATCACGTCGTCGTCAAGTTCGCAATTTCCTATTTCCTTCGGCGTATGCGTGGTGACGCGACGTAAACGCTTACGAAGCAACTTGTCTTGCGCGTGCCTGACGAACGTTGCCGTTTTACCTTGCGATGAGCGCAGTGGCCATACGGTCTTTGGGCCAACATGCTATGGGTTAGCGTGCGCTGCGCGCTTCCAAACCAATACGAATGGCATCGGCGCTGGTCGCTGCACCCAGGCGTCGTAGCAGGCTGGCGCGATGCATCTTCACCGTCTTTTCCTCGATGCCCAGCATGGCGGCGATCTGTTTGTTGCGATGACCTGCAAGCATCAGCTCCAGCACTTGGCGCTGGCGCCGGGTCAACGCGGCGACCAGGCTGGCGGCTTGTTGCCCGCGTGCACCAGGTAGCGGCGTGGCCTCGTTCGAAACGTCCATCTGCGAGCCCAGGAAGTAACTGACGCTGCCGTCGCTTGCACGGATGGGCGCAATCATCACGGCGTTGTCGAAGTGCGACCCGTCCTTGCGGTAGTTGCGCAATACCGTCAGCACTGGCAGGCCCTGCGCGATGGCCGAGGCAAGGGCAGCGCGACGATCCGGCTCGGTTTCCGCGCCGACTAAAAAGCGGCAGTTTCTGCCGAGGATGTCTTCGCGCGGATAGCCGGTGAGCCGGCAAAAGGCGCTGTTCGCGCAAACGATCGGGTTGTCCGGCAGGTGCGGGTTAGTGATCACGGTGGCGATGGGAGATAGCTCGATCGAAGCAAACAACGAGCGTTCGAATTCGGAATCGTGCATGCGCGGGACCTTGGACATCGCGGCGGAATCGATGGGCAGTGTACGTTGCCGCCGACCCTTTCGGATTTCCCTGGAACCCGCGCCGTTCTACAGTGGGGGCCGGACCCTGGCCGGAGCCCTCCCATGCGCCTGCTGCACTTTGAACAGGATGGACGCCGTGGCTTGGCGGTGGATGCTGGCGCCGGCTGGCGCGCACGTTTCGAGGGTGACTTGGCCTTTCCGGGCGACGCGGGTGCCATCGCCCGACGGGACGTGGAGGCGCAAAAGCAGCTGCTCGCGGCGGTGGCGACGGGCGTGCCCGTTGACGTGGAATCGCTGCGCTGCCTTCCCCCGTGCACGCGGCCGGGCAAGATCATCTGCCTTGGCCTCAACTATCGCGATCACGCACACGAATTCGAATTCCAGCCGCCGAGTTACCCCACCGTGTTCGCGCGCTTTGCCTCCAGTCTGATCGGTCACGAGGCGCCGCTGGTGCGTCCGCGCGTGTCCACCGCTTTCGATTTCGAGGGCGAACTGGCGGTGGTATTGGGCAAGGGTGGTCGGCACATCGCGCTCGGCGCCGCGCTCGATCACGTGTTCGGCTACAGCGTGTTCAACGACGGCTCCATCCGCGATTACCAGCTGCGCACGCCGCAATGGACGGTGGGCAAGAATTTCGATGGCACCGGTGCGTTCGGTCCATGGCTGGTCACCGCCGATGCCCTGCCGCCCGGCGCGCGCGGGCTCATGCTGGAAACGCGCCTCAACGGCGAGGTGATGCAGCGCGCGTCCACGCAGGACATGATCTTCGACGTGGCGCAGACCATCGCGCTGCTCAGCGAATGCATGACGCTGGACGCCGGCGACGTGCTGGTGATGGGCACACCGTCGGGCGTGGGTTATGCGCGCAAGCCGCCGCTGTACATGAAGGCTGGTGACGTATGCGAGGTCGCCATCGAGGGCATCGGTACCTTGCGCAATACGGTGCAGGACGAGCGCTGAGCGCTCGTCCTGTGTTATTGCTTACGACTTGGTGCCGCCCTGCATGGCCGCCAGCGCGGTGAGCAAGGCCTGCCCATTCGGCGAGCCCAAGCCGGTGCAGGCATCCCAGCCCTTGGCCGCCTTGAACTTGCCGTTGCTGCCCTGGGTGATGTCGTGGAACGCGCTGCTGCCGATGCTGTAGAACGCCGCGTGCGGGTCGCCCAGGCTCTGGCCCAGTTGCTGATTGAAACGCGCGACGAGTGCCGCCCACAGCGGCGCCACGGCGCTGGTGCCGCCAATGACCTGGTCCTGTCCATCCACCCGCACCTGATAACCCGTCGTGGGGTCGGCGTCGCCGGCTACATCGGGTACGCCGCGTCCGGCGAAGCCTTGCGCGCCCGCCGGTACGTTGGCGTTCGACTGCCAGCTCGGCAGTGCGAACTGCGCGCTGACGCCGCCGCCCGTCGCGCCCTCGTTGCTGGCCAGCTCGTTCCACACCGTTTCGCTGCCGATGGCGTTGCCGCTGGCGATCAAGCGCGTGCCGCCGCAAGCCAGCGCATAAGGGCTGGAGGCGGGGAAGTCGACATGTGGCTGGTCGTCGCTGGCGCCATCGGTGAAGCCACTGTCGCCGCAGGCCACGGTGACGGTGAGGCCCAGCGCTGCCGCATCCTGCAAGGCGCTCTCCATCGCCGCGAGCGAGGATGCGCTCCAGTTGTTCTCCGGGCCGCCCCAGCTGATGGAGATCACCGAGGGGTGGTTGGTGCTGTCATGCGCGGCCTGCGAAATGGCCTCGTAGAAACCCTGGTCGGTGTTGGGTGCGAGGTACACCGCAAGGTTGGCGCCCGGCGCGAGGGCGCCGATCACTTCCACGTCCAGCATCACTTCGCCATCGGCATCGCCGCCGGGTTGACTGCTGCCGCCGGCTACCGACACCACCGCGACACTGGGTGCCTTGGCGATGCCCAGGGACTGCATATAGGTGTCGAAGTCGCTCTGGGTAAAACCGCCGCCCAGCTCGATCACCGCCACGGTCTGGCCGCTGCCGTCCAGGTTCGCGGGGAAGGCATACAGGTTGCCCAGTTGCACCGGGGTGTAGGTCACCGACGGTTGCGCGGCAGGGCGACGAAAATGCGGGCGCGCCACCGGGCGCTGATCCAATCCAAGCACGGCGATAACCGCCGGGGCGATGCTGCCCGGCAATACCGGCGGCTGGTGGCAGCCGATCATCGGGGCACCACCGTCGGCAAACTGGTAGCGGCCCAGCTCCACGCCGAACGCCTGCTGCAAGGCCTGCGGCGTGCCGCGCAGATGCAGTACGCGGCGATGCGGCTCGCAGCCGATCTCGCTCAATCCATGTTGGCTGGCGAAGCCTCGCAGGATGGCTACGTCGGCCGGGTCCGCGCCCCACTGCGCCGCGAACGCTTCGCGGCTGGGACGCGCCTGGGGCGGCCAACCGGCAGGGGCCGGGTGCGCGCCGCGGCGGCGCAACACCACCGTGATATCGATCGGTTCGTTGCCCTGGTGCGGGCCCAGATATCGGGCTTCGGCGGCCAGCGGCCAATGCTTGCGGGGGACGTGGGCGGTGCTCATGGGGACAGGCTCCTGTAGCGCAGGGCGAGGGTGGACCGGCGCATGTGTCAGTGGAGTGTTCGGCGCTCGGGGCCGTTCATGCATGGTGCGGTTTGGTCGTCTCATGGTCCGCGTCAATCCGCCCTGCACGGAGTCTTCGTCGGCTGGCGCTAAAATGGTTGAATGTTTTGCCCAAGAGGCCTGTCATGAACTATCCCCACGTTCGCATGCGCCGCATGCGTCGCGATGCGTTTTCCCGCGCACTGATGCGTGAGCACACACTGTTGGCCAGCGACCTGATCATGGTGGCCTTCGTGATCGAAGGCGACGCGCAGCGTGAGCCGGTGCCTTCGATGCCGGGCGTGGAGCGACTGTCCATCGACGAACTGCTCAAGCTTGGCGGCGAGTGCGTGCGCCTGGGCATTCCTGCGCTGGCGCTGTTCCCCTCGCCGGGCTCGGCGGTAAAGACCGAAGACGCCCGCGAAGCCTGGAACCCGCAAGGCCTCATGCAGCGCGCCACGCGCGCACTCAAGGCCGCTTACCCGGGGCTGGGCCTGATTGGCGACGTGGCGCTGGACCCGTACACCACGCACGGCCAGGACGGCCTGATCGATGAGAGCGGCTACGTGATGAACGAGCCCACCATCGAGGCGCTGATCAAGATGTCGCTGGCGCAGGCTGAGGCCGGCATGGATTTCGTCGCACCGTCGGACATGATGGATGGTCGCATCGGCGCGATCCGCGAGGCGCTGGAAGCGGCCGGTTACATCCACACCCGCATCCTGGCCTATTCCGCCAAGTACGCGTCGGCCTTCTATGGCCCGTTCCGCGATGCGGTGGGCTCGGCCGGCAACCTCGGCAAGGGCAACAAGCACACCTATCAGATGGACGTGGGCAACAGCGACGAAGCCTTGCGCGAGATCGAGCTGGATATCGCCGAAGGCGCCGACGTGGTGATGGTGAAGCCTGGCATGCCTTACCTCGACGTACTGCGTCGCGTGAAGGACACCTTCGGCATGCCCACCTTCGTGTACCAGGTGAGCGGCGAGTACGCGATGCTCAAGGCCGCCGCGCAAAACGGCTGGCTGGACGAAAAGGCCGTGGTGCTGGAATCGCTCACCGCGTTCAAGCGCGCCGGGGCCGACGCCATCCTCACCTACTTTGCGGTGGACGCCGCGCGTTGGCTGCGCGGGGAATAAGCCCCGCGCCGTCGTGGCCCGTGCGCGGCGTTCAGCCGAGCACGGACACGGCGTCCACGACCAAGTGCGCGGTCATGTTGATCCAGAGATTGCGCCGCCACAGATAGAGCAGCGAAAACGCCAGGCCACCCACGGCCACGATGATCTGGTGGCTCCAGCCCCAGGCGCCGACATGCGCAAGCGTGAACACGCTGCAGGAGATCAACACCGCCACCCATCGACGCCCGCTGAGTTCCTGCAGGCGCTCCATGGCGTAACCGCGAAACATCAATTCTTCCGCGACCGCTGCACGCAGCGAGGAGATCAAGCGCCACCACAGCGGCGTCTGCGCAAGCAGCTGCGCGTTGGTGGTGCTGGCGATCTGGTCGGACACGTGCAGCGCGGGCAGCACCCACAGATACAGCACGCCCATGAACACGGTGAGCGCGATGCCTGCGGCAACGCCCACGGCGATGGCGCGCAGCGTGGGACGACACAGGCCGACCGAGGTGAGCGGGCGCCCTTCGACCCTGCGCACGTAGAGCACCAGCACGAGGCTGGCGAGCCACCAGGCCGCCTCATAGGTGACCAGGTGCGTCGTGTCGGCGAATTCGTTGAGCCAGCGGGCCAGGGGCAGCCACGCAAAGCCCATGGCCCAGGTCAGGCCGAGCAAGGTGATGACGGTACGGCGTGAGGCGATGGGAGAGAGTGTGTCGTTGGCAACACTCATGAGCGGGCCTGCCGGGTTGGGGGGTTAGGGCGTGGGCGGGGGCGTCGTCGCCAGCGCGATGAACTGATCCATCGCCGCTGTGGTGCGTGCGCGATCGCCCGTGGTCATGACATCCAGGAACAAGCCATCGAACACGGCGACGCACAGGGTCGCCATGGACGGAGTGCGCATGGGCGCCGACATCAGCGAAAGGGTGAGGGACAGCGACTTGGCCGCGTCCTGCTGCAGATAGGTCGCGTACGTGTCGGGGTCCTGGATGGCCAGTACCTGCAGCTCGTAGAGCAGCTTCAGGTAGGGAAAGTTGGCCTCGTCGATGGCCCAGTCCCAGAAGCGGCGCAGCAGCGGGGGCGAATTGCCCGAGTGGCCTGGCTCCCGCACCAGGTCGGTGGCGGCCTGGTGCACGTGGGTCTGCATGGCGCCGAGCACATGGGCGAGCAGGCCTTCCTTGGAGCCGAAGTGGTAGACCAGCAGGCGCGCGCTGGTGCCCACGCCAGCGGCAAGCGGGCGCAGCGATACATCGGCCAGGCCGTGCTCCAGCAGGTAGGCAATGAGGGCCTGGGTCAGCTCGTCTTTTCGCATCGTCATGTAACGGATGTTACATGTAACGATTGTTTCAGTTCAATGCATGATCACCCACGGGCCAGCGGCCCAGGCCTGGTCCCATGGAACGTTGGTCGGGTTCGTGCCGGGGCTAGGCGTACTGCGCGATGCCGTTGCCGAACGACCAGTTTTCCTTGGCGGTTTCCAGCAGGTTGATGAATACGTCCTCCGGGCGCAGCCCAGGCTCGCGCGCCAAGAGCTCGGCGGTGCACTGGTAGAACGCTTTCTTCTGCTCGACCGTGCGCGAGTTGTTGCAGGCGATCTGGATGATCACCAGCTCATCGGTGCGTGCGATATCCAGGTAGCCCGGATCGGCATCGAACTCCTCCGCGTCATGCTGGTGCACCAGGATGAAGCGATCGTTGGCCGGTACGTTGAACACCTCGGTCATGGCCCGATAGATGCTGTTGCGGATGGCGGCGATGTGCTGCGCGGACTTGCCGCGACGCAGGCTGATGCGAACGAGAGGCATGGGCTACTCCGTACGTTTAGGGCTGGGAGACGTGCCCCACCGAGTACCACTGGCGTTGGCCATGGGGCGCAGCGGGCGGGCTGTCCTCGAACAGGCGCAGGCGCACCTGCGTCCAGTGGGTGGGCTCGAAGGCATTCACGCCGGCGCAGGCCTGGCGTTCGGCCTCGTGCTGCAAGGCATCGTGTGCGTCGCGGCGCAAGGTATCCAGCGACGCATGCGGCGGTATCGTCAGGATCTCGCGCGAGGCGATGCGCGCATGGCGCACCTGTGCCGGCAAATAGGCATCCCACACGGGCCAGCAGCGTATGGACGGCCAGCCGAAATCGCGTGTGGCATGGGCGAAGCCGGCGCTGCCGAGAAAGCGCTGCATGGCCTCGCTGTCGCGCCACACGTAGAACGGCGCGTACAGATTCTCGGGGCCGTGCGTGCCGCGCTGGGCGTACAGGTACGCCTTCATCAGCAGCCCGTCGAAATGATCCAGCAACGGCCCCTTCTCCACGATGCGGCGGCGGATGATCGCCATGTCGTAGTCGGCGGGCAGGGTGAAGCTGTATTGCATGGCGATCATGCGGCGGACTCCTCGCCCAGCAGTGCGCGCAAGGGCCCCACCGCCGAGGCCGCCGCCGGCCAGCCGGCGTAGAACGCCAGGTGGGTGATCAGTGCGGCGAGTTGCGGCGGCTCCAACCCGTTGTCCCGTGCACGTTGCAGATGAAACGGAAGCTGCTCGCTACGGCTGAGGGCGATAAGCGCGGCCAGCGTCGCCACGCTGCGTTCGCGCGGTGACAAGGCGGCGTCTTCCCAGATGCGCTCGAACAGCACGCGGTCGGTGAGCTCGGCCAGCACCGGCGCGATATCGCCGAAATGGCGCTGGCCGTGGTCGGATCGGATGGACATGGCGACACCCTGCAACGTGTTGACGGGGTGCAGCGTAGGGCGGAGAGTATCGTTCTGAAAATCGAATAATTCGGTACTTACCATCCAATGAAACGGGATGATTGCCATGCGCCGCATCAC
The DNA here is from genome assembly GCF_057750885.1 of Frateuria sp. sgz306004. Taxonomy (NCBI): domain Bacteria; kingdom Pseudomonadati; phylum Pseudomonadota; class Gammaproteobacteria; order Lysobacterales; family Rhodanobacteraceae; genus Frateuria; species Frateuria sp. sgz306004. The sequence goes on from NZ_JBYLFE010000002.1 coordinate 166,639, forward strand.
CTTCGATCTCGATGTCCTGCGCAGTTTCGTCGCGGGCGTGGAACTGGGCAGCTTTGCCCGCGCCGCCGATCGCCTGGGGCGCTCCACCTCAGCCGTGAGCGCGCAACTGAAGAAGCTGGAGGAGCAGGCCGGCGCGCCGATGTTGCGCAAATCCGGCCGCGGCCTGGTCCTCACCGAAGCGGGTGAAACCATGCTGGCCTACGCACGCCGGCTGCTGGACCTCAACGACGAAGCGGCCGCCGCGCTGCATGGCGCGGAGCTGGAAGGCTGGGTTCGTCTGGGCTTGCAGGAGGACTTCGGCGAAAGCCTGTTGCCGGCTGCCCTGGGCCGTTTTGCGCGGGCGCATCCGCGCGTGCGGGTGGAGATCTGCATCGCGCGCAATGCGGACATGCTGGCGCGTGTGGCCGCTGGCACGCTCGACCTGGCCCTGGCATGGGAGAGCGACAAGCACATGCCCCATGTGCAACGCGTGGACGAGTTGCCGTTGTGCTGGGTGGGCGCGGCATCCCAGCCCATGGCCTGGGCGCGGGATCACGGCGAGCCGTTGCCCCTGGTGATGCTGGATGCTCCCTGCCTGATGCGCAGCGCGGCGACGGCGGCGCTGGATCGCGCGGGCATTCCATGGCGCATCGCCTTCACCAGTGCCAGCCTGGCCGGCATCTGGGCCGCGGTGGCGGCCGGCCTGGGCGTGTCGTTGCGCACACCGGCGGGGTTGCCCTCCAGCGTGCGCGCGCTGGCGGCCCGCGAGTACGGCTTGCCGCCGCTGGGGCGGCACGGCTTGTGCCTGTATCGCGCCGAGGCGGAACCCTCGCCGGTGGTCGAGCGGCTCGCTGCCATCCTCACCCAGCAATGGCAGGGCCTGTTGCCGCTGGCGGCGTGACGCACGTACCCAAACGAGGCGGACGGGGTTCGCGCCCGCGTGGAATAATCGACCTCCCCCGAATGGAGTGTGCGAGTGGATAGCCACCATTTTCTGGCGACGGCGCTGGTGTTTCTGGTCGCAACGGTGATCGCGGTTCCGCTGACCAAGCGCTTCCGACTCGGCTCGGTGCTCGGCTATCTGCTGGCGGGCATCGTCATCGGCCCGCAGGAACTGGGCCTGGTGTCGGACACCTCCGGCGTGGCCACCATCTCCGAATTCGGCGTGGTGCTGATGCTGTTCGTGATCGGCCTGGAACTGTCGCCGCAGCGCCTGTGGGTGATGCGCCGGCAAGTGTTCGGCACCGGCTTGCTGCAGGTGCTCGCCACCAGCCTGGTGATCGGCGCGGCGGCGTATTACTTGTTCGGCCTGAGCGTGAACGCGGCCACCATTGTAGGCGGCAGCCTGGCGCTTTCATCCACCGCGTTCGGCCTGCAGATTCTGGCCGAGCGCAAGGAGGCCGGCTCGCCGTATGGGCGCCAGGCCTTCGCGATTCTGTTGTTTCAGGATCTGGCGGCCATTCCGCTGATTGCGGCGGTGCCCTTGCTCGCCAGCTCGACCAAACATGGCATCGACGCGCTCGCCGTGTTGCGCACGGTGGGCGCCATCGTGGCGGTGATGGTGGGCGGTCGCTATCTGCTGCGTCCGGTGTTCCGTTTCGTGGCCAAGGCGGACACGGTGGAAGTCTCCACCGCGACGGCGCTGCTGGTGGTGATGGGCACGGCGTGGTTGATGGAGAAGGTCGGTGTTTCCGCCACGCTGGGCGCGTTCCTTGCCGGCGTGCTGTTGGCCGACTCGGAATACCGCCACGACCTGGAATCACACCTGGAGCCGTTCAAGGGCTTGCTGCTGGGCTTGTTCTTCATCAGCGTCGGCATGTCGATGGACATCATGCTGCTGGTGCACCAACCGCTGGTGGTGGCCGGCCTGGTGCTGGGCCTGCTGCTGGTGAAAGGCACCTTGCTGTGGCCGTTGGGCCGCGTGGTGGGCGGGCTGGATCGACGCGATGCCTTGCGCCTGGCGGCGCTGCTGGCCTGCGGCGGTGAATTTGCTTTCGTGGTGTTGAAGCTGGCGCGCGAGCAGAGCCTCATCAGCGCTGACCAGCACGGCCTGCAGGTGTTGGCCATCACGTTGTCGATGGCGCTGACGCCACTGCTGGTGGCCTTGCTGGGCAAGGTGATGGGGAGCAAGCCCAAACCGGTGCGCGAGTTCGACACCATCGTGGCCGATTCGCCGCGCGTGATCATTGCCGGCTTCGGTCGCATGGGCCAGATCGTGGCGCGCGTACTGCGCGCGCAGGACATTCCCTTCGTGGCGCTGGATCACTCGGTGGAGCAGATCGATCAGGTGCAGCGCTTCGGCCGGTGGAACAATATTTTCTACGGCGACCCCGCGCGCCCGGAGTTGTTGCGCGCCGCGCAGGCCGACCAGGCCAGCGTGTTCGTGCTGGCGGTGGATGATGCCGAGGCAAGCCTGCGCACCGCGCGCGTGGTGCGTCGCCTGTATCCGGACATGAAGATCATCGCGCGTGCGCGCAATCGCCAGCACGCATGGCGATTGATGGATCTGGGCGTGGAGATGCCGGTGCGCGAGACGCTGTATTCCAGCCTCAAGATGACTCGGCAAACGCTGGAACTGCTCGGCATGACGCCGGAGCTGGCGGCTGATCGCGTCGAGCGCTTCCGCCGCCATGACGCCGAGCTGCTCAAGCGCCAGTATCTGGTGTACGACGACGATGCGCGCATCGTGCAGACCACGCGAGAAGCCCTGGCCGACCTCGACCAGCTCTACCAGGCCGATACCGAGCCGGAAGCCCAGGAAGAGCGCAATCGCCCCACCGGCGTGACGCCGGGCGACAAGGATGTCACGCGTTGACGCATCGCCCTCGCCGCGCAAGGCGGCGAGGGCGGTTGAGCGGCTTTGCGAGGCGCTGAGCGTTCAGTCGGCCGGTTGCGCCGGCTGGCGCAGCATCTGCCGCACGCTGGGAATGGCCGAGCTGCTGCGCGCGGCCAGTTCGTGGGCGATGTCCACGTAGCCGATCGCACGCGCCACGTCGGCGGCCGTGCGGCCAAAGGCATCGGCCGCCTGGCGATCGGCGCCGCGCGCCAACAGCACGCGGGCGGGAGCGAGCAGGGCATGCATGGCGCAGGCGTGCAGCGCGGTGACGCCGCGCTGGTCGGCGTGCTCCAGTCGTGCGCCGGCATCCAGCAGCACCGGCACCAGCGCGCCGATATGGGTGGGGTCGCATTCGCTGCCGGGGCGCAGGTGCGCGCCGAGCAGCAGCAGCAGCGGCGTCTTGCCTTCCTTGTCGGCCAGGCTCACGTCCGCGCCACGCTTGAGCAGCGCATCGAACAGGCGTCGTGCGCGCAGGCTGTCGTTGTGGGTAAAGCCGAACTGCGCGGCAGCGTGCAGCGCGGCGTGCCCGCGACCGTCCACCGCGTTCACATCAGCATTGCCGTCGAGCAGTTGCTCGGTGATCTCGGGATACCCCATCGCCGCGGCGATCATCAGTGCGGTGGCGTCGCCGGGCAGGCGCTGGTCCACATTGGCACCGCTCTGCAGCAGCAGGCCGACCAGGGCGTCGCGGCGCGCGCCGACGGCGGCGGCCAACGGGGTCATGCCGTTGTTGGCGGCCAGCGACGCATCGGCGCCCTTGTCCAGCAGTAGCGCGGCAACGTCGCGATGTCCGGCACCGCACGCATGCAGTAGCGCGGTGGCGCCCTGGTGGTCGCGCGTGTCCACGGCAAAGCCCAGTTCCAGCAAGCGTTCGACGGCGGCCAGCGCTCCGGCGGTGGCGGCGGCGGGCAGGTCATCGGCGCGCAGCGGGCGCGCGGGGCGTTGCCATTGGCCCCAGTTCAACCAGCGCTCTACGGCATCGTGTTCCAGAGCCAGGCCCAGCGGGGTTTCACCGCTGGCATCGATGGCTTCCGGATCGGCGCCGTGTGCCACCAGCGCACGCACCAATGGCAGCGCTTGCTCGCCGTGCTCCAGCGCGGCGAACAGCGGCGTGCGACCGCTGGTGTCGCGTGTGTTGGGGTTGCAGCCGCGCGCCAGCAGCGCCTGCAACAAAGGCAGGCGGCCGTACGTGGCAGCCAGATGCACCGGCGTGCGTTCGCGCGCATCGACACCAAAGGGGTCGGCGCCGCGTTCGAGCATGGCAAGCGCCAGTGCCGAACCCTGTGTGCTGTCTTCCAGGCGCAGCAGGGCCTGGGTCAGCAGGCCCGCGCCGGCCGGGGTGGCACCGGCATCGAGCAGGTCTTCCACGGCCTCGGTGGCGGCGGGCAGCTGTTGCAGCAGGGCATCGAACAGGCGACGGCCCAGCGGCGGCAGCGCCGGCTCGTGACCCTCGCCGACTTCGGCATCGTCCACGAATTGCGGTTGCAGGCGGGCTTCCGGGTTCAGCGCATGGTCGAGCAGCCAGCGACGCGCGGCGCTCTGTCCCGGCGCGGCGAGATCCAGGTAAAGCTGCGCCAATTGCGACTGCGGCCACTCGCGCACGCGTGCGGTGAAGGTGGACACGATGGCCCAGTGGCCAAAGCGAAGCGCATCGAGCAGATGGGTGGGCGTGTCGGCGCCGTCGGGCAGCGCGTCCATGCTCAGGCTGGCCGGCAACGGTGTTTCCGGATCGAGCAGGGTCACCAGATCCCAGCGGCCCGCAGCGGCGGCGTGGTCGAGCGCGCTGCGCCCGTCGCTGCCCACGGTCTTGGGCTCGGCGCCCAGCGCGAGCAGCGCCCGCACGGTTTCGGCGTGCGCGTGCGGCGACTGGCAGGCAAGGGTGAGCGCATCGCGGCCATGACTGTTGCGCGCGCGTGCATCCGGATGCGCCTCGGCCAGCAGCTTGACGATGCCCACGGCACCGGCGCGCGCAGCTTCCATCAGGGCGGTATTGCCGTGACGATCAGCCAGGTTCACATCGGCACCTGCGGCCAGTAGCGCGCGTGCGATCTGTTCGTGGCCTTCGGCGGCGGCGGTCATCAGCGCACTGCGGTGCCGCGCATCCACGGCGTTCACGCCCGCGCGGTGCTTGAGCAGCATCTTCACGCCTTCCGGATCGTCGTCGGCAATGCCCGCGGCGGTGACCAGCGCCGGCTCGCTGTCCGGCGGTGTGGGCTTGGCACCGCGTTCAAGCAGGAACTTGGCGACCTTCCAGTTGGCCGCGCGGCAAGCGACGGCCAGCGGGCTCAGGCGCGCGCGGTTGAGCGCGTTGATGGGGGCGTCCGCATCCAGCAGCATCGCCGCCACCATGGGTTCGCCACTGAGCACGGCGCCATGCAGCGGCGTGTTGCCTTCCGCATCGGTGGCCAGCGGGCTGGCGCCGTTGGCGAGCAAGGTCATGACCGCATCGGGGCGCCCATGCCAGCTATCACGGGTGGCCGCGAGCAACGGCGTGAGGCCACCGCTCACGCGGTTCACATCCGCACCCTTGGCAATGAGGGCGCGCAGCAGGCGCGTATCGGGCGGCAGCGCAGCGAGGGTGAGCACCGGGCGCTGGTCGCGGTCGCCCTGTGGCGGGGCAGTGTTGGGGTCCGCGCCTGCTTCAACCAGGGCCAGCGCACGCTCGATGTCGCCATCGCGCGTGGCGGCAAGCAGGGCCTGCGCTTGTTCCGGCGTGCCGGCGGTGCGCTCCTGCTCACTCAACTGCGGGGCGGGGCGGGGCACGGGCGGGGCAGCCGGCGCGGCGGGCTCGACCATGCCGGCGGCCGGCTGGCGCAGCGGGCGGCGGCCTTCGCACAGCAGGGCACGCAGCGTGCGATTGGCGATCACCAGGCAACCCAGCGGCATCAGCACCACGCCATAGATCACCAGCGCGGCGGTGCGCAGCTCCGAAGGCAGCACGCCGTACAGCCCGGTCAGCGCAATGGCGACAAAGGCCAGTACCAGCAGCGAGAACGCTGCCGGCAGGAAATGCGTGAAAAAGCGTTCTTCGCGCGAGAGATGGCGGCCAAAGGCGATGCTGCGCGCGGTGGCAGTAAAGATCCACGAGCCATCACCTTGCGGGGGGTAGGCGTCATCCCACACATAGACCAAGCCAAAGGCAGGCCACATGCGCCACAGCGCGGCCAAGGCCACCACCAACGCACCGGCCAGCAGCAAGGCGCCGCCCAGGGTGGGCGCCTGATTGAGTCGGAGCATGGGCCACGCCACCAGGGCGAACACCAGCACCACGTAGCCGGTGAACATCACCAGGTAAGCGGCACCTCGGCGCAGTACGGTGCGCCCGAAACGCGGTTCCGGATCAAAGCCGATCGCGTGGCAGACCGCCGCCATGGTCAGCGCGTTGGCGATGAGCAGGGGAATCAGGGCCAGCGGGTGGGCGCCAATCGCGGCGATCGCGGTGGCGATCAAGCCAGGTACGAACCATGCGAGGGCTTGGACAAACGGGGGCGGGCGACGCGTTTTTGTGTAGGCCATAGGCGCGGAGTATAGGAATCGTGACAAGGCCAGACGGTAATCCGGTGTTAACTGCGGCGATCTTCGACGACTTTCAGTCGTCGTGGCCGCGATCCGTCGGTGCGCTCTTGTAGGCGGGATGATTGGCCGCCGCCAATGTCTCGCTGGGCGGCAACTGCAGGTGCCAGCCCTTCGTAGCGAGGTGCTCCATGATCACTTGGGCATCTTCCTGAGGCAGTTTGCGCTGGCCCGTAAGTTCCACTTCGAGCACAAAGCGCATGTCGCCCAGCATCAAGGCCAGCGACTCCGGGATGCAGGCGAACTCGTCCCGCTTGGCCAGCCACAGGTAGGTATCGGGCTTGCGCTGGCTGGCATAGACAAAACAATGCATGGCTTGCATGACGGCACCCCGGCGTCTGGATCTGCAATGAAGAGGGCGCACTGGCAACGGCGCGACGACACGCAAGGTTAGCAGCCCGGGGCGCACACGTCCTCCCGCACGGCATCGCGTGGCGATCTGCACGTAATGCACAACGATCGGCTTCGATCGGTCGCCATCGCCGTAAGACTTTGCTGCAACCGCACTTGCAAGCCCCTCGGTGAGTGGGCACAGTGCCGGGCAGGGGTGTTAAACGCGCGTATGAAATGGGTGTGTTTCTCGTCTGTCCCCTCGCTACGACCCCAGTCAGATCAACAAAAAGCAGGAGCAATGCTGATGCAGATGTCTTTCCGTCAATTTTCTCGTGCGGGCCATCCGCTCACGCTTGCGGCGCTGAGCCTGGCCATCCTGGGCGCCATTGCTGCGCCGCAGCAGGCTCACGCCAGTGCCTTCCAGCTGCATGAAAACAGCGCCGCGGCCATGGGCCGTGCGTACGCTGGTTCGGCCACCGCCGGTGGCGACGTGTCCGTGGTGGTGAACAACCCCGCTGCCATGTCCGACCTCAAGGGCACCTATTTCCAGGCGGACGTTACCGCCATCAACTTCGGTACCAAGTTCAGCGGTTCGGCCGTCGACGCGCAGGGTCGCCCGATCAGCGGCGGCAACGGCGGCGACGCCGGCACCACCATGCCGGTGCCGGCGCTGTTCTTCGCCACCCAGCTGGGCGACAAGTGGCACGTGGGCGCAGCGTTCTCCGTGCCGTTCGGCTTCCAGACCGAGTACGACTCGAACTGGATCGGCCGCTACAACGCCATCAAGTCCAAGTTCACCTCGCTCGACGGCACGCTGTCTTTCTCTTATGACGTGACCGACAACTTCGCCCTGGGCGTGAGCGGTATCGCGCAGAAGACCTCGGCCGAGCTGACCAGCGCCGTCAACTACAACGGCGTGGCCGTGGGCCTGCTCAACCAGTTCGGCCTGGGTGCCTTGGCACCGGCGATTGAGCAGCAGATTCCGCCGGGTTCGGACGGCATCGCTCGCATCAAGGGTGACGACTGGGGTTACGGCTGGCAGGTGGGTGCCTACTGGAAGGCCACCCCGAACGATCGCTTCGGCCTGAACTACCGCTCCAAGATCTCGCACACCCTGGAAGGTACCGCTAACTTCACCGTGCCGACCAATGTGCAGGCTTTGCTGAGCAACCCGCTGGTCGCCGGCTTGCTCGGTGGCAAGGGCACGCCCTTCACCCACACCGAAGGCACTGCGCCGTTCACCACCCCGGCCGTGGCTACTGCCAGCTACTGGCACCAGGCAGAAAAGTTCGGCCTGGGCATCGACGTGGCCTGGACCAAGTGGGACTCGTTCAAGAACCTCACGGTGAACTACTCCAACCCGGTGCAGCCGCCGACGACCGAAGTGTTCAACTGGCGCAACACCTGGTACGCCGCCATCGGTGGTGATTACTACTACAACGACAAGCTGACGCTGCGCGCCGGTATCGCCATCGACACCACGCCGACCTATGCGGCCACCCGCGATCCGCGCGTGCCCGATTCGACCCGTCAGCTGGTGTCCTTTGGCCTGGGCTACAAGGTCAGCGAGCGCTTCCTGATCAACGCCTCGTACGCGCACATCTTCGTCAACCAGGCGCACATGCAGTCCACCAGCTCCACCGGCGACGTGCTCACCGGCAGCTCGGACGACTACGGCAACCTGCTGGCGGTGTCCGCTCAGTACAAGTTCTGATAGCGGCCTAGCCGCAAGAGGAACCCGTAACAAAAAACTCCCCGCTCGCGCGGGGAGTTTTTTTATGGGCGATGCCAACAAGCGCTGGCGCCCGATGTCTTGAACGTTGCGGGCGCCTCAGCCTAGCCGCAACAGCAGCTTGAGCATGCGTTGGAAGCGTGAGCCGTACGGTGGGTTGAGCATGCCCGCGCCGTTGAGGCGCGCCTGACGGAACACGGACTTCATGTGCGAGAACGTTTCAAAGCCAGCCTTGCCGTGGTAGCCGCCGATGCCCGACGGGCCCACGCCGCCAAAGGACAGGCCATGCTGGGCGATGTGATACAGCGTGTCGTTCACCGTAACGCCGCCCGCATGGGTGCGCTCCAGCACACGTGCAATGGTGGCACGATGCTCCTCGAACAGGTAAAGCGCGAGCGGCTGCGGGCGCGAGGCGATATACGTCATCGCCTGTTCCAATGAGTCGTATGGAATCACTGGCAGCAGCGGGCCGAAGATCTCGTCCTGCATGACCTGCATGTCATCGTTTACGCCCGTGAGGATCACCGGGGCCAGCAGGCGTTGTGCCGGCAAGTCACGAGCGTCGCTCAGTGGCTCGATACGGGCGCCTGCTGCCACGGCATCGTCGCGCAGCGCGGCCAGGCGCTGGTATTGGCGATCGGAGACGATGGAGGCGTAATGCTCCTGCGTGGAGAGGTTGGGGTAAAGCCGCATCGCCGTGTCGCGCGCCTTGCTCACGAACGTGCCCAGTTGCGCGCGCGGCACCAGCACGTAATCCGGTGCAATGCAGGTCTGGCCCGCATTCACCAGCTTGCCGAACACGATGCGCTGCACCGCGTTGTCCATGCGCGCACCGGGGCCGATGATGGCCGGTGACTTGCCACCCAGTTCCAGCGTTACCGGCGTCAGGTTGGCCGCTGCTGCGCGCATCACGTGATGACCCACGGCGGTGGAGCCGGTGAACAACAAGTGGTCGAACGGCAGCGCGGAGAAGGTCTGCGCAACCTCGGCATCGCCAGTCACCACCACGACTTCATCGGCGGCGAAGTAGCGAGCCACCTGTTCGGCGAACAGGGCCGAAAAGCGCGGGGTGTACTCGCTCATCTTGAGCATCACGCGGTTGCCGGCGGTGAGCGCGTCGATCAACGGGCCCACGGCCAGAAACAGCGGATAGTTCCACGGTACGATGATGCCCACCACGCCGCGCGGCTGCGGCAGCACGGCCGTGCGCGCGGGCAGAAACACCAGGTTCGCCAGCCCCCCGCGCTGACGCATCCAGCGCTTGCCGCGCTTGAGCGAGTGACGCAGGTTGGACAGGCTGGGGTAAAGCTCCAGCAGCTCCGTCTCCTCCTTGGGGCGGTGCCCGAAATCCTCGCTGATGGCCTGGGCAAAGGCGTCGCGCTGCTCGGTGAGCAGTCGCTCCAGCGTGCGCAAACGGGCGGCGCGTACGCTCCAAGCCGGCAGTGGATCACGCGCCTGGGCTTCGCGCAGGCGCAGCAGGATGGCGTGCAGGGAGGGGCTGGGCTCTTTCATGGCATTAGAACTTCGCGCGTAGTTCGACGCCCCACATGCGGGGCGGCGTGATGGTAGCGAACGGTGTGCCGAACACGCTGGTGCTGATGTTGTTCACGCCGGTCACGTACCGCTTGTTGAAGACATTGGTGCCGTACAGCGCCACGCCCCAGCGATCGCCGGGTGCGTGCCAGTCCAGGCGTGCATCCGTGCGTTGCTGGCTGGTGCCGGTCTGGAAGTTCGGGCTGATGTTGCACTCGCCTTGCAACTGCGAATCCGCATTGCAGCGGCTACGGCCGCGATAGGCTTGTGACACGTCGAACTCCAGATCGCCGTTGGCGACGCCATGCCAAGTGTAAGCCAGTGAGAGGGCACCGGAGAACTTGGGTGCGCCAGTCGGCTGGCCCGTGAGATCGGTGCCGTCTGGGGCGGTGGCCTTGCGATAGGTGGCATCGATATACGCGCCCATCAGGCCCACGCGCAGGCCGTCGATCGGCTGCCACTGGGCCTCGAAATCCAGGCCCTTGGCTTCCTGGTTGCTGCTGTTGACGATGTAGATGGGCACGCCCGAGGCCGGGCTGTTCGGGTCCAGTGCCAACGACTGCCTGTTGTCGTAGCGGTAGTAGTACACCGAGCCGTTGAGGATCAGGTTGGCGTCCGGAATAAAGCTCTTGATGCCCGCCTCGTAGTTGGTGACCTTCTCCGGCTCAAAGCGCGAACCCACCTGCACGCTGTTGTAGCCGCCTGCCTTGTAGCCTCGCGTGACCGACGCGTAGCCCATCACATCGGGGGTGAACTTGTAACTCGCCACCACGCGCGGACTGAAGTTGTTCCACGTGTTGCTGGCGTACACCGGCATGCCCACGGCGGTGGGGAAGATCACGTTGCTACCGAAAGCCGCCAAGACCATCTGCGCTTCCGGCGGCAGGATGGCATAGATGCCGCTCTGCTTGAGTGCGGCCACGGTGGCGTCGAACTGCGGCGCGCTGCGTGGCATGTTGTACCAGCTGAAATCCTTCTCGTCGCGCGTGTAGCGCAGGCCCGTGGTGATATCCAGGCGATCGTTGATGTGCCAGATCACGTCGCCAAACGCGGCATACGCCTTGAACTTGCCGACGTTGCTGATGGCCTCGTGCCACGGGTCGCCCAGCAGGTTGTAGGGCAGGCCGAATGCCGCAAGGCCCTGGCTGATCTCCGTGAGTGGCGTGCCGATGCCATAGATGTTCTGCGCGAGCGTATCGAGGCTATCGGTGTTGATATTGGTTTGGCTGGTCTGGCGCGCCTGCTCTTGGTAGTAGCTCACGCCACCCACCCAGTCCATCAAGTCGGTGTTGCCCTGGAGTTTGAATTCCTGGTACCAGCTGTTGTTGTGCTCGATGTTGGTGGTGTCCAGGTAACTCACTACATGGTTGGTGCCGTCGTAGTCGCCCCGATTGAACGTGTCGAAGCCGCGCCACGCCGTGGTGGACACCAGGCTACCCCAACTAAAGGAGTGATCCACCGAGAGCGTTACACCATCGAAGCGACGCTTCTCCAGTGCGCCAATAGTGTCGTTATAAAGCGGCGCATGCAGCGGGTTGAGATACGTGCTCGGGTCCGCCGGGAACGGCGGCCGCTGGTTGGTATCGTTGCTGAGCGGAATCAGGCCGATGGCCGGCGCGGGTGGTTGCTTGAGTTCCTCGTGGTCCCACGAAAGCAGCACGCGCGTGTTGTCGGTGATGTTCCAGCGATAGACGGCGCGCGTGCCCCAGTCGTCGTCCTTGCCGTAGTGCTGGCCGGTGGCGGCATCCTTGATCCAGCCGTTGCTCTGGTTGTCGAGCACGCTTACGCGCAGCGCCATATCCTTGTTGATGGGAATGTTCACCAGCGCATCCGCGTAGCGCCGGCCATCGTTACCGATGCGCACGCGCGCTTTGCCCTCGAACTTGTCGGTGGGCTCGTTGGTGACGATGGAGATGGCACCCGCCGCCGCGTTGCGGCCGAACAACGTGCCTTGCGGCCCCTTGAGCACCTCGATGCGGGCGATGTCGTTGAACGCCAGCAGCGATCCGCCCGAGCGCGCGGCGTATACGCCGTTGATGTACACGCCAACGGCCGATTCGGTGCCGATGCCGAAGTTGCTCGTGCTGATGCCGCGCAACTCATAGGTTGGTTGCGTGGGTTGGCTGGCATCGATCACCAGCCCCGGCACGAAGATATCCATCTTGCTGAGATCGGTCGCCGCGAGTGTGTCGATCTGCTTGGCGGTAACGATCTGCAGCGGAATCGGCACCGACTGCACCTCCTGGCTGCGGCTTTGCGCCGTCACCGTCACGTTGCCTAGCAGCTTGGCCTTTTCTGGATCGGCCTGGGTGCTGGTGGTGACGCTGGTGTTGTTCTGCGCAGTGGTGCTCGCCTGGTCGTCGGCTACGGCGTCGAAAGGCGTGGCGACCAGCAACAGGGTGGCGCTACCGAACAGCAGTTGGCGCAGCGACATGGACAACAGACGTGGACGGATGCTCATCACTCGTGTCTCCCCTCGATAAGAAACGCCGCGGCCCGAAGGCCGCGGCTTGCTTCCAGTTAGTGGATCGCCACGCAGCCCCCCGACTGCGCAGCGATCCAAGCCTTGATCAGCGCCACGCCTTCGCGGTGCACCGTACTGCGTCCCAGCTCAGGCATCATCACGCCCGGTTCGGCCGACTCCATGCGGTAGGGCAGGATGGAATCGGCCGGTGCGCCCGGCACGATGTCGAACAAGTGGTCACCCGTGCCACGGCCGGCGGCGACTGGCGGCTTGCAGATACCAAGGTGGCGATCCTCCGGTGCGCTCACGTCGAGCGTAAGAGCCGTGGTGTTGGCGGCGCCCTTGGGGTTGTGGCAATGCCCGCAATTGATGTCCAGGTAAGCACGCGCACGGGCATCGAGCGAGGCGCGCTCGTCCATCCAGTTCGCATTGCGCGGCGCCTCATTTGGTGCCGGTGCGCCGGTGAGGTAACCCACCTTCATCAGGTGCGCCAACTGGTTCTCCTCGCCGCTCGCGTAGTGATAATCGCGATTGAGGTGGCGCGCCTTGGGGCCGATGGGATGCACCTTGCGCGACACCCAATCCTGCGCGTGGCAGCTGGCGCACTGGCTTTCATCAGGCACGACGTAGTTGAAGTCCTCGCGCCCATGGGTGTCGCTTACCAGCGTGAGCGGTATCACTGCGCCAGTGCGTGCCAGCAGTGCATCGCTTTGGTCATCCTTCCAAACATAAGGAATAGCCGACCAGCCGGACTCTCGACGCACCAGGATGCGCGTCTCGATCAGGTGCACATGCGACATATCCAGGCCTTCGCCCGCAAAGTCGTGCGAGCTGTCGTACGTGCGCGCCACGTCGCTGAATTTGCCGTTGTCACCGCGCGGGTAATAGAACGTCTTGCTGATGATGGTACCCACCGGAAAGTCGAACGTATCGGTGGGGTCGTACTTGGCCGATACGCCCTTGGGCATCCAGATGGTGCGCAGCTTGTGGGCGTAGTCGGTGAACAGCGGCGTGTTGAGGTCGTACGGCACCACGCCCTGGTTGAGTACCAGCTTGCCGTCGCGTACTTCCACCACGTGCCAGTCACTCAGCTTGGGCGGGCGTCCATCGGCCTGGAAGGCCACCGGGTCCATGCCCCGGTGGCAGCCGCCAAGCAATAGCAGGATCAACAACAGGCCCGCGCGAAGATATGCATTCATCGACATCAACGACGATCCTCAGGCCTTCGGTTCCGGGTCGAGCACCACTGGCGGCAGCTTGGGCAGCGTGCACTGGTAGGGCTTGGTGTCCGTGGTTGGGTTCTTGTAATCGTGCGGGCCATCCGCATTGATCACGCCCACGTCGCCGTTCTGGATGCAGAAGCGGTCGCCCTCGGGCGGCAGGCCGTTCACCAGCGTCTTCTCATCCACATAGCCATCCCACAGGATGTCCGGGAACTTGCCGCTCAGGCCGAAAACGGCGGTCTTGAGCGTTTTGAGCTTGAGGCCATCCGGCGAATCGCCGCCGCCCTTGAAGCGGTTGTCGTAGATGAAAATGCCCTTGGGGTACGGGTTGTAATCGGTCGCCACACCCTTGGTGTTGTAGTAGTTGGTGGAGAAATAGCTGGAGATGATCACGTTCGCCGTCTGGTTGTCGGCGATGTCGTTGTCGAAGATCTCCACCTTGTCGTTGGAGTTCACCACCACGCCCGCACCACGCGGCACGCTCGCCACGGCGGCACCCTTCGCGGCGAAGTTGTCGGTGTTGTTGCCAAATACCTTGTTCTTGAACACGCGCGTGCTATGCCCGGCCTGCGACAGGTTGGGCATGTTGAACACCAAGATGCCGCCAGTGTTGTTGGTGGCGGTGTTGTCGTACACGTCGGCATTCACCGAGTTCTCGATCTCGATGCCGGCCACGTTGTACTCGGCGCGATTGCGGCGCACCACAATATTGTTGGATTGGCCCACGTAAATGCCGGCATCGGAGGCGCCAATGACCACGGAATCCTCAACCAATACGTTCTGCGTCTTCACGGGATACAGCCCGTAGGCGCCGTTGGTGGTCTTGGGGCCGCCCGTCCATTCCACGCGCACACCGCGAATGGTGATGTTCTTGCCTTGGTTGATCTTGAGCGCATCGCCCTTGGTGTCCTCCAGGGCGAGGTTTTCGATGGTGAAATCATTGGCGTTCACCAGCAAACCTTCCGGGCCCACCACTTGGCCCTTGAAAGACAGCACGGTCTTGTCCATGCCTTCGCCCTTGATGGTGACGCCATCGGTGCGCAGGCTCAGGCCGCGTTGCAGGTGATAGTGGCCGGCTGGAATCTGGATGACGCTGCCGGGCTTGGCATCCAGCAACTGCTGCTGGAGCTTGGCCTCGAACGAGGCGTCGTTGCTGCTTTGCGCCGGCGGCGCCTCGTGGCCGCAGGCGGCCAGCAGCAATGGCAGGATGACGGTAAACGTGGTCTTGCGCATGGTCGCCTTACTCCCCAGTAATGGCTGTCTGCAGACGCCCCACTGTCAGGGAAATGTGAGGGTACCGGGGAGGGCCGCAGGAGCGTCGAAGGGGGGCAAATCGGCCAGTCAAACGTTTGTGTGGATGTCAGGCCGCGTGCTGGCGGGCGCTACGCGGCGGCATGCCGGTCCAGCGTTTGAAGGCGCGGCGAAACTCGCGTGGGTCGCTAAAGCCGATCTCCATGCCAATCTCGGCGACGCTGAGTGTGCCGCCGTGCAGCAATTCCAACGCGCGCTCCGCGCGCACGCGATCATGGATTTCGCGAAAAATCCGCCCGCCCTCGGCTAGGCGACGACGCAGCGAGCGCTCGCTCATATTGAGCAAGCGCGCCACATCGGGAAGACGCGGCTGATGACGCAGGCGACTACGCAGCAAGCGCTCCACCGAGGCCACGATCTCCTGCTGGCCACCATCCGGATCGACCTGCTGGTTGCACAACGCCAGCGCCTGCTTGGCCGTGAGCGGGTTGTGCGTAGGCAGCGGATGCTCAAGCCAGGACACATCGAGCACGATGCGGTTGTAACGCGCACCAAACACCAGCTCGCACTGGAAATAATCTTCGTAATGCGCCACGTGCGGCGGGCGTGCGTAAGTGACTTCCAGGCGCGACGGGCGGAAATCATGCCCTAACAACTCGCGCGCAATCGCCAGCGAACTGGCGAACAATTCCTCGCACAGAAACGGCAGCAACGGCGCATCGTTAAAGCGAGGCCACGCAGCCAGGGCGACTTCGCGCGGGCCGACCTCTTCGAAGCTCACGTCCAACAAGCTGCCACTCACGCGGTGATGGGCAATGCCCACCTGCATGGCGTCGCCAAAGGTCGCCGAGGTCATCATGGCCAACCCCAACAGGCCAAAGCTGCCCAGCGTTTCCACCCGGCCCACGGCCAAGCCCAGCCCGGCCTCGCCCGTGGCTAGCAGAGCGCGAGCGATCACCGAGCGGGCTTGCCGGTACGAGACGCGCAGGCTGGGGTCATTGAGCTGCTCGCGGGTGAGGCCCGAACCGGCGAACCAGGCATCGCTGCGCAAACCGCGCGCAAGGGCCAGTTGCGTCAGGTGCACCAGCACGTTAGGAGGGGTTTGCGCAGCCGTAAAGCGGGGGTCGGCGCTAAGAAGCGCCGTCGTAACGTCGTCGTTTGGATGGCCGCTCAAGGCCACGACAGACCGCATATGGAAGCCCCCGCCCCGCGCCGGACACGCCCCGCGCACATATGATCTATATCATGGCGGGCAGCCGGCCGCTTCATGCATTGCACCACGCCGGCACGTCCATCGTACGGGAGAGCGTCCATGAAAGCGTTCGCCGGTTCGTTCGCGTCCTCGACTGCGCTGAGCCTGGCCCTTGTGACGGGCTGCGCCCCCGTCGCCACCGCGCCATCGCCACCTCCCGCGACCATGCTGGCGAGCAGCGGCACCACCAGCGCCCCGGCATCCGCCTTGCAAACGGCCATTCTGTTGCCACGCGCGCCGCAGCCGGGCTCAGCACGCTACGAAGCCGATCGCGGTGTGTTTCGCGCCACGCGTGCTTTAGAGGGCACGCCACGCTGGGTGCTTGCCCAGCACGATGTGGACTACGCCACGCCAGTGCTGCTGGCAGACTTCAGCTGCGCCATGGGCGTGAATCTGGATGCCACACGCCTGCCACACCTTACTGCATTGGTGGATCAGACCAGCCGCGCCGCCGACCTATCCACCGGCCCCGCCAAAAAAGCCAACCAACGCCAACGCCCCTTCCTCATCGACGCGGGCGCCACCTGTCAGCCCACCGACCAACTAGCGCACAGCTTCGACTATCCATCTGGCCACGCCACACGCGGTTGGGCCGTGGGCCTTGTGCTGACCGAACTCGCCCCCGATCGCGCCACCGAACTGCTGCTACGCGCCCGCGCCTTCGGCGACAGCCGCGTGGTGTGCGGCGTGCACAACCTCAGTGCCATCGAAGCCGGCGCCATGAACGGCGGCGCGGTGGTCGCCACGCTGCACGCGTCGGAAGAATTCCAATCCAAACTCTCTGCCGCGCGACAGGAGTTGGGCGACTATCACAAGAGCGCGCCGTCGAATGCGGGGGCACAGTGTCGTGCGGAAGAGGCACTGATTGAGCCAACGCCGTATTGAGCAGCCACGCGCGAATGCGGCCGACTTTGTCGCCGTGTTCTTAGTTGCGGGGCGCCAAAGTCGGTAAGGCAAGACCATGAAGCTGTGCGATTGTGTGCCAGCGTCGTTTTACAGCTTCAATGAGACGACGCGCGAGGGCGAAGCCAGCTTCGCGGAGGGCGACGTCGCGTCGTACGTGCAGTCATAGACGTATGCCCTGCCTACGGCGGCGCCCGCGACGCGGCCTTCGGGGTCGATGAGCATCAAGGTGGGGTAGGTGCCGATGCCCAGGGTGTCGGTGAGTGCGGTGGCGTCGACGAGCACCTTCCATTCCAGGCCGCGCTGGCGTACGAAGGCGTTGGCCTGGTTGGCGTCTTCATACGTGATGGCGACGAAGTTCATGTCGCTGTGCGCGCGTGCGTAAGCATTGAGCGTGGGTACTTCGGCAATGCACGGCGCGCAATCGGCGAAGAAGAAGCTCACCAGGGTATAGCGGCCGCGGAAATCGCCGAGGCGCTGTGTTTTGCCCTGCAATGAGGTGAGCTCGAAGGGCAGGAAGGCATCGCCGCGACCGAAGGCGAATCGACCCGCTTCACCTGCCGATGCACCGGGGCGGCGCAAGCGCAGTACGGCAGCGTTGGCCTGGGTGTCGCGAGTGACGCTGTAGTCGCGGCCTTGGCCTAGCTGTTGCGCGAAGGCGGCGTAGTCCACTGGTTTGCCGGCCGCGTCGAGGTAGCGCACGTTGGCGGCGTCGCGCAGTTGCAGCGTGGCGATGAAGCGTTGTTCTGCGCCTGTGTTTTGCGCGAGCGCCACCAGCGGCAGGGATAGGGCGATGCTTAGCAAGGATGCTCGCAAGCGGTGATGCCGCATGGCGGTGGCTCCTGGGGCAAACAAAAAGGCCGGCGCTCGCGCGCCGGCCTTTGCGCAGCGATTACTCGCCGATGGTGAGCAGCGAGGCGTTGCCGCCAGCGGCCGTGGTGTTGATGGTGAGCGTGCGCTCGCCGGCGAAACGCAGCAGGTAGTGCGGGCCGCCGGCCTTGGGGCCGGTGCCCGAGAGGCCTTCGCCGCCGAAGGGCTGCACGCCGACCACCGCACCGATCTGGTTGCGGTTGACGTAGCAGTTACCCACGCGTGCGCGGCTGGTGATGAACTCCACGGTGTCGTCGATGCGGCTGTGGATGCCCAGCGTGAGGCCGTAGCCGGTGGCGTTAATCTCGTCCACCACCTTGTCCAGCTCGTTGCCCTTCCAGCGGATCACGTGCAGCACGGGGCCGAAGATTTCACGCGTGAGCGTGGACAGGGAGGGAATTTCGTAGGCACGCGGCGCGAAGAAGGTGCCGTTGCCGGTGTTTGCTGCGTCGAGCCTCACCTCGCCGATCTTCTTGGCTTCTTTGTCCATGCGCGCGGCATGGTCCATCAGGATCTTCTTGGCGTCTTCGTCGATCACCGGGCCCACGTCGGTGCTGAGCTGGCCCGGGTCACCGACCTTGAGTTCGCCCATGGCGCCGGCAAGCATGTCGCACACCTTGTCGGCGATGTCTTCCTGCACGAACAGCACGCGCGCGGCGGAGCAACGCTGGCCGGCGGACTGGAAGGCGGAGGAGATGACGTCCTTGACGATCTGCTCGGGCAGCGCGGAGGAGTCGGCGATCATGGCGTTCTGGCCGCCGGTTTCGGCGATCAGGGCGGCAATGGGCGCGTTGCGTGCGGCCAGCGTGCGGTTGATCGCCCAAGCGGTTTCGGTGGAGCCGGTGAAGGCGACGCCGGCCACGCGCGGATCCTTGGTGAGCGCGGCGCCCACGGTGGCGCCATCACCCGGCAGGTATTGCAGCACGTCGGCCGGCACGCCGGCTTCGTGCAGCAGTTTCACGGCGGCGTGGCCGATCAGGCTGGTCTGTTCGGCGGGCTTGGCGATCACGGTGTTGCCGGCGGCAAGCGCGGCGCTTACCTGGCCGAGGAAGATCGCCAGCGGAAAGTTCCACGGGCTGATGCACACGAACACGCCGCGGCCGTTGAGGAACAGCTGGTTGCTTTCGCCGGTGGGGCCCGGCAGCTGTTCGGGGTGACCGAACAGGCGACGAGACATGGCGGCGTAGTAACGCAGGAAGTCGGCGGCCTCGCGGATTTCCGCGATGGAGTCCGGCAGGCTTTTGCCAGCTTCGCGCACGCATAGGGCGATGAATTCGCCGCGGCGCGCTTCCAGCAGCTCAGCGGCATGCTCAAGGATGGCGGCGCGGCTGGCGGCCGGCAGGCGATCCCACGCGTGCTGCGCGGCAACGGCGTTCTTGAGGGCTTGTTCCACGGTGGCGCTGTCGGCGGTGACGTAGCTGCCCACGGCCTGGCGACGGTCGGCCGGGTTGGTTACCGACACGGTGGCGCCGGCGCTCTTGGCGCCTGGCACCAGCGGCTCGGCGGTCCACGGACCGTTCTTGCTCTGGATAGCCTCGGCGAGGGCCTTCAGTTCGTTGTCGTTGGAGAAGTTGACGCCCATGGAGTTCTTCCTGGATACAAAATTTGAATTCTGCGCGAGCGCAGCATTCTCACCGTAGAGATTCACCGGCAGCGGAATGCGCGGGTGGGGGATGGAGGCGAAGGCGCGCACGGTTTCGCACGGGTCGGCGACGAGGTCGCGCACCGGCAGCGTTTCGTCGACCACGCGGTTGACGAAGCTGGTGTTGGCGCCGTTTTCGAGCAGGCGGCGTACGAGGTACGGCAGCAGGTCTTCATGCGTGCCCACCGGCGCGTACACGCGGCACGGCACGTTGAGGTTCTGCTGGCCGATCACTTCGGCGTAGAGGTCCGTACCCATGCCGTGCAGGCGCTGGTATTCGTACGGGCGGCCATGCGCGATGTGATGCACGGCGGCGATGGTGTGCGCGTTATGCGTGGCGAACTGCGGGTAGATCAGTTCCACGCCGGCATCGAACAGCTTGCGCGCGCAGGCCAGGTACGACACATCGGTGTTGGGCTTGCGCGTATACACCGGGTAGCCCGAGAGGCCGTTTTCCTGCGCGCGCTTGACCTCGGCATCCCAGTAGGCGCCCTTCACCAGGCGCACGTACCAACGGCGATGGCTGGCGCGTGCCGTTTCGATCAGCCAGTCGATGACGAACGGCGTGCGCTTGGAGTACGCCTGCACCACGATGCCCAGGCCGTTCCAGCCTTCCAGCGTGGGATGCGCGAACACGTCGCCGATGATGTCCAGCGACAGCTCCAGGCGATCGGCTTCCTCGGCGTCCACAGACAGCGCGATGCCTTGCTTCATCGCCAGCTGCGATAGCTCAAGCAGCTTGGCGGTGAGGTCGCGGCGGGCGATCTCGCGCTTGGCGACTTCGTAGCGCGGATGCAGCGCCGAGAGCTTCACCGAGATCGACGGCGCATCCGTGTGATTGGCGAACGGACCGCGCGAGCCGATGGCGGCAATGGCGTTGCGGTAATCCTGCTGGTAGCGCTCGGCGGTTTCGCTGGTGAGCGCCGACTCGCCAAGCATGTCGTAGGAGTAGCGGTAGACCGCGTATTCCTTCTGCGCGCAGCGATCCAGTGCGTCGTTGATGGTCTGCCCCATCACGAACTGGTGGCCCATGATGCGCATGGCCTGGCGCACGGCCAGGCGGATGGCGGGCTCGCCCGCGCGGCCGACCAGGCGACGCAGCGCGCCGGTAAAGTCGTGACGGGTTTCCTCCGACAGCGTCACCAGCTTGCCGGTGAGCATCAGGCCCCAGGTCGACATGTTGACGAACACCGACTCGCTCTGGCCCAGGTGCTTCTTCCAGTTCGCATCGCCTAGCTTGTCGCGGATCAGCTTGTCGGCGGTGCCCTTGTCGGGGATGCGCAGCAGAGCTTCGGCCACGCACATCAGCAACACGCCTTCCTCGGAGGAAAGGTCGTACTGGCGCATGAAGGATTCGACCGCGCTCTGGTCCTTGGCGCGGGCGCGCACACGGGACACCAGGTCGGCGGCCAGATCGATCACCTTTTCGCGCTCGGCGGGCGGTAGGGTGGCCTGGGCCAGCAGGTCGTTGACGGCTTCGGTCTCATCGCGCAACCAGGCCGCGGTAATGCGGGCACGGGCCGGCTGCACGCCGGTCGGGAGTTCGGGGCTGAGTATGGGCTGTGTCACAGGATGGCCAGAACAGAGGGCGGGGCGGGGAATCGCCGGATTGTACGCGTGGGGGAATGCGCACGCATCCGTACGGGGTGTTGCGCTGCGGCACACCTTATATATGTGCCGTCCCGGTGTCGTCGCAGGACTGCTCGGCGATCGAGGTATGGGGCAGGCCGAGGGGCGCGGCACGCTCGGCGATGGATTGCCGGGCCTCGTGTTGCGGCGCGACCCGTGGCAAACGGTCGCACCCCCGGATAGAGCGGTGAATGGCGCTCCCGGGTTCTCGGTCGGGGTGCACGCAAGTAACTGACGCATAAGGGCTGCGTGATCATCCGCGCGCCAGGATTCCAGCGCGGGCATCGCCGCGTTGTGTGTTCACCCCTGCTTCAAGTCAGATGCCTGCGACGTTGTTGATCATCGACGGCGTGGCGGCCTATGATGCCGATGTTCCAGGCACGCCGAGTCCTCATGATCGTGCTTCGACCAGCGGGTACCGGCTCGCCTTGCGCAACGATGTGGCTCAAGCCCAATCGTGCGCTCAGCCGTCGGGACTTGCGTCGACTCATCGGAGTACTGGCGGCGCTGGCGCTGACGACCGCTGGGTTGGGAGCGTGGCAAGGCAATGTCTTTGCGCCGCTGTTCGCCCTGGTGGAGTCCGCCGCCGTGGCTTTCGCCCTTGGCGTGGCCTGGCGGGCTGGCGACCGCAGCGAGCGCATCACCCTCGACGAATCGTCGCTGGAGGTGCAATTCCTGCCAGGTCGTGGAAGTGCGCGCTTTCCGACGTATTGGGTGCGCGTGAAGTTGAACACCGAGCAGGGGAGGGCTCGTCTGCTGTTGACGTCGCACGGACGAGAGCTGGAAATCGGTGCGTTTCTCGCCGACGAGGAGCGGGCCGAGCTGTCTAGGAAACTCATGGTGTTGCTGGGGGAGTTCAACGACCCGCGGCGACGCAAGTAGGTTCAGACGCAGGAAAGTTCAACAAAGGTGCAACACATGACATTTGGCGGTGGCATCAGGCCTGGCAGTATCAAGCGAGCAGTGGCGGCATGCGCACTCTTCGCTCTCGCAATGTTCGGCGGCGTGGCGTTTGCCAATCCGCAGCCAGGACAGTTGAACATGACCCCCGGCGCGTCCGAGTGGTCTTCCGAACCCTACTTCCTCAACAACGTCGCCTTGGGCGTGTGCGTTGTCATTGGCGTGCTGGTGTTCGGCGCCATGTTTATCGCCATGTTCCGCTTCCGCAAATCGCGCGGCGCGGTGGCGGAGAAGTGGTCGCACAACACCACGCTTGAAATCGTGTGGACCACCATTCCGGTGATCATCCTGATCGTGTTGGCCTACCTGGCCACCGGCGGCCTGCGCACCTTTGCCGACACCACCGGCTCGGAAATGACCGTGAAGGTCACCGGCTACCAGTGGAAATGGCGCTACGACTACGTCGACTACAAGGGCAAGGCGATCGACAAGGTCGGCTTCATGTCCAAGCTCGACCGTGAGAGCGACGAAACCCGCCAGCTCAATTCCGGCCTCGACCCCAATGCGGTCAAGGTGGACGGCTACAACACCTATCTGATCAATGTGGACAAGCCCCTGGTGGTTCCGGTGGGCACCAAGATCCGCTTTGTGATCACCGCCGGCGACGTCATCCACTCTTGGTGGGTGCCCGCGCTGGGTTGGAAGATGGACGCCATCCCAGGCATCGTCAACGCGGCCTGGACCAACATCAAGGAGCCCGGCGAGTACCGTGGGCAGTGCGCCGAGCTGTGCGGTCAGGATCACGGCTTCATGCCGATCGTGGTGAAAGCCGTGCCCAAGGCCGAGTTCGAGCAGTGGCTGGCCGAGCAACAGGCCCAGGCCAACAAGCCCGAGCCGGCTGCGCCTGCTGCCGCGTCCACCGCGCCGGCACCGGCGACCGCCCAGGCGGCCGGTACGACGACTTCGCAGGGCCATCAGGGCTGATCGTTCAGCCGTCCAACGTTTCCGCTTTTAGGTAGAGGTGTAAGGTTATGGCCCACGCAGCCACGCACGATCACCACGACGATCACCACGGCGCGCCCAAAAACTTCTTCGTACGTTGGTGCATGTCCACCAACCACAAGGACATCGGCACGCTGTACCTGGTGTTCTCTCTCCTGATGTTCTTTATTGGCGGCAGCTTCGCGATGGTGATTCGCGCAGAGCTGTTCAAGCCCGGCATGCAGCTGGTGCAGCCGTACTTCTTCAACGAGATGACCACCATGCATGCGCTGGTGATGATCTTCGGCGCGGTCATGCCGGCCTTCGTGGGTCTTGGCAACTGGATGATCCCGCTGATGATCGGTGCGCCGGATATGGCGCTGCCTCGCATGAACAACCTCTCGTTCTGGATCCTGCCGTTCGCCTTCGCGCTGCTGCTGTCCACCTTGTTCCTCCCGGGCGGTGGCCCGGCCGGTGGCTGGACGATGTATCCGCCGCTGTCGTTGCAGGGCGAGTCGGTAGCCTATTTGGTGTTCGCGGTGCACTTGATGGGTATCAGCTCCATCATGGGCGCGATCAATATCATCGCCACCATCCTCAATATGCGCGCGCCGGGCATGGACCTGCTCAAGATGCCGGTGTTCGTGTGGAGCTGGCTGATCACGGCCTTCCTGCTGATCGCCGTCATGCCGGTGTTGGCGGGCGCGGTGACCATGTTGCTCACCGACAAGTATTTCGGCACCAGCTTCTTCAATGCGGCCGGTGGTGGTGACCCGGTGCTGTTCCAGCACATCTTCTGGTTCTTCGGTCACCCCGAGGTCTACATCATGATCCTGCCGGCCTTTGGCTTGGTCTCGGAGATCATCCCCACCTTCGCTCGCAAGCCCATCTTCGGCTACAAGGCGATGGTGTTCGCGATTGCCTCGATCGCGTTCCTGTCGTTCATCGTGTGGGCGCACCACATGTTTGCGGTGGGCCTGCCGCTGGGCGGCGAAATCTTCTTCATGTACGCCACCATGCTGATCGCGGTGCCGACCGGCGTGAAGGTGTTCAACTGGGTGAGCACGATGTGGGGCGGCTCGATGACGTTCGAGACCCCGATGTTGTTTGCCATCGCCTTCGTGATCCTGTTCACCATCGGCGGCTTCTCCGGCCTGATGCTGGCGCTGGCGCCGGCGGACTTCCAGTACCACGACTCCTACTTCGTCGTGGCGCACTTCCACTACGTGCTGGTGACCGGTGCGGTGTTCGCCATTATTGCGGGCACCTACTACTGGCTGCCCAAGTGGACCGGCCGCATGTATTCGGAAACCTGGGGCAAGATCCATTTCTGGAACAGCGTGATCTGGGTGAACGTGTTGTTCTTCCCGCAGCACTTCCTGGGTCTGGCCGGCATGCCGCGCCGCATTCCCGATTACAACGTGGCGTTCGCCAACTTCAACATGATCAGTTCGATCGGTGGCTTCCTGTTCGGTGCCTCGCAGCTGATCTTCGTGGGTGTGATTGTCCACGCAGTGTGGTTCTCCAAGAAGAAGGCCACCGATCGTGTGTGGGAAGGCGCCAAGGGCCTGGAGTGGACTGTGCCGTCGCCGGCGCCGTTCCACACCTTTGAGTTGCCGCCGGTGATCCACGACGACGAATTGGCCCACGGTCACGTGGAAGACTGAGCACAAGCATGGCCGCTCCGGCGCTGAGCCGGGGCGGGCGGAGTCGAGTCGGATGACACAGCCATCGAACACAACGATCGAGCAAGTACGCAAGCGGGGAGTGCGACGCACCGTCACGGTGTTCGTCACTATCGTCGTGGCGATCTTCCTGCTCTCGCTGTGGCAAGGGTTGAAGTACTCCTGACGCGATAACGCGCGCAGTATGTCACCGCGGCGCCGTTGGGGCCGCGGCTCGAAGTCCCCGGGCAACAGTCGGGGCGGCGGCAAACAAGAGATATCCACGGGGATCGCACCATGGGTCAGCAGCAAGGCGCTTATTTCGTTCCGACCAAGAGTTCATGGCCGATCGTGGCCGCGGTCGTCATGTTCGTCACCGTATTCGGTGCCGCGCACTGGCTCAACGCGCCGCCGGGCGAAACGAGCTTTGGCAAGACGATGCTCACCATCGGGTTCGTCGGCGTCCTGCTGATGTTCTTCGGCTGGTTCCGCTCGGTGATCCGCGAGTCGCTCGCAGGCAGCTACAACAGCCAGGTGGATCGCTCGTTCCGCATGGGCATGATGTGGTTCATCTTCTCCGAGGTGATGTTCTTTGGTGCCTTCTTCGGCGCGCTGTTTTATGCGCGCATGTTCGCGGTGCCGTGGCTGGGCGGCGAAGGCCACGGCGTGCTCACCCACCAGTTCCTGTGGAGCGACTATGCGGCCGCATGGGGTGCCAGCGGTGGCGGCGGTCCCGATCGCATCGGCGGCCAGTTCCAGACGGTGGCGCCGTGGGGTCTGCCGCTGCTCAATACGCTGATCCTGCTCACCTCCAGCGTGACGATCACTATTGCGCACCATGCGCTCAAGGCTGGGCACCGTGGCAAGATCCTGGTGTTCCTGGGGCTGACGGTGCTGTTGGGCGCCACCTTCCTGTACTTCCAGGCGCACGAGTACATCGAGGCTTACAAGGAGCTCAACCTGACGCTGCAGAGCGGCGTGTACGGCTCCACCTTCTTCATGCTCACCGGCTTCCACGGCATGCACGTGACGCTGGGCACCATCATGCTGGCCATCATCTGGCTGCGTGTGGCGAAGGGTCATTTCACCAAGGAGCACCACTTCGGTTTCGAGGCGGTGGCCTGGTACTGGCACTTCGTGGACGTGGTGTGGCTGGGCCTGTTCATGTTCGTCTACATCCTCTGAGGCGCTGGCGCGCCGCAGCAAAAAGCCCGCCGAATGGCGGGCTTTTTTGTGGGTGCGAGGTACCTGGTGCCGCAAAAGCCAAGGCCCGCCGGGTGGCGGGCCTTGGAAGGAACCGGATGTCGCAGCGGCGCGTGGCCGGCTAGGGGAGGCTACAATTACTGACCCACACCGTGGGGATGCAGCCAGCCCATCCAGATACCGAACACGACCATCAGGATGAGCAATACCGACAAGCCGATGCGGCGCGTCAGCGCCCACACGGTGCGCTTGCTGCTTTCCTTGTCGGTCATCATGAAATACAGGGCCTGACCAAGATTGAACAACACCACCAGCAGCAGAATCACCAGCGCATATTTGTAGATGGTTTCCACGTGATTGGTCCGAACGTTATTGACAGCCCGAGTATAGCGGCCGTGCGCGGTGCCTCTGCGTGAAGTGGCTGCGCCGTCCATCCTGGTTTGCCCTGCTGCTCACCGTGGCAGGCGCCTTGCTGTTCATACGCTTGGGCGTGTGGCAGCTGCACCGCGCGGACGAGAAGGAGCAGATTCTGCGACGGTATGCCGCAGCGGAAAGGGCCCCTCCGCGTGACTTTGCCGCAGTGGCTTTGAACCCCCCGGCGGATGCATTTGCGCGCGTGGACGTGCAGGGTGAATACCTGGGCGATCGCCTTTACCTGCTCGACAACCCCAAGCATGATCGCCAGGGTGGCGTGGAAGTCTATGCGCCTTTGCGTCTGCGTGGCGACGATCGCCTGCTGTTGGTAGATCTGGGGTTTCTGCCAGGCAACGGAACCGATAAGTCGCCACAGGTGCCGCCGTTGCCCACGGGTACGCAGCACCTGCATGGCCTGTATCTCCCGCCGCCGGGCGTGGGTTTTGAGATGGGCGGCAACGCACTGCTGCGCCAGCCGCGTTGGCCCAAGACCACGGTGTACCTGGACATGGCACAGGTCTCGGCGGATCTGGGGCGCTCGCTCTACCCGCATGTGCTCGCCCTGGACGCTGACCCGAGCGCTATCTACGTGCGTCAACACACGCTCGATTTCTCCGCGATGCCGCCCGCGAGGCACCGCGCTTATGCGTTCCAGTGGTTCACCTTCGCCGTGGTGGCTGTGGTGATGTTGCTGGTGCTCCACCGTCGTCGCCCCGAACCTCCATCGGACCGCCTATGAACAAGCCCGATCCCTCCGCGCTGCGCGCGAGCCGCCTGAAGTTGCTGCTGATCATGCTGGTGTTCGCCGCGCCCATCGTGGCGGCGGGCCTGCTCACCCTGAGTGGGTGGCAGCCAAGCGGCAAGGCCAATGGCCAGCCGGTGTTGCCGCAACGCAACTTCGCCCAGGAGCAGTTGCCGGTGACCATGGCGAACGGCGAGCTTTGGGCCTGGCGCGCCAGCGAGCCGCAGCTCACTCTGGTGGCTCTGGCGGGGCCCGAGTGCGCCACGCAGTGTCTGGACGTATTGACCAAGATGGCTGCCGCGCGGATCACGCTCAATCGCAATGCGCCGCGCTTGCGCCTGTTGTACGTGGGTGAACCACCGGCCCATGCGGCGGGCAGTGGCATGACCGATTATTGGCAAGTGGGCGCTGACTCGGCCGGGCACCTGGCTGCGTTCCGCCCCGCGCAGGCCGACACGGTGTCGGCTTTGTTGGTGGAGTCGGACGGCACCGCGCTGTCGTTCTACCCGGCTGGGTTCGATCCCACCGGCCTGCGCAAGGATCTGCAAAAGGTGATTCGTTGATGACTTCCCGTTCCCTCAAAGTGCTGCGTGGCCTGGCTTTGCTCGCGGCGGTGTTCGCCTTCGGCGTGGTCATGTTCGGTGCCTTCGTGCGCTTGTCCAACGCGGGTTTGTCCTGCCCGGATTGGCCGACCTGCTATGGGCAGGTCACCTGGCCGGAGCATCAGCACGAGATCGCCCAGGCCAACCAGGCTTTCCCGGATCGCCCCTTTGAAACGCACAAGGCCTGGCGTGAGCAGGTGCACCGCTTTCTTGCCGGCACGCTGGGTACGCTGGTGTTCGCGCTGGCGCTGATCGCCAGTTGGCGGCGTCCGTGGGCGCGTTATGCCGTGATCCTGGGTGCCGCATTCGCGGCGGTGGGCGTGGGCATGTACATGCGCGGCGAGCATCATTGGTCGCTGCTGGTGTCCGCGTTCGCCATCGGCCTGCCGCTGCTGGCGGCGATCGGCATGGACCGACCCGGTGCGTGGCGCATCAGCGTGCTGGCGCTGTCGGTGGTGGTGTTCCAGGCCATGCTGGGCATGTGGACGGTCACCCTGCTGCTCAAGCCCATCGTGGTGATGGGGCACTTGATGGGTGGCATCGCTACCTTCGCCCTGCTGGCGTACGCGGCGCTGCGCTATGCGGGCGTCAGCGCGCGTGACGAACAACTGGCCTCGCTGCGTCGCGCGGTAGTAGTGGGCATCGTGTTGCTGTTGGCGCAGATCGCCCTGGGTGGCTGGACCTCATCCAATTACGCCGCCCTGGCCTGCGGCACGGATTTCCCCAAGTGCCTGGGGCAGTGGGCGCCGCCCACCGATTTTCACGAAGGCTTCGTGCTGTGGCGCGGGGTGGGCGTGAACTACGAAGGCGGCGTGCTGGACATGGCGGCGCGCAGCGCCATCCAGATCGCGCACCGCATTGGCGCGCTGGTGGTGTTCTGCTATCTCGCGTGGTTGTCGCAGCGCGTGTCGCGTCGCGGCTTGCGCGCACAGGGTTTTGCCATCGCCGTGGTGCTGGTGGCCCAGGTGTTGCTGGGCATCAGCAATGTGCATTTTGGTCTGCCGCTGCCGGTGGCGACGTTGCACAATGGCGTGGCGGCGTTGTTGTTGTTCACCTTGCTGGCCACCTTGGCACGTACGCAGAAGCGCCATGACGAATCGATGTTTCACTCCTACGGGCGCCGCTGACCGATGAGTCGTCTCTTTCGCGAATACCTGGAGCTGACCAAGCCGCGCGTGGTTGCGTTGCTGGTGTTCTGCGCCGTGATCGGCATGTTCCTGGCCGTGCCGGGCATACCGCCGTGGCGCGCGCTGGTGTTCGGCACCCTGGGCATCTGGATGGCATCCGCCTCGGCCGCGGCGTTCAACCACCTGATCGACCAGCGCATCGACAAGGTGATGGCGCGCACCGCGCATCGCCCGCTGGCCACGGGGCACCTCAAGCCCGTGCAGGTATTCACCTTTGCGATGGCCCTGGGTGTTATCTCGATGGTGATCCTGGTGTGGCTGGTGAACCCGCTCACCGCGCTGCTCACCTTTGGCGGACTGATTGGCTATGCGGTGGTCTACACCGCCTACCTCAAGCGCGCGACACCGCAGAACATCGTGATCGGCGGCTTGGCCGGCGCCATTCCGCCGGTACTGGGCTGGACCGCCGTCACCGGCGAGCTGCACGCCTTTGCCCTGCAACTTTGCCTGATCATCTTCGTGTGGACGCCGCCGCACTTCTGGGCGTTGGCGATCTTCCGTCGCGATGACTATTCGCGTGCCCAGGTGCCCATGCTGCCGGTGACGCATGGCGTGGTGTTCACCCGTTGGCATGTGTTGTTCTATACGATTCTCCTGGTGCTGGTGACCTTGCTGCCGGCGCTCACGGGCTACAGCGGCTGGGTGTACCTGGGCGGTGCGGTGGTGTTGGGCGCGGGTTTTCTGTATTACGCGGTCCGCCTGCTCAATCCGCCGGATGAGTTCTTCGCGATGAAGGTGTTCAACTATTCCATCGTGTACCTGATGGCGTTGTTCGCTTTCCTGTTGGCCGATCATTGGCTGATGGAGCCGCTGGTGCACCACCAGGGGCTGGTGTTCGAGCGCGCGGGCTAAGTCGCACGGCGAGTCTCCTTCTTTCGACGTGAAGGGCGGGAGGCATCGCATTAACTTTCGATCCATCAAAGCCCTGTCATAGGGTTGACACTTGCGCACCGCAGCAAGACAATTTGCGCGCCACCGGGCGCGACGCGCCCCACGTGGCCTCTGTCCTATCAACCCAAGGCATATGGACGTTTACCCTAGTCGCAACGTCGACATCCGCGAGCATCGGGTGCCGGCATTGCATTACAAGCTGACTTGCTGCGGCGACCGCCTGCGGTCGGCTGGCGCTTTCCTCGACTAGGGAAGACCGGCCCACCTCTGACGGCGCCAACGCCGTTTACGAGGAGATGGGCCCATGAAGCTCCTTCGCGATTTTTTCCGTCTGCGTACCGCTGCGCGTCCGTTCTCGGGCCGTGGTGCGGATTCCCGTCGTTCCTGGACGATCACCGTCCCGGCCCCGTTGCACGAGGCGACGCCGGCGGCGGCCACCCCGGCCGTCTCGCTGGACATGCATTGGAATGCCGATGCCGGGCGCGGCCGTCCGGTAGCGCATTGGCATGAACATGCCGCTCCGCAAGCGCATCGTCATCTACAGCTGGTATCCAGTCACTGATGAAGGCTACGTCGCGCCACGAATGGCCCCGAAAGGGCTGGCCCCCGCCAGTCCCATGGGGTCGATCGCGACGAAGTTTGTAATGCAGGTCATGGCGTCACGCGCGGGGTAAGGCCCCGCCGGCTCGCTGGTCCGGCCCAGATGTCACCGATTTAACGGAAGCGAGTCATGCAGAAGCACTCCACCCAGACCGTCACCGGCAAGGCGGCCGGCAAGAACGCGGCCGCGCCGTTGCGCGTGGCCGTCGCACAGGAAGCCTTCCGCCATAACGAGGCGCTGTTCGCCGCGCTCGATACCAGCGCCGCCGGCCTGAACGAAGAGCAGATCGCCGAGCGACTCGATCGCGATGGCGTCAACGAGGTGTCGCACGAGCGTCCGCCGCACTGGACCAAGCAGCTCCTGCACGCCTTCATGAACCCGTTCATCGTGGTGCTGCTGGTGTTGGCGGGCGTGCAGCTGGCGACCGATCACACCAACCTCACCGGCCCCACCATCATTTCGGTGATGGTGTTCATCAGTGTGTTCCTGAGCTTTACCCAGGAATACCGTTCGTCCAAGGCGGCGGAAAAGCTCAAGGCGATGGTGCGTAACACCGCCACGGTGACGCGTCGCGCTTCCGATGGCCACAGCGAGCGCATCGAAGTACCGGTGGGCGAACTGGTGGCGGGCGACATCGTGCATCTGGCGGCGGGCGACATGGTGCCGGCGGATCTGCGCTTAGTGTCGGCCAAGGATCTGTTCATCAGCCAGGCCATCCTCACCGGCGAATCGCTGCCGGTGGAGAAGGCCCCGCCTTCGCAGTTGCAGGCGCACGACGAGCTGGACGGCCAGGCCAGCGATAGCCCGCTGGATCTGGGCACCGTCTGCTTCATGGGCACCAACGTGGTCAGCGGCACGGCCACGGCCGTGGTGGTGGCGACGGGCGGGCGCACCTATCTCGGCTCGCTCGCGCGCTCGGTAGTGGGGCAGCGTGTGCAGACCAGCTTCGACCGCGGCGTGAAGAGCGTGAGCTGGCTGCTGATCCGCTTTATGGCGGTGATGGTGCCGATCGTCTTCGTCATCAATGGCCTGGACAAGGGCGATTGGCTGCAGGCGTTCATGTTTGCGCTGTCGGTGGCGGTGGGCCTCACGCCCGAGATGCTGCCGCTGATCGTCACGGCGAACCTGGCCAAGGGCGCCATTGCGATGTCCAAGCGCAAGGTGGTGGTGAAGCGCCTCAACGCGATCCAGAACTTTGGCGCCATGGACGTGCTGTGCACGGACAAGACCGGCACGCTCACGCTCGACAAGATCGTGTTGGAGCGTCATCTGGATCTGTACGGCGAGGAGTCGGACGAGGCGCTGGAGTTCGGCTATCTCAACAGCCGTTTCCAGACCGGCCTGAAGAACCTGATGGACAAGGCCGTGCTGGCGCACCGCGACCTGGAAGAGGTGGCGCAGCACTTCCACATCGTCGATGAGATTCCCTTCGACTTCCAGCGTCGCCGCATGTCTGTGGTCGTAAGCAATGGCAACGGCAATGAGTTGCTGGTGTGCAAGGGCGCCGTGGAAGAAATGCTGGCGATCTGCTCGCATGCCAAGGCGGGCGATGAGATTCGCCCGATGGACGACGAGCAGCGCGCCAGCATCAAGGCGATGACGCGCCACCTCAATGAGGACGGCCTGCGCGTGCTGGTGGTAGCCGTGAGGCATCAGCCGCCGCTTGGGCGCGCCTACGGCGTGGCCGACGAAAGCGGCCTCACTGCCATCGGTTGTCTTGCGTTCCTCGACCCGCCGAAGGATACGGCCGGCACCGCCATCGCCGCGCTCCATCACCATGGCGTCGAGGTGAAGGTGATCACCGGCGACAACGAAGCGGTGACGCGCAAGATCTGCCGTGAAGTCGGTTTGGATGTGGCCAACTCTGCTCAAGGCAAGCACATCGAGCCGCTGGACGACGACGAGCTGGATGCGCTGGTCAAGCGCACCACCGTGTTCGCCAAGATGTCGCCGTTGCAAAAGGCGCGCGTGGTGAAGTCGCTGCAGCGCCAGGGCCACACCGTGGGCTTCCTGGGCGATGGCATCAACGATGCGCCGGCGCTGCGCGAGGCAGACGTGGGCATCTCGGTGGATACCGCCACGGACATCGCCAAGGAGTCGGCGGACATCATCCTGCTGGAAAAGAATTTGATGGTGCTGGAAGAAGGTGTGATCGAAGGTCGCATCACCTTCGGCAACATCATCAAGTACATCAAGATGACCGCCAGCTCGAACTTCGGCAACATGTTCTCGGTGCTGGTGGCCAGTGCGTTCCTGCCGTTCCTGCCGATGCTGCCGCTGCAACTGCTGGTGCTTGACCTGCTGTATCACACCTCGCAGCTGTCCATTCCGTTCGACCGTATGGACGATGAGTACCTGCGCAAGCCGCGCAAGTGGGACGCCAGCGACATCGGCCGTTTCATGGTGTGGATCGGCCCGGTCAGTTCGATCTTCGACATGACCACGTATTGGCTGTTGTGGCACGTGTTCGGCGCGAACTCGCCCGATCACCAGGCGTTCTTCCAGACCGGCTGGTTCGTGGAGAGCTTGCTCACGCAGACCTTGATCGTGCACATGATCCGCACGCGCAAGATCCCGTTCCTGCAAAGCATTGCCTCGGCCCCGGTGCTGGCGCTGACCACGGCAACCATCCTGAT
This sequence comes from Frateuria sp. sgz306004, assembly GCF_057750885.1. Taxonomy (NCBI): domain Bacteria; kingdom Pseudomonadati; phylum Pseudomonadota; class Gammaproteobacteria; order Lysobacterales; family Rhodanobacteraceae; genus Frateuria; species Frateuria sp. sgz306004. The sequence goes on from NZ_JBYLFE010000002.1 coordinate 199,680, forward strand.
CGGCCTGGTGCTGCCGTTCACCGGCATCGGCGCAAAGTTCGGTTTCGTCGCGCTGCCGTCGGTGTACTTCGGTTGGGTCGCCCTGACGGTATTCACGTACGCCGTGCTGACGCAGATCGTCAAGACGCTTTACATCCGCCGCTACGGTCGCTGGCTCTGACGCTGGCACCCATGGCAGGCGCGTGGTGACCGCCATCACTTCGACGCCTGCCTGACCGTGGTTTCGACTGCGCCGACGCCAGCGTCGGCGCGAAGTCGTACCTTTCCTGAAGAAAACGCGGACGGCATCGTCGTTCGCCTCGTTCAAGGAGATGGAGCCATGAAGGGAACCTTCGCTCTCCTCGATATTGCCGGCTACGTGGCCCTGCTGCTGTGGGGAACGCACATGGTCACCAGCGGCGTGCTGCGTGGCTATGGCAGCGCGTTGCGCCGCTGGATGGGCCGCTATCTGGACCGCCGTCCGGCCGCGTTCGGCTTTGGCGTGTGCGTCACCGCCATTTTGCAGAGCAGTACCGCCACAGGCCTGATGGCCACCTCGTTCGCCGCCAGCGGTTTCCTTGGCCTGGCGCCGGGGCTGGCCGTGATGCTGGGCGCCAACGTAGGTACCACGTTGATCGTGCAGGTGATGTCCTTCGACATCGCCATCGTGGCGCCGGTGCTGATCCTGCTCGGGTTCATCATCCATCGCCGCACCGATGACGTGAGCCACGAGAACCTGGGGCGTGTCGCCATCGGCCTTGGCCTGATGTTGCTGGCGCTGCATCTGCTGGTGGGCGCCATGGCGCCGGTGGAGAATGCGCAGGTGCTGCGGGCGATCCTGCAGAGCCTGGCCAGCGAGCCGGTGCTGGCGATGCTGGTGGCGGCCCTGCTCACCTGGGCCTGCCACTCCAGCGTGGCAGTGGTGCTGCTTATCGTGTCGTTGGCCAATGCAGGCGTGATCGACGCGCCGGGCGCGCTGGCACTGGTACTGGGGGCCAACCTGGGCGGGACCATTCCCGCGCTGATGGAGGCGCACACGCCCGTGGCGCGTCGCCTGCCCATGGGCAATCTATTGGTGCGTGCGTTTGGCTGCGTCGTGTGCCTGCCGCTGCTGCCGCTGCTGGCCCACTGGCTGGTGCCGCTGGGCAGTTCGCCCGCACGCATCGCGGTGAATTTCCACACGGCGTTCAACCTGGGCTTGGCGCTGATCTTTCTGCTGCCCGTGCAGAGCTTGTCGCGCCTGCTGATGCGGCTGTTGCCGGAGCCGCCCAAGCCGAACGATCCGGGCGTGCCGCTGTACCTGGACGAAGGTGCGCTGGATTCGGCCAACGTGGCGCTCGCCAACGCCGTGCGCGAATCCATGCGCATGGCGGACATGGTCGAGAACATGCTCAAGGGTCTGGTCGAAGTATTCGGCAAGGACGACCGCGGCCGCGCGGCGCAGATCAGTCGCATGGATCCTTTTCTGGATCGTTTGGGCATGGCTATTCGCGCCTACCTCACCGATCTGGGTGGCGAGGCGCTGAACGAAGAGGACGGCGAGCGCAGCCAGGAGATATTGGCCTTTGTGATCAATATCGAGCACATCGGTGACATCACCGCGAACAACCTCATGGAGTTTGCCGCCAAGAAGGCGCAGAGCGGCCAGGACTTCAGTGCCGACGACATCCAGGATCTGGCCGCCATGCACACTCAGGTGATGGAGAGCCTGCGCTTGGGCCTCACCGTTTTCCTGCGTGGCGACGTACGCGCCGCCCAGCAACTGGTGGCCCGCAAAGAAGCCATCTGGCGACTGGAGAACGAGGCGTCAGAGCGGCACATCAAAGCCCTGCGCGAGCGTCGCGATGGCGGCGGTGGCGCGGACGTCTATCTGCGCATCCTGCGTGATTTGAAGCGCATCCATTCACACCTGGCGGCACTGGCCTATCTGCCACTGGAGCGGGCGGGCCTGCTCCAGGATCGCTTGGTACGCGAGCCGGCGACGACCTGACGTAAGCCTCGGGCGTTATCGTATTTGTCTTGTAAAGGAGTGACGGCACATTGGACCCGGACCCATCGACTAGCCACGTAAATACTTGCTGATCGACTCGTTCCCGCTTTTGCGCGCACTCCGTCCGGAGTGAAACCCGCACGCGGCGATCGAAGCCGGTCAGTCCGCGGACGGGTCAAGCGTTGACGGCTGCATCGGCCGTCGCAGCTTCCCCTTTCGCATCACGTGCCCTGTGGCCTGTTGGCTGCGGCGGTTGCATGCATGCCATTTTCAGGGGAACACCCATGTCGTATCGCTTGACCCGCCTGTGTTTTGCCATCGCCGTTGCTTCGCCTTTGGCCGCGTGCTCCTCGCATGGCGACAAGGCGCAAGAGGCCACGCCCGCGTTCATCGAGGACCACGGCCAGCTCCGCGTGCCCGAGCACTCGCCGTTGCGCAAAGCGCTGCTGGTGGCGCCAGTGAACGTGCGCACCCAACCGCACGCCATGGTGTTTCCGGCAACGGTGGAGGCCGACCCGGCGCGCACCTTCAACGTGCAGACACCGCTCGCCGGCCGCGTGGTCGAACTCGAGGTAGGGCTGGGTGACCATGTGGCACGCAATCAAGTGCTGGCGATCATTGAATCGGGCGATATGGCTCAGGCCCGGGCGGACGTGGTGAAGGCTGCCGACGCATTGGCGTTGGCGCAGAAGCAACTGGATCGCGCGCGTGGCGTACAGCAGGCCGGCGGAAGTGCGGTGAAAGACCTGGAATCGGCCCAGAGCACCTACAACCAGGCCAAGGCAGAGATGGAGCGCGCGCAGACGCGCATGCAAGCGCTCAATGCCAGCGGAGCACCGGCAGGAGTTCGTGGCATTCAACTGGTGGCGCCCACCACGGGTTACGTTACCGCGCTCAACACGGCACCTGGTGCCTTCGCAAACGATCCATCCGCCGTGCTGATGACCATTGCGGACTTGAGCACGGTATGGATTACCGCCAACGTGCCCGAGGGCGAGGTGGGCGGCATCGCCAAGGGCCAGGTCGTGGAAGCCACGTTGTCGGCCTACCCCGACCAGGTGTTCAAGGGTCAGGTGAGTTTTGTCAGCCAAGTGCTGCAGCCAGACACGCGGCGCGACATGGTGCGCGCCAGCTTCGCCAACGCGGATGGTCGCCTCAAGCCCAATATGTTCGCCAAGGCGAGCATCGATGTACCGCAGCCTGCACAGGTGTTCGTGCCGCAATCCGCGTTGTTGATGAACAACGACAACACCACCGTGTTCGTCGAGGTGTCGCCGTGGGTATTCGAGCGTCGCAAAGTGGAACTGAGCTACGACGAGTCCGCCGACGCACGCGTGCTCAAGGGTCTGAAGGCGGGTGATCGCGTGGTGGTGAAGAGCGGAGTTCTGCTCAATGATTAACGCGATCTTCCACTTCTGTTTCCAGAAGCGCGTGCTGTTCATCGTGGTGTCGATGCTGGTGCTGTGCTTTGGCTATTACTCGTGGACGCAGCTGTCCATCGAGGCCTACCCCGAGTTGTCCGATGTCACCGCCCAGGTCACCACCCAGGTGCCGGGCCTGGCCGCCGAGGAAATCGAGCAACAGATCACCACGCCGCTGGAGCGCGGCCTGGCCGGCACGCCGGGCCTGGTGAGCATGCGTTCGAGCAGCACTTTCGGCCTGTCGCTGATCACCCTGGTGTTCAAGGATGGCGCGGAAGATTACTGGTCGCGCCAGCGCGTGATGGAGCGCATCAGCCAGGTGACCCTGCCGCCGGGCGTGACGCCTGGCCTGGACCCCGTGTCGGGTCCGGCCGGCGAGATCTATCGCTACACGCTGGAGTCCAGCACCAAGAACCTCATGGAGCTGTCCGAGCTGCAGACCTGGGTGGTCGTGCCGGCCTTGCAGCGCGTGGCGGGCGTAGCGAACGTGGATACGTTCGGCGGCTTCACCAAGGAGTTTCAGCTGGAGCTGGATCCTTCCAAACTGCTCAAGTACGGCGTCAGCGTGAGCCAGGTGAGCAGCGCCATCTCCGCCAACACCGCCAATGCGGGCGGTGGTCGCATCACGCGCGGCGAGCAATCCTACATCGTGCGCGGCATCGGCATGGTGCATACGCTCAAGGACCTGGGCGACATCGTAGTGACGCAGAGCGGCGGCGTGCCCGTGCTGGTGCGTGACCTGGGCAAGCTGCAATACGGCCACCAAGTACGCCAGGGCATCCTGGGCAAGGACAACAACCCCGACACCATCGAAGGCATTGTCGACCTGCTCAAGTACGAGAACCCGTCGAAGGTGCTGGAGAGCATTCACGCCACGGTGGATCAGCTCAACCGGCAACTGGGCGCACAGGACGTGCGCGTCGTGCCCTACATCGACCGCGACGACCTGGTCGATGCCACCAAGGAGAAGGTGTTTCACACGGTGATGGAAGGCGTGGGGCTGGTGTGCATCGTGCTCATCCTGTTCCTGGGTAGCCCGCGTTCGGCGATGGTGGCGGCGGTAGCCATTCCCATGTCGCTGGTCACGGTGTTCATCCTGATGTACTTCACCAAGATGCCGGCTAACCTGTTCTCGCTGGGCGCGATCGACTTCGGCGTCATCGTGGACGGCACCATCGTGGTGACCGAGGCCATCCTACGTCGGCGCGAAGAGAAGCCCGACGCAGTGCTTACTGAAGGTGACGTGATGACGGTGACCAAGCACGTCGGTCGCTCGATCTTCTTCGCCACCTTGATCATCGTCACCGCTTACCTGCCGCTGTTTGCCTTCGAGCACGCGGAGGGCAAGCTGTTCCGCCCGATGGCCTTCACCGTGGGCTATGCGTTGCTGGCGGCGCTGCTGTGCACCGTCACACTCACGCCAGGCCTAGCGTACTTTGCGCTGCGCAAGCCGCGCAGGATCTTCCACAACAAGCCGCTGGAGCGCTTGCAGGCCGCCTACACCGCGACCCTTGGCCGCCTGCTGGCGCGCCTGCCGGTGGCTTACGCGCTGGCAGGCGCGGCGTTCGCCGGCGTGCTGCTATTGGGTAGCACCATCGGCCGCGAATTCCTGCCGGAACTGGATGAAGGCTCGCTATGGCTGCAGGTGCAGATGCCTACGGGCTTGTCCTTGGACAAGGCCGGCGAGATGACGGCTGAACTTCGCCACGCCGTGCGCGAGTTTCCCGAGGTGTCGTACATCGTGACGCAGATGGGTCGAAATGACACCGGCACCGATCCGTGGACGCCTTCGCACGTGGAGGCGGGCGTAGGCCTCAAGCCCTACGATAGTTGGCCCGACCACGAGAGCAAGGCGGAATTCCTGCGTCGATTCAACGCGCGCATGCAGCAATTGCCGGGCATGTCGGTGGGTATCAGTCAGCCCATCGTCGATGGCGAGAACGACATGATCGGCGGTGCGCACAGCCCGCTGGTGCTGCGCATTTATGGCGACGACTTCAACGAGTTGCGACGCATCGGCGGAGAGATCGTGGACGTGTTGCGCGGCGTGCGCGGCACGGCCGAGGCGTCCATCTTCCAGGAGCCGCCGATTCCGCAGCTGGCCATCACGGCGGATCGCGATGCCGCCGCCCGTTACGGCATCAACATCGGCGACGTCAGCAATCTGATCCAGACGGCTGTCGGCGGCGCACCGATTACCCAGGTGTACGTGGGCGACCGCATCTACAACGTGACGGCACGCGTCTCCAATCAGGTGGCCAACAGTGTGGAGGCGGTGGGCCAGTTGCCGCTCACCTCGGCGGGCGGCGCACAGGTACCGCTCAAGCAGGTGGCCGATATCCGCCTGCGCACCGGCGAGAGCACCATTGCCCACGAGCAGAGCAAACGCCAGATCACCATTCGCATCGACAATCGCGATCGCGCGTTGTCGGAGTACCTGGCCGATGCACAGAAACAGATCGATGCAAAGGTGAGCTTCGACAAGCAGAACTATTACCTGCAATGGGCCGGCACGTTCGAGAACCAGCAGCGAGCGCAGGCGCGCTTGATCGTGGTGATGGGACTGGTGTTGGCGATCATGGCGGTGCTTCTGTTCGCCGAGTTCGGCAAGCTGCACCAGGCCGCGCTGGTGCTTGGCGTCGTGCCGTTGGCAACGGTGGGCGGTCTGATTTCGCTGCATCTGCGCGGGGAAACGCTCAATATCGCCACGGCGGTGGGCTTTATCGCCTTGTTCGGCGTGGCGGTGCAGAACGGCATCATCATGGTTTCCAACATCAATCGCGTGCGCAAGGAAGGCCATGGCCTCAAGGACGCCGTGCTGGAGGGCGCCGCCGAGCGCTTCCGTCCGGTGTTGATGACGGCCACTGTCGCCAGCGTGGGCATGTTGCCCGCGGCGCTCGCCACCGGTATTGGCACCGACGTGCAACGCGGTCTTGCCACGGTGGTTGTCGGTGGCTTGCCGATCGCGACCTTGCTCACCTTGTTCGTGCTGCCCGGCCTGTACTTCGCCGTCGAGCGCTTTATCGAGCGCCGCCGTCGCCAGCACCGTCCGCATCCGTCGCGGGAGCTCTGATCATGTTCATCATTCGTACTTTCGCCTCGTATCGCGCGCCGGCACATTTGACGGCGGTATGTGCCCTGAGTTTGGCGCTGGGCGCTTGCGCGGTGGGCCCCGACTACCATCGGTCGGCCGCGCCGGTCGCATCCGGCTATACCGCGACGCCGCTGCCGCAGGCTACCGCCTCGGCCGCTGGCAAGGACGGCTTGCCACAGCAGTGGGTGACCTCGATGGACATCCCAGGCCAGTGGTGGACGTTATTTCATTCACAGCCGCTCAACGCGCTTATTGACGATGCGCTCAAGCACAACGCCGACGTGGAGGCCGCGCATGCGTCACTCAGGGCGGCTTGGGAGGCGGTGTATGCACAACGCGGCGCTTACTTTCCCTCGGTGAACGCCAGCGCGAATACCTCGCGGCAGGACTATGCCAACGACGTGGCCAGTGGCGCTTCGTCCAACGCGAGTTTGTATAGCCTCACCACGGCGCAGGTAAGTGTGACGTACACGCTCGACTTCTGGGGTGCGAATCGCCGGCAGGTCGAAACGCTCACGGCGCAAGCTAATGCTCAGCGCTTCCAACTGGAGGCGACCTACCTCACGCTCACCAGCAACTTGGTCAATGCGGCGATCGAAGAAGCGTCGCTGCGCGCGCAGATCGCCACCACGCTGCAGACCATCGATGCTCAGGAGAAGATCCTCGACACCTTGCAGCAGCAGCATGCATTGGGCGATGCCGGCGAGGCGGCGGTAGCTGCGCAAGTTACGACACTGGAGCAGGCCAGGGCGACGCTGCCGCCTTTGCAGAAGCAATTGGCTCAGCAGCGCGACCTGCTTGCCGCCTTGAGTGGCCGTACGCCCGATCAAGGCGTGGGGGCTACGTTCAATCTCGATACCCTGCAATTGCCGGCTGAGCTACCACTGAGCCTGCCCGCGCAGTTGGTGGAGCAGCGGCCGGATGTTCGTGCCGCCGAAGAGCAGCTGCATGCGGCCAGTGCGCAGGTCGGCGTGGCCATCGCCAACCGACTGCCCAATGTGCAGATCAATGCGTCGTTCGGTGGCGCGGCGGAAAGGGCCAGTCAGGTGTTTTCCGCAGGCAGCGGATTCTGGAGTCTTGGGGCTTCGGTCACTCAGCCGTTATTCGACGGGGGAGCGCTCAAGCACAAGCAGCGCGGCGCGGAGGCTGCCTATGCCCAGGCGGCGGCACAGTACCGCAGCACGGTGCTGCAGGCCGTGCAGAACGTGGCCGATACATTGCACGCCATCGATGCCGATGCGCGTGGGTTGGCTGCCGCCGAGCGTGCCGAGCAAGCGGCAGCGCGCAGCCTTGCGATTGCACGGCGACAGCTCGCGCTGGGTGACATCAGCCAGAGCAGCTTGCTTACCACTGAGTTGGCGTGGCAACAGACGGCATTGTCCCTGGTACAAGCACGTGCGGCGCGGTACGCAGACACGGTGGCGCTGTTCCAGGCGTTGGGCGGTGGTTGGTGGCATCGCAAGGACGCTGCAGACGTGGGGGACACCCAAGCGGGCGCATCGTCCTGAGCGGCGAAGGGCCGGCGTGGCGGCGCTGCGTCAGCCCTCCAGCTCGATATCCAGGCTGTCCAGCAACGCCATGGCCTCGGGTAGCGAAAAGTGGGCGCGTCGGATGTCGTTGTTGAAGATATCGATGCGGTAGCCTTGGGCGCGGAGAAAGTTGGCGCCGACCAGGCGGGTGCGGGCGAATACGCTATCGCGCAGGTCGCTGCCTTCGAAGTTGATCGTTTCGCAGTTCGCTTCGGTGAAATCCACGTCCACCGCGCGGCATTCGGTCAGCACGTACTCGCGCAGGTCCAGGCCGAAGAACGAGCTGTCATTGAGCACGCAGCGATGGAAGGCGAGCGCTCGGCTCGTGCGTATGCGCGGCCAATGGGCGCGGGTCCAGTCGATACCCACCATCTTGCAGTCGACGAAACGGCAGCCGTCGAAGCGGCTATCGGTGAGCAGGGCAAGACTCAGGTTGCACTCGCGGAACTCGACATCGCTGAAGCGACAGCGCGTGAGTGTGGCTTCGCTGAACTGACAGCGCACGAAGCGGCAATCGTGGAAGCGGATGCCATCGAGCGTTGCGTCGTTGGCCTGGATTTCCTCGAATGTCGTTTCGTCGTAGTGCTGGTCGGTCCAGGGATGGGGGCTCATGAATAGCTCAGCGCTGCCCGGTCTGGCATGCCATCCGCCGCTTGTGACGCCACCACAGGGCTAGTGCGATCACCAGCACGACGCCACCGAACAGCCACAAGCCGTTCTGGCCGCGATGGAGCCACATGGCCAGCCATTCGTGGTTGTCCGCGCCAAAATAGCCCAGGTAGACCCAGATCGGCACGCTGATCAGCGCTGCCGTGCCGTCGAGCAGGAAGAAGCGCAGGAATGACACACGATGGGTGGAGCCGGCGGTGATGAACACTGCCGTGCGCATGCCCGGCAGGAAGCGGGCGATGAACATCAGCCGGTTGCCGTAGCGTTCGAACTTCTCTTGCACCTTGGCGTAGCGCTCCGGCGTGAGCACGCGCGCTACCAACCGCCATTGCAGGATTCGCGCGCCGTAGTGGTGTCCCAGCAGGAACATGCCCGCATCGCCCACCAGCACGCCGGCCATGCCGACACCGAACATCACGTGTACGTTGCCGTAGCCCAGGCCAGTGATGACGCCACCCGCAACCAGGGTAACGTCCTCGGGCAACGGGAAGCCCGCACCGCACAGCAACAGCGCGATGAAGACCGCGACGTAGCCGTTTTCGGCGAACAGGGTCACCAGTCGTTCAAGCAATTCCATCTACATCCATGCCCGCATAAGTTGCCCCTGTCTACAGGGAAGGGTCGATGATCACATACGGAGGCGCCGCTGCGCTTGACGCGCCGCACGGTGCCCTCCGGCCCGCTACCCGGGGTGAATGGGCGTAGGCGGGCGCACATCTTGCGGGGTAGCGGGTTAGAAGGCTGTTGTGATGCCGGCCGGTGGGCGGCATTAGGGCGTAGGCGGTGTGACGCGCGCGGCCAGCAGTTCCCGCAGTTCGGCCTTCTCGGCGCTGTCGAGGCTTCCTTCGCGACTCTTGGCGGTCAGCCAGTTGCGGCGTTGGATGACAGCCTCCTGTTCCATGCGCTTAAGCGCATCGAAGAACTCGGCGCGTTGCGTTTCGGGCTCGCCCACGACCATGACGGCCATCAGCTTTTGTAGCGGAGCGTATTCGGGACGCTCGGCAAAGTGTTCCACCAGCATGGCGGAGTTGATGCCTGGGCGAGCGCGTGCCAGGTCGATCAGCTCGGCGAGTAGCTCCACGCCGGGCTTGTCCAGGCGCAGGAAGCCATAGGGCCGCTCCACGTGCTCAGCCGCGCCGGGCTGCGCGAGCAACAGGGCGATGGCGCTGCGCACCAGAGAGCGCTGCACCGCCATTGGCCGTTGAACGGCTTGACGCAGGGCGGGCTCGGCGGCCAAGCCGGCACGTGCGCCGGTGCGCTTTTCAAGCTCTTGAGCCATCAAGTCACGAAAGGCGCCATCGGGCAGCTTGGCGATCAGGGGACGCGCCCGCTCAGCCAGCCGGGCACGACCATCGAGGCTGGCGGTATCCACGTCGTGCGACAGCTCGCTGAAGAAATACTCGGAGAGCGGTGTGGCCGCTTTCAGACGTTTCTCGAAGCCGTCCTTGCCCTCCTTGCGGATCAGCGTGTCCGGATCCTCACCATCGGGCAGAAACAGGAAATAGGCCTGGCGGCCATCGCGCAGGCGCGGCAGCGCCGCTTCCAGCGCCTTCCAGGCGGCTGAGCGGCCTGCGCGGTCGCCGTCGAAGCAGAACACCACGTCGGGTGCCGCGCGAAACAGCACCTCGGTGTGCTCGGGCGTGGTGGCCGTGCCCAGCGTGGCCACCGCGATGGGCAGGCCGGCCTGATGCATGGCGATCACGTCCATGTAGCCCTCTACCACCACGATGCGGGCCAGGCTCGGATTGGCCTGTTTCACCTGCCACAGCGCGAACAGCTCGCGGCCCTTGTGGAACAGCGGCGTCTCGGGGGAGTTGAGGTACTTGGGGCCTGGCTCCTTCGCTGCCTCCTGACCCTCACGGGCCGGGGTTGCGCTGGGAATGATGCGGCCGCCAAAGGCAATCACGCGTCCGCGACGATCCAGGATAGGGAACATCAAGCGTTCGCGGAAACGGTCGTAGCGTCGACCGCGTTCGTTGCTGGCGACCATGCCGGCTTCGTTGAGCAACTGCATGCGTCGATCGCTGCCGCCCAATGCCTTGATCACGCCATCGAAACCCGCTGGCGCCCAACCGATGCGAAAGCGCTGGATGGTTTGCGCGTCCAGGCCGCGCTTCTTGCAATAGGCCTGCGCTTCGGGGCTCTTGGGCAGTTCGTTCTCGTACCAGCGGGCGGCGCCGTCCAGCAGGGCGTAGAGGTCAGTCTTGTCCTCGCGCGGGGCGCGATCGTTGCCGCCTTCGCGGGGCACGGTCAGACCGACCGATTGCGCCAGTTCCTCCACCGCATCGGGGAATTCCAGGCGCTCATAGTCCATCAGGAACTTCAGCGCACTGCCGTGCGCTCCGCAGCCAAAGCAATGGAAAAACTGCTTGGCCGGGCTGACGTAGAACGAGGGCGAGCGCTCGTTGTGGAACGGGCAGCAGGCGGTCCATTCGCGGCCGGCCTTCTTCAGCGGCACGCGACCCTCGATCACATCGACGATATCGACGCGGGCGAGCAATTCGTCGATGAAGCTGTCAGGAATACGTCCGCGCATAAGCCGCCTAGTGTAGTGGCTGGCGTGCGTCGCCGCCCACTTCGTGGCCGCTTCCACCCCCTGCGGCGGCCGATGCCGCCACTGCGGCGCGAGCAGCCTTGGCTTAAGCTGCGCGGCGTGCCGGCGGTCGGTCATCGAGGTAGCAATGGGAAAGGGACAGGGCGGCACGAAGGTAGGCGGCATGCAGGTACGGTTTCGGCCGGCCCGCGCCGGTGACGCCGTGGCGGCGGTGCCGCTGATCTATAGCTCGGGGCCCGCTGCGTTCGACTATGTGTTCGCCGATGCGGCAGGGCAGGGCGCGCAGGCTTTCCTGCAGCACTGCTTCATGGATGGCGACGGCGAGTTCGGCTGGCGCAACCACTGGGTGGGCGAACTGCGGGGCCGCGTGGTGGCGGTGGGCGCGGGTTTCGGGGCCGACAGCAAATGGCCGTTCACGCTGGCCGCGGCGCGACAGATTCTTCGCCACTATGGTCTGCGCGGCGCCGTACCGGTGATCACGCGCGGCTTGCGCGTGGAGTCGGTGATCCGGCCGCCCGAGGGCGACATGCATTACCTCGCCCACCTGGGAGTGGCGCCGGAGTTGCGCGGGCAGGGGGTGGGCAGCGCGCTCATCGGCCACCTGATGGCCGCGGGCCGTCAGGCGGGACGCCAGCGCATGGTGCTGGACGTCTCCAGCGCCAACCCTCGTGCCGAGGCGCTGTACGCGCGTACCGGCTTCGTGGTGACCCGGGAGATTCCTTCGCGGCTGGCGCGCGGCGAGCTGCGCGTGCCGTCGCATCGGCGCATGGAGTGGCGGCCGGGCTGAACCGGCCGCCGCGCCATGGCTCTTACGCCAGGTGGATCAATCCGATCACCGCCAGCAGCGAGATCAGGAACAGAATCACGAAGATCGCGAACAGCACCTTGGCGATGGTGCCGGTGACCCCGGCCACGGAGCCGAAGCCCATCCAGCCGGTGACGAGCGAAATGATGGCGAAGATGATGGCCCACTTGAGCATGCGTTACTCCCTTCTTGCCTAGATGGCCTGCGTTGGTGCAGGTGGTGCGAAGGTTGTAGGGGGCAAAACGTGAATTCCATGCAGGGGTGGCTTGTGCATGGCGTGTACGGCAGGCCAATCTTCAGGTTTTGGTAGGGACGTCAGTCATGTTTCTCACGGCGCTGTTGATTCGCCGCCAGGGCGCCATCGTGCGCGCCTTCGAACAGGCGGGCGCGACCACGCCGGCGCTCGCACGCCTGCCGCAGGAACTGGGGGTGGTGCCAGGCATGGCCTGGTATCAGCTGGTGGGGCACGCCGTGGTGCGTTGCCCGGGCGAGGGTCGTTATTACCTGGACCCGGCCAGCTGGCAGCAGCTGCGCCAGCGTCGCCGGCGCACCGCCGTGGTGTTCACGGCGGTGGCCTTGGTGCTACTGGCGCTGGTGCTGTGGCTGCGCGTGAAGGCGGCGTGATCAGCCGGCCAGGCGGGCCTTGATGCGGCCAGACACCACGCCCATGTCGGCGCGGCCAGCGGCCTTGTCCTTCACGACGGCCACCACCTTGCCCATGTCGCGGGCCGAGCTGGCGCCCGTTTCGGCGATGGCGGCGGTGATCAGTGCGTCGATCTCCTCCTCGCTCAGCTTGGCGGGCAAGTAGGCCTCGATCACCTTCATCTCGGCGCGTTCCACGTCGGCCAGATCCTGGCGGTTGGCGGCGTCGAATTGGCTGATGGAGTCCTTGCGCTGCTTGACCATCTTTTCCAGCACGGCAAGCGTCTGCACGTCGTCCAGCTCGATGCGCTCGTCCACTTCGCGCTGCTTGACCGCCGCCAGGATCAGGCGGATCACGGCCAGGCGGTCCTTTTCGCCACCACGCATGGCGGTCTTCATGTCGTCGGTGAGCTGTTGCTTGAGGGGCATGATGGGTTCCTTGGAAGCACACAAAGCCGGCGTTGCGCTAGGCAACGCCGGCTAGTGTAGGTGGCTGGAGAGCGGCAGCGGATGGACGCGCCAGCTGCCAAGCGACCTGATACAGCGCCGTGGGCGCTGGAGCCTGTGACCGTCCGCCAAGGCGGACGAAAGGCTCAGTACAGGCGCGTACGACGCGAGGTGTCGCGCGAGAGGCGGCGCAGGTGGCGCTTCACGGCGGCGGCGCGCTTGCGCTTACGCTCCTGGGTCGGCTTTTCGTAGAACTCGCGCTTGCGGGTCTCGGCCAGGACGCCGGCCTTTTCGCAGGTGCGCTTGAAGCGACGGAGGGCAAGCTCGAACGGCTCGTTCTCGCGGACTTTTACGCTGGGCATGGAAACTCCAAGTGGTAGACTGGCCCGCCTGAACGGACCGTTTGAATACGGTGAGCCGCGAAGTATAACGTGGAAACGACAGCAATTTCAAAGCCCCAAGGGGGCAAACCGATCCTGGGGGTGGAAACCTCCTGTGACGAGACCGGCGTAGCGCTGCTGCGCTGGGAACCGGAGGCGCCCGGCCGGGGGCTGCTTTCACACACCCTCTACAGTCAGATCAAGCTGCACGCCGATTACGGCGGTGTCGTGCCGGAGCTGGCCAGCCGTGACCACGTGCGCAAACTGCTGCCCCTGGTGCGCGAGGCCATGGCGCAGGCCGGCCTGACCCCGGCGGACCTGGGTGGCGTGGCCTACACGGCGGGGCCTGGCCTGGTCGGTGCCCTGCTGGTGGGCGCGTCGGCCGCGCGTGCCATGGCCTGGGCGCTGGGCGTGCCGGCCATCGGCGTGCACCACATGGAAGGCCACCTGCTGGCGCCGCTGCTGGAGGAAGACCCGCCGGAGCCGCTGTTCGTGGCCTTGCTGGTGTCCGGTGGCCATTCGATGCTGGTGGAAGTGAAGGGCATCGGCCAGTACCGCATCCTGGGCGATACCCTGGATGATGCCGCGGGCGAGGCCTTCGACAAGACCGCCAAGCTGATGGGTCTGCCGTACCCGGGTGGTCCCGCGCTGGCCAAGCTGGCCGAGCAGGGGCGGCCGGGCATCTTTCATTTCTCGCGCCCCATGACAGATCGTCCCGGCCTGGATTTCAGTTTTTCCGGGCTAAAGACCCAGGTGCTGCTGGCCTGGCAGCAATCGGATCAGAGCGAACAGACCCGCGCCGACGTGGCCCGCGCCTTCGAGGAGGCCATCGTGGACACCATGATCATCAAGTGCCGCCGTGCCCTGCAGGCCAGCGGTGCAAAGCGCTTGGTGATCGCCGGTGGCGTGGGCGCTAACAAGCGCCTGCGGGCGGAGCTGGCTGCGGCGGGCGAGAAGGATGGCTTCCGCGCCTATTTTCCGCGCCTGGCGTTCTGCACCGACAACGGCGCGATGATCGCGCTCGCCGGCGCCATCCGCCTGGCGCACGGGCAGCATCAGGATGCCTCGGTGCAGGTGTTTCCACGCTGGGATCTGGAGAGCCTGCCGCCGGCCTGAGCGGCGGCGCGGTCGCGGGCTCGATCGAGCCGGCTAGGCATCATCCCCGGCCATGCGTGGATGATGCTGGTGCATCTGTAAGGAGCGCTCGAATGTTGCTCGTCATCCCGGCGAAAGCTGGAATGACGAGCAGCATGTCGCTTCATCCAAGCTAAGGCTTACTTGCCCTGGCCGTTGAGCGTGCGGGTGTTCTGCTCGATGCGGCCGAAGGTGAGCAGCTGCAGCACCAGGATCAACAGCAACAGCGGGCCACCGGCACGCAGCAGCGAGCGCCACGCGGCGTCCTGCTTTTCCTTGTGCGCGATCAGGCCGGAGCTGTCCGAATCGTCGCGGCCGCTTTGCTTGATGAACGCGCTGTCGTACTGCGACACGGCGGCATTGACGATGCCCATCGGGGTCACGTCTTCATCGTCGGACCAGCTGTCTTCCTTCTTGGCCTTGGGCTGGCTCAGCAGCGCGTCGATCTTGGGATCGACGAGTGTGCGCTCCAGCGCATCGGCCAGTCCGTTGGCGTAAGCGGCCTTCATGGTGTCCGCATCGAAATAATTGACGTTGTCGTGGATGGTGGAGAGCACGCTGTCCACATCGGCGTCCTCCTTGGACACGTCGTGCTTGTGCGCAAAGGCGTCGATGGCCTTGCTCATGCGGTCGTAGGCGGCGCGGTTGGGGTCGTCAGCGCTGATGCCGCTATCGGACTTGCCGCTCTGGTTGGCAACCACGCTCCTGACCAGGTCGTCGCTGGTGATCTTGGGCGGTGACTGGGTGCTGGCCTTGACCTCGGGGTCGGCGGCCGTCGCGCGCTGCCAATTCACCAGGGCGGTGGCGGCCACCACGAGCAGGGCGATGGTGAGTACCGCGGTAAGCAGGCGGATGAGGCCGCCATACAGGCTTTCGAGTTTCTGCAAGAACATCGGTGATTTCCTTATGCGTGAAGTGCGAAAGTGCAGAGGCTTCCAGCCCGCGCCAGGCTGGCGCAGTGCGGCATGAAGGGCCAGGTAGGCCGGCGTACGCACGATGACAGGGCGTGCGAGGGATGGCGGGCCGGAAGCGCGGGCGCCGTTCCATCGTTACAATGGCGCCCGCCAAGACAAGTGTAGGTCCATCGCGCCCACCTGTCTTCCCACTTCAATGACGGGTGCTTGTTTCCATGGATATCGTCTTCATCGAAGACCTGCGCATCGATGCCGTCATCGGCATCTACGATTGGGAGCGCCGCGTGCGCCAGACGCTGTCGCTGGATATCGAGATGGCGTTCGACAACACCGTGCCTGCCGCCAGCGACGACATCGCGCTCACGCTTAACTACAAGGACGTGTCCAAGCGTCTGATGGACTACGTAGGCAGCTCCAGCTTCGGGCTGGTGGAAACCCTGGCCGAGCGTTGCGCGGCCATCATTCGCGAAGAATTCGGCGTGAGCTGGGTGCGGCTCAAGCTGTCCAAGCCCGGCGCGGTGCGCGGGGCCAAGGCGGTGGGCGTGCGCATCGAGCGCGGCACGCGGCCGGAGTAAGGCATGGCGCGCGCTTATCTCAGCCTGGGTTCCAACGTCGAGCCGACGCGATACCTGCGTGCGGCCCTGGATGCCCTGCGCGAACGTTTCGGCACGCTCAGCGTGTCGCCGGCTTATCGCAGCAAGTCGGTGGGTTTTGACGGCGCGGATTTCGTGAACCTGGCGGTGGGGCTGGATACCGAGCTGTCGCCCGAAGCCCTCAACGGCTGGCTGCACGCGCTGGAAGACCAACACGGCCGCCGTCGCGATGTGCCGCGCTTTTCCGACCGTACGCTGGATATCGACATCGTGCTCTACGACGACCTGGTGCGCCAGGGCGAAGGGCATCTGGATATTCCGCGCAAGGAGCTGCGCCACGCGTTTGTGCTCAAGCCCATCGCGGACATCGCGCCAACGCTGGTGCACCCGGTGAATGGCCAGACCATGGCCGCATTGTGGGCAGCCTTTCCCGCCGAGAGCGAGCCGCTGGCGGTGGAGCCGCTGTGATGTGACAGAACGGCATCGCCCGGCACTGTTGGGCGTTGCTGAGCAGTGTTAGAAGTTTCCCGTCATCTACAAGGAGTGGTTTATGGCAGGTCGATTCTCGCGTAGCTGGAGCCTGATGAAGGCCAGCGCGGCGGTATTGCGTTCGGACAAATCGCTGTTGATGTTTCCGTTGGCCTCGGGCATCTGCTGCCTGCTGGTGGCAGCGAGCTTTCTCATTCCCATCGGCTACACCATGGCGGTGACCGCGGAGGCGGGCGTGGAGCACCAGCGCGGCCTCACGGCCGGCGGTTATGTGGCGATGTTCCTGTTCTATCTGGTGCAGTACTTCGTCATCATTTTCTTCAACACCGGGTTGGCGGGCGCGGCCCTGATGCGCCTGCGCGGTGAGGAAACCAGCTTCGCCGAGGGCTTTGCCATCGCGCGCGAGCGTGTGGTCAGCATCTTTGGCTATGCGCTGATCTCGGCCACCGTAGGCATCCTGCTGCGCGCACTGCAGGAGCGCCTGGGCTTTATCGGTCGCTTGGTGATTGGTTTGCTCGGCGTGGCGTGGACGGTGGCGACCTTCCTGGTGGTGCCGGTACTCGCCAGCCAGGACGTGGGCCCCACGGAGGCGATCAAGCGTAGCGTGGAGCTGCTCAAGAGCACCTGGGGCGAAAACATCATCGGCAATGCCGGCATCGGCGTGGTGTTCGGCCTGCTGATGGTGCTGGCGATGCTGGTATCCGCCGGCTTGATCGTAGGTGCGTTCGCTATGCAGTCGATCGCGGCCATCATCATCGCGTTTGCGGTGGTTGCGGTGGGCCTCACGTTGCTGGGCCTGATCCAGGCTTCGCTGCAGGGCATCTACGCGGCGGCGCTGTATCAGTACGCCGAGGAAGGTCGCGTGGGCTATGGCTTCGACCAGGCGCTGTTGGAACAGGCGTTCAAGCCCAAGAACTGAGCGTTGCCGCGCACGCTGTCGGTTACACCGACAGCGTGCGTCCGCCATCGATGCGGAGAATCTGCCCCGTCACGAAAGGCGCGTCGCGCAGCAGCCATAGCACCGCGCCGGCGACATCCTCGGGGCTGCCTGCCCGCTGCAGGGGCGTACGGGCCAGCATGGCTTGCTGGTCGTCGTAAGGCTTGCCGTCGCTGGGCCACATCACCGCGCCGGGGGCGATACCGTTCACGCGTACGTCCGGGCCAAGATCCAGCGCGAGCGAGCGCGTCATTGCTGCCAGTGCCGCCTTGGCCATGCAGTACAGCGGATGCTGGGCTAGGGGCCTTTCCGCGTAGATATCCACCAGGTTGACGATGGCGCCGCGTGCTTCGCGCAACGCGGGCGTGGCCGCCTGGCTGAGGAAGAATGGCGCCTGCGCATTGGAGGCGAACAAGTCGTTCCATTGCGCCAGCGTCGCGGTGCCCACCGGCGTGGGATAGAACGCCGAGGCATTGTTGACCAGCGCATCCAGGCGCCCGAAGCGGGCCATTACGCGCTCGACCATGCTTGGCAAGGCCTCTACGTGGGCCAGTTCACCCTGCACGAGACAGGTACTGTCCGTGCGCTGACGTTCCAGCGAGGCTGCCAGCAGCTCTGTCTCGGTGGAGGAGTGACGGTAATGCAGTGCCAGGTCGTAGCCGGCCGCATGCAGCGTGCGGGCGATCACGGCGCCGACGCGCTTGCCCGCGCCTGTAATGAGGGCAACCGGGCGCTCGTGGCGTGGACTCATGCGTGGGCTCCTGCAAAACGCGTCGGGGCTGCGAGCTTGCCGCAAAGCGGGCGGGCCGTCATCCCGCGCGCGTGGCTGGCACCTCACTGCTTGCCGTTTCACGGGCGTCATCGGTGGCGAACGGGGCGCTGAACATCGCGATCGCGGTGCGTGCCACCTGGGCGGTGTCGTAATAGGCATAGGCGCCCACGCCCACCGCGCCCACCACGGGCAGCCAGCGCGACAGGCCATTGCCGACGGCGCGCTGGGTGACCTTCAAGCCCACCGTCTTGGCCACGCGCTCGGCCACGGTATAGGTCACGCGACGGAATAGCAGGCGATCGCCCACGCGAATCACCAGGTCTCGGAAAGCCTGGGCAGCCGTGTGGCGGAACAGGCACCACAGCATCTGTTCGCGTCCCAGCTCCGAATGCTGACCGTAGGCGGCGGCAATATCGCTGACCATTTGCGCCTGGATCTTCCAGATGGCAATCAGCTCCGGAAGCACCGTCAGCCAGCCAAGTGGCCCAGGCGGCAGCGCCAGTGAGCCCGCGGTGAGCGCCGCTCGTTGCGAGGCGCGCGCAGCCAGGCGCTGCGCTTCGCGCGTCGGCTGGCGACTGCCCTCGACCTTGCTGTCGGGGATCTCACTGACGAAATCCAGGATGGCCTGAGTAACCCGGCTGTGATCGGTGATCACTGCGGGAAGTTGGGAAGAGGGCTGGCGCATGCCGGTGGCTCGCAAAGGCCTGACGTGGCGGGAGAACGCCAGTCTAGGGGGCGGCCATGAAAGCGCGCTGACCCTGTCGTGTCCGACGGTCGGAGCATGACTTCTGGGGCAGGTAGGGTTGGATGGGAATAGATATGTTATAACGTATCGAAAATAACAAGCTCACCGCCCCCTTCGGAACCCTGATGAAACCTTCCTTGCTTGCCTTGAGTCTCGCCATTGCACTGGGAACCGCGTCCGCGTCCGCGGCCGTTGCGCAGACCACCCCTGATGCGGTCAACGCCCCAGCTGCCGCCCCTGCGGCTGACGCCAGCGGCGCCGGCAACAACAGGCCGGCCAAAGTGCATCAGCTCAGCGCCATCGACGTGTCCGCCGCGCTGGACCAGTCACGTAATTCGCTGTCGCCCGATACCGGCAGCAGCCAGTATGTGATCGACCAGAAGGCCATTCAGCAGCTGCCGCTGGGCGACTCTACCCCGCTCAATCAGGTGCTGCTGCAGGCGCCCGGTGTGGTGCAGGATTCCTACGGCGGCCTGCACGTGCGTGGCGACCACGCCAACCTGCAGTACCGCATCAACGGCGTGATCATTCCCGAGTCCATCTCCGGCTTCGGCCAGACGCTGGACGCGCGCACCATCCAGAGCGTGAAGCTGCTCGACGGTGCGCTGCCGGCCCAGTACGGCCTGCGCACCGCGGCGGTGGTGGATATCGACACCAAGAGTGGCCACTCGCTGGGCAATGGCGGCAGCGTGGGTATCACGGGCGGTTCGTTCGGCACCCTGAACCCCAATGCGTCGCTGTGGGGCAGCAGTGATCGCTGGAGCTGGTTCCTGACGGCGAACTACCTGGAGAACGACGTGGGTATCGAGAACCCCACCTCCAGCCGCAAGCCCATCCACGACCACACCAACCAAGTGAAGGGCTTTGGTGATGTTTCTTACCTGATCGACGAGAACACGCGCCTGAGTTTCCTGTTCGGCGTGACCAACAACCGCTTCCAGATTCCCAATAATCCGAACCAGACTCCGCAGTTCGGCTATCTGGATACGGTCGACTTCAACTCCGCTGACCTCAATGAGCGTCAGAGCGAGAAGACGCGCTTTGGTGTGCTCTCGCTGCAGGGCAAACTGGGCAAGACCGATTACCAAGTGTCGGTGGGGCAGCGCTACAGCCATGTGGGCTTTACCCCAGACGACATCGGCGACCTGATGTTCAACGGCGTGGCCTCCACGATCGGCCGTACCAACCGTGCGAGCACACTGCAGGCCGATTTCTCCACGCCGTTGGGCGAAAGTCACACGCTGCGCTACGGCTTGTACGGTGAGTTCGAGCGCGGCAACGTCAGCAACAACTCGCTGGTGTTCCCGGCCAACCCGGACGGTTCGCAGGCCAGCACCACGCCGATCAACGTCTATGACGCCACGCGACTGCTGGCGCGCACCTGGTCGGCCTATTTGCAAGACGAGTGGAGCATCGGCGACAAGTGGACCGTGAACTACGGTGTGCGTGGCGATCGCTATGAGCTGTTCCGTACCGAAAGCCAGCTCAGCCCGCGCGTGGGCGTGGTGTACCAGCCGAGCGACAGCACCACCGTGCACGCCGGTTACTCGCGCTACTTCACGCCGCCGGCCACGGAAGTGATCGACGACAGCAACATCGCGCGTTTCAATGGCACCACCAACCAACTGCCAAGCGGCGGCAACAACCTGCCGTTGTCCGAGCGTTCGGACTATTACGACCTGGGCATTCAGCAAAAGGTCGGCTCCAACCTCACGCTGGGCCTGGACGCCTACTACCGCAAGGTGAACCGTCTGCAGGACGAAGGTCAGTTCGGTGCAGCGCTGATCTACTCGAACTTCAATTACGACTACGGCCGCATCCGTGGCCTGGAGTTCACCGCCAACTACAGCAACGGTCCGTTGTCGGCATACTTCAATGCTTCGTACAACCGCGCCATGGGCAAGCGCGTGATCACCGGCCAGTACAACTTCAGCGAAGACGAGCTGGCGTACATCTACAACAACTGGATCCATCTTGATCACGACCAGAAGCTCACCTCCTCCGGCGGTGTGAGCTACGCGTTCACCGACGCCACGCGCGCCGGCGCCGATTTCATCTTCGGCAGCGGTCTACGCAAAGAGGCTCCGGGCGTGCCCAATGGCGCGTCCTTGCCGTACTACTTCCAGCTCAATCTCAACGTGGCGCACGACTTCAACGTGGGCAGCTTCGGCAAGGTGAAGACCCAGCTGGCGCTGATCAATGCCCTCGATCGTACCTACGAGCTGCGCGACGGCACCGGCGTGGGCGTGGGTGCGCCGCAGTTCGGTCCGCGCCGTGGCGTGTACCTGAGCCTGCAGAAGGACTTCGACTTCTAAGTCAGCTGGGCCGATGACCCCGCCATAGCCTTCCTCTCCCCTTGAGCCTGTTCACGATCTCCACGTAGCCCGCGTTGTGTTGGTGTGCGCGCCAGGGAGCGGGGCGTGGCGAAGCGCCTGACTGGCCGTCAGGTCGAGCCGCGCGCCGCTCCCTGGCGCGCACACCAGCACAACCCTTCGGGCCGGGGCGGTTTGCACCCAGCTCCGCGTCATCACTCGGTTGTGTACGGACGTACACGCCCTCGTTCTTCCTTGATCTGCGCGCAAACCACTCCCGGCGCGGGCCACGTGGAGATCGTGAACAGGCTCTGAGGCTATGGCGGGGCATGGGTTATCCTTGGCGCGTTCCATTGCCAGGCAACGCGCATGTCCTCCCGACTTCCCGACCCCAGCGCCGAAGAGCGCGAACACTCCGACCGCCTGCTGACCCGCCTGCGCGAAGAGATCGCCGCACACGGGCCGATGCCGTTCTCCCAGTTCATGGAGCGCTGCCTCTACATGCCGGGGCTGGGCTATTACAGCGCGGGAAAGACCAAGTTCGGCGAAGCCGGTGACTTCATTACGGCGCCCGAGTTGGGTGAGCTATTCGCCGGTTGCGTCGTCAATGCCGTGCAGCCGGTGCTCGACTTGCTGGGCGACGACGCCGACTTCCTTGAGCTGGGCGGCGGCAGCGGCGCCTTTGCCGAGGCCGCATTGAAGGCTTTCGGTGCGGCGGGCAGCTTGCCGCGTCACTACTTCATTCTCGAGCCCAGCGCCGATTTGCGCGAACGCCAGCGCGAACGTCTGGAGGCGGCGTTGCCCGCCGACGTGTTCGCCCGCGTGCTATGGCTCAATCGCCCGCCCGAGCAGGACTGGCGCGGCGTACTGTTCGCCAACGAAGTGATCGACGCCTTGCCGACCACGCGCTTCGCCATGAAGACCGGCGAAGTCTACGAGGAATACGTGGCACTGGATGGCGAAGGCCGCCTGATGCGGGTAGACCGTCCGGCTGATGCGCTGGTCTCGGGTGCGGTGCGTCATGTCGAGCGCGACATGGAGCTGGAGTTCGTCGATGGCTACCGCTCGGAAATCCTGCCGCAATTGCCGTACTGGATCCAGGCTATCGCCGGGACGTTGAGCGCCGGGCTGATGTTGTTCATCGATTACGGTTACGTGCGTCGCGAGTACTACCTACCCGACCGCGACGACGGCACCCTGCGTGCGTTCTATCGTCACCGCGCCCATGCCGACCCGCTACATTTGCCGGGCCTCAACGATCTCACCGCATCGGTCGACTTCACCGCTCTGGCCGAAGCGGGCAACAGTGCCGGCTTCAGCGTGGCCGGCTACCTCCCGCAGGCGCCGTTCCTGATTGGCTGCGGTTTGCAGCAGGTGTTCGAGGCAGCCTACGAATCAGCGGCCGATGAAGCCGCACGCTATCGTCTGGCGCAAGAGGTGAAAAAGCTCACCATGCCCGAACAGATGGGCGAACGCTTCCAGGCCATGCTGTTCGTGCGCAACATGGACGTGGTGCCCCTGCCGGCAGAGCTGTTGGAAGCCGATCAGGGCGATCGGCTCTAACTCGAACGCTACTGCGCCTCGAGCAGGTAGAAGGCAGGCTGGCCGTCGCGTCGATTGAAGACGCGCTCGGTCACAGTACTCGCCCCGTTGTCGAGCAAGAGCTGCCGATAGCGCGCGCCGTCGGCCTTATCCCAATAGGCTAGGCGGAAGACGTGGTAGCCACGGCTGCGCAACCAGGCGAACGTGCTGGCCTGCACGCCGTCGACATAGCGCACCCGGTTCCCGGTAAGGAAGCAGAAGGACGTGTAGAAGCCCCATTCGGGGAACAAGTACGCCACTTGCGAGGGCGAGGAGCGCGCCTCGATGGCCAGCGTGTTGAGAGCCTCTGGCATCTTTCCGGTGCCGCCTGTTCGCGCCAGCTCACGATGGAAGATGACTTGTTGCGTTAGGTTCGCGGCCAGGCAGGCGACGATCAGCACGATAGCCGTCGCGGTGCGCCAATGTTTCGGAAGGCGGATCGCTTCCACGCACTCCATCAAGAGCATGGTGCTTAGCAGGTAAGTGAAGGGCACTAGCACGCTGAAGTGGTGTGCCCACAGACGGTGGCCGAAGAGCGAGGCGATGGCGAGGAATGACCAGGGCAGGAGAACTGGGAGGGTTCTAAGAACGCGCTGATCTCGCCGAATCAAGCGGAACAAGCAAAGTCCGGTGAGTGCCACCAGACTCAGCGCGAAACTGCCAAACTTGAACGTGGCCCAGGCCCGATCCGTCGTTTGGCCGAAAATCATCGCTTCGTTGCCGCCATCCGTTATCGCAAGTCGAGCCATCTCCCAGGCGTAGCTGAAGTTGCTGCCGCTTGCCGCTGTGGCATTGAAGGGCTGCAATTGTCCAAACATGCCTTGCATGAAGGCGAGCGTTGGTCCAATCCCTTTCAGCTTGAGGAGCAGCGAAAGATAGCCGAGCGCATAGGGAAGCAGCCCGATCAGGCCGCCAGCCAGCCAGCGAGGCAAATCACGCCAGCCGCCAGGGCGCCGCAAGGCAATCATCAAGAGCACGCCGGGGATAAAAAAGCCCAGCACGAAATAGCCGTAGCAAGCTAGTCCGGCAAACACGCCGGACAGCAGCACGCGCCGTCGCTTGGCCTCAATTGGCTCTTCTCGGGGTATGGCATAGGCCAACGACACAAAAAGCCAAGCTGCGCCGCCAAGTACAATATAGAACTGCGTGCGAAACGATGCAGTAAAGGCAAGTTCAGAGGCTAGACCTAAGCCGCAGAGCAACACCAGGGGGGCGGACTTGGTAAGCCGATATGCGATCCGGCACAACGCAGCGAGAAGGATGGCCCCGAACAGCGCTTGGCAAAGCCGAAGAGCCGTCACACTGAAGCCGAACAAGGCAAAGATGGGTAGCCCCACATAAACGTTCTGGGTGCCGTGGTAGAGGCTGCCAAGGATTGGAAATATCTTAGATGGCAATCCAGCGCTTGGTTGTCTCGCGTTGTGATGAAGCAACTGAGCCGCAAGAAAATCTGGATTCACACCATCCATATACAGGCCTGGAAGATCAGCCTGCACAAGCACGAGTGCGAGAAAAACGGCAGCGGACAGTAAGACCTGCCAAGTGAATGTCATCGAGCCGGCTGGCGTTGCGCCGGGCCAGATATTTGGTCTGATCATGTCAAACCGTGCCGCGTGGGGACGGATGGGCGAGGTAGGCGAGTCGCTTCTGCTCGCGTCGCCCAAGAGTGACCGTATCGAGAATCAAGCCACATGCCAGGAAAATCGCTGCCAGAAGAACCAGCGACGCGCACAGGATGGCGGTGGGGAAGCGGGGCACCAGTCCTGTTTTGACAAAGGTGCTAATAAGAGGGATGGCCAGCAAGACGGCTAAAAGCGTCGAAAGGCCGGCGCCACCTGCAAAGAAGGCCAGTGGCTTGCCATTCTTCGTAAGCCGCACAATGGTCATCAGAATGCGCCAGCCGTCACGCCAGGTATTGAGTTTGCTGACGGAGCCGTCCATGCGAGAGACGTAGCGCGTGGGCACTTCAGCCACCGGCATCTGCTGCTCCAGTGCGTGTACCGTCAACTCGGTCTCCACTTCGAACCCACCGGCCAGGGCTGGGTACGACTTTACAAAACGCCTAGAGAACACTCGGTAGCCCGAGAGCATGTCGGAAAACGTGCGGCCGAAAATATATCCGGTGAGTGTAGTGAGCATCCAGTTTCCTAAGCGGTGGCCGCTTCGGTAGGCCTCCAACTGGTCACTGACGCGTGACCCGACCACCATGTCGAGTTGATCTTCCAGCAAACGGGCAATCATCCGCGGGGCATCGGCTGCGTCGTAGGTAGCATCGCCGTCCACCAGTACATACACGTCCGCCTCTACGTCGGCGAACATGCGTCGTACCACATGCCCCTTGCCTTGCAAGTCCTGGCGCCGCACCGTCGCTCCAGCATCACGGGCCACCGCCATGGTGTCGTCGGTGGAGTTGTTGTCGTAGACGTATATCTGGGCAGCCGGTAGCGCCGCTCGAAAGTCACGAATAACGACCGAAATGGCCACGGCTTCGTTGTGGCAGGGAATCAAAACTGCGACGCGAGGAGGGTGGTCGTGGCTCATTCGTGCGGAGAGCGATGGACAGGTGGCCCAGTGTCTCAAATCCGATGCCACCTGTCCTTAGAGCCTATTCACGATCCTTGCGTGGCCCCGCGCCAGGAGCGGTTTGCGCGCGGGTCTAAAGAAGAACGAGGGCGTTCGAGTCCGTACACGACCGAGTGATGACGCGGAGCTGGATGCGAATCGCCCCGGCCTGAAGGGTTGCGCTGGTGTGTC
This sequence comes from Frateuria sp. sgz306004, assembly GCF_057750885.1. Taxonomy (NCBI): domain Bacteria; kingdom Pseudomonadati; phylum Pseudomonadota; class Gammaproteobacteria; order Lysobacterales; family Rhodanobacteraceae; genus Frateuria; species Frateuria sp. sgz306004. The sequence continues at coordinate 225,421 of NZ_JBYLFE010000002.1, forward strand.
CAACATGAACCGGGGCGCGACTCGACCGGATCGTCAGTCAGGCGCTTCGCCACGCCCCGCTCCCTGGCGGGCACCCCCACACAACACGGGTTACGTGGAGATTGTGGATGGGCTCTTAGGGGCTACTGCACCGGCGTGCTGTCTTCCTTGCGGCTGATGAGCAGGCCGTGCTTGAACAGATAGGCGGCCGCCTGATAGTAGGCCGTCGCGTCGTCCACCTGGCTCTCGTCGGCGGGCGTGTTGGGCACTGCGTCGCCCGAGTCGAAATCGGGGCGTACCTGTTCCAGTTTGCGCTGCGGTTCCAGCACGGTGAGTACCGGGCCGTGCAGGTAGCCGAGCTTTTCGTACGTGGCAGGGAAGGCGCGTTCACGGCCAGCTTCCAACTGGAACAAGTCCACGCCGAAGAAGCGGCTGCGGTAGCTGAAATTCAGCAAGCCAAGCACGGTGGGCATGATGTCGATCTGCGACATCTGGCGCGTTACGCGCTGCGGTGCGATGTGTTTGGGCGAGTAGATCCACAGCGGAATGTGGTAGCGGTTGATCGGCACGCTGGTGCGGCCAGCGCTCGATGCGCAGTGGTCGGCGGTGATCACGAACACGGTGTCATCGAAGTACGCCTTGCTGCGGGCACGCTTGATGAAGTCGGCGATGGACCAGTCGGTATAGGCCACGGCTGCCTCGCGCGTGCCGTTCTTCTGCGGCACGCGATTGGCTGGAACGGTGAACGGGCGATGGTTGGAGGTGGTCATGATGTGCAGGAAGAACGGCTTGCCCTGCGCATTGGCCTCGTCCATCTGCTTGAGCGCCAGCGTGTAGAGATCTTCGTCCGCCACGCCCCACACGTTTTCGTGGTGAATGGTCTCGCCCTTGGCGATATCGTTGCGGTCCACCGCGCGATAGCCATTGTGCGAGAAGAAGTAGTTCATGTTGTCGAAGTAGCCGTAGCCGCCGTAAACGAAGTCGGACTGATAGCCACGGTTATTGAATACGTTGGCCACCGAGAACAGGTTCTCGTTGTTGTGCGCCTTGACGATGGAGTCGCCAGGCGTGGGCGGCACCGACAGCGACAGCGCCTCCAGGCCGCGCACCGTGCGGGTGCCGTTGGCATAGAGGTTGTCGAAGAACATGCTCTCGCCGATCAGCGCGTCCATGTTGGGCGTGATGCCGCGCTTGTCGCCAAACTCCTTGAGGAAATCGGCCGAGAAACTCTCGATGCTGATCAGCACCACATTGAGGTGCTTTTCAGGGCCGGCATGACGGATTTCGCGCGTGAGATCGCGCGGGTCGTCACTGATAAACGTGGCGTCGGGAGTCTTCAGCCGTTCGCGCACGCGCTTGAAGGCCTCGTCGTCGGGCAGGGTTCGATAGAAGCGCGCGTAATCGAGGTGGCTGCTACGGAAGGCGGCGAAGAACTCGTAGACGCCGTTGCCGGCCAGCTCGTTCACATACGCGTTGTCGTTGTGGTTCTTGTAGGTGCCTTTGATGCCCGCGGCTGTTACCACCGTGATCACCAGCCACACGAGCGCCACCTTGCTGCGCTGCCAGAAGCGTGTGCCGCGATCGTCGGCGCGCAGGCCGCGGCGGCTCAGCCACACGATTACCACGGTGGCCAGCGCCAGCAGGCTGATCCACGTGCCGAGCGGATAGGATTCACGGATATTGCCGATCACCTCAGTGGTGTAGACCAGGTAATCCACCGCGATGAAGTTGAAGCGCGTGCCGAACTCGCCCCAGAACACCAGCTCGGAAGCCGCGACGAACATCAGCCCGAACAGCAGTACGGCACCGCCTGCATACAGCAGCCATTGGCCTGTGCGCGACACGTAGATGGGGCGCGGCACCAACCACAAATAGAGCACCAGCGGCCAGGCGAGGTAGACGAAGGCGATCAAGTCGTAGGCTGCGCCGACGCCAAAGGCATAGGCCCAATAGAGTGGATTCAGCGGCACGCCGCTGCCCGCCATGAACAACAGGGCGATGCGCGTAGCGGCGCCGATCAGCAGGTAGCTGATGGCGAGCCACCAGAGGGGACGAAAGCGCTGGCGCAGCGAAGAGGTCGGGCTAAGCTCGATCGACACGAATAACTCCGGGAAAACGAACGGTGTCCCACCACGCGCGGCGTGGCAGGCGACCCTTCTTTATACACGGCTGGGCGGACCGGGCGCGGACGCGCCAGGATGACCTTCCATTCTAACGGGCTAGCCCCCCGGCTGCGCGGGCCGCCGATTCCCTGCTTCAGGCGATGGACTGCCGCACCGCAGCGATGGCTGAGACGCGGGCGGCCGCCATGGCCTCGCCGATGGCTGGGCCTTGCAGGCCCTGGGCGACGAAGGGCTCCGCGCTTACCGCTGCGGCCGCTTGCTGCGCTTGCAGCAGATAAGTGGCCTGGGGGTAGGTATCTTCCTCGTGGCCCAGACGCCCTCGCTTGTCCGCTTCGCACGCGGCCAGGAACAGTGGAAGCCGCTCCGGGCGACGGAGGGCGTCCATCGAGGTCAACAGGCGAAGTACCGTCGCGGGCTTCAGTTCAAAGGCGCGATGCGCATTGAGGTGCTCGCGGCAGACATGCTCGGCCACCACGGCGTATTCGCTGGGTACCTTGAGACGGGTGGCGAGCGCACGCAGCGGCTTTACGCCGGCGTGCTCGTGACCCAGGTGGCGCGGCAGCACATCGCCGGGAGTCAGTGCTTTTCCCACGTCGTGGGTCAGTGCGCAGAAGCCGACAAGGTCGTTGCCCGGTGCAATGCGTGCGGCCATATCCAGCACCATTTCCACGTGCACACCGGTATCGATTTCCGGGTGGAATTCGGCGCGTTGCGGCACGCCATACAGTGCATCGATTTCGGGGAACAGCACGGCCAGGGCGCCTGCGTCGCGCAGCACGCGAAGGAACGCCGAGGGCTGCGCTTCACCCAGCGCCTTGCGTGTCTCCTGCCACACCCGCTCGGGCACCAAGTGGTCCACTTCGCCCTCGTGCACCATTTGCTGCATCAGGGCCATGGTCTCCGGCGCCACGCGAAAACCCAAGGGCGCAAAGCGGGCGGCGAAACGCGCCACGCGCAGCAAGCGCACGGGGTCTTCCACGAACGCGGGCGACACGTGGCGCAATAGGCGTTGTTCCAGGTCGCGCGCACCGCCGAATGGGTCCACCAGGTGACCGTCTTCCGCCTCGGCCATCGCGTTGATGGTGAGGTCGCGGCGGGCGAGGTCTTCTTCGAGCGTCACGGAAGGATCCGCGTAGAAGTCGAAGCCGTGATAGCCGCGCCCCGTCTTGCGCTCGGTGCGCGCGAGTGCGTACTCCTCGCCACTGTGTGGGTGCAGGAAGACTGGGAAGTCCTTGCCCACCGGGCGATAGCCCTGGGCGAGCAAATCCTGCGGGCTGGCGCCCACCACAACGTGGTCATGATCGGCCACATCGCGGCCGAGCAATTTGTCGCGGACGGCGCCGCCGACGAGATAAGTGCGCATGCGGCGATTCTGAGGGCGAAGCGCGGTCAGCGATAGCCCGCGCGTGCCAAGGTAAGGCGGCGTTGGCGCGGTGGCTCACGCAGCAGTACCGGCAGCCACGGGGAGAAGGCCTGCGGCTCGATGCCGAGCGCGGCGTAGCCGTCCACCTTGCCGACCGAATCGGTACGCAGGCTACGGAAGTTGTCCAGCGAGAAGGGTTTACCGGGCATCCATTGGGCAACCTGTGCCTGCAAGCGGCCCAAGCCGTCGGGCAGGGGCAGAATCGGCGTGCGCAGCCCGAGCGTGTCGCGGATCTTGCGCACGATCTCGCCTAGCGTCAGCACCTCTGGCCCGTACAGTTCAAAGCTGCGATCGGTGCCCAGCGCAGGCTCTGCCACGCAGCGGGCAATGGCTTCGGCCACGTCGCCTACCCAGGTTGGCGCCATGCGCGAGTCGGCTCGGGCCAGTGGCAGCGCGGGCAATTGCCGCAGCAACTGGGCGAAACGGCTGACCAACCCATCGCCTGCGCCGAACATCACGCTGGGCTGGTAGATGGTCCAGTCCAGCGAGGAGCGGCGCACGACCATTTCGGCCTCGCCCTTGCTCTTGAGGTAATTCGACAAGCCCTGGCCGGCCTTGAGTGCGCTCATGTGGTGCAGGCGCGTCACCTGAGCGGCCTGGCAGGCGGCAGTCACCCGTTGGGCCAGCTCTACATGAGCGCGCTGGAACGTGTGCGAGCCCTGGGGGTTGAGGATGCCCACCAGGTTGATCACCGCGTCCGCGCCTTCGAACTGTCGACGCAGCGCATTGGCGTCATACACGTCGACGCTGCGGATGCGCACGGCCGGCAGCACGCCCAGCTGGCGCTTGAGTTCGCGGTTGCGCGAGAGCAATACGATGCGGTGACCGTCGGCGGCCAGGCGCGGAACCAAATGCGAACCCACGAAGCCGCTGCCGCCCAACACCACCACTTGCTGTGCCTTACGAGTCACCGACAGTCTCCCATTCAACGCGGGCCGTTGGCGGCCGCCGCGGGCGGCGCCATGCTGCTCGCCGGTGCGGCCGCGGGGGCCTCCGGTGCCGGCAGTGCAGCGGTACAAGCCACCAGCTTACGCTCGCTGGCGCCATCGGGCAGGCGATAGGTCTGGCCGATGGGCGAGAGGCGCTGGGACACCGTTACCGCCTTGCCATGCTGGCGCCAATCGTAGATCACCGCGAAGGACATCACGCGAGCCACGTACTCTCGCGTCTCCTTGTACGGAATGGTGGCAACGAACAGATCCGGCGGCAGCGTGCCGCGCGCCTGCAGCCATTGGTCGACCTTGCCGGGGCCGGCGTTGTATGCGGCACTCGCCAGCCATGGCGCGCCGTTGAAACGATCGGCCATCTGCGCGAGATAGCGCGTGCCCAGCACGATGTTGGTGATCGGGTCGAACAGCGTGTCGCCGCCGCCCCAGGCAATGCCGTTGCGCTTAGCCACGAGTGCGGCGGTGGAGGGCAGCAACTGCATCAGGCCGCGTGCATCGGCGCCCGAGCGGGCATCGCTCATCCATGCGCTTTCCGCACGCAGAATCGCATACGCCCAGGAGGGGTCGATACCCGCCTGCTCTGCTTGAGTCACGAGTCCGTCCTGCGAGGCAAGCGGAAAACGCAGTTCGTAGTAGCGCAAGGCGTCGCCAGTGTTGAGGGTAAACACGGCCCGGTCATACCAGCCACGCTGATAGGCCATGTCCACGGCTTGGCGCAGCGTTTCGGCGTCTGCACCGTCCAGCGCGGCACTCCATTCGCGCCGCGCCAGTTTGGGCAGGTCTACTGCAAACAGCTCGAACGCGCGCTGCAAACCGCGATTGGCGAGCAATGCCTGCTGGCGTTGGCTGTTGCTGTTCACCGTAAGCGGACAGATGCCGTACGGCGTGCTGAGCTTGTCCGCCGCGAGAAAGCCAAAGAAGGTCGGCTCTTGCGCCAGCGGTACCAGCACGCGCTGCGCTTCGCCATCGCGATTCAGTGCATTGAGGGCCCGCGCGCGGAACCAGCGCCATTCGCCATCTTGCTGTTGCGTGGGCGGCATGGCGTCGATGGCCGCGAGCACGGCCTTCCAATCCTGCAGTGCTAGCGCGGCACGCACACGCCACTCGCGGCTCACTTCCGTCTGCACGGAAGCGGGCAGGGCAATCAACCGCGCAATGGCGCTGTCGTCGTAGTCGGTGGCGTGGAATAGCGCAAGCGCATACAGCACACGATTGCGCTGCTCTGGCGTAAAGCTGAAGCGGCTCTGTAGCTTCTGCCAGGCGATATCGGCTGTGACCGACTGTCGGCGTGCCAGGCGTTCCAGCGCCAGCATGGCCGCCTGGCGGTCGCGCGGCGTGTCGGGCCATTGCATGGCGGCGGTCGTGGCCGTGCCGGGGTCGCGCAGCGCCGTGGCGATGTGCTGGGCCGAGCTGGCCTGATCCGCCGGCAGCCATGCCGCGAGGGAGGCGACGGTGCCGGGCTGGTTGGCGTCGGCGGCGGTGTCGATGCGGTCCCACAGGCGCTGCGGTGTGAGCAGGCCCTGATCGCGCGCGGCGCTCAGCACCGGGTCGCAGGCATTGGGCAGGCGGGGCTTGCTCCAAAGTGAAGCGAGGTCGCGGTTGAAATCCAGCGTGGCGCCACGCGCCATTTGGGCCTGCAGAGCGTTGCAGCTCAGCGCGTCGCCCAGGCCGGGCTGGTACATCGCCAGGAAGTTGTCCCAATCCTGCCGGCGGGCCAGTTCAGTGAGGAAATCACGACGCAGGTCGTTGGCCGGAATCAACCCAGGATTGCGCTTGAGGTAATCCTCCACCCGGGCGCGATCGACCTGGCGGATGTCCTGAGTGAGCGAGGCCGCTTCCAGGTAGGGATACAGCGGATAGTCCTGCAACCCGTTGGCGAGGCTGCGCCAGCCGTCGCCGCCCTGTTGGGCGGCCGCATAGGCCTGCTTGAAGGCAGCGCGTTGCGCTTGGCTGGGTTCCGTCGCATGAGCGGCACCAGCCAGGGCCAGCCCGGCGATCACGATGAGCAAGCGTCGGGCGAAGCGCCGCGGTGCGTGCAGGGACATGACAACTCCTTATCTCGTTCCAACGCAGTGTACTTCGCTGAATCCGCGGGGACGGGCGCGCTGCGTGGGGCCAGCCAGCATGGCCAATGGCCGCTGAGCGTGGCGTGAAACGGCAGGCGTGGGCGGCCTGATAGAATTCCCGCTCTCCGACGCGCCGGGTCTGGCGCATCCCAGGAAGTGCATGTCGCCATTGACCTCGCCATCGTCCCGCGTTGCCCCGCTCGCGTGGTTCATTCTCGTCGTTGCCGCGTTCGCGGGGGCGTTCTGGTGGTGGCAGATCGGCCGGCCGGTATCGCTGCCGGATACGCCCACGGCGCACATTGCCTGCGTGTCCTATGCGCCCTTCCGCAAGCCCGGCGAAACGCCGTTGAACCCTCGTGCCTATGTGAGCCCCGAGCGTATCGATGCCGACTTACGCGCGCTGTCGGAGCGTTTCGATTGTGTCCGCACGTATTCGCAAGGTTTTGGCTTGAGCGCCGTACCGGAGATTGCCCAGCGCTATGGCATGAAAGTGTTGATGGGCGTGTGGATCGGCCGTGACCCGGTAGCGAACGAACACGAATTGCAGATGGGCATTGCCAACGCCAAGGCACACCCGGAAGTACTGCGCGGTGTCATCGTGGGCAACGAGGTGCTCCTGCGCGGTGAGCAGTCACCCACGGCGCTGGCCGGCTACGTCAACGAAATGCGCCATGCCATTCACGATACGCACGTGCCGGTGACCTACGCCGACGTGTGGGAGTTCTGGCTGCGTTACCCGCAGATGCTGAGCGCGGTGGACTTCATCACCATCCATATCCTGCCCTACTGGGAGGACGAGCCGGTCGAACCCAAGGACGCCTTGCAGCACGTGGCGGAGGTCTATGCGCGGGTCAAGGCCGCATACCCCGGCCACGCGGTGATGATCGGTGAAACCGGCTGGCCCAGTCATGGCAAGCAGCGTCGCGGCGCGGCGGCCAGTCTCGTCAACGAGGCGCGCTATTTGCGCGACTTTCTCCGCTATGCCGGCAGCGTGGACATGCCCTATAACGTGATCGAAGCCTTCGATCAGCCGTGGAAGCGCGAGCAGGAGGGCACGGTGGGCGGCTACTGGGGCATCTTCGACGTGCATGCGCAGCCCAAGTTCGCCATGCAGGGCCCCGTGGTGGAAGAGCCGCGCTGGCTCGATGGCTGGTGGGCTGGTTTGGGCGGTGCGGTGTTGTTCGTGCTGGCGTCGCTGTGGCGCGCCGAGTGGCGCGGTAGTCGTAGTCGCCTGGTGCTGGCGCTAGCCGGCTTCGCCAGCGGCACGGCGTTGGCCTGGCAGTTCCGCCAGATGTGGTACGCCTGCCGCGACTCATGGGAATGGATGTTCTCCGGCGGCCTATGCCTGGTGGCGTTGGGCACGGCGTTGGCGTTGGCGCGCTGGCTGGCGGCACGGCTTTCCGGTGCGGCCACGCCGCGCAAGCCGGCGTCCTGGTTGCGCTTTGCGTGGTTGTTCGGCTTGACGTTCTACGGGCTTCTGCTGGTGTTCGATGGCCGCTACCGCGATTTTCCGCTGGGCCTGTTCTGGCTCCCCGCGCTCGGCTACTTGCTGGTCGCGCTGATGGAGGAGCGCGCCAATGCGCTGCCAGCCATCGAGGAGCGCTTCATGGCCTGCGTGTTGCCGCTGATGGGCGCCGTAGTGGTGGCGCAGGATGCGGGGCAGAGCCCGCCGGCATGGCTATGGCTGGCCGTGAACCTGAGCCTGAGCGCGGCCGTGTTCGTGCCCTGGCGTCGCGCCGTCCGCTTGCCAGCGCACCAGGCGAAGGCAACCGACCAATAGGGCCAGCGCGCCGGGAACGAAGCAATACAGCACCACCGCCACCAGGCCGGTGGTGGCCGCCAACCACGCCCAGGCGGGCTTCTTCCACGCCATCGCCGCCGCCGTGGCGGCGAGCGCCACCCAGCCGAAAATGCCGATGGGCCAGCCGAAAATATTGCCGGTAATGAAACCCAGCACCGTCAAGTGGCGCAGCGTGCAGGGCAGGGCCTGCGCGGTTTCGCACAGATGGGCGACCTCGGTCGATTCGACCAGGCCATAGCGCAGCAGGTAAGCCAGGGCGCCAAAGGTGGCCATCAACGACCAGGGCAGAACGAGGGAGAGCGTGCGCTTCATCGGCGGAGTCGGTGCGGGCGTGGTGCGATATGGGCAGGCAGCCGCACTTCGGCCGCCAACGGCAGGTGATCGGAGAAAGCCTGCGGCAACGCCCACACCTTGTCGAGCTGAATCGACTCGGTGGTGAGAATGTGGTCCAGCGCGCGGCTTGGCTTCCAACTGGGAAAAGTGGGCGTGGCCTGTGGTGGGGGCACCAATCCAGAGCGCGCGAACAGATGGCGCATCTCATGGCTGCGCACGTCGGTGTTGAGGTCGCCCATCAGCACGGCATGCGGGTAGTCCTGCAACACCTCGGCGATAAAGCCCAGCTGTTTGGCGCGCGCCGGGGCGCTCAGCGAGAGGTGGGCAATCATCACCGCCAGTGCGTCGTTGCCTTCGCCGAACCGCGCCAGCAAAGCGCCTCGGCCCGGTATGCGGCTGGGCAGCGGGTAGTCGAGCACGCTCTTGGGCTCCAGCCGGCTGATCAGGCCATTGGCCGAGTGCGCCAGGCGCGCCATGGCGCGATTGGGCTGATGGCTCCAGAACGGCATGCCGGCCGCCTCGGCCAGGTAGCGGGTCTGGTTGAGAAACCCCGAGCGCAGGCTGCCGGCATCCGCCTCCTGCAAGCCGATCACGTCGAACTGGGGTAGCACTTCGGCCAGCCGGTCGAGGTTATCGAGCTTGCTGCGGCCCGGCAGCACCGCTTTGAGGCTGCGCGTGACGTACTCGTGGTAACGCTGCACGCTGGCACCGGCCAGGATGTTGCAGCTCAGCAAGCGCAGGCGGCGCTCGGGAGTGGCAACAGCGGGCGTGGAAGGGGCGCGATTCATGGGGCGGGCAGGGTAGATGCAAGGAGGTGTCCGCCGCCATCGCGGCGGACAAGCCCCCAAGGATGCCCAGCGGTATGTGAACGCGGGGGAAGTCCCGAGGCGTATTCCCCCGTGCGGCTTACTTGCCGCCCGCCAGCTCGCGCTTGGCCAGCCACTGGGTGAGCGCGGAGAGCTGTTCGAGCGTCTTCACATTGGCCGAGCGGTACTTGCCGTTGACGATGATGGTGGGCGTGCCATCCACCTGCCACTGCTTGACCAAAGCCATGTCCTTGCGGATCTGCGCGGTGACTTCATCGGAGCTGGCGATGCGCATGAACTCCTCGCGCTTCACGCCGTGGCTGGCGTAGAAATCGGCCAGTTCATCGAGGGTGGAAATGGGGTAGTGGTCATCGAACTTGGCCTTGAACAAGGCCAGGTGCGTCTGCTCGACCACGCCCAGTTTCCGGGCCGCATAGTAGGCGCGTGCGTAGGGCACCCAGTCGTCACTGAAGGCGGCTGGCAGCATCTTGAACACCACGCCCGGCGGCAGTTGCTTGCGCATCTGTTCGCCGATCCGCGCAAAGTGCGCGCAGTGGATGCAGCCATAAGAGAACACCTCGACCACTTCCACCTTGCCCTCAGGGCTAAGGCGCTGGGCGGGGCCCGGAATGGTGACGTACTCGGCGCCTTCGGTATAGGGCGCCGGCTGGTCGCCGGAACCGGCGGCGGTGCAGGCGCTGGCCAGCAGCAGGCTGGCGAAGAGCGCGATCACGCGCGCGGTGGCAAAACGCTTGAACATGGAGTGACTACTCTTGGGGTAACAGTGGGGTGGCGGTGATGGCTGCCAGGCTTACTGGCCGGCTGCTTCCTTGGACACCAGCCACTTCACGAGTTCCACGGTCTGGTCGTTGCCGCCGGCCGAGCTGGGGGTGAGGCGGTACTTGCCGTTCACCACGATGGTCGGGGTGCTTTCCACGCCGTAGGCCTTCATCAGATCGTCCGAGCGCTTCACCTTGGTGTTAATGGCGAAGGAATTGGCCACCGCCACGAATTCCTTGGGGTCGGCGCCGAACTTGGCGTACACCTTGGCGGCGTCCTCCAGCGTGGGCAGGGCCGACATCGGCTTGAGGCTGGTTGCCGTCTTCATGGCGCTCAGCTCCTTGCTGACCCAGACCGCCTCGTACATGGCGTCATTGGCCTGCTCGGCCACGCCCAGCGCCTGTGCGGTAAGGAACGCGCGCTGCAGCATCGGCCAGTTTTCCTGCGGCATGAAGGAGGCCGGCAGGTAGGCCACTGCGGCATCGGCCGGCAGCTCACGCACCAGCTGGTTCATGGTCGGGTGAAACGCATTGCACGCCGGGCAACCGTAGGAGAACACCTCGGCCACTTCGATCTTGTCGGTGTTGCTGACCTTGGCCTGCTGCGGCTCGATGCGGTAGTAGTTCTTGCCTTCCACCCACTTGCCGTTGTCCACGAACGGCGCGGCGGGCGCAGCCGGTGCGGGCGTCGGTGCGGCAGCCTGCTCGGCGGCGGGCGCCGCCGGTGCCGAGGCCGGGGTGGCCGGGCTGCTGGCGGTGGAGGCGGCGGGCGGCTGGGTCGCTGGCGCCGTGGTTGCTGCCGGCGCCGGCTGCGGGGCCGTGCTCGCGTTGTCGTTGTTGTGGCTGCAGGCCGCGAGGGCCAGCAGGGAGGCCGCTAGGAACGACAGACGCTTGAGCATGGGGATTCCTCTTATTCTTGGGGTCGGGCGTGAAGCCAACACGCCGGCTCAGGGCCGGCGTGCTGAGGGGTATTACTTGGCGGCGGTAGCGCCAGGGGCGCCATCGGTGGCGTGTAGGCCTTCGACATAGCTGGCGATGGCGGCGATGTCCTTCTCATCGAGCTTCTTGGCGATACCCGGCATGATCTGCGCGTGGGCGTCGTCGCCCCAGGTGGTGCCGTCGTGCCAGGCCTTGAGGGTGGCCTCGATGTACTGCGCGTGCTGGCTGGTTAGCTGCGGGTACATCGCGCCCGGGTTACCGCGGCCGTCGATGCTGTGACAGGCCATGCAGGCCGGTACGCCCTTGCTGGTGTCACCCTGGCGATAGAGCTGTTCGCCGCGCTCCACCAGGGCCTGGTCGGCCACGCCCGGCAGGGCGGCCTTGGAGGCAAAGTAGGCGCCAATGTCGTGCATGTCCTGCTCGGACAGCGCCGTCGCCATGCCCAGCATGATCGGGTTCTGGCGCTTGCCGCTCTTGAAGTCGGTGAGCTGGCGGACGATGTAGGACTCGTGCTGGCCGGCCAGCTTGGGGTACTGCGGGTCGCTGGAGTTGCCATCCATGCCGTGGCAGGCGCCGCAGGCAGCAGCCTTGCCGGCACCGGCGGTCGCGTCACCGGGCTTTACAGGGGCTTCGGCACCAGGCGCGGCAGCGTGTTCGGGGGCAGCGGAAGCTGGCGGGGCAGCGGTGGACGGTGCGGCGGGAGCCTTGGCCTCCTGGGCCAGCAGCACACCGGAAGAAAGCGCAAGAACGAGGACCACGGCATAACGAACTACAGCGGGCCGGAAACCGGCGGGCCGAAAACTCATACACTTGTCTCCCGAAGTACTGCGATGGCTGCACGGCTCGCGCTGGCCTGCGCGGCCGCCACTGGCAGAAACTCTTCGATTATCTCTGCGCCACCCTAGCCGGTCAAACCATGTCCAACCCGTTGCAGGGCGCCCAGTTCGTACTGGCCGCTCACCGAATTTCACAACTCCCGCCGGATCGCGGCGCCGAGGTTGCCTTTGCCGGGCGATCCAACGCCGGCAAGTCGAGCGCGCTCAATACGCTCACCGCGCACCGCGGCCTGGCGCGTACCTCCAAGACGCCGGGGCGTACCCAGCAGATGGTGGCCTTTTCGCTGCCGCCGCTGATCCAGGGCGAGGGTGAGGCCCCGCTGCCCGCGCGCCTAATCGACCTGCCCGGCTATGGCTACGCCAAAGTGCCCGAGGAGCTGCGCGCGCACTGGAAGCTGGAAATCGATGCGTACCTCAAGCAGCGCCGCAGCTTGCGCGGCGTCGTGCTCATCGCCGATATCCGCCATCCGTTGAAGGATTTCGATCGGATGATGCTGGAGTTCTGCTTTGCCACGGCGCTGCCCTGCCATGTGCTGCTGACCAAGGCCGACAAGCTTTCGCGCAATCAGGCCGCCCAGGCGCTGGCGGCCCTGCGCAAGGAGATGGCCGCCAGCGGCACGCAAGCCACCGCGCAAATGTTCTCCTCGCACACGCCCACCGGCGTGGAAGAGGCGCGCGCCACGGTGATGACGCTGCTCAACACGCCGCGCGAATAAGCCGAGGGCGAGGGTGCGCCGCTGGTGCCTTGGAGCCCGTTCACGATCTCCGCGTAACCCGCGCAACCCTTCGGGCCGGCGCGGGCCACGCTGATATCGTGCTCGTGCTCTCAGGCCCCGTGGCGTTCCACCGCGGCCATGAACACCTGGCACAGCGCTTCCATGCCGGCCTGGTCGTCCGCGTCGAAGCGGGCCACGGAGGGGCTGTCCACATCCCACACGCCGAACAGGCGGCCATCGGCGCGCACCAGCGGCACCACGATTTCCGACTGCGACGCGGCGTCGCAGGCAATATGGCCGTCGAACGCGTGCACGTCGCGCACCAATTGGGTCTCGCGCGTCTGTGCTGCAGTGCCGCAAACGCCACGTCCCAGGGCAATGCGGATGCACGCCGGCTTACCTTGGAAGGGGCCGACCACCAGCTCGGTGCCGTCGAACAGGTAGAAACCGCTCCAATTGAGATCGGGCAGGCTGTGAAACACCAGCGCGGAGAAATTGGCGGCGTTGGCGATCAGGTCGGTTTCGCCTTCCATCAGGCCGCGTGCCTGCTGGCACAGGTCCTCGTAGTGCTCGCGCTTGCTCGCATAGGCCTGTGTGGTGACTTCGAACATGGGCATGAGCCTCAGCGATAAAGGCCGCTATTATGCGCCCGCCAGGGGTGGTAGGCGCCCGCCCGGCCCGTTTTGGCCCTATCCACGCGACCAGGGGATGCGCGAATGTCCACGTTCTTCATTGCCGGCACCGATACCGGCGTGGGCAAAACCCACGTCACCTGCACCCTGTTGCACGCGCTGCAAGCCCGTAACCTCAGCGTCTGCGGCATGAAGCCGGTGGCCAGCGGCTGCGTGGACACCCCCGAAGGCCTGCGCAACGAAGATGGCTTGGCACTCCAGGCCGCCAGCAGCGCGCCCATGCCCTACGAATGGATCAACCCCATGACGCTGCGCGAGCCGCTGTCGCCACACCTGGCGGCCGCCCACGATGGCGTGGAGATCCAGTTGGCGCCCTTGCTCGAAGGCTTTGAGCGCCTGCGCGACATGCACGACGTGGTGCTGGTGGAAGGCGTCGGTGGTTGGTTAGTGCCGCTTTCGCGCGGCTTGCTGGCGGCGGATATTCCGCGCCAATGGCAATTGCCGGTGATCCTGGTGGTGGGCATGCGGCTGGGCTGCATCAACCACGCACTGCTCACAGCGCGCGCCATTGCCACCGATGGTTGCCGGCTGGTGGGCTGGATCGGCAACTTGATCGATCCGCAAATGGCCGCCGTGCAAGAGAACCTCGACACCCTGCGCCAGCTGCTGCCCGCACCCTGCCTGGGCGTGTTGCCGTACGGGGAGTCGCCGCGAACGGCGGCGGCAAAGCTGGACGTAGCCTCCATCTTGGAGTGAATTTCACGCCGGCCGTGCTTGCATGTGCGGGTTCCTGCGGAGATGTTTCATGCCCTTGCGTAGTCACTACTACCTTTCGATCGACGACCTCGCCAAAGCGCGCGGGCCTGTGGCGTCGCTGAGCTTCGACGGCGCCGGCCCGGACGACCTGGCCGCTGCCGTGCAGCACGCCATGCGTACGCGAGACCTGTTCGAGCGCTGGCGCGCCATGCAAGACGAACCCGACGAGGTCGACCTCGCCCTGGCCGCCACCGACCCCGAGGCCACGGTTAGTGCACGGGTGCAGGATCTGCACATCGACATGGACCTGATCACCGACCTGCCCATGAGCATCGTGCGCCAGCGCCTTAACCTGCTGATCGGCGCGAGCTGGCAGTTGCGGGACATGCGAAAAGCCTGAGCCCCGCCGGCAAGGCAGGACTTCCTGCCCTTGGCACCCGTGCCAGGGTGTGGTTAGGCTCGTGGTTCTGTACCACCCACTTGGGGAACCCCGATGCTTCGTCTTCGTACGCTTGTAATTGCCACTTCCATCGCGCTCGCCGCCTGCTCGCAGCAGTCCAACGAGCAGGCCCCGCAGCCCGCGCCGGCCAGCACCGCGCCCGCCAAGGCCAGCACCGCTGCCGCGCCTTCCGCCGAGGTCAGCGCCGTGAACCCGTTCTTCTCGCCCAGCACGCTGCCGTTCCAGGCGCCGCCGTTCGACAAGATCAAGGACGGCGATTACCAGCCGGCCTTCGAGGAAGGCATGAAGCAGCAGTTGGAGGAGATCCAGAAGATCGCCGACAACCCGGAGGCGCCGACCTTCGAGAACACCTTCATCCCCATGGAGAAGTCCGGCCAGTTGCTCAGCCGCGCCATGCATGCGTTCGACGCCGTGAGCGGCGCCAACACCAACGACACGCTGCAAAAGGTGCAGGAAGACGAAGCACCCAAGTTCGCCGCGCACCAGGACGCTATCGTGATGAACGATAAGCTGTTCAAGCGCATCGAAACGGTCTACGAACAGCGCGACTCGCTCAAGCTCGACCCCGAATCCAAGCGCCTGGTCGAAGTGACCTACAAGAACTTCGTGCGCGGCGGCGCCAAGCTGTCCGAAGCCGACAAGGCCAAGCTCAAGGACCTCAACAAGGAAGAGTCCTCGCTCAGCACCCAGTTCACCAACAAGCTGCTGGCCGCCACCAAGGACGGCGCGCTTGTGATTGACGACAAGGCCAAGCTCGACGGTATGTCCGATGGCGACATCGCTGCCGCCGCCGAAGCCGCCAAGGGCCGCAAGCTCGACGGCAAGTGGGTGCTGCCGCTGCAGAACACCACGCAGCAGCCCGCGCTGCAGAGCCTCAACGACCGCCCCACTCGCGAAGCGCTGTTCAAGGCCTCGTGGAATCGCGCTGAAAAGAGCGATGCCAACGACACTCGTGACCTGATTGCTCGCATCGCGCAAATCCGCGCCGAGCAGGCCAAGCTGCTGGGCTTCTCCAGCTACGCCGCGTGGAAGCTCGAAGACCAGATGGCCAAAACGCCGGAAACGGCCATCAACTTCATGGACAAGCTCGCGCCTGCCGCTACCGCGCGTGCCGAGCGCGAAGCCAAGGACATCCAGGACGTCATCGACCAGCAGAAGGGTGGCTTCAAGGTCGAAGCATGGGACTGGAACCACTACGCCGAGCAGGTGCGCAAGGCCAAGTACGACCTGGACGAAGCGCAGATCAAGCCCTACTTCGAGCTGGACAACGTGCTGCAGAACGGCGTGTTCTACGCCGCCAACCAGCTCTACGGCCTGACCTTCAAGGAGCGCAAGGACATCCCCGTCTGGCAGCCGGACGTGCGCGTGTTCGAAGTGTTCGACAAGGACGGCAGCTCGCTGGCGCTCTTCTATTGCGACTACTTCAAGCGCGACAACAAGAACGGTGGCGCCTGGATGAGCAACCTGGTCGACCAGTCCAAGCTCATGGGCACCAAGCCGGTGATCTTCAACGTCGCCAACTTCACCAAGCCTGCGCCGGGCCAGCCGGCCCTGCTGTCGTTCGACGACGTGATCACCATGTTCCACGAGTTCGGCCACGGCCTGCACGGCATCTTCGCCGACACGCAGTACCCGAGTCTGTCGGGCGCGGCCACCGCGCGTGACTTCGTGGAGTTCCCCTCGCAGTTCAACGAGCACTGGGCAACCGATCCGAAGATCTTCGCCAACTACGCCAAGAACTATAAGACCGGCGAGCCGATGCCCGCCGAGCTGGTGGAGAAGATCAAGAAGGCCAAGACCTTCAACAAGGGCTACGACATGACCGAGCTGGTCTCGGCCGCCCTGCTCGACATGAGCTGGCACAGCCTGAGCGCCGACGCACCCAAGCAGGATCCGGACAAGTTCGAGGCCGACGCCCTCGCCAAGGCCAAGATCAACCTGAGCTACGTGCCGCCGCGCTACCGCTCCAGCTACTTCCAGCACATTTGGGGTAACGGCTACGCCGCCGGTTACTACGCCTACCTGTGGACCGAAATGCTGGCCGATGATGCCTTCCAGGGCTTCGTGGACAAGGGCGGCATGACCCGCGAAAACGGCGACCGTTTCCGCGCCATGATCCTCTCGCGCGGCAACACCGAAGAGCTGAGCAAGCTGTACAAGGATTGGCGCGGCAAGGATCCGAGCATCGAGCCGATGCTGCTCAATCGCGGCCTGAAGGAAGCACCGCAGAAGAAGTAAGGCGACGCGTTCGCCGCATCCAAGAGGCCGGCCTTGCCGGCCTCTTTTTTTATGGCCCCTCGGCCATAGGGATTGACCGCGATCAATGCCGCCCAACCCGCCCCGCGCATACTCATGCTGTCAGCGGAGGCTAGAACCATGAAAGTCGGCGAAGCGATGAATGGTCAGGTGCGTACCGCACTGGTGAGCGACCCCGTGTCCATGGCCATGCAGATCATGCTGGGCGTGCGCGTCAGTGGTCTTCCTGTGGTGGATGACAAGGGTGCATTGGTCGGCATACTCACCGAAGGCGACCTGATACGGCGTGCGGAAGTGGGTACCGAACGTCGGCGCCCGCGTTGGCTGGATCTGGTGCTCGGGCCGCGCCGACTCGCGCAGGAATACGTCGGCTCACACAGTCGCCGTGTGGGCGACCTCATGTCTCGCGATGTGCTGACGGTGGAGGAGTCCGCTCCGCTGAGCGATGCCGTAGCGCTACTGGAGCGTCACCACATCAAGCGCTTGCCGGTAACCCGCGAAGGACGCCTGGTGGGCATCCTTAGTCGCGCAGACCTGATGCGCGTGTTCCTGGCTGCGTTACCAGAAGAAACGGCGGAAGATGTCGTGTCCGACGCCGACATCAAGCAGCACATCCAACAGGAAATGCTGCGCCATCCATGGATCACCCGTTCCGCTGTGCAAATCACCGTGCAACGGGGTGCAGTGGATCTGGATGGCGTCGTCACCAACGAAGCCATGCGCAGCGCGCTGCGCGTACTGGTGGAGAACGTACCGGGTGTCGTGGGCGTCACCGACAAATTGACCATGGTCGATACCACCACAGGCTACATGTAACCGCGCTACCTCGTGCGCATCAGCCACCGTCAATTGATGGTGGCCGGGCGCAAGCTCTCCCCACGAATGCGCCCAGGGCACGTGCCGCTAACCCGCTTGAACAGTCGCCGAAAAGCCGCTTCGCTGCTGTAGCCCAGTTGCTGGGCAATGCCCGCCACCGACTGCTGGCGATCGCGCAGCCATTGCTCGGCCAAGCTCACGCGCCACTGCGTGAGGTATTGGATGGGCGGCATCTTCATCAGTTGCGTAAAGCGTTCCGCAAAGGCCGAACGCGACATGCAGGCGAGCGCAGCCATCGACTGCATCGTCCACGCCTTGCCGGGGTTGTCGTGCACCGCTTGCAACACGCGCGCGATGCGAGGATCGGCGAGCGACGCGAACAGCCCCTGGCGCTCGCCCGCATCGCGGGCGTAATCGCAGATGGCCAGCGTGAACAACGCATCGGCCAACTTGTTGAGCAACACCTGCCGGCCCGCGCAGCCCTGGTGCACGGCGTCCACCATCATCGCCGAGAGTTGGCAGAACGGCGCGCTGGCCTGTTCGGCGCGTATCACGATGCAGCCGGGAAGGGCCAGGCCAAGCGGGTGCAACGACGCACCCACGAAACGGAACTCGCCACAGATCAGGCTCGTGCTGGCCGAGCCATCGCCCGCGCTCAGGCGATGCGGCGCACCGTGAGGGAAAATAACCAGGTCGCCCGCTTGCAGCACCATGCCCTTGGCAAGCACGGGGCTATCCACCTGACATTGGCCATGGCCCACGAGGTGGAACAGCCCGCACTCGTAGCGCGGCTCATCCAAAAACCACTCGCCACAGCGATGCAGTTCGGCAACCACCTGCACCTGCAGCATCGACTGGTTGAGCAGCGATTCGAGCGCCGGCTCCACCAGCGGCGGGCGCGGCTCGGCGGGCCAGGAGGGGTTCGGTTCGATGTACATGGGCAGGCTTCCAGGGCGTGGCGCTATAAGCCAGTTCGCTGGATGCCCGCCCGCGGTTACCTCGGCCCATTCACTCCGACCGACAGGCCGCCGATCAGGCCATCGGCCAGCCACCGCTGCAGCAGGGCGGCCAGGCGTGGCAGCGCCTGGGTGGGGCCGTATCGCGCGGCCAGCCGCTCGCAGACCTGGGCCACGCACTCGCCCTGCCACATCGCCCCAAGCGCCAGCCACTCGTCGGCGTCCACCCGGCGATAGCGAACCTCCGTCGCCGGGCGCCAAACCAGCATGTGCCGGGGGCGAGCGAACCGCCGCAAAGCGGGGCGAGACTGTCCACGATCGGCCGCCCGCCGAAAATCGTCGATGTTGCTGGTGCAGGTAAGCAGGCTCGCGTGCGCGAGTGGCGTCAGTCGCAACGACGCCCAGCCTTCCGCATCGACGCCGGCCAGGGCAGAGGCTTCCAATGGGGATTCATCCGCCGCGTCGAAAGCGGTGGAAATGGCCCAGTCCAGCGAGGCCATCTCGGCCCAGTCCACGCGTTCGCGCCACGGTGGCGTATTGGCCAGAAACGGTGCCATCTCCCGCCCGTGCCAGCGAATGTTGAAATGCGTGGATGGCTGCGCCGTGATGTACGCGTCCAGCAAGCGCGTAAAGCGCCGCCCCGCGAGCAACGCCAGTCCGGGAAACTCCGTTGAAAGCGCGTCGTGCAGGCGTAGCCGGTAACCGTGTTGGTAGATGGCCAAACGCTGCGCGCGGCTGGCCAGTGCGTCACCGCAGAGTGCATTCGACAAGGGTTGCGCAGGGTTGCGCATGGCGTCGGCCAACTCGCATTGCAGCGCATGGAGAGAGCTCACGCGGCCTCCTTCAGCCACGGCTGCGCGAGTGCATGAGCTTGCGCCAGTTCGGCGCGAAGCACCTCCAGCGGTGGAATGTGGTCGTCCCGCTCGATCATGGTGGAAACCAGACCAAACCGCCGAACCGCCGCCACGTAAAGCGCCCACACAGGATCGATCACCGGCGCATCGTGCGTATCCACCAGCAGCGCGCCACCTTGTTCGTGGCCGGCCAGGTGGAACTGTTGCACGCGTGTGGCGGGGATGCCTTCCAGGTACGCCAGCGCCGAGAAACCGTGGTTATGCGCACTCACGTAGACGTTGTTGATATCCAGCAGAATCAGGCAGTCGGCCCGTTCCGCCACCGCCGCCAAAAACTCCCACTCGGTCAATTGCGCGTCGGCAAAGCGGATATAACTCGATACGTTCTCCAACAGAATGCGACGGCCCAGCCGATCCTGCACGCGTTTCACGCGCTCCACCACGTGAGCGAGTGCCTCCTCGGTGTATGGCAGCGGCATCAAATCGTGCAGATTCACGCCCTGCACGCCCGTCCAGCACAGATGGTCGGAAACCCACGCCGGTTCGATGCGCTTGGCCAGCGCGTCGAGTTGACCCAGATAAGCCATGTCCAGCGGATCGGTGCCGCCAATGGAAAGCGACACGCCATGCATCACCAGCGGAAAGCGCTCGCGAAAACGCTCCAGCCAGCGCAGCGGTCGCCCGCCCGGTACCAAGTAGTTCTCGGAAACGATCTCCAGCCATTGCACCTGGCCAGGATCATCGAGCAGCGCCTCGTAATGATCGACGCGCAAGCCCAGGCCAAAGCCCAGGTAAGGGAGAGTGCGATTGGACATGGTCGGTATCACCCGGCTTGGGTTAGGGCCCCCGGCGCGTTCCGAGAGCCCTAACAGGCTTTAGGACTGCTCTGATTTTGATCGTCATCCCAGCGAATGCTGGGATCCAGCGCCTGTAAAGCTTTGAACGTAAGGGCGCTAGATGACCAGCCCTTCGGCTGTTGAAAAGCGCCTCCTGCATGCGCAGGAATGACGAGCAAAACGTCGCTTAACCAGACCTGCCTCAGGACTGCTCTGATTTGGATCGTCATCCCAGCGAAGGCTGGGATCCAGCGCCTGTAAATCTTTAAACGTACGGGCGCTGGATGACCAGCCCTTCGGCTGTTGAAAAGCGCCTCCTGCGTGCGCAGGAATGACGAACAAAGAGTCGCTTAATCAGATCTGCCTTAGGACTGCTTGGCGGCCGCCTGCGCGGCTTCGCAATCCTGCTGGCTCTTCTGCATGGTGAAGCCCTGGCCCTTGCACGCGTTCTGGCCCTTGCAGGCATTGGTGGCCTGCTTGCACGCGCCGTGGCCCTTACAGCTGGACGAATTCATGCACTTCACACTGGCGGTGTCGCCGCTGGCGGTCTTGTCGGCGGCGGAGGCGGACATCGACGTCACCGCGAACAGGCCGGCCACCATCATCGCCATCGCCGCGCCATTGAGCTTGCTGTTCTTCATGGAGTTCTCCTGAGCATTCGAGATGCCGCACAAGCGCGGCGCACTGTATAGGCGTCGGACCTCCCGGGGCGGGGACGCTGGTGGGTGCCGACAGGTAGGCATTCTGGACACCCGGCACACCGCTGGCTGTTCCCCAGCGTCCCGTCTTTGTGCCCGATCGTCCGGCAACCTCGGGTGTTTCTTCCCCGGTACGCAGGATCGGACGCAAGGCAAGAAAGCATGGACGCTGGAACATGGCGGGCGCGATGCGCCCTTCGCATGATGCAGGCCACCTTTACTGCGGAACACCTCGCCATGCGCCCCTTCATCGCCACAACGGCCTCTCGCCTGCTACAGAGTCTTCATCGCATCGAGTGGCTGGGGCCGCTGGTGGTGCGTGTGGTGTTCGGCTACTTCTGGCTGGAAACCGGCATCGCCAAGGTGCACAACCTCGATGGTTTCGTGCAGCGCTTCGTGGGGTGGGGCATTCCCTATCCCGCGTTCAGCGCCGGGCTTTCCGCATGGACAGAGCTGGTCGGCGGCTTGCTGATCATGCTGGGCCTGTGCACACGCCTGGTGTGCATTCCCATGCTGATCAACATGGCGGTAGCGGTAACGCTGGTGGTGTCCACCAACCTGATGGGGCTGGACGATTACGTCGAGGCGGATGAGATCGTCTACAGCCTGATCTTCTTCTGGCTGCTCGTCAGCGGCCCCGGCAAAGCCAGCGTGGATACCTTGCTGGCACGTGCGCTGGGCATTCGTGTGCCCGCGACGACACACGACACCGTGCGCGCGCTTCCTTCCGCCCGCACCGCTACGCCCTGATCCTCACTGTCTGGAGTTCACGCCCATGCGCATGTTCCGTTCCCCCGGGTTGCTCGGCGCCCTGTTCGCTTTTGCGGCGCAGTTGCATGCCGCCGAGCTGCCCTACAACGCCACGCAATATCAGCAGAGCCTCGCGGCCGGCAAACCGGTGGTGGTGTACTTTCACGCCGATTGGTGCCCCACGTGCCGCGCGCAGCAGCCCATTGTGGATCGCTTATCCAAGGAGTCCGCGTTTGCACCGTTGACGATCTTCGTCGCCGACTTCGACACCGAAACCGCCTTGGAGAAATCGCTCAAGGTCAATCACCAATCCACCTTCGTGGTGTTCAAGCAAGGGCACGAGGTTGGCCGCTCCACCGGGCAGACTGACGAAGCGCAGATTCGCTCGACCT
Organism: Frateuria sp. sgz306004; assembly: GCF_057750885.1. NCBI lineage: Bacteria > Pseudomonadati > Pseudomonadota > Gammaproteobacteria > Lysobacterales > Rhodanobacteraceae > Frateuria > Frateuria sp. sgz306004. Next base: position 247,575 of record NZ_JBYLFE010000002.1, read on the forward strand.
TGCAGCAGGCGCTTTGATGGATTTTTCCCTGCCCACCTATGGCCTCAGCTTCGTAGCTGGCATGGCAACGCTGTTGTCGCCCTGCGTGCTACCGATACTGCCGCTGCTGCTGGCGTCCGCATTGTCGCGTCATCGTTGGGGTGCGGCGGCGCTCGCGCTGGGTCTGAGTTTGTCGTTTGCGCTGGCCGGCACGGTACTGGCATCGCTGGGCGCGTCATTGGGTATCGATGCGAACGTCGTGCGGCGCGCCGGTGCCGTACTCATGATGGTGTTCGGCCTGATCATGCTGCTGCCTGTGTGGCAGGGCGCATTCGCCCGGGTCGGTGCATCCTGGAGCCAGGCTGGCCAGACGTTGTTGAGCAAGGTTCGTGGCGAAGGTGCGGTGAGCCAGCTCTTTATCGGCTTGCTGTTGGGCGTGGTGTGGAGCCCTTGCGTGGGCCCCACACTCGGCGCTGCCACCACACTCGCCGCGCAAGGTCGTGACCTCTCACGTATTGCTCTGGTCATGGCCATGTTCGGCCTTGGGGCCGGTTTGCCATTATTGGTGCTCAGTGGCCTATCCAGCGCCACGCTGGCACGGCTGCGCGGCGGCTTGCTGCGCACCGGGCAGGGCGCAAAGGTGGTGCTTGGTTTGTGCTTTGTATTGATCGGTGTGCTGGTGCTCACCGGCTTTGACCACACCATCGAAGCCTTCGTGCTATCGCATAGCCCCGATTGGCTCGTGCGGCTAAGCACCTCGTTGTAGCGTGCTAGCCGAAACCCTTGGCTGGATGATCGTGCATGCCGCGATTATTCCCATGGCTCCCGCAAAATGGGCGGGCGTTATCGAGCTGCTGAGAGCAAGGGGCAGCCATTCAGTGTCTTTACGTTCAAGTATTCACAGGCGCGGGAAAACCCACCCTTAGGCTGTTGAAAAACCCCTCCTGCTCTTGCCATTTTGGGGGTTCGCAGGAATGACGAGCACCATGTCGCTTGATCAAACCTCCCCTTACGATGCTCCGGTTCAGCTCGTCATCCCAGCGAACGCTGGGATCCAGCGCCTGTAAGCGCCTGAGCGTAGAGGCACTGGATGACCAGCCTCTCGGCTGTTGAAAAGCCCCTCCTGCTCTTGCCCCCTTCTTGGTGTTCGCAGGAATGACGAGCTGCATGTCGTTTCATCAGACCTTCCCTAAGGCCTCATATCCCCCTCCAACAGCCAACGCGCCTCCAGCACCATCCAATAAAACGCCGTGGTGCCAAACCCTCGCGCCAAGGCGCGCGCAAACTCCGGCGTGGTCCGCTCGCCCTCCGTCATCCAACGCTGCAGCGCCAAGCTGGTAACGCCCATGCGCCGGGCTGCCTGCCCCCACGGCAACCGCTGTGGCAGCAGAAAATCGTGCAGCAGTACCTGCGCTGGCGAGCGCAGCGGTACTCGGTGGCCAACGTGCATGCGTGGGGTGAGAGAAATCCGACTCATCACTATCCTTGGTTGATGTGCGCGCACGCTTAAACACGCCGGCGCGAGCGCAGCGATACATGTAGGCAAAATGCCAATTCAGGCGTACGTCATCGCCAAGGTGCGGCACACCGGCAACACGCCCGGTGCGCCGCGGGGGCGATCAACGGACGGGTCAAGTGCTGGCGGCGGTTTTTTGGCCCAACAAGCGCGCATTGGAGTGCAGGTAATGCACAGCCAACGATAACCCCGTGGATTCCAACGGGGTTAGGGCAAGCTTGCGTACCGGCAGGGAACCTCGGCGCGACGGGGCGAGGAGAGCCTCCTCGCTATCCATCAGCAGACCCAGCAAGGCGTCTGCGGAGCGGGCAATGCCAATCAGCGTTAACAACCGCTGCTCTGCGTCCTGCGCCGCGGCTGAGGGGGCCAGCCTGTCGGCGGAGGTCGCGTGCGTAGCCTCTGGTGGGAAAGACGGGCGTGCGCGTGCCGTATGATCGTGGGTAGCCATGATCAACTTCCAGATAGTTGGTGATGGTTAGCGGGTCGTGTGAGTGTCAGCTCGCACGGCCCGCGCCTCATGACCCAAGGGTCACGGTTGCGCGTCAAGCGGATTCAGACACTCCACGCGCAACGAGACGAAAAGTAGCAGAGGCGCGCCGAACGCCTTGTCAGGCGAACACCCGTCGCAGCATGCGGCCCCGGCGCGCCTCTGCGGCGGCATACGCTGTCAGTGCACACGTGGGCAGGCGCTGGCGAACTGTGGCGCGGCGCATTACGCCGGCAGATACACCTCATGCCACAACGTCGCCAAGCCCTGCTCATCGAACGCCAGCAACAACATGGCTTCGAAACGATCCAGCGTGCCGTCCAGGCGGTGCACACGGGCAGTCATCGCCACGGCGGCCTGGTTGCCTTCGGCGATGAGTTCGTGGATGTCGTAGTCGATGGACTGGATGGTGCGGCGAAAGCCGTTGAGGAATTCCAGGTAGTTCTGGTGATTGGCCGTGTAGATGCGGCCATTGGCTTTCACGGTGAACTGCGTGGCGAAGCGCGTGGCGATATGCGCTTCGCTCAGCGTGCTGTGGGCGGTGAGGTGCCGGTGGTTCCAGTCGAGCAGGCGAAGGCGGCCGAGTCGGGCATCGATCATGGGCATCGGTTGAACCTCCGTGTGACTGAGCGCCCCATAGAAAAGCCCCGCCGAATCGGCGGGGCTTTGTGGTGCACGACTGCTTAGTAGGCGAATTCGCGAAACACCGGATCGACCTTGCCGCCCCAGGCGCCGTTGAACAGTTCCAGCTTGCGTTCGGCGGGTGTCTGGTTGGCTTCTACAATTTCGATCATGGGTTCCAGGAAGATGCTTTCGTCGGCGCCGTTTCGGTTGAGGCGCGCGCGGCGCTTGAGGCCGTGCGCGGCGATCTTGAGCGTTTCGGCGGCCAGCTCGCGCACGCTGTGCGAGCGGAAGCGCAGCTTGAGTGCTTCGCGCGGTACGCCGTCGCGCAGGGCGTGGCGTTCTTCGCGGGTGAAGTCTTTCACCAGATCCCACGCGGCCGTCAGTGCGTCGTCGTCATAGAGCAGGCCTACCCACAGGGCGGGCAGAGCGCATAGGCGGTTCCACGGGCCGCCATCGGCACCGCGCATTTCCAGGTACTGCTTGAGGCGTACTTCGGGGAAGGCGGTGGTGAGGTGGTCGGCCCAGTCTTTCATGGTGGCGGGCACGCCGGGCAGGGCCGGCAGGTCGCCGGCCATGAAGCGCTTGAAGTCCTGCCCGGAGAGGTCGATGTACTCGCCGTTCTGGTAGCTGAAGTACATCGGCACGTCGAGCATGTAATCCACATAGCGCTCGTAGCCAAAGCCTTGCTCGAACACAAAGTCGAGCATGCCGGTGCGGTTGGGGTCGGTGTCTTCCCACACGTGCGAGCGGTAGGAGAGGTAGCCGTTGGGCTTGCCGTCGGTGAACGGTGAGTCGGCGAACAGCGCGGTGGCGATGGGCTGCAGGGCCAGGCTGGTGCGGAACTTGCGCACCATGTCCGCTTCGCTGTCGAAATCCAGGTTGACCTGCACGGTGCAGGTGCGGGTCATCATGTCCAGGCCGAGGTTGCCGACTTTGGGCATGTACTCGCGCATGATTTTGTAGCGGCCCTTGGGCATCCACGGCATTTCGTCGCGGCGCCACTTGGGCTGAAAGCCCATGCCAAGAAAGCCGATGCCGAGGTCGTCGGCAATGGAGCGCACCTCGGTGAGGTGGGTGTTCACCTCGCAACAGGTCTGGTGGATGGTTTCCAGCGGCGCGCCGGAAAGCTCCAACTGGCCAGCCGGCTCCAGGGTGATGGAGGCTTTGTCGCGCGAGAGCGCCACGGGGTTGTCCCCTTCGCGGGCTACGTCCCAGCCGTAGCGGGAGGCGAGCGATTCGAGCAGCACGCGAATGCCGCGCTCACCGTCGAAGGTGGGCGGACGCAAGCTGTCGGTGAGGAAGCCGAATTTTTCGTGCTCGGTGCCGATGCGCCAGGCTTCGCGCGGCTTTTCGCCGGCGGCCAGGTAGTCGGTGAGTTGCTGGCGGCTGCCGATCGGCGTGCTCTTGACGGCACTGGGTATGGACACGGGGGGCTCCCTGACAATGACTGCCCCCACTTTGGGGCCGGTCAGGGCAATTTCAAAGTGCCGGCCGGCAAGGTGCTCGCGTTTGGCTGTCAGCCGGTGGGCAGGAAGTCGATGCGCATGCGGGTGCCGCGCCCGCTGGTGCCGTCCAGGATGCTCAGGCGGGCGCCGTGCACCCGGGCCACTTCTTCCACGATGGACAAGCCCAGGCCACAGCCATCGGTGGGGCTGCCGGCGCCGCGATAGAAGCGCTCGCGCACCTTCAGGCGCTCCTCGGGGGGGATGCCGCGGCCGCTGTCGTCAACCTCCAGGAAGGGTTGCTTGTTGGCAACGCCGCAACGCACGGTGATGTTGCCGCCTTCGGGGGTGTGGTGCAGCGCGTTGTCGATCAAGTTGATCAGCAGCTCATGAAGCAACCAATACACACCACTGACGTGGGCGGGTTGGGTGTCGGCGCCCAGGTCGATGCCCTGGGTCAGGGCGCGATCGAGCGCGCCGTCGATCACCTCGGTCACCAAGCGGGGGAGGTCCAGCGGTGCGAAGTGGCTGGCGCGATGGGCCGAGGGTTCGGCGCGCGCCAGGGTGAGCAACTGGTTGGCCGTGTGCGCCAGGCGATCCACGCCGCCGTGCAGCAGGGTAATGCGCTCTTCCAGCGGGGTGCCGGCGGTTTCGCGTTCGAGCACTTCCAACTGCGCCTTGAGACCGGTTAGCGGGGTGCGCAACTGGTGCGCGGCGTTGGCCATAAAGTGTTGCTGCGACAACACGGAGTCGCGTACGCGCCCGAGCAGGGTGTTGAGCGATTCCACTACCGGCAGCACCTCGCTGGGCACTTGATGGGTGGGCAGCGGCGACATGATTTGTGGCGGCCGCCCGGCGATCTGCCGGCTTAGGCGTTGCAGCGGGCGCAGCGCCACGCGAATGCCGATCAGTGCGATCAACAGCACGGCCGCCATCTGCAAGGTGTCGTTGATGAGGAACGCCACATCCAGGCGTTTCACCGCGCGATCGCGCCGAATGGGCGTTTCGGCCACGGTAATTAGCAGAGGTTCGCCGAATTCCGTCGTTCTGTAAGTGGCCAGACGGAACGGCGTGTTGCGGTAGTGGATGTTGGTGAAGCTGAAGCCGTCGTCGGATTTCTGGTCGGGCGCGAGCGGCAGGTCGTCGACGCCGGCGATGGTATGCCCGTTGGGTCGGCTGACCCGATAGAAAAATTGCTCCCCCTCCCAAGCGCGCAACGGCGGCGGCGGATGTTGGGGCAGGCTCACGGCCAGCTCGCCGTCTGGCGTGGGGTGGATGCGTGCCACGATGGCCAGCGTCGCACGGGAGAGCGAATGATCGAACGCGCTATGGATGGGGTTGACGATCACGTGGTGATCAACCGCCACGCCAGCCACCAGCAGCAACAGCAGCGGCGCCAGCAGATAACCCAGCAGGCGGCCGTGGACGCTACTGGGCCGCTTTTTGCGCTCAGCCATCTTCGAGGCGATAGCCCAGCCCGCGAATGCCACGCACGGTGGCGGAGCCGCCGAGCTTGCTGCGCAGGCGCGATACGTGCACCTCGATGGCGTTGCCCGAAATGTCTTCGCTCCAGCCGGTGATGGCCTGGGTCAGGCGCTCTTTGCTCACCACGCGACCGCTGTGATGGGCCAGGCATTCAAGGATGGACCACTCGCGGCGGGTCAGCTCCAGCACGTCGCCGGTCGCGTTGATGGCGCGGCGACCCGCCAGGTCGATGCGCAGCCCGCCAATGGCGATTTCATTGGCGGCGGCAGCCGTGGCGCGGCGAATCAGCGCGCGGCAGCGGGCGGCCAGCTCGGGCAGGGCGAACGGCTTGACCAGGTAATCGTCGGCGCCCAGATCAAGCGCGTTGATACGGTCGTCCAGGCCGTCGCGCGCGGTCACGATCAGCAGCGGCAGCGAACTGCCGTTGCGGCGCAACCTGCGTACCAGGGACAGGCCGTCTTCGCCGGGCAGGCCCAGGTCGACGATGGCCAGGTCGTAGTGCGTATCCGCCAGGCGCGCGGCCACCGATTCGGCGTCGGGCACGGCATCGACCACGTAGCCGGTGCTTACCAGGCCACGGGTAATAGCGTCAGAAACCAGAGAATCGTCTTCGACCAGCAGGATACGCATAGGGCACACGTTGTAAGGCGTCACCTACATGCTATCAGGGGATGCTGTGGGCTAGCTAACGAGCCAGTATAGCGGCGCCCCCCAAAAAAGAAGGCGGCGAAGATCTCGCCGCCTGGTGCGCCGGGGACCCCGCCGCCGTTATCGGGGCACGGGAGGGTCTCATGGGTCTTGCGTCCCCGGAAGATCCGGCACCGGAAGGCTCCCCCGTTGCCGGGGGAGCGATTTCAGGAGGTAAAGCTCGGCTTCTGATGGGGGGAGATCAGAAGTCGTAGCTCACCGAGAAGCGCACGTAACGCGGCGTGGTCCACGACAGCGGTACCTGCCAGCTCTTGTTCACCACGCCCGCACCCGACTCGGAGGTGGGGTAGTACTGCGTGATCACCTGCTTGTCGAAGATGTTGTAGACCATCACGTCGAACGCCAGCTTCTTGCCCGCCCAGTTCGGACGGTATTCGGCGTTGAGGCTGAAGATCTCCTGCCACGGCGTGCGGCCGGTGGAGCCCGACGGCGCCGGCGTGCCGTTGGGGCCGCAGAAGTGATAGGCCGCGCCGTAGCCGAACGGGTCATCCTGCTGCGGGCCAAAGAAGCCCAGGCACATCTTGGGCGTGCCGGAGAGGATCTGGGCGTTGCCGCCCACCAGCCATTCCGGGGTGATCTGGTAGTAGCCCACCATCTTCAACTGGTGACGGCGATCGTTGGCCAGGTCGCCGTTGGCGTTGGTCATCACACCGGCGTTGTCCCAGTCTTCGGTCTGCGATACGTCCTGCTGGCCGATGTCCGAACGCACCGAGCCTTCGGTGTTGCCGAAGTTGTGCGACCACACATAGTCGATGCGGCCGTACCACTTACCGTCGAACGGATGCTCCAGGTAGAAGTTGGCGGCGACGTACTTGCGCAGCAGGTTGGGCATGCCCCAGGCGGACCACGGAATGGTTAGTGTGCTGTAGCCACCCGCACCGTTGGACACATTGATGTTCGCCGTGCGACCCGGATTCATGATGTAACAACCCGTGGAGCCGAGCGCGGCCACCGGGTCCAGGCCCTGTGCGGACGCGTAGTTCATGATCGTGTTGTCGTCGCACACGTCGTCCAGGTCGTTGCGCAGCACGCGGTAGGTGCCCTTGGCGCCGTACACCCAGTGCTGGTCGAACAGGTCGAGCGTTTTGTCGAAGCCGGCGATGAACTCGTCCTGGTACTCGGCCTTGGCGTTGGCGCTGGTCACCGTCTTCGGGTCCGGCGGGGTGCCGAACTCGTTGTTGGCCGATACGCCGGGGTAACGATCCTGCGTGATCTGGGACAGGCCCAGCGGTGCGCCGGTGGTCGGGTCGATGCCGGTATAGGTGAAGTACTGCGAGGTGTACGTGCTGCCCGCCGCACCGCGAATGGCCACATTGGGCGGCTCGGCCAGGTAGTAGCGACCCGCATTGGCGTAGAGCTTGAGCGAGGAGTCGCCATACACGTCCCAACTGGCGCCCAGGCGCGGCGCCCACTGCGGCTTGGTCAGGCGCAGGTAGGCGATGCCATCGGGGTTGTAGTTGGTGAATTGGTCGTTGCGAATGCCGAGGGTGAGCAGCAGTCGGTCATTGACCTGCCAGGCATCTTCGATGAACTGCGCGCGCTGCTTCACGCGGGCGCTGGCGGCGTTGGCGTAGATGGTCTTGGCGACGTAGTAGCCGTTGCCACCTGGTGCGCCGACGCTTTCGCCCGGCAGCGATTGGATGGGTGCGTTCGGGTCGCCCACCGAGTAGACCCAGTAGTAACCCGGGCCCGACGGCGTGGTGCCGATGTCGATCGAGTTGAGATCCAGGTTGTCGATGCCGACGGTGATGGAGTGGCCGTCGATCTTGTAGTTCAGATCCAGGCGCAGGTTGGAGGTTTTGTCGTGCGCGTTGGGGTCGTCGACGGTTTCGTTGATCTGCGGGCCGGTGATGCCGCTGGAGCCGGCCGGGATCATGGACGGATCCTGGTTGTACGCGTGCAGGACGTAGGCGTCGTCGCCGCCGGCGGCGCGGCTGTAGTTGATCTGGTTCATCTTGCCGTACAGCGCTTCGACGGTCAGGTCGTCGGTGATGTAGCCGGTGTACTTGGCTACCCACAGGTCCGCGCCGTTCTTGGTGTACGTGGCCGGGCCGAGGTAGTTGCCCAGCGTGCCCTTGGTGGCGGGCGGCGTGTAGGTGTACGCGTAGGTGTTACCCGAGTACATCGACTTGTTGGAGGCGCCGGTGAATTCGAGGATGTTGCTGTCGTTGATGTTCCAGTCGATCTTGCCGTAGTACTTGGGGCGCGAGTACGAGTAGTCGGTCTGCGTCAGGGTGGAGCGCGAGGCCACGCTCACACCGTCGTTGATGTGATCGGACTCGACCGCGCCGAAGATGTACAGCGTGTCCTTGATCAGCGGGCCGCCGAAGTAGGCGTCTTCAACGTGTTCCCACGACTTGTTGTCGTTGCGGAACTGGTAGATCTGACCCTGGCGGCTGCCCGGACCGGAGAGGAACTGCGAGCCGGTCGGGTAGAAGGCGTTGTCCGGGTCCGATTCGGCGAACTTGGGCTGCCACACCACCTGGGCGCCGAAATGCCATTCGTTGGTGCCGCGCTTGCCGACCTGGTTGATCACGCCGCCATCGGAGCGACCGTACTGCGCACCGTAGCCGCCGATCAGCATCTGCTGCTGGTCGATGGCGCCGTAGGGCAGGGTGATGCCGCCAAAGTTGTGCAGCACGTCGGTGGTGTTGAAGCCGTTGATGTAATACGCGTTCTCGGCGATGGACGAGCCGCCGAAGGACACCAGCGTCTGGCCGGTCGGGCCGGTGAAGTAGGTACTGCCGGTGTTCACGCCGGGGGCGAGCACGGCGATGGCTTCGGCGCTGCGCGCCACGGGCAGCTTGGTGAGCTGGTCGGCGGTGATCACCGTGCGCGAGTCCATCTGGCTCACGTCGATGGCCGGCAGGGCGTTGGCCATGACGGTGACGGCGCCGAGGTTCTTGGCGTCGGCCGCGGCGGTAGCGACGAAGGACACCTGCGTGCCGGCACCCACGGTCAGGGCGACGTTGGAACGCGAGTCCACCGTGGCGCCGTCTTTCTTCAGGGTCACCTTGTAGGAGCCCAGCGGCAGGCTGCCAGCGGAGTAGCGGCCGTTGGCGTCCACGGTGATTTCGCGGGTAAGGCCGCTGTCACTCTGGATAACCACGGTATCGCCGGCGGGTGCGTTGCCGAAGATGGCGCCGGTGGAGCTCTGCGCCGCGACCGGGCTGACCAGGCTGACGCCAGCGGCGACGGCCAAGGCCATGGCGGTGTGGCGCAGCGTGTGCCGACGCGGCATGGAAGTGAATCGATGGATGGACATGCTTTCCTCTTAAGCCAGGTGGTACGACTGAAAGCGTCGGGCCGGCTGGCGGGCGCGCGGGTGCACGCCGCCGTCACCCGTGACTGGCACGAGTGGGCATGGCTGGCCCTATCTCCGTGAAAGACGCCCCGCGTCGCGGGGCACCCGGAAGGCGCTCGGCTTAGCCGGCGGCGTTCGGTGTGTGCGGGGACGCGTCGGCGATCCCGTGGTGGCCTGGTGCAGGCAAGCGACTTAACAGCATGGCTCTACTCTCCCCAAGTGGGACGACAGCGCGAACGCGGCGTCCCCGGAAAACGCCGGCCTCGAAAGACCGGCCACGATTTTTTAGGCCGCAGAAAACCGCGCCACGCTGCTTGCGCAGATGGCAAATAGGCATTCGGCTTGGCTTGTAGCTCCCCAGCGTCACGCGCTGCCATCTCGTGGCAAGACCGCGTCGCCATTTCGACGTTACGTGTAGTCCAAACGTTACACAACCGTGATGAACGAGCCATTCAGGGTCGAAAGAACTTGTCGTTTTTACTTTACCGACGGGCGCGCTTCGGTTTGGTATCACGGCGCGGCCCGGCGGGCCCGGTGCGTGTTCATGCGGGCTGGCGGCCGAAACCTTTCGTGACGAGGCCGCGCGATTCGCGGGGGCGTGCGATCTTGCGCCTGTGCAATCGCAGCATTTCTCGATATGAGTGAGATTTTTATGAATGAATACTGAATTTCACTTGCCGTGGATGCAAAAGAAAAGCGCCCACCGAGGTGGGCGCTTTGGACGTCTAAACTTCCGAAAGGGATCAGTAGCGCGGCACGGACGAGTCGATGTCGCGTGCCCAGGCATCCATGCCGCCTTCCACGTTGTAGACCTTGGTGAAGCCGTGCGCGGCAAAGCGCTCGGCCACGCCGCGGCTGGATACACCGTGATGGCAGATGAAGGCGATGGGGGCGTCCTTGGGCAGGGCGGCCAGGGTTTCGTAGCCTTCCTCTTCCAGGATACGGGCCTGAGCCAGCGGGGCGGCTTGGGCGCGGCCATGGGCCGGGCGCACGTCCACCAGGGTCAGGTCGCCAGCGGCCAGGCGCTCCTTGAGCTGCTGCACGGTGAGGCTGCCAATTTCTTGCGCGCCCGGGAACTTCAGGCTCAGGCCTTCGCCCTGCACGGTGGAAACCCAGTCGATCACGATGCCCTTGGCGCGCTGGGCGCTGCCCGGGTCGAAATGAACCTCGATGCCGTTGGCCGTCACGACGATGTCGTGGTCGCTGCCCGGCGCCAGCTGGAAGCCGGCGCTGTGGTCCGGGCCGATCTCCAGGTGCAGGGCCAGGCCCTGGGCGTTGGCCGTGCCTTGGCGGATGGCTTCGGCGGCCTTGTCGGTAATGGTGATTTCCGGCGGGGTGCGGTCCGGCGCGGACACGCCGAACAGCTGGTGTAGCTCGCCGCTGGCGTACATCTGGCGAATGATGTCGGCGCCGCCCACCAGCTCGCCCTGCACGTACAACTGGGGAATGGTCGGCCAGTCGCCGTAAGCCTTGATGCCCTCGCGGATTTCCGGGTCTTCCAGCACGTTCACGGTGTGGTAGTCGGGCAGCAGCTCGTTCAACGTGTTGGTGGCGGCAGCGGAGAAACCGCACATGGGCTGGTGGCGGGTGCCCTTCATGAACAGCACCACGCGGTGGGTCTGCAACAGGGATTCGATACGTTCGCGGGTGGCGCTGTCGAGGGACATGGGGCGAGAAACTCCGGCAAAGAGGGCAAATTGTAGCCCGATCCATATGCCGGCGGATTCGGGGGATGCAAGGGGGCGGTGCGTGTTGGCTGGTGTCGCAGCGGCTGCTGCAAAGGGTCGGCATGACCGTGAAATGCCCTCAAGGGGCCCCCTTTCCTGCGAAAGCGACGCAAAGAGCCGTCATTCCTGCAACAACACCACAAACGTCCGTCATTCCTGCGAAAGCGCCAGAAACGTCCGTCATTCCCGCGAAAGCGCCACAAACGTCCGTCATTCCCGCGAAAGCGGGAATCCAGCGCCTTTGTTTCCCCGCGAGACCACGGCATTGCCGCATGACCAGCCTCGCGGCTGTTGAGAAGCGCCGCCCCCGCACTGGCATGACAAGGCAGCGCGGGCGCGGTGTTGGTTACCGCCCTTACGCCGCCGGTCGCAGCTCGGTCAGATCCAGTTTCGCCCGGGTCAGCGGGGCCAGCGCCAGGGCAGCAGCGGGCGAGGGCAGCACCAGTTCGCGACTGGCACGGCCGAGCGGGGCGTGCTGCTCGCTCCAGTGAATCAGTTCCATGGCGCCGGTGTGGTCCTCCACCAGCGCCGTGCAGTGTTCCACCCAGTCACCGTCGTTGAGATAAAGCACGCCGTCCATGTCGCGCACATGGCCGAAATGGATGTGTCCGCAGATATGCCCGTCGAAGCCACGTTCGCGCGCGTCGTCAGCCACGCGGCGTTCGTAGGCGCGGATATACGCCAACGCTTTGCCGATATGCGATTTCACGATGATCGATAGCGGCAGGTAAGGCAGGTCCAGTCGTCGACGCATGGCGTGCACGCGGCGGTTGGTCCAGCAGATGAAGCGATGCATCACTTCCCCCAGGTGCACCATCCATGTGCGCCCGACCTGCTCCGGATCGAATTCGTCACCGTGACTGACGCGATAGCGGCGGCCATCCGCGCCCTCGTGCACGGCATCCAGCGCGATTTTCACGCCGGCGAAACTCTGTCCCGCCAGCCCGCGCATCGGCGCGTCGTGGTTGCCGGGTATGTAGATCACTTCCACGCCGCGGCGGGCCAAGTCCAATACTTCGGCGATCACGGCGCCATGATCGGCGTGCCACCAGGTGCGACGCGCCAAGGCCTCCATGTCCACGATGTCGCCCACCAGATACAGCTTCTCGCAACGCAGTTTGCGCAGGAAATCGAGCAGGTAGTTGGCCTTGCAGTCAGGCGTGCCCAGGTGCACGTCGGAGATGAAGGCGCTGCGGCAGTGAAAGGTCGCCATGGCAGTCTCTCCCGGTGGTTACCGGGAGGCCAGGATGCGCCTGGCACGTCACCGCACGATGGCGGAATGGTTGCAGAGCGGTTGCGGCGGGGCGGGTCGCCCAACTGTTTCAGGCGCCCAGCAGTGCCTTGGCGACCGGTAGCGCGGCGTCTGCCCATCGCGTGTACTGGGCTGCGGAGGGGTGCAGGCCATCCTCGGCCAGCAGGGCCGGGTGTTGGCGCGAAATGCCGGTGATATCGACGAACGCCACACCGCGTTGCGCGCAAGCGGCCTGCGCGATGGCGTTGTAGTGATCCAGCTCCTGCGCGATGCGCTCCACGTCGCGTCCGCTGCCCTGCGCGAACGGAGTCACGCCCCAGTCGGGAATGGACAACACCAGCACGCGGTCAGCGCGTTGGCCGGCGAGGGCGATGGCGCGTTCGAGCATGCGCTGGAACTCGCCCTGGTAGTCATCCGCGCCGCGGCCGCGATACTGGTTGTTCACGCCAATGAGCAGGCTGACCAGATCGTACGGCGGATCGAAGTTGGCCTCGTCCATCGCGGCCGACAGCTCGTCGGTGGTCCAGCCGGTGGTGGCGAGGATGCGTGGCGCATCCATCGCCAGGCCACCCTGGCGCAAGCGTTCGGCGAGCTGCACTGGCCAGCGGCCGGCTTCGGGCACGCCCTCGCCAATGGAGTAGGAATCGCCCAGCGCGAGATAACGCACGGCGTGGCTCAGGCCACCGCCGCGCGCGGCTTCTGCGCCGCCGCCATGCCGGCCAGCACGCGCTCGATGCGCACGAACACTTCGCGGATCTGCTCGGGCTGCGGCAGCAGGGTGAGGCGCAGGTGACGGCTGTGCGGCACGTTAAAGCTGCTGCCGGGCACCACCAGCACCGATTCCTCTTCCAGCAGGCGCAGGGCGAAGGCGTTGTCGTCGAACTCGGCCAGGCGGTCGGCGCGCACGCGCGGAAAAGCGTACAGCGCGCCCGAGGGCGCCACGATGTCCAGGAAACTGCTGGCCGCTACGCCCTCCAGCACAGCACGGCGGGCTTCGTGCAGGCGCCCGCCCGGCGCGGTGAGGGCGTTGATGGTCGGCGCGCTCTGCAAGGCCGGGCGCACGGCCCACTGGGCGGTGACGTTGGCGCACAGGCGCAGTGCGGCGAGCAATTGCAGGGCATCGCGATAGTCGGCGGTGCGCGCGGGGTCGCCCGACAGGCTCATCCAGCCCACTCGGTAACCGCAGGCGCGGTGCACCTTGCTCAGGCCGCCGAAACTCACGCAGGGCAGGTCGCCGGCCACTTCCGCCAGCGGCTGGAACGGGGTGTCGTCGTAGAGGATCTCGTCGTAGATCTCATCGCTGAGCAGTAGCAGGTGATGCTTGGCGGCGATGGCGACGATCTGCTCGAGCAATTCGCGCGGGTACACCGCGCCGGTGGGATTGTTCGGGTTGATCAGCACCAGGGCGCGCGTGCGCGGCGTCACCAGGCTTTCGATTTCGGCGGGGTCCGGCAGGTGGCCGTGCTCGGCCAGGCAGCGGTAATAGCGCGGCTTGCCGTCGTTAAGGATGGTGGCGGCGCTCCACAGCGGGTAATCCGGGCTGGGTAGCAGCACTTCGTCGCCCGGTTGCAGCAGGGCGCGCAGGCTCAGGTCGATCAGCTCGCTCACGCCGTTGCCAATGAACACCCGCTCCATGTCCACGCCGCGCGCGCCACGGTGGCGCTGCTGGGCGACGATGGCCTCGCGGGCCTCTTCCAGTCCCTGTTCGTGGCCGTAGGCCTCGCTTTCCTGCAGGTGGCGGGCGATGGCCTCGCGCAGGTGGGCGGGGGTTTCGAAGCCGTAGCGCCCCGGGTTGCCGATGTTGAGCTTGATGATCGGGAGGCCAGCGGCCTCCAGCTCACGCGATCGCCGGGTGAGTGCGCCACGGATTTCATAGCGCACGTCCGCCAGGTGCGCACTGGGTTTGATCGAGGCCAACGCGAACGTCCTTTCTTTTGATGTTGCCGCGGCGCAGCAATTGCCGGGGTCCATCGCATGCTAGCAGCGTCCCGACGCCGCGTGGGAGCCAAACATGGCCGCGTTTCGGGCTTTTCGCGGGCAAGGCATAATTTGCACCCATGACGGATGCCCAAACTATCGATCGACTGCGCCTGATCGGCTGGCGCGGCGACACGTTGCCCGGCGCAGGCCACTTGCTGGCGCGCGTGGTTGCCCAACATCGTGCCGGCTACGAGCTGCACGACGGCGAGGAGCTATTCAGCGCCCAGCCGGCCGGCCATTTCCTCAAGCGTAGTCTGGACCCGGCCGAGCGGCCTGCCGTGGGCGACTTCGTGGAGGTAGAGCCGGGCAAGCCGCCGCATATCGTCAAGGTGCTGCCCCGTCGCACCGTGCTTTCGCGGGCGGCGGCGGGCGAGCGCTACGAGCGGCAACTCATCGCCACGAACATCGACTACGTGCTGGTGCTGACCGGGCTGGATGGCGACTTCAACCCCGCCCGCATCGAGCGCTACCTTTCCCTGACGGAAGGGTCCGGCGCCCAGCCCGTCGTGCTGCTGAGCAAGCTCGACACGCGCCCCGACGCGGTGGAGTTGCTGGCCGCCCTGCGCGCGCGCTTGCCGGAAGGCACGCCGATCCATGCCATCAACGGCAAGGACGCGGCGACGGTGGAGCCTTTGCTGCCGTATCTGCAGCCCGGCGACAGCGCGGTGCTGGTGGGGTCGTCCGGCGCGGGCAAGTCCACCCTCACCAACACGTTGCTGGGCACGGAGAAGATGGCCACAGGCGCCGTGCGTGGGCACGACAGCCGCGGGCGCCACACCACCACGCACCGGGCGTTGCTGCAGTTGCCCAGTGGCGGGTGCCTGATCGACACCCCAGGCATGCGCGAGCTCAAGCTCACGGGTGAAGAAAACCTGGACTTGTTCGCCGATATCGACGCGCTGGCCGTGCAATGCCGCTTCGCCGATTGCGGCCACGGCAGTGAGCCTGGCTGCGCCGTGCAGGAGGCGCTGCGCAGTGGTGAGCTGTCCGCCGAGCGCTGGCGCAACTACCTGAAATTACGCGACGAGCGCGAAGAGCAGGCCACCACCCTGGAGGCCAAACTGCGCCGCCAGCGCGGCGGCCGGCCGGCCACGCGCCCGCACGGGCACAAGCATTCGCGCGACTACGAATAGTCGCCGCGGGAAAGCTTTACTATCGGGCGAGGCAGCCCCGGGGAGCGGTCATGCAGCGACTGTCATCGCGTTCCACCTTTTTCTATAAGCGCGTGTTTCCGGTGTTTTGGTTCGGCATCGTGGCCCTGGGCGCGGTGGTCGCCGGCACCGCCGTGCTGGGCGCACACCGGCCGGTGGTTTGGCCCTCGCTCGCGGTGCCGGTGGTGATGGGTATCGTGGGTTTTACGCTGTTCAGACGGCTGCTGTTCGATCTGGTCGACGAGGTCTGGCTGGATGGCAATGAGCTGGTGGTGGTGCAGGGCGGCGAGCGCACGCGTGTGCCGCTGACCAATGTGATGAATGTGAACTCCTCGGTGATGACCAACCCGCCGCGCATCACACTCATGCTGCGTATGGAATCGTCCCGCTTGGGCAAGACGGTGAGCTTCATGCCGTCTGGGCCGCGTGGGTTCTTGAGCGGCTTCAAGCCCGACCCGATCGCCACCGACCTCATCCAGCGCATCGATGCCCTGCGCCAGAGGCCGGCATGAGCCCTATCGACCCCAGTCTGTCGCCCGAACTGCGCCGTTACGCCGAACTGGACCAGCGCCTGCTGGCAGCCGTGCGAGGTATCCGCATTCTGCCCACGGTAGCCTGGCCCGCGTCGCTGGAAGATCGCATGATCGCGGCCTATGCCAAAGGGCAATACACCTTGCCTGACGTGAGCTACCACGCGCCCGATCTTGCCCATGAGCGTGCCGAGTTGTTGGCGATCGAGCGCGAGGCAGGCTACGACGACCCCATCGGCGAATACCTGAGTCGCACGGCCGAGTCCTGGCGCATTGCCGCGGAAATGCTCGAGGCGGTGGGTACCAACGGTGTCACCGCGCCCTCCATCGTGTTGTACGGCCGACCGGGCGACGTGATTCCCGGCAGCGATCGCAGCAACCTCGATGCGGCGCGTTACTTCGTCGAACTTTCCGATGAGTTGGGTTCGGATCTGCTGGACGACGACACCATCAGCATTCCGGCCGACCGTCTGCGCGACGACCTGCGAAAGACACTGGACGCCTTCTTCGGCGAAGGACGCATCGCCGTGGAGGTGGACCCCGAGCTCACCGCCAAGGCGGCGGCCGGCGCCACCCGCATTCGCCTGCGCGGCGGCACCACCTTCAGCGAGTACGACCGTCACCAATTGCTGGCCCACGAGGCGTTTGTGCATTCGCTCACCGCGCTCAACGGCCACGAACAGCCCGTGCTGGCCTCGCTGGGGCGCACGTCGCCGCGTGTCACCGCGACCCAGGAAGG
Organism: Frateuria sp. sgz306004; assembly: GCF_057750885.1. NCBI lineage: Bacteria > Pseudomonadati > Pseudomonadota > Gammaproteobacteria > Lysobacterales > Rhodanobacteraceae > Frateuria > Frateuria sp. sgz306004. Next base: position 264,499 of record NZ_JBYLFE010000002.1, read on the forward strand.
GCTGGCGGTGTTCGCCGAATTGATGTCCGGTGCCATCGATATTTCGCGGCTCAAGCGCATCAGCCTGCGCATTCTGGCCATCGATATGGCGCTCAATGGCGCGGACTTCGTCGAGGTGTACCAGTTCTTCAGCAACTGCGGTCAAAGCCCTGCCGACAGCTTCCATTCCACCCAGCGCGTGTTTCGCGGTGTGCCGCTCACCGGTGGCGCCGCCTTCGCCAAGGACAATGTGTACCTGTCGGGCTTGCTCACCGTGCACACCTTTTTCCGCTGGGCGCTGCGCCAGCGTCGCATGGACATGCTGCGGCATTTGTTCGCAGGCAAGCTGGCCCTGCACGACGTGATCAGCCTGCAGCCGCATTTCGAGTCCGGTGCCATCGCCGCGCCGCGTTGGCTGCCGCCGTGGATGCAGCACGTGCACGGCTTGGCTGGAAAGCTCGCTTTCTCCTTGTTCGTCAATCGCATCCACATGGGCAAGGTGCAGGCCGAGGCGTTGTCGTTGAGCCTGTAGCCGACACCGTCGGTATCGGCAAGGTGAACGATGACGTTTCCATGCTGCGGCGCATCGTCGGGACAGCCCTTCCCGGGGTGTTACCATGCGGCGATAACCGCTTGGCGGTAACGTTTTCCCCACCCAATTCGATCGACCACTCCTCATGGCCCTTCCCGAAGAATTGCGCCTAGCCGCTCTCGAGTACCACCGTTTTCCGACGCCCGGCAAGATCAAGGTCTCCGCGACCAAGCCGATGGTGACCCAGCGCGACCTGTCGCTGGCCTATTCGCCCGGCGTGGCCTACGCCTGCGAAGCCATCGTGGAAGACCCCAACGCGGCCAGCGAAATGACCGCGCGCGGCAACCTGGTGGCGGTCATCACCAACGGCACCGCCGTGCTTGGTCTGGGCGACATCGGTCCGCTGGCCGGCAAGCCGGTGATGGAAGGCAAGGGCGTGCTGTTCCAGAAGTTCGCCGGCATCGATGTGTTCGATATCGAGATTAACGAGCGCGACCCGGACAAGCTGGTCGACATCATCGCCTCGCTCGAACCCACCTTCGGCGGCATCAACCTTGAAGACATCAAGGCGCCGGAGTGCTTCATCGTGGAGCGCAAGTTGCGCGAACGCATGAAGATCCCCGTGTTCCATGACGACCAGCACGGCACCGCCATCATCGTGGGTGCGGCCATTGTCAACGCGCTGGAAGTGGTCGGCAAGAAGATCGAGAACGTGCGCCTGGCCACCACCGGCGTGGGCGCGGCCGGCATCGCCTGCCTGGACATGCTCGTGGCATTGGGTCTCAAGCCTGAGAATATTCTGGCTTTCGACCGCGACGGCGTGCTCTACACCGGCCGCGAACACATGGATCCGGACAAGCAGCGCTACGCTCGCGATACCGACAAGCGCACGCTGGCCGAGATAGTCGCCGGCGCCGATGTGTTCCTGGGCCTCTCGGCCGGCGGCATCCTCAAGCCGGAGATGGTCGCCAGCATGGCGGACAAGCCCATCATCCTGGCGCTGGCTAACCCCAACCCGGAAATCTCGCCGGAAGACGCCAAGAAGGTGCGCCCGGACTGCATCATCGCCACCGGCCGTTCGGATTACCCGAACCAGGTGAACAACGCGCTGTGCTTCCCGTACATCTTCCGCGGCGCGCTGGACGTGGGCGCCACCGGCATCAACGAGGCGATGAAGACCGCCTGCGTGCGCGCCATCGCCGAGCTGGCCCGCATGGAAGCCGGCGACCTCGCCAGCGCTTACGGCGGCGATATCCCCACCTTTGGCCCGGAATACCTCATTCCGCGTCCGTTCGATCCGCGCCTGCTGGTGATGCTGGCGCCCGCCGTGGCGCAGGCCGCCATGGATTCGGGCGTGGCCACGCGCCCCATCGTGGACATGGACGCGTACAAGGAAAAGCTCGGCCAGTTCATCTATCGCACCGGCCTGCTGATGAAGCCGGTGTACGAGCGCGCCCGCGCCGACCGCAAGCGCGTGGTCTACGCCGAGGGTGAGGAAGAGACCGTACTGCGCGCGGTGCAGACGGTGATCGACGAGCGCTTGGCCTTCCCCGTACTGATCGGTCGCCCCAGTGTGATCGAGACGCGTGTTCAGCGCCTTGGCCTGCGCATGCGCGAAGGCGTGGACTACGAAATCACCAACATCGACGACGATCCGCGCTTCAACGAGTACTGGCAGCAGTACCACGCGTTGACGGAGCGTCGCGGCGTATCGCCGGCCGCCGCCAAGAACCTGATGCGCTCGCGCCCCACGCTCATTGCCTCGCTGATGGTGGAGCGCGGTGAGGCCGACGCCATGATCTGTGGCCTGGTCGGGCGCTTCCACAAGAAGCTCGGCTACATGCGCAGCGTGTTCGGGCTGGACCCGGGCGTGAGCTGCACCTCGGCCATGACCGGCGTGATCAACGATCAGGGCGCGTGGTTCTTCCTGGATACGCATGTGCAGTGCGATCCCACCGCGGAGCAAATCGCCGAAGCCACCCTGCAGGCCAGCTATCGTCTCAAGCTGTTCGGCATTGAGCCCAAGATTGCCCTGCTGTCGCACTCCAACTACGGCAGCCACGACAACCCCAGTGCGGCCAAGATGCGCAAGGTGTGGCAGATCCTCAAGCAGCGCGCGCCCAAGCTCGACATGGACGGTGAAATGCAGGCCGACACCGCGTGGGACGAGTCGCTGCGCCAGCGCATGTTCCCCAATACCACGTTGACTGGTCGGGCCAACCTGTTCGTCATGCCGAACCTCGATGCCGCCAACATCACGTACAACATGGTGCGCGTGATGACCGATGGCGTGGCGATTGGTCCGATCCTCATGGGCGTGAACAAGCCGGCGCACATCCTCACCCCGGCCGCTACGCCGCGTCGCGTGGTGAACATGACGGCCATCGCGGCCGTGGATGCGCAGATCCGTCAAGCGCAGAACGACAAGCGAAGCTGACGCGTCGTCGCTTTCCATCGTTGGTAGAAAACGGGGCCATACGGCCCCGTTTTTTTTGCGCGCCCCGCAACGTAACCAGCACCTGACGGTGACGCTTGCCGCATCCCTGGGCGTAGCCGTGACAGAGTGGGAATGATCATCCATGACAGCGCATTCGGGCTGCGGCCCAAGGCGTGAAGCCTTCATGCTGTCAGCCTAGAGTAGGTCGGATGCTGTCGATTTTGCGGTCACCTTGCCTGGTTGTCGCTGACTTTAGTGAGCTATTCGCTTACACGAGGCAGCATGGGTCGCGCTGACTCCGGTGGGCTCCATTCGCCAAAAGCGACGCTCCTGTAAGCGATGCGTGGGCGAAAGAAACTACATGACACGTGTTGTTAGCTGACAATCCGGGTAGCTCACTTTTTGTCAGCATTCACGCGCAAGCGTGATGAACTATGACTGCTCCCGCTCGCCAGCTGCGGTTGACACTTCTGCGCGCTATCGCGACTTTCAGTGACCCGGTGCTCACAAATGGACATCCATACGTCCGTTGCGTGCGCCACCGTATGTTCAACGAAAGCGGAACGAGCGCATATGCATTGGCAGACTCTTTGTGTCACGTCCCAAGTGCGGGAGGACTACCCATTCGGCGCCAAGGTGGCCGATCGTGAGATTGGTGTGTTCCTGGTCGATGGCAGCTACTTCGCCATCGAAAACGTGTGTCCCCACGCTTATGCCCTGCTGAGCCAGGGCTTTGTGGAAGACGGCAAGGTGGAGTGTCCACTGCACGAGGCCGTGTTCGATATCCGCACCGGCGCGTGCCTGCGCGAGCCGGGCGGGCGCAACCTGCGCACCTACCCTCTGCGTGTGCAAGGCGAGGAAATTCAGATCGACCTCTCCTCCCTGGCGGGCCACGTGTCGGAGCCGGCTTGATCATGAGCGACGCATTCAATCCCAAGCTCACCCTCTGGGCACGCCACCAGCCGAGCGCCGAGCCGGGCGCCGGTCAGATCGAGATGCCAGGCACCTTTCAGAACTTCGCCTGGCAAACGCGCTCGCGCGAACCCAGCGAGTACGAGCTGGCGTTGATCGAGGCCATTGAGTTCGCGTTCGAGCAGGGCGACGTGGAGCTCGCCGAGGTAGTGGCACGCCTGAACACCATAGGCATGCGCGATCACGCAGGCGCCAGCTGGACCGAAGCGTCCTTCGTCAACGAAATGGCGGCACTCGGCTACTGAGCCGACGCACGGTCGCAGGAGATTGAAAAACATGGCTGAGAAGATGGACGCACAGAGCTATCTGCGTCGCGGTCTGCGGGATCTGTGGTACCCCGTGGCGGCGAGTTGGGAGGTGGGCAGCGCCCCCCTTGGCATCACCCGTCTGAGCGAGAACATCGTGCTGTGGCGCGACACGGCGGGGCAGGTGCACGCCCTGGAAGATCGTTGTCCGCATCGTGGTGCCCGCCTGTCGATGGGTTGGAACCTGGGCGATCGCGTCGCGTGCTGGTACCACGGCGTTGAAGTAGGCGGCGATGGCGTGGTCAAGGATGTGCCTGCCGTCCAGGCCTGCCCATTGGTGGGCACCAAGTGTCTGCGCTCCTACCCCGTGCAGGAGAAGCACGGTGCGATTTACCTCTACTTCGCCGCACACGAAGGCGCCACGCCGCCGCCGCTGTCCTTCCCCGCCGAATTGGACGACACCGAGCAATACAGCCACTTCCTCTGTACCGCCGAGTGGAAGTGCGGCTACGAGCAAGCCATCGATAACGTGATGGACCCCATGCATGGCGCCTATCTGCACGCGGCATCGCACTCCATGGCGGAGGGCGAGCGAAGCGCCGAGATGCAGATCGTACCCACGGCCACAGGCTTCGTCTTCGAAAAGACCAAGCAGCGCGGGGTGAACTTCGACTGGGTCGAGTTCGGCCAGTCCGGCGGCATCTGGATGCGGCTCTCGATTCCCTATCGCAAGCAGTTCGGGCCTGGCGGGCCGTTCTGGATCGTAGGCATGGTGGTGCCGATCGATGAGACGCATTGCCGAGTCTTCTTCTGGCGTGCTCGCAAGGTGCAGGGCTGGCAGCGCGATGTATGGCGCTTCATGTATCGCAATCGCCTGGAGGCGTTGCATTGGGAGGTGCTCGAACAGGACCGCAAGGTGCTGGAAGGCCTCGCCCCCCAGGCGCGCGAGCAGGAGTTTTTGTACGCCCATGACGCCGGTTTGGCGCGCGTGCGCCGAATCATGCTCAAGCTGGCACAGGCGCAGCTAGCGCAAGCCGCTCCCGCCAGCGTGGCGGATACGGTCGCATGAGTCAGCCGGAGGGATTGCTTTCCGGTCGGCGCGTGATGATCACGGGTTCCGCGCGTGGCCTCGGCCGTAGCTTCGCCGAGGCCATCGCCAGGGCCGGCGCGCACGTGGTGCTGGCGGACGTGCTCGACACCAGCGAAGCGCTATCGCACATGCGTGCACAATCGTTGCGGGCGGATGCCGTGAGCATCGATCTCAACGATCCGGATTCGGTGGACTTGGCGGTGACCAAGGCTGCCGAATACATGGGCGGCATCGATGGGCTCGTGAACAACGCAGCCATTGCCACCGGCATTGGCGGGCCCAGCATGGATGAGCTGGAGCCGGCCACGTGGGATCGCGTGTTGCAGGTCAATGTGCGTGGTACCTGGCTGGTGTCGCGCGCGGCCGTGCCGCATTTGCGCCAGTCCGGACGCGGCAAGATCGTCATGCTCGCGTCGGACACGGCGTTGTGGGGTGCTCCGCGCTTGATGGCCTATGTGGCAAGCAAGGGCGCCGTGCTGGCCATGACTCGATCGATGGCACGGGAGCTGGGCAGCGACGGCATTTGCGTCAACGCCATCGCCCCCGGCCTCACGCGTTGTGAAGCCACCGAGTACGTGCCGGTCGAACGGCATCGTCTGTACGAGCAGGGGCGCGCGCTCTCCCGGGCGCAGGTGCCGTCGGATATCGATGGCAGCGTGATCTACCTGTTGTCCTCAATGGCCGATTTCGTTACCGGGCAAACGTTGCCCGTGAACGGCGGATTCGTATTCAACTGAACAAACATGTCGCTGCCGCCAAGGCAGCGGTGATGGCGCGCGCACGGCGCGACGCTGGCGGCTTAGGAGACGTGACACATGGATATTCTTGGCATTGAGGAATTCGAGTTTGGCGTGGCCGACCTCGACCAATGCGAACGCTTCCTTGGCGAATTCGGCCTGGTTCGAGCGAGCCATGGCGCACCGGCACAGGCGCGCACCTACGAAACACTCAACAACAATCAGGTCACGCTCTATGCCATGGACGATGCGCGGCTGCCGCCTCCGTTCGAGGCAGGGTCAACCCTGCGTCGAGTGACCTGGGGCGTGGGTTCGACCGCATCGCTGGAGCAGTTGGCGGAGCGACTCGCCGACGTGCCAGGCTTTGTGCGCGATGAGGAGAGCGTGTCCTGCCAGGACCCTAACGGCATGACGGTGCGGTTTCGCTTGACGCGCCGTCGCGAGGTCAAGCTCGAAGTGGCGCCGATCAATCAATGGGGCGACGCACGTCGCGTCGATCAACCCAGCCCTGTCTATGAGCGGGCGGCGCCCATCGGCATCGGACACGCGGTGTTCTTCGTCGAAGAGCTGGACGTCGTCGAGGCGTTCTATCGCGAAAAGCTCGGCTTTCATGTCTCCGATCGATATGTGAACAAGGGCGTGTTCCTGCGTACGCGGGCGCGCGCGGGTCATCATCATTTGTTCCTGTTGCACGTGCCGGGCAAGGCGCGCGGGCTCAATCATGTGGCCTTTACCGTGCGCGATATCCACGAAGTCTTCGGCGGCGGCCTGGCCATGAGTCGTGGCGGCTGGCCGACCTTCCTCGGCCCGGGTCGCCATCCGATCTCGTCCGCCTACTTCTGGTACGTCCGCAGCCCATTGGGCGGCGCCTTTGAGTTTTACACCAACGAGGACCAGCTCACGGAAGCCTGGCGACCTCGCGAGTTGCAGCATTCTGTGGAGTCGTTCACTGAGTGGGCGGTGGAGGGTGGTATTGATGCCACGACCCGCAGGCAGCGTCGCCAAGAGGTTCCGGCGTGAACGCCGACATCGCGCGCGTCGTCATCGTGGGAGGCGGACAGGCGGCAGGCTGGGCGGCCAAGACCCTGCGTGACCTGGGCTATCACCGCGAACTCAGCGTGGTGGCCGATGAGGATCACGATTTCTATGAGCGGCCGCCGCTGTCCAAGGAAGTGCTCGCGGGCACCATGGAAGCCGACAACCTGCGTCTGTTCTCGCCAGATGTGGTGAAGTCGCTGGATATTCAGTGGCATCGCCCCTGCAAGGCAAGGGCGATCGATCGCGCAGCGCGCATGGTGTCACTGGATAACGGCCGAACGCTTGCCTACGACCGGTTGCTTATTGCCACAGGCAGTCGCCCTCGGCTTCCCGATCCCGCATGGTCGACGCTGGACGGCGTGATGGTGCTGCGCACCGTGGCCGATGCACAGGCCATGCGGCAACGTCTCGCCCACTGTCGCCGATTGGCGGTTGTGGGTGGTGGATGGATCGGCCTGGAGGTCGCCGCACTCGCCCGCACCAAGGGCATCGAGGTGGTGGTCTACGAACGCGGCGATCGCCTGTGCGGTCGCAATATCGGCAGCGAAGTGGCCGAGCATCTCGCAGGTATGCACCAGGGTCAGGGCGTCGAACTGCGCCTGGATTGCGGTGAACTGACCTTGGCGCAGAAGGGCACGCGAACCGCGGTGATGACACCCTTCAATGAGGCACTCTATGACCTGGTATTGGTCGGGGCAGGCGCGCAACTGAATGTGGAGCTTGCGCAGGATGCGGGCCTGGTAATGGACGGTGGCATCGTGGTCGATGGCGCGGGGCGTACCAGCGATCCAGCCATTTATGCGGCGGGCGACGTTGCGGTGCATCCCGTGCATGGTCTTTGCGTGCAGTCCTGGGCCAACGCGCAGAACCAGGCGGTAGCGGCTGCGCACGGCATGCTGGGCATGCCCGCCGACTATGGCGACGAGCCTTGGCTCTGGTCCGACCAGTACGGCATCAACGTCCAGATTCTCGGTGTGCGCAGCCCCGACACGCGATGCGTGCGCCGCACCTCCGAACAAGCAGCCGATGTCTATTTCTATCTCGATGAGCAATCGCGATTGCGCCAGATGGTGTCCTTTGGCGATCCCCGTGCGATCAAGCTCGGACGACGCTGGATGGCGCGGGCACAAGCGCTCGATGCCGCGGCGCTCGCCGATCCCCAGTACGACCTGATGGCCCTGCGCTGAGCGGGCCTTGTTACGTGGTGGCGCGAAGGGCGCCGGATTTTATTCAGGAGAACACCATGAGTGAGCAGATTGTCGGCGGCAACGCGGTGCGGGACGAAAGCCTCGCGCACCGGATGAACACGCGCATCGCCCGCTACCAGACCCGTCGCTACGATTGGGATGCGTTGAAGTTCCAGGCGGACTTCGACCCCAAGTACCGCCGGGCGCAGATGCGTTACATGGGTACCGGCGGTACCGGCATCGCCAAGGACGAGAACACGGTGCCCGCTGACAGTTTCACCTTTTCGACGATGGTGCTCCCCGCGCAATGCGAAGGTCCTTTGCACGTGCATGCGGATGTCGAAGAGGTGTTTTTTATCCTCCGTGGCAAAATCCAGCTGACGCTGGAACAGGACGGTGAGAGCTACCAGACGGAATTGGGCGAGCGCGATCTGATCTCCATTCCACCGGGTGTCTATCGCGGCCTGTTCAATCACGGCCAGGAAGAGGCCTTGATGTGCGTCATGCTCGGCTCGCCCAAGCCTCAGGTGCCGACGTATCCGCCGGAGCACCCGCTGTCCAAGATCAAGCGCGGCTGATCGTCGATGATGGTACGGCATGGCTCCATGTTGTCCGATCAGGTTGTGGCCTGGCAGGTGCGCCACGTGTCGGCTAATGGGCAGCGTATCGCTTACCGAGAGGCCGGGTCGGGACCGGCCATCGTGTTCCTGCATGGCATTGGTTCCGGCGCGTCATCCTGGCGGATGATCGCGTCATTGCTGGCCGGCGCGCATCGCGTGATCGCCTGGGACGCGCCCGGTTATGGCGACAGCGAAGCGCTGCCAGGCTCTAAGCCGATGGCCGCCCAGTACGCAGAGGCGCTTAACGGCATGCTGCATGCGTTGGGCGTTACGCGCTGCGTGCTCGTGGGCCACTCGCTGGGGGCCATGATGGCCGCTGCTTACGCCAAAGCGCATCCGGAGCGCGTGCAGGTGCTGCTGCTGGCCGACCCCGCCCAGGGGTATGGCTCGCTGAGCGAGGAAGAGCGCGAGCGAGTCCGCATGAGGCGCCTGCAGCTTTACAGCGAGTTGGGTCCGCAGGCTTACGCGGATCAACGTGCGCAAGCGCTGCTGCATCCGGAGGCGTCCACCGAGGCGCGCCAGCTGGCGCATGAAGCGCTTTGCCGATTGCAGCCCGATGGGTTTGCCCAGGCGAACTGGATGCTGGCCAACGACGACATCTGGCGTCATCTCCCCGTGCCGGTGCCCACCGCGGTGCTGTGCGGCGAAGACGATGGCATTACCACGCCGGCGGAAGTCGAGCGCTTGGCGGCGCGTCTCGGCGTCTCTTGCGCGCTTTTGGCACACGCCGGGCACGCCAGTTATCTCGATGCACCCGTCGCGTTTGCGGCGTCGGTGTTGGAGAGCCTGCGGCCTCATGCGGATCACAATGCCCACGTGGAGGTGGTGCGATGAATTGGGGTTTGGAAGATCGCGTGGCGGTCGTCACCGGCGGTTCGTCGGGTATTGGCTTGGAAACCGCGCGTCTGCTACTGCGTGCCGGTGCGAGTGTGGCGCTGTGCGGGCGTGACTCGGATCGCCTGGCGAGCGCGCTGAAAAGTTTGAGTGATGTCGGAGCTAGCGAGCGTGTCATGGCGCATGCCTGCGATGTGCTGGACAAGGCATCCGTGCAGGCCTTCGCCGGTGCGGTTGAGGCGCGCTTTGGAAAAGTGGATTGCCTCATCGCCAACGCCGGACAAGGGCGTGTAGCCAGCCTGGACGAAACCCGCGACGACGACTGGGTCAATGAGACCCGGCTCAAGCTGATGGGTTTGCTGCATCCTCTCAAAGCGTTTCAACACCTGTTGGAGCGCAGTGAGTGCGCGTCGGTGGTCTGTGTGAACTCGCTGCTTTCGCTGCAGCCTGAGCCGCACATGATCGCGACCTCGGCGGCGCGTGCCGCCTTGTTGAATCTTACCCATTCGCTGGCGCATGAGTTGGTGAAGAAACGCATTCGCGTGAACTCCATCCTGCTCGGCATGGTGGAGTCGGGGCAGTGGCGCCGTCGTTTCGAGTCACGCAGCGACAGCCAACTCGATTGGACTGGCTGGACCGCTCGCATCGCCGCGCAGCGAGGTATCCCGATGGGGCGCATGGGGCGTCCCGAGGAGGCTGCACAAGCGCTCCTGTTCCTGGCCTCGCCGTTGTCGTCTTACACGACGGGAAGCTGCGTCGACGTTTCCGGCGGCTTCAGCAAGCAGCTGTGACCCAACGAAAGAAATGATGGAAAGGAAGACACGCTCGTGAAGAGAATCATGTTGGTGGGTTACGGTGCCATGGCGCGCGAAGTAGCAGCGCGCCTTCCGCAAGGTGTGGAGATAGGCTGGGTCATCGTTCCGCAGGAGTTCTGCGCAGACTTGCGCGCCGAGCTGTCGGGGCTGACGATCGATGTGCAGCCTTGCGTCGAGAACATTCACGGGCGCCCTGATCTGGTGCTTGAGTGCGCCGGTCATGCGGCGCTCGGCGAGCACGGCGTGGCGGTGTTGCAGCGCGGCTGGCCGTTGGCTGTGGTGTCAGTGGGCGCACTGGCCGACGCAAGCCTTCACCAGCGCTTGCGTGAGGCGGCGCAAGAGGGCAGTGCGCAACTGAGCCTGTTGTCCGGTGCGGTTGCGGGCATGGATGGCCTGGCCGCCGCGCGCGAGGCAGGCTTGGACCAAGTGACCTATCAGTCGTGCAAGGCGCCGCGCAGTTGGCGTGGTTCGCATGCGGAGTCGCTGGTCGATCTGGATGCCGTGCGCGAAGCGACCGTGTTCTTCGAGGGCAGCGCGGGCGAAGCGGCGCGACTGTTTCCCGCCAACGCCAACGTGGCCGCCACCATCGCCCTTCATGGCGTCGGCATGGAAGCCACTCGCGTGCAATTGGTGGTGGACCCCGAGGCCAACCACAACAGGCATCGCATCCACGCTCGTGGGGCCTTTGGCGAAATGAACATCGAAATGACGGGGCGCCCGCTGGAGCGTAATCCCAAGACGTCTACGTTGGCCGCGCTCAGTGCCGTGCGTGCCTGTCGTCAACTTCTGGAGCCGGCGGCATGAGCGGTACACCCTGGGTGGAAGATCAGATCTTTGTCGGCGGCGAGTGGCGCAAGGGGCGCGGCGCACTCTCGGAAACACGCATTCCGGCGGACCAGAGCGTGAATGCGCGCATTCACGCCGCCAGCGTCGAGGACGTAGACGACGCCGTGGAGGCAGGTGAGCGTGCATGGCGTGCGTCGAGTTGGCGCGACCGCCTGCCGCACGAACGGGCGGCGGTGCTGCATCGGGTGGCGGCACTCATTACTGATCGCCGAGAGCAGTTGGCTCGGTTGCAGACGCGCGACAACGGTAAGCCACTGGCCGAAACGCGGGCGCTGGTCGATAGCGCAGCGGGTACCGCCCGGTATTTCGCGGCCGTGTGTGAAACGCTGGATGGCGAAATACCCAGCGCACGTAGTCGCGATTTCACGACCTTCAGTACCTACGAGCCCGTGGGCGTGGTGGCTGCCATTACGCCCTGGAACTCGCCCATCGCGAGTGAGATGCAGAAGATCGCGCCTGCACTGGCGGGTGGCAATGCGGTCGTCGTCAAGCCCGCGGATGCCACGCCTATGGCGGCACTCGCGCTGGCTCGCCTGTTCGAGGAGGCCGGTTTGCCGCCTGGGTTGTTGAGTGTGCTGCCCGGTCGCGGCTCGGTCGTTGGCGAGGCCATGGTGAAGCATCCGCTGGTGCGGAAGATCTCCTTTACTGGTGGTACTTCGACCGGCCGGCGACTGGCGCATGTGGCGGCCGACAAGCTGATCCCCGTGTCGCTGGAACTGGGCGGCAAGTCGCCCACCATTGTGCTGGAAGATGCCGACCTCGAACGCGCCGTGCAGGGCGTGGCCTATGGCATTTTCAGTTCCGCCGGTCAGGCGTGTATCGCCGGCTCGCGACTGTTGGTGCATCGCTCGCTGTACGACGCTTTTCTCTCGCGTCTCGACGAGGTGGTGGACGGTTTGCGCATGGGCCACCCCGAGCAAGAGGGTGTGCATATCGGCCCGCTGGTAAGTACGGCACATCGTGACAGCGTGGCAGCCTATGTGGCCTCCGCGCTGGAGGATGGCGGGCGCATCCGTCGCGGTGGGCGAGCTCCGGATGCACCTGCGCTGGTCAGCGGCAGCTACTACCTGCCAACCATTATCGAAGGCCTCGCGCCGGACGCACGTGCTTGTCGCGAAGAAATTTTTGGGCCGGTGCTGGTCGCCATGCCTTTCGACGACGAAGCGGATCTGCTCGCCCAGGCCAACGACAGCGTCTATGGTCTCGCGGCGGGCATCTGGACCCGCGATTACCGCCGTGCCCTGCGCCTCGCGGCGCGCCTGGAAGCGGGCACCGTTTGGGTCAACACCTATAAAAAGTTTGCCATCTCCACGCCATTCGGCGGTTTCAAGGAGAGCGGCCTGGGTCGCGAGAAGGGCCGACAAGGCGTGCTGGCCTATATGCAGCAGAAGAGCATTTATCTGGGCCTGGAGCCGCAGCCGATGGAATGGAGTCGATAAGCATGAACATGAGCGCAGAGAACAAGATCACCGTTGCCGACGCTGTCGTCGAACTACTTGAGGCGTACGGCGTGAGCGCCGTGTATGGCGTCATTTCCATTCATAACCTGCCGGTCGCCGATGCCATCGGGCGGCGCGAGCGCATCCGTTTCGTGCCCGCACGTGGCGAAGCAGGCTCGGCGGCGATGGCCGACGCCCATGGGCGCTTTACCGGACTGGGCGTGGTGCTTACCAGCACGGGTGCCGGCGCAGGCAATGCGGCCGGCGCGCTGATGGAGGCGTTGAACGCAGGTACGCCGTTGCTGCATATCACCGGCCAAGTTGAGCGCGACTATCTCGATCGCGATGCGGGCTTCATCCATGAAACGCGCGATCAGCCCAGTCTATTGCGTGGCTGCTCCAAGGCGGTGTATCGCATCCTGCATCCCGAGCAGGCGGTAGCCATCGTGCAGCGCGCGATTCAAGACGCCATGCGCTTGCCGGCGGGCCCGGTAAGCGTAGAAATTCCGGTGGACGTACAGGCTGCGCTCATCGAGCGACCGAGTACCGCGCCGCATTGGAAGATGACCTTGCCATTCGACGTGGCTTCGGCCCAATCGCTGTGCGAACGCCTGCGCCAGGTACGTCGCCCGATGTTGTGGGTGGGTGGTGGCGCCATCGGCGCGGTCAACGCCGTGCGTCGCTTGGCCGACCTGGGTGTTACCGTGCTTTCCAGTACCCATGGCCGAGGCATTCTGGCCGACAGCCATCCGCGCAGCTTGCGCGCGTTCCATAACGACGCGGGCGTGGCGAGCATGCTTGAACGAAGCGATCTCTTGATCGTGGCGGGTTCGCGTCTGCGCAGCAACGAAACGGCAACGTACAGTTTGCCGTTGCCGCGTCAACGCGTGCAGATCGATATCGATCCGGCTGCCTGCAATCGCAACTACGTGATGGACACCTTCGTACAGGGCGATTGCGCACAGGTGCTTGGCTACCTTGCGGATCGTCTGGAGGCGGGCGGCCCGCTACAGAGCGAGATCAGCCTTGATGACGTCGCATCGGCCGTGGCCGTGGCAGAAGGCAGCTTGCGCAAGCAACTGGGGCCCTATGCGAAATTGTCCGACGCGGTTCGAGAGGTCATGCCGGAGGACGGTATCGTGGTGCGCGACATCACCATGTCCGGCAGCACCTGGGGCAGTCGTTTGCTCGGTTTCGAGCGTCCGTTGTGCAACATCCATTCGCTCGCTGGCGCGATCGGCCTGGGCTTGCCCAAGGCCATCGGCAGCGCGGTGGCCAACCCGCATCGCAAGGTACTTGCGTTGGTGGGCGATGGCGGCTTGATGCTTGGCGTCGGCGAGTTGGCGACGGCCGTGCAGGAACGCCTGGATGTGGTCTTTCTGGTGATGAACGATGGTGGCTACGGCGTGATGCGTGGCATCCAGCGCAAGCATTTCGGCGATCGCCAGTTCTACAACCAGTTGCACACGCCCAACTTCCATCTCCTGGCTGAGTCGATGGGCATGCCGGCTTGGCGCCTGGACAACATCGATGCTTCCACGGAAGTACTTGGTCAAGCAGTGCGACACGCGGGCCCAGCCCTGGTAGAGGTGGATATGTCCGCGATTGGCCCGCTTAACTTCGCCGGGCCGCCGCAGAAGAAGCTTTATTGAAGCAGCGCGTGCAAAGCGCGTGGAGCCAGGGTCGCCGCTAAAGCGACCCAACGAGCAGGGGTTGAAGTCGGCGCGCCGGGCGGGGGCGGGCCGGCTCCTCATTAAAGGGAGGTTGTATGAGCAAACGTGCACGCTGGTTCGGCGTGGCGACGTTGTTTCTTATCGTCGCCATTTCTTATATCGATCGCATCAATATCGCGATTCTCGTCACTGATAGCGATTTCCTCGATCATTTCGGCCTGGCCCAAGGGGATCGCAGTCGTCAGGGGTTGCTGAGCACGGCGTTCATGCTCGGTTATGCATTCTCGAACTTCCTTCTCACGCCGCTGTGTGCGGCGTTCCTGGGCGTGCGACGCAGTTTGTTGTGCGGGCTGGTGCTCTGGGGTGTGGTGACGGCTGTGTCGCCTTTCATGGCGGGATGGTCAATGCTGCTGGCTTCGCGCTTGCTGCTGGGTGTGGCGGAGGGTCCGCTGTACGGGCTGGCATCGTCGTACATCAAGGCGCACTTCGCGGGCTCGGAGAACGGTAAGCCCAATTCGCTGGTGAATATGGGCACCGGCATTGGTTTGGCGTTGGGATATCCACTTATCAGCGGCCTGGTCGCTGGCTTGCATTGGCAAGGCTCGTTCTACGTGCTTGGCGCCATCAACGTGATCGTGGGCATTCCGTTGGTGTGGGCCTTCATCCGGATGCCGGAGCGGCCGGAATATAAGCGCAGCTCGGGCTCGGCCTCGGTTACGCTCAAGAGCGTGGGTCAAACCTTCAGCCAGGCGCTGCAAACGCCCTATGTGCTGCCCTTGACCGTGCTTACGTCCGTCTACCTGGCTTACATGTGGGGTAGTGCGAATTGGCTGCCGGCGTATCTCAAGAGTGCGCGCGGTTTCACCATGACCGAAATGGGCTGGCTGGGTTCGCTGCCTCAGTACGCCATCGTGGTGGGCGTGCTGTTCGGCGGCATTCTTATCGACCGCATGCCGCGCCACCACCTTCCGTTGATCTTCGTGTTTGGCAGTGTCGCCACGGCGATCTCCGTGTTGTCGGCCATCGGTGCGGAGGGACGGTTCTTTGCCGTGGGCTATCTCACAGCAGCGGGCTTCTTCTGGGGCATGCAATCACCCTCGATCCCCAGCATCCTGCAGTACTACGCACACCCTGAGCACGTGGCGAGCGCCATGGGCTTCACCAATGGCGCCGGCGCGCTCACCTCGGCCTTCATGCCCGTGTTGATGGGTTGGGTTATCGGGCGCGGTCAAGGGGCAGCGGGCGCCGGCACGGAAGATTTCTCGACAGGCTTCGCATTGTTGGTGGGCACGCAAGTGGTGGTGCTGTTGTGCGGGCTTTGGCTCTGGCGCGGGGAGCGCCTGGCGTTGGGACGCGCCCAGGCGGGAGATGCGTTGCTCAGTTCGCGGGGTGCGTCATGAGCCGCGATGATCACACAGAGTTCTCTGCATTCCCTCGCGGGATGCGCCCGGTCGCGCGGCGGTGTGCCGTGGCGTTGCTTGGCTTGCTTGGCCTTGCTCATGCGGCGCACGCGGTTACCGTGCCGCTACCCGGCGTGAATCTCGGTGCCACGAGTTTCGAGGATGGTGGCGGTGGCGTGGGCTCGATGATGCAGTGGAGCATGAGCCGCTTCGACGCGTCGCGTAACTACGACGCGAACGGGGATCGCTCGCCTGTGCCGTACGAGAAGACCTTATGGGTTCATCGCCTTCACTACGCCCACACCACCTCGACCATGTGGTTGGGCGGCTACGCCGGCATAGAAGCGGTCGTGCCGTTGGTGGATCTGGATCTTCGGGTGGGCTCCACCCGCTCGCACGTGGGCGATGTCGGTAACCCCACGGTAGGCGTCTACTTGCAGTGGAAGGATCGCGAGCTGTTCGGCTTGCCGTTCTCCTCGCGCCTGTCCCTGCCGTTTGCGATGCCGGTGGGGCGCTACCGGGCGGATGCGCGATTGAATACAGGCTCCGACTACCCGAGCTTCAACCCCTACTACGCCTGGACCTTGCGTACCTCCCAGCGCTGGGAGGTGAGTGGCCGCTTCATGTACCTGTGGAACGGAATCAGCCACGACCCGGAAACGCGCTACTCGGCCATGACCAGCCAATCCGTACGTAGCACCCAGGCAGGGCAGGCGGTGAACTACAACCTGAGTGCCTCCTACGCGGTCACGCCGGAATGGCGCGTGGGGGCGGGCATCTACCAGCTGTGGCAGATCAGCGCCGATCGCGTGAATGGGCGTGCACAGGTTCGCTCGGAAGAGCGCATCTCCGGGATCGGCCCCGGCGTTCAATGGCGACGGAAGCAGCATCGCTTCGTAGGCAACTACTACGCGGAAGGCATGGCGCAAAACCGCTCCGCCGGCCAGCAGTTGGTAATGCGCTATCTCTACGTTTATTGAGGCTGATGGGCCGCTGGCACGGGCGTGAGCCGGCGCCAGCGGTCCACTCGGGCGAGATGCTCGTGCATACCACTTTGGCGATTGTCGCCAAAATCAACCCCTTCCACCCCATTCGCCCCCGTATTGTCTCGATTGAATTGGCGAAAAACCGCACCGGAGCTACACTCAGAAGGTTCCCTGCCTCTCATCCAGAGGCGTTCACCTAGTTGCCGCGCCGACCCCCCGGCGCCGCGGAGAGAAGCTCCCCATGGATCAGCTCGACGACATCCTCCAACAGGACCTCGATCCCACCGAAACCCAGGAATGGGTTGAATCGCTCAATGCCGTTATTAATCACGATGGCACCGAGCGCGCGCATTTCCTGTTGGAAAAGATGGTCGATTCGACGCGTCGTGCGGGTGGCTACCTACCGTTCAATCCGACTACCGAGTACGTCAACACCATCGCTCCGGCCAACGAAGCGAAGATGACCGGCGACGCGGCGATGGAATGGCGCATCCGCACGCTGGTCCGCTGGAACGCGATGGCCATGGTGGTGCGCGCCAACCGCAAGCCGGGCGAGCTGGGCGGGCACATCGCCAGTTTCGCGTCCTCGGCCACGCTGTATGACGTGGGCTTCAACCATTTCTGGCGCGCACCAAGCGCCGATCACCCGGGCGACCTGGTGTTCCATCAGGGCCATTCCAGCCCGGGCATCTATGCCCGTTCGTTCCTGGAAGGCCGCATCAGCGAAGAGCAGCTCGACCTGTTCCGCATGGAAGTGGCCGGCCATGGTCGTGGCCTGTCGTCCTATCCGCATCCCTGGCTGATGCCGGACTACTGGCAGGTGCCGACGGTGTCGATGGGTCTGGGTCCAATCCAGGCCATCTACCAGGCGCAGTTCTGGAAGTATCTGGAACACCGCGGCCTGATGCCCAAGACCGATCGAAAGATCTGGTGCTTCATGGGTGACGGCGAAACCGACGAACCCGAGTCGCTGGGCGCCATTGCGCTGGCCGGCCGCGAAGGCCTGGACAACCTGGTGTTCGTGATCAACTGCAACCTGCAGCGCCTGGACGGCCCGGTGCGCGGCAACGGCAAGATCATCCAGGAGCTGGAAGGCGTGTTCCGTGGCGCCGGCTGGAACGCCATCAAGGTGGTCTGGGGCAGCTACTGGGATCCGCTCCTCGCCCGCGACACCAAGGGCGTGCTGCGCAAGCTGATGATGGAAACCGTGGACGGCGAGTACCAGGCCTGCAAGGCCTTCGGTGGCGCCTACACGCGCGAGCACTTCTTCAACAAGTATCCCGAAACGCGCGAGATGGTCGCCAACCTGTCCGACGACGACATCTGGCGCCTGAACCGTGGCGGTCATGACCCGCACAAGGTGTACGCCGCCTATCACCAGGCGGTGAACACCAAGGGCATGCCCACGGTGATCCTCGCCAAGACGGTGAAGGGCTACGGCATGGGCGCGGCGGGCGAGTCGCAGAACCCCACGCACCAGCAGAAGAAGCTGGATGCGGACGCCGTGCGTCACTTCCGCGATCGCTTCAACATCCCGGTGTCGGACGACAAGCTGGCCGAGGTGCCGTACTTCCACCCGGGCAAGAACTCGCCGGAAGTGGAATACATGATGGAGCGTCGCCGTGCGCTGGGTGGCTTCCTGCCGCAGCGCCGTCGCCAGTCTGAAGTGAAGCTCAAGGCGCCGGAGCTATCCGCGTTCGAGCAGATCACCAAGGGCTCGGGCGACCGCGAAATCTCCACCACCATGGCGCTGGTGCGCGGCATGAACCTCATGCTGCGCGACAAGCAGATCGGCGAGCGCATCGTGCCGATCGTGGCCGACGAAGCGCGTACGTTCGGCATGGAAGGCATGTTCCGCCAGATCGGCATCTATGCGCCGTTCGGCCAGAAGTACCGTCCGCAGGACGCCGACCAGCTGCTTTACTACCGCGAAGACCAGAAGGGCCAAGTGCTGCAGGAAGGCATCTCCGAGGCCGGCGGCATGGCCGCCTGGATGGCGGCGGCCACCAGCTACAGCATCAGCAACCAGCCGATGCTGCCGTTCTTCGTGTACTACTCGATGTTCGGCTTCCAGCGTATCGGCGACCTGGCCTGGGCGGCTGGCGACATGCGTGCGCGCGGCTTCCTCATCGGCGGCACCGCCGGCCGTACCACCATCAACGGTGAAGGCCTGCAGCACGAAGACGGCCACTCGCACCTGCTCGCCGGCGCGATTCCGAACGTGAAGTCGTACGACCCGACGTTCTCGTACGAAGTCGCCGTGATCATGCAGGACGGCACGCGCCGCATGCTGCAGGAACAGGAAGATGTGTACTACTACATCACCGTGATGAACGAGAACTACAGCCATCCCGACCTGCCGCAGGGCGCCGAGGAAGGCATCATCAAGGGTATGTACCTGTTCAAGGATGCCGGCAAGCCGAAGAAGGGCGAGCCGCGCGTGCAACTGCTGGGCTCGGGCACCATCCTGCGCGAAGTCATCGCGGCCGCTGAGCTGCTCGAGAAGGATTTCGGCGTGACCGCCGACATCTGGTCCTGCCCGAGCTTCGTCGAACTGCGTCGCGACGGTTTCGATGCCGAGCGCTGGAATCGCCTGCATCCGGAAGCCGAGCAGCGCGTGCCGTACGTTACCGGCCTGCTGCAGGACCGTCAGGGTCCGGCCGTGGCCGCCACCGACTACGTGCGTGAATACGCCGACCAGATCCGCGCCTTCATGCCTGATGGCATGCGCTACACCGTGCTGGGCACCGATGGTTACGGCCGCTCCGATACCCGCGCGCACCTGCGTGGCTTCTTCGAGGTGGATCGTTATTGGATCGCCCACGCCGCACTGGCCGCGCTGGCGAAGGATGGCAAGGTCAACGCCAAGGATGTTGCCCGCGCCATCAAGACCTACAAGCTCGACCCGGACAAGCCGAACCCGACCACGGTGTAAGCTTGCTCCAAAGAAAACGCCGCGCTTGTCGCGGCGTTTTCTTTGGCATTCCGGTGCGCTGACGTGCAACGCGCCAAAAAAAGAGCCCGCCAATGCGGCGGGCTCTCTCGTCATGAAGCGCGACTCAATCCTCGTCGCTGCGGAACAGTTGCCGAAGCAGCAGGAACGCACCCACGGTGCCCGCGACGATGGCGGCGGTGGCAACCGGGTGGCGCGTTACATGGCGACGCAGGCGGCGATACTGGTAGTTGGCCTCGTCGGCAAAATCTTCGGCGGCGTGCCCGATGCGACGGGCATAGGTGTTGCGATGGCGGCCAAAGCGGCGTTGGGCGTCGCGGCCGCGCTCGATCAACTCATCCGCGCGGTCGGCAGCTTCGTTCGCGTAGTGACGCACCCGGTCGCTGACGCGGTCGCGGACGCCGTTAATGCCGTTTTCGATGTCATAGGACCTACCCATGGCGTCCTCCTTGCAGTGTCGAAGTTCAACGTTGCCAGCGCTTGCGTGAGCGGTGCGTAAATAGCGGCTGGCGCCATTCATGTAGGCGCTAGTTGCGCCGGGCAGCGCAAGCGATGTTCGGCGGCCAGCATGCGCGCCAGGCCCAGGCGGAAGGGCGGCGTGGCCTGGCTGGCGTGCAGCAGCGCGCGTCGCGCCAGGCGGGCCGGCAGGCGATCATCGGTATACAGCTTCACGATGGCGAGTGTGGCGAGGTAAAGCGGCCGGGTGGCTATACGATGCGCGCGTTCGTAGCGGCGCAGCAATTCCGGCGCGCCGATGTCGCGACCCTCTCGATGCGCACGGCGGATCTCGCTGGCGAGCAGGTCGACACCATGCAGCCCCAGGTTGAAACCGTGCGCGGTCACCGGGTGCATGCCTACTGCAGCATCGCCCAAGAGAGCCAGTCGCTGAGCGGTGAAACGGCGCGCATAGACGCCAACCAGCGGGTACGTATGCCGTGTGCTGGTCAGGTGCATGTTGCCGAAGCGGTGGTCGAAGCGTCGGCACAGTTCATCGTTGAAGGCATCGTCGTCCAGCGCCATCACTTCCTTCATGATCTTGCCGGGCAAGGTAAGCACCACGGACGCTTGGTTGCCTTGCAAGGGCAGCAGAGCGAGTGTTTGACCATGACCGAACCATTCAAGCGCCTCGCTTTCGTGCGAATGCTCGATGCTCATGCGACACACCAGCATGCTCTTGCCGAAGTCATGCATATCCGCGGCAATGCCGGCTTCGCGTCGCAGGGGCGAAAAGCGGCTGTCGGCGGCCACCACCAGTTGCGCGCTCACGCTGGCGCCGTTCGTCAACTGAATCAGTGGGCGCCCCTGCTCGTAGTTGAGCCCACGCACCGCAACGCCGCTGGCGATGGTGATACGTGCGTCATCCTCCACGCTGGCATAAGCCGCGCGACGAATGCGGTGATTGGGTACGAGAAAGCCGAGCTCGGTCCCGTCATCGCCGACCGGAGCCACGCGCAGCCCTTGTGGTGAGCGGCCATCGAGCACGTGCGCGCGGCGCAGCGGAGAAACATCGGCCAGCGCCAGGCGATGCCAGATGCCAAGATCCTGCAACCGTTGCACCGAGCGTCGCGTCAACGCGATGTCCCGGCCATCGAAAGCGGGTTCCCGAAGCGATTCCAGCGGCTGCTGCTCGACCAGCAGGATGCTTAACCCAGTGTCGGTCAGCGCGCGTGCGAAGCACAGGCCGGCCGGGCCGGCGCCAACGACCACGATATCGACGTTCATGAAACGGGCAATTCCTGCGTGCAGCACATGCGCGCATGCTAGCCGTCGAGCCGAAGGCGGAGGTTGACCAAGATCAACCTGCGGTAGGGATATCCGTGTCGCCGCGCTCGGCTACCTCGCCAAACTCCGCACGCACGTCGGCGCGACGCAGGCGCAGGATCAGCCAGGCAAAGAGGCCGGAAAAGGCCAGCGCCATCATCAGTCCGAAGACGCGCATCACGGTGAGCATGCCCTGCATGACGGCATCCACGCGGGGCGGTGCGCCGGGCATCTGGGCAACCATGTCACCCATGTGCCCGAACATCCACCACTGCACCGCCACGCCGCCCAGTTGATAGGCGATGCCGAGCGCAAGCAGGCCAATAAACAGCTTGCGCGCCCAGTTCTTGCGGTGAAGCAAGCCAATGGCGGCGGTAAGCGTAACCAGGCTAAGCAACAGGAACGCACGGAAGAACCACGGCATCAGCGTCGGCATCCAGGCGAGCGGCGCGGACATGCCCGTCGGCGTAAAACCGTGCAAGGCCTGTTGCTGCATGACCGGCAGGAACAGCGCCTGGATCATCACGTTCTGCAGGATGCCGATAAAGCTGGTCAAGCCTGACAGCACGATGAAAATCCACGCCAGCACGGTGACGAAGCTCGAACGAATGGTCGGTGCATTCATGGTCGCTATTTCCCGCGCAGGATGAAGCACCGACTATAGTGAGCTTCAGGCGCTCGCTGGCGGCTCGCTCTGCAGGCGCTGGCGTCGGCGCAGGTTGGGGAACAACCCCATCCACAGGGCCACCACTACCAGGGTGCCGATGCCGCCGATGAGCGTGGCATTGATCGCCCCGAGCCAGGCCGCCAGCAGACCAGACTCGAACTCGCCGAGCTGGTTGGAGGTATTGATGAAGATCGCATTGACTGCGCTGACGCGGCCGCGCATGTCATCTGGCGTTTCCAGTTGTACCAGCGCGCCGCGAATGACCATGCTCACCATGTCGAACGCGCCCAGCGCGAACAGGGCAGCCAGCGACAGCCACAGCGTGGAGGAAAGCGCGAATGCGACGGTGGCCACGCCAAAGCCCGCCACCGACGCGAACATGATCGGTCCCACGCGACGCTGCATGTGATGACGCGCCAGCCACAAGGACATCAGCAGTGCCCCCACCGCTGGCGCGGCCCGCAACAGGCCCAGACCCCACGGGCCCGTCTTGAGGATGTCGCGCGCGAAAATCGGCAACAGCGCCGTGGCGCCGCCAAGCAGCACAGCGAACAGGTCGAGCGAGATCACGCCCAGCACGTCGGGACGGCGGCGAATGAAATGCACGCCCGCAAACAGCGTTTTGAGCGTAGCCGGTTCGCGCTTGGGTTGGGCCTGCTCGTAGCGCAGGTGGGTCATGAGCAGCACGGCGATCAAATACAGCACCGCACACACCGCGTAGACAATGCCCGGTCCAGCCACATAAAGCAGGCCACCCAGGGCGGGCCCCATGATCATCGCCGCCTGCCCGGCTGAGGCGCTGGCCGCCATGGCACGGGGCAGCACGCTGTTGGGTACCAGGGCCGGCAGCATCGACTGCAGCGCCGGAAACTCGAAGGCCTTGGCAACGCCAATCACGAACACCAGGGCGAGTATCAGCATCTCATTGGCGGCGTGCAGCAGGCTCACCACGGCGAGCGCCGCGATGGCCAACATGTCCACGGTTTGCCCGAGCAGCACGATGCGGCGACGCTCGAACTGATCCGCCACATGCCCCGCAGGCAGCGCCAGCAGCACCGAAGGAATGAACTGCACCAGGCCGATCATGCCCAGGTCGAAGGCGCGGCCGGTGATGGCATACACCTGCCAACCTACCGCCACAGAGAGCATCTGAAAGCCAAAGCCGGAGCAGATGCGGGCAAACCAGAATTGCACAAAGGCCGGATGCGAGCGCAGCGCATCCGTCGAAGCGGGCGAGGAAGACATGCACGGGTCCTGGGCTTAACGCCCGCATTATCGGCGTGGTCGGCGTCGAGGCATAGCGCCGGTTTTCACGTGCGTGTCGCACGGTCTTGACCGGATCTTGGCGAGCCAGCCCCTAGGGTCTGTCGCGCAATGGTCACAAAGAGGCGACGCATGGGAAGGTTGGCCGAGCACGTCTATACCAATCCCGCGGAGATTCGTCATCTGGAGTCGCTGGTGGACGAATTACCGGCCAATGGGCACGTAGTGCTGCTGCTCCATGACGGCAGCACCTGCGATGGCATCGTCAGTGCGCGTCCCAACGTGCAGGTGTTCCGCGATCGCCAGGAGAACGAGGGCATCAACGGTGTCGTTCGACTGGAGCGCCCGGATGTACCCGAGTGGAATTGCTACGTATGGCTCGATGCCATCCATCGCGTGGAACACCTGGACAGCACCATGGGCGGCGAGAACTAAGGATGCTCTGAATTTCATCGTCATCCCAGCGAACGCTGGGATCCAGCGCCTGCAAGCGCCTGCAAGCGCCTGAGCGTTAAGGCACTGGATTCCTGCGTTCGCAGGAATGACGAGCAGCATGTCGTTTAATCAGACCTTCCCTAAGCGTCTCGCCGCCCCATCGATCACCCGCGCTGCGCTGCCAGCTCGGTAGCGGGTGTCGCCTGTTGGCGCGGCAGGGCATCGAGCCCAAACAGCGGGCGCAGCCAGCGCGAGCGGCGAATGACGTACTCATGCAACAGGGCGCAACCCGCAACCGTACCCAGCAACACAAGTAGCGGCTCCAGCACCGGCCCGAGGTAACGGGGCAAAGCCCAGTAGGCCACCGCGAGCATCACGCTTTGGTGCAGGATGTACCACGGGTACACCGCCTCGCGAGCATACGGTAGCCAGTGGAACGGCCGATTGAGGTATTGGTGTCCGTAGCCCAATACCGTGGCGATGGCTGCCCATGCATAGACAAAGTGCAGCGCCCGCATCAAAAGGTGCGCGCCGTGAACGGCAGGCGTCGGTAGCCAGCCCATGTCCACCCAGTTGCCGAGCTGGTCGAGCACGTAGTACAGCCCAAAGCTCGCGATGGCCAGCCGCAGCGCGTGGCGACGCAGGCGTGCCAGCTCGCTCCACAGCCCCTGGTCGGTGCCCAGCACATAGCCATAGAGGAATACCGTGAGGTAACCGGCGTGCGCGTACCAGTCGTTGGCAAAGGCGTGGGTAATCGGATAGCGCGCCGACAACCATATCGAGTAGCCGACCAAGGGTAGCGCCGGCACCAGCAGCAACGCCGGGCCACGCAACTGACGGCAGGCATGGATCACACGTCGCCCTGGCGCTGACTCGAACGCAGGCAACAGCGCGATCAGCAGCATGGTGTACAGCCACACGTAAGGCAGGTACCAGAGGTGGTTCCAAGTGAAGCCGTACTGCCAGCCATCGAAAGCACCCGCCGGCCACGGGCCACCGGTCCAGTAGCGCAGCAGGAAATGACCAAAACCCGGTGCCACCAAGCCGTTCGCCACGCCCTGCACATAGGGCTGGATAGGTACCACCACGGCGATGCCGAACAACAGCGGCAGCAGCAGGCGTACTGTGCGCTTCCACGCCAGCCGCGGCAAACTCAGCCGGCCGCGCAGGAAGTGCACCGCCAGGCCGGAAATCAGGAACAGCAGATCCATGCGCCAGAAGCCGGAGGCCATCATGGGGTATTGCAGCCAGTTGGCCAGGTAGCTGCTCTTGAGGTGGAAGGTCCAGTCGCTGGCCGGGCCGACATAGAGCATGCCCAAGTGGTAGAGGATCAGCAGACCAAAGGCGAGTACGCGCAAGGCGTCGATATCGTGGCGGCGATTCACGGTGGCACTCCAGGGAAGATGCCGCGCATCGTGAGCGCGCCAAGCCCGGCTGTCGCCCGCTAAGTGATTGATCGACGTGCTCCCGGGACGAATAGTGGGTGGGTGGGGACGAGCGGGTACGGCTTGAACGTAGAATGGGCGAATGAGCGAACGGTCAGGATTCGATTACCGGGCATTTCAGCGCTGGAAGCGCCCCTTCGAGGTGGGCTTCTGGCTCCTGTTCATTCTGCCCAACACTGTGTTCAACGGCATGGTGGCCTGGTTCGACGATGTGTACCGCACGCCCCGGGCCAGCGACCTCGAACCCTGGGTGTGGGAGGTCACCAGCAGTCTGGCCGTTCTCGCCTTGATCTATCCGATCGTGTTGGCCACCCGGCGTTGGCCGATGCGTTTTGACACTTGGCGCCGCAACCTCAAAGTGCACCTGGCGCTGAGCGTGCCGTTCTGCTTGGCCCACGTGGGCCTGATGGTGCTGCTGCGTAAGCTGGCCTATGGCCTGCGGGGCTACCACTACAACTTCGGCGACGATTGGCCCCTGCAGCTGGGCTACGAGTACCTGAAGGACATTCGCACCTATTTCCTTTTTGTCGGCATCATCGCCTTCTACGGCTTCGTGCTGCGCCGCCTGCAAGGCGAAGCCTCGCTGCTGGCCGAGCCTGACGAGGGGCCGCCGGTGGAGCCGGTCGATCGCCCCGAGCGCTTTCTGGTGCGCAAGCTGGGCAAGGAGTTCTTGATCGCCGCGCGCGAGATCGAGTGGCTGCAAGCGTCGGGCAACTACGTGAACCTGCATGTGCGCGGGCGCGACTACCCGCTGCGCGCCACCATGGCCGGCATTGAAGAGCGGCTCGATCCGCAGCGCTTTGTGCGCGTGCACCGCAGCTATCTGGTGAACCTGGATTACCTGCAGGAGATCGAGCCGCTGGACACCGGCGATGCGCGCCTTACTCTGCGCGACGGCTCCAGCGTGCCTTGCAGCCGGCGCTATCGTGCGCAACTGCGCGAGCGCTTCGGCGAGGTGCCGGTGAGTGCCTGAATCGTGCCGTCAGGCAACGGTTGCGTCACGGTGTCCGCTCGTCCCAATCTAGAACATTCCCGACATAGGACCTGTTGCCATGAACCCGCGCCTCTGCCTCGCCGCTTTCGGTACGTTGTTTGCCCTTGCCGGCTGCTCGCAGTCGGGCGACTCCTCCGCGCCGGCGGGTCAGGCCGCCCAAGCCCCAGCGGACGATTCGGCGCAGAAGCTCGACACCTATCGCCAGCTCCTGCGCATTGGCAATGACCAGATGGCGGTAACCATGGGCAAGGAGATTGTCAGCCGCTATCCCAACAGCGCCGCCGCGCAGGAAGTGCAGCAAAGCCTGCCGGCCATCGAAAAGCGCTACCAGGAAACCAGCGAAAAGAATCGCCTGGAAGGCCTGTGGCAGTACCAGGTATCGCCGATGGCGGGCGGCACCCAGTCCACCGCCACCATCTACAACAGTGAGCCGGCCAGCGGCGACCGCGTGCGCCTGGTACTGCGGCGCCACACCGAGTGGGGCCAGAATGCTTTCCTGTTTAACGGCGGCCCGCACGGTTTTGTGTGCAAGGGCAATTGCACGCTCAAGGCGACCTTCGACGGCAAGCCCGGCAGCATCAAGGCGTTCGCACCGAGTACCGGCGAACCCGCACTGTTGTTCAGTGACGACAAAGCCTTCATTGCCCAGTTGCAGAAGGCCAAGAAGATCACCATGGATGTGACCCTGCAGGACGGCGAAAAGAAGGTCACCCTCGTCTACGAGGTGGGCGGCTTCGACCCGGCCAAGTGGCAGCCGCTGCCCAAGCAGGCCAAGAAAAAGTAAGCGCATGCGCGTGTCGTGCGTTCTAGGGAAATGCAACAACGGAGGTCATGAGTCATGACACTGAGAACCATCCTTGCCACGTTGGTCGCCGGCGTATTGCTGGCGGGCTGTGCCCGCGTGGGCAAGGACTACACCGCTCGCATCGAGGCCCGTCAGCAAGCCTATGCCGCCGCCGCCGGCGAGCCGACCAAGAGTTTTCGCTACTTCACGCTGTGGTCGTGGGAGCCATTGAGCGATAGCCAGTTGGCGATCTACACCCGGCCGAACGAAGCATGGCTACTGGACCTGGACGGCCGCTGTCCCAACTTGCAATTCACCAACCATATCGGCCTTACTTCCAGCGTCAATGAAGTATCGGCGC
This sequence comes from Frateuria sp. sgz306004, assembly GCF_057750885.1. NCBI lineage: Bacteria > Pseudomonadati > Pseudomonadota > Gammaproteobacteria > Lysobacterales > Rhodanobacteraceae > Frateuria > Frateuria sp. sgz306004. Next base: position 291,992 of record NZ_JBYLFE010000002.1, read on the forward strand.
GGTTTGACCGCGTGCTCACGGGGTCGCGGGATGCGCCGTGTTTCATCAAGCAGATTCGCCCGGTGGACATTGCCAAGCTCAAGGAGCCGCAGCAGGGCAAGCCGCGTGAGGTCGAGGATCAGCCACGCCCGGCCAAATAAGCCGTTGCCATGGCCATCAAACAACGCGCCCCGGTCTTGGCCGGGGCGTTTTGTTTGCGTGGTGCGCGGGAATCAGTGGAGAAACAGCTTCTCGGCGATGCGTGCCAGCGGCTTCTCCACGGCGTTCTGCACGCGCGGCGGCAAGTCCAACGGTTTGAGCAGCATCTTCACTGTCATCTCGGCGGGAATGTTCCGGCGCAACAGGTTTTGCGCGCGACCGGCGATGCGGCGGAATTCCGCTTCGTTGCCCTGGTGCTGCGGATAGCACTGGTTGAACACGTGGCGCAGGGCGACGTCGCTGTCTTCACTCTTGATTTCGTTGACGCGACGCAGGATGGCGCGGAACACCTTGTAACGGCCAAAGCCTTCGCGCTCGCGGTACAGCCGGAAATGCTGATAGAAGTGTTTGTAGTGCCGCACCTCGTCACTCTTGATGTGGCCGGTGAGCTGCTTGAGCACGGGCTCGTCGGTGATGTCGTTGAGCGCGCGGTACAGGCTCGCCGTGCCCGTTTCCACCACGCAACGTGCCGCCAGCTCGAGGCCGCGGCTCTTCTCCAGTTGCTCATTGGTGCACATGGCGCCGTACTCAGCCCAGAACGCGGCAAAGCCGCGATCCCAGTCGAACTCGGGCCATACGGCCTTCACGTAGGCGGCCAGGGCGCGGCCATGCTGCAGCTCCTCGTGCTCCCAGTGCTGGCTGAGCCAGGTTTGCAGCTCTTCATCGCCGGCAAAGTGATCGACCAGGTTATGGGTGTAGAGATCCGAGCCGCTCTCCACGAACGAGGCACTGCAGAGCAGGAAGAACAAATCTTCGTTCTGGCGCACACGTGCGATGTCGATACGGCTGAAGTCCAGGCTTTCCAAAGTCCAGGGCAACGGTTGGGCGTAGCTCACGGGGCATTCCTGTGCGGGTCGGCGGCGCGAGAGGGTACGCGCCGGCCGGGCATGACGAAAGTGTGACAAAGCATACGACGGGACGGCGCCCGGGGATTAACCGGGGCCGACCCCGTGAAATGCGCGTCAACGCACCACGGTCACCGGCACATGGGCGCGCTCGAGCACATCGCTGGATACCGAGCCCAGCAACCAGCGCGCGAGGGCCCCGCGTTCGGTATGGCCAATGACGATATGGTCAATGTCGTGTCGACGAACCTGCTCCAGCAGCACATCGCCTGGGCTGCCGCGCACGACCTCGGCATCGATCACGGCCTCGCCGCCAGGCACCAGGCGGCGAACTTCGTCCAGCAGCTGGGTGCACCGCTTGGCACCGGAGTCCGTGATCATCAGCGCGCAGGTGTCCGCGCTACCCTCGGTTACCTGCAACACCGACACGACGCGCACGCGCCCGCCGCAAGCCTGGGCCAAATCCACGGCAAAGCGCACCGCCCGCTGGGAGGTAGCGGAACCGTCGTAGCCGACCAGCGAATACTTGAGCATGCATTCCCCCTCGTGGTGCTCGGCCTGTCTTCAGCCGCTTACCTGGTGACAGCGCCGTTCCACGTGTGTGTTCTTGGTTTGCTGATTTTCCTGCACCTTCTTGCCAGCGTACGCGCCGCCAGCGGCGCCCGCCACGGTGGCTAGCGTTCGCCCCTTGCCGCTGCCCACCTGGTTGCCGAGCAGGCCGCCGGCCACGCCGCCAATGGCCATGCCGGCGATCTGGTGCGAGTCCTTGGGTTGATCCTGCACGGTGACGTTCTCGCACACTGTCCGGGTTTTCGTGGGTGCTGCCGCACCGGAAGATTGGGCCAGTAGGGTGGGGCTGAGTAGCGCGCAGAGTAGGGTGCTGGCAGTCAGGAAAGGGGCGGCTTTCATTGGGCAATCCTCGTGTTGCAGGTGCCGAATGAGTCTGCTCGGGCCCTTGTTAGCGGAGCATCAAGCCACGTGTGCACGCGACGTTCACGATGCTTGCTGAGGATGAACGGAAGGACTCAGCCCTTGGCGGTTGTTCAGGAAGGTTGGTGACAATCGTCGTTGCCGTCTGAAGTCCTCACTCAACGTAAGGAGACTACGATGATCAAGCGTTCCTTTGGCATGGCTGCTCTGGTGTTGGCTTGCGCGGGCGCCATGACCGCACTGCCGGTGTCCCAGGCGCGAGCCGCTGAGGCCGACGTCAAGTGCGATCTGAGTTTCAGCCTGTCGGGCTGGTCGGCGATCTACAAGCATGCGTCCGGCACCGGCACGGTGGTGTGCAGCAACGGGCAGCGCGCTAACGTAAAGATCACCATAAACGGCGGTGGCCTTACGGCCGGTAAGTACCGCATCGATAACGGCAAGGGTGACATCACCCACGTGCGCAGCATCGACGATGTATTCGGCGATTACGCGCAGGCCAGCGCCGAGGCGGGTGTGGGCAAGAGTGGCGAAGCCCAGGTGCTCACCAAGGGCACCACGTCGCTGGCCCTGCATGGCAGTGGCCAGGGCATCAACCTTGGCGTGTCGGTGGGTGCGTTCTCCATCACCCGTCGTTGATCCAGGCTTTGCCTGAGCAAAGGGCGCCCCATGGCGCCCTTTGTTTTTGGAACGCGTACACTTGGCCGGTTTCCACGTACCCGGAGTGCCACCATGCGCCGCCTTTCGCTGTTGTTGATGCTCACCCTGTTGCTTGGCCTCATCGTGCCGGCTTATGCCGATGAACCCGCGGCGCTGCCGCAGGTAGGTCAGGTCGCTCCGGAATTCCGCCTGCAGGATCAGAACGGCAAGTGGCACACGCCCGCCGACCACCGTGGTCACTGGGTGGTGCTGTATTTCTATCCGAAGGATTTCACCCCGGGCTGCACCACGGAGGTCTGCACCTTCCGTGACGATATCGCCAAGCTGCGCCAGGCCGGCGCCGACGTGCTGGGCGTGAGCCTGGATAACGTAAAGTCCCACGCGGAGTTCGCTGAGAAATACCACGTGCCGTTCCCCTTGCTGTCGGACGCGGACAGCCATACCGCGCAGGCCTATGGCGTGCTCGCCTCCAAGGTCGGTTTCAAGTACGCACGCCGTACCACCTTCCTGATCGATCCGCAGGGCAAGATCGCCAAGGTCTACCAGGATGTGGACCCCGAGAAGAACTCCGCCCAGGTGCTGGCCGACCTCAAGACCCTCAAGGCTTCGGGCTGATGCCGTTGCGGGTTCAACGCGAAGGCGAGCGCGCTCAAGGCTTTGCGTTCTGGCGCATCCTGGTGTGGTTGATCCTGTTGCTGGCGGCCTTTGGCTGCTTACAGAACGCAGTGCATGCCCAGCACTTGTGGGACGCGCTGCAAGGAGGCGCCACCCTGGATGCCGAGGCGACCGCGCAGCTGCATCGCATGCTGGCGTGGGATGTGGGCTATTTCAGCGCCGCCTTCGCCGTGGTGGTGATCTGCGCCGGTGTGATTCTCCGTCAAGGCTGGGCACGACCGGCCATGCAGGTGGCCGCCATCGTGCTGGCGGTGGCCTGGGGGCTGCTGGGCGGATGCTACGCACTGGCCCAGTGGCGCGAGTTCAGCCATGCCTTCACCCTGACCAACGCACAGACGCCGCTGGATGCCGCTTCCCAAGCGGCCTTCGATCACGTGCATCGTACGGTCATGGTGTCGTTGGCCTTGCGTGCGCTGGCGGTGCCGGTATTGGTGGGCTTGGCGTGGTGGCTGGGCCGGCCGGCGGCGCGTGCGCAGTTCCGTACAAGGCCAGTACGACGCTGAATTCAGCGTCGGTTGCGGCAGCGCCGGTTATCGCATGCGGTATGCCCGTCACCGGATTGCCCATGCGTACCCGCCGCTTCTCCCTATGGCTTGGCCTTTGCCTGTTCCCGTTGACAGGGGCAGCACAAGACCTGTCCACCACCTGCCATGCCACCAGCAGCTACGACCTCACCGTGGCGCCGGCTCAGCTCGTGTTTGACCGGCCGCAACTGGCGCCCCGCCAAGTTGTTCTGCATGACGGCGCCTTGCGTGCCGACGGCGCCACGGTGCCGCTACGCGCCGAGGACCAGGATCGCCTGGCCCTGTTCGAGCGTGAGCTACGGGCGCTGGTGCCGCGGGTGAAGGCCGTGGCGTCGCAAGGGGTGGATCAGTTGGCGGCCGCGATGCACGACGAGGGGGCTCGCCTGTCCTTGGCGCCTGATACCCGTGCTGAGCTGGATCATCGCATCGCCAGCCGGGCCGCCGAACTCAAGCAGCGCATCGCCAATACCAACAGCACCCGCGACTGGCAGGGCAACCTGGCCGATGAGTACGCCAATCAGTTGGCGGCCGACCTGATGCCGCTGCTGGCGAACGATCTTGGTCAGCAGGCGTTGCAGGCGGCCATGAGCGGCGATCTCCAGGCCGCGGCCAATCTGCGCGACACCGCGGCCGACCTTTCCACCCAGCTGCGCCCTCGCCTGGAGCAGCGCCTGGCGGGACTGGCGCCGCAGGTGCAGGCGCTCTGCCCGTCCATCCAGCGGCTGGCTGATCTACAGCAGGGCATTCGTGGGCCGAACGGTCAGCCGCTCGACCTGCTGGACGTGGGACAGTGAAATGCCGGCTGAGCGCAAAGGCATTCCTCGCGTCAGGTTAACCTTCCGCTAAGTGGCAAAGGGCGAGGATGGTGCCGCAGTCCCCCACCCGCAGGCAGGAGGCGACCTCGTGTCGCACGTTCGAGTACCGCGCTACAACGCCCTGATCAGGCGAGGCATCGATGATCGCGACCTGTACCGCCGCGCGCTCCGTCAGGTGCGCGAGCCTGGCCTGCAGGCGTTGCTGCAGGAAAATCTGCATACGCTCGACGCCTTGATCGGCGACCTGCAAGGCCAGGTACGCGCAGGCGGTCACACGCCGGCCCGCCACGGCACCCTGGCCGGTTCCGTGCGCAGTGCCCTGGCCGAGCTTTCAGTGGGTATGTCGCATGACCGTGACGTAGCGTGGATCCATCGCCTGGCCCGCAACGAATGCATCTTGCTGCATTGCTTCGAGGAGCAGATAGCGCACGCCAGCGCGGAATCTGCCCGGGTACTTGGCGCGCAGCTCGCGCGCTTGCACGGTATCCACAACGACATGCATTGCCTCGCCGGCACCACCCACGGCTGACCCTTTTCGCGGCCCAGGAGCGGGCATGACGATCACCCCCAAGGATGTCCTGGATTTCTGTTTCTCGGCGGAAGCCCAACCCCGCTGGTTTGTGCGCGATCTGGCGTTTGATGCCCGTATCCGGGCGCTTTTTTCTCCCGCGCTGGAGGCCGCTTCGCTCGGCGCGCTGGATCACTGGGCGGATACGCCCGAGGGCTGGTTGGCGCTACTGATCGTGCTCGATCAGTTCAGTCGTAATATCCATCGCGACGACGCGCGCGCCTGGTCGGCCGACGCCAAGGCGCAAGCCTTGGCGCTTGCCGGCATAGCGCGAGGCGACGACCGGCGTCTACCGCCATCGCAACGATTGTTTGCCTACCTGCCGCTGGAGCATGCCGAGGACTTGGGCATGCAACGGCACTGCGTGCACCTGTTTGAACAACTCGTGGCAGGTTTGCCGCCCGAGCAGCGCGAGCCGTTCGAAAACTATCTCGATTACGCCCGGCGTCATCACGCAGTGATCGAGCAATTTGGTCGCTTTCCGCACCGCAACCCGGTGCTGGGTCGCACCAGCACGCCGGACGAGCAGATTTACCTCGCTCGTCCGGGCGCGGGCTTTTGACCATTCCCCTCAAGACAAGGAGTTCCCCATGCGTCGCTATCTCGCGGTTCTGTTGTTGTCGTTGAGCCTGGCTGCGCATGCCAGCAGCACCTATCGCGTGGGCAGCGAAGTGCTGACCGTGGGCGACAGCGCAGTGCGGGCCATGCAGTTGCTGGGATCGCCCGCCGTGAAAGAGCCAATCGAAAGCGACCTGGGTGGCTACCAGGGTGAGCGCTGGCAGTACTTGCGAGACAACGGGCGCATCGTCATCGTCACCATCCTCAACGGCAAGGTAGCCGACATCGAGGATCGCACCCGCTGAGGTCGGCACCGGGCCGGCGGCCTACGAGCTGCCGGGCCGGGGTCGCAAGCACCCGGCGCGCGACCACGCTAGCGTGGGTAGCCGCATCGATGCGGCAGGTCCACGGAGGCGGAATGCGCTGGATTCTGGGTTGGATCATCGCGAGCGCGGCGCTGGCGGCGCATGCAGATACCGCCACTCTGCGTGTGGGTAGCCAGGTGCTGGTGGCTGGGGACAGCGCCGCGCGTGTGGTGGAAGTGCTCGGCAAACCCTTGCACAAGGCACGCGGCAAAGCGACGGCGCGACCGTCGAAATCCTCGGGCGGCAAAGGGCGCAAACTGGCCCCAAAGCAGGAAGCCACCGGAGAGCATTGGCAATACCGCGTGGAAGGCCGGTTGATCACCATCGTGGTGGCAGAAGGTCGTGTGGCTGGGTTTCGCGACGCGGGGCGCTGATCCGCGCCCCCAGCGAAATGACGCTTGATGGGTCATTGGCACGTGAGCCTCTTGCGTGTTTGCGGCAGCCATCCGCGATCGGGCATCTGCTGACGTGCCCCCGGCGGAGATGGCACGCGCGCGCCCGACCATGCGATAACAGGTGCGACAGAGGGAGGTCGCACCATGTCCGAAACGATCCAGATGGCCGAAGCCGGCCGGCGCAGTCTGCTGCGCCCCCGCGGCACCGGCATGCACAGCAAGGTCACCAACGTCGAGTTGTTCTTCGACTTGGTGTTTGTCTACGCGGTAACCCAGCTGTCGCACACCTTGCAGCAAGACATGAGCCTGATGGGGGCGCTGCATGTGTTGCTGCTGTTCCTTGCGGTGTGGTGGGTCTGGATCTTCACTGGCTGGATCACCAATTGGCTGGACCCCGAACGTCTGGCCGTTCGCTTGTTGCTGTTGGTGTTGATGTTCGCTGGATTGCTGTTGTCCACCGCGTTGCCGGAAGCATTCGACGGGCGCGCCTACGTGTTCGCTGGCGCGTACGTGTTCATGCAGGTGGGGCGCTCGCTGTTCATGGTTTGGGCCTTGCGCGACGCGCCACAAAGCGCGCGCTACAACTTTCATCGCATCACGATCTGGCTGGTGGGCTCGGGCTTGCTATGGATCGCCGGCGCCTTGCTGGGTGGGGAGCAGCGACTGGCGTGCTGGGCCGTGGCGCTGGGTATCGAATACCTGGGCCCGGCCGCATTCTTTTATGTGCCGGGGCTGGGCCGTTCGAACACGCGCGAGTGGGACGTGGAGGGCGGCCACATGGCCGAGCGTTGCAGCCTGTTTGTGATCATCGCGCTGGGCGAGTCGGTGGTGGTCACCGGCAGCAGCTTCGCCGAAGGCGCGCGCACGCTGGAGGATTGGGCAGTCTTCAGCATTGCCTTTCTCGGTTGCGTGGCGATGTGGTGGATCTATTTCGACATTGCCGCCGAGCGCGGTAGCCGTTCGATCAGCGAGTCGGCCGACCCGGGGCGTGTGGCACGGTTGGGCTACACCTATCTGCACCTGTTGATCGTGGCGGGCATCGTGGTGTGCGCGGTGGGCGACGAGCTCAGCCTCACCCATCCCCATGCCATGGGTGAGGTCGGCCAGGTGGCGGTGTTACTCGGTGGCCCGGCGCTGTACTTGCTTGGCAATGCGTTGTTCAAGCAGACGGTGAACGGCACCAACTTTCCGTTCTCTCATCGGGTGGGCCTGATCGTATTGGCCCTGCTGGCCTGGCCGGCAATGAAGTTGACGGTATTGACGCTGGCCGGATTGACGACCTTGCTGCTAGTGGTGGTAGCCGGTTGGGAAACCGTCTCACTGCGTCACACACGCAAGCATCTCTACCAGGCGCCTCATCACTGAGCTGCGTTCAACTCGTCTAGTAACTGCGTGGCGCGCCAGGCACGACGGGCGCGCTCCGCCTCGTGCAGCAGCGATACCAGGCGCTCGTTGATCGGCGCACGGATGCCATAGCTTTGCGCCAGTCGCACGATCTCGCCGTTGATGGCATCGACCTCGGTGGGGCGGCCGGTGTCCAGGTCCTCCCACATGGACGAGCGTGCAAGCGGATCGATGGAAAGCAGGCGCGAAGCGAGCCGGCGGAACACCGCATCGGGCAGCTCCAGCACGCGTGGCAACCAATTGGGTGGCAACGGGGTGAGCTTGGCCGGGCGAATGCCCGCCGCGGCAAACACCGCCAGCGCTTCGCGTTGCGCCATAGCCAGACAGCGCCGCCACAGGCGCTGCGAGAGTTCCTCGCGCAGCGGCAGATTGGAAAGCGCGTTCACTGCGTTGTTGAGATTGAGCAGCAGTTTTCCCACCTGCACGGCGAGCATGTCCTTGCGCTGGATCAGTGGCAGGCCGGCGTTCTCGAAGATCGGCAGAAAGGGCGCGAGCGAGGCGTGCGGCTCCACCATCAGCGAGCCACTGGAGCCTTGGTGAAAATGCCCGCGCTGATGCTGCACCACGTTGAAGGGCACCATGCCGGCCAATACGGGATGCGTGGGCAAGGCCGCACGCAGCAGCTCGGTGTTATGCAGGCCGTTCTGGAAACTGATGATGGGCACGCCCGGTGCGGCAACCTGCGCCAGTTCGCGAGCGACCTCTTCCGTGGATGAGGACTTCACCGTGACCAACACCAGATGCGCCTTGGCGGCGGCGAACGGGTTCAGTTGCAGGTCCAGCGACTTGGCGGGAATGTGCTGGCGATGGCCTTCCAGGTCGCTCCAGGTCAAGCCAGATAGACGCAGCGTATCGATCACGCGATGGCGCCCAATCAGCGTGACGCGCGCGTGTTCGTGCAGGCGTCCACCCAGGTAGCCGCCAACGCTGCCGGCGCCATAAATGGCGATGCGGGGCAGGGCATGCACACTCATGCGAGCGCTGCCGCCGCTGATCGACCCGCTGCGCGGCCGGAGAACAGGCAGCCACCGAGGAAGCTCCCCTCCAGGGCGCGATAGCCATGCAGCCCGCCGCCCCCAAAGCCCGCGGCTTCGCCGGCCGCGTAGAGTCCGGGCAAGGGCTGGCCCTGGTGATCGAGCACGCGCGCTTGCAGATCCGTTTCCAACCCACCTAGCGTTTTGCGCGTGAGAATGTTCAGGCGCACCGCAATCAACGGCCCGTTGGCGGGGTCGAGCAGACGATGCGGTTTGGCCACGCGCACCAGTTTGTCGCCGCGATAGCGCCGCGCGTTGTGGATGGCCATGACCTGGCCGTCCTTGGTAAACGGTTGGTCAAATTGCAGGTCGCGTGCTTCCACCTCGCGGCGAATCTGCGCGATATCCAGCAGGCGATTGCCGGCCAGCGCATTCATGCCCTCCACCAGCTCCTCCAGCGTGTTGCGCACGATGAAGTCGCGACCGTGTTGCTTGAATGCTTCCACCGGCGCAGGGGCGCCTTTGCCCACGGCCCGCTTGGCGACCTGTCGCCAGCTTTTGCCGGTGAGGTCCGGGTTTTGTTCCGAACCGGAGAGCGCGAACTCGCGCCGGATGATCTGCTGATCGAGTACGAACCAGCTGTAGTCGTGCCCGGTGCGCCGCAGGTGTTCCAGCGTGCCCAGTGTGTCGAAACCGGGCCAGAACGGACCCGGCAAGCGCTTGCCGGTGGCGTCGAACCACAGTGAGGAGGGGCCCGGAAGAATGCGGATAGCATGCATTGGCCAGATCGGGTTCCAGTTCTCGATGCCCTCCACGTAGTGCCACATGCGGTCGCGGTTGATCAGCCGCGCGCCTGCCGCCTCGCTGATGCCCAGCATGCGTCCATCCACGTGCGCAGGTACGCCGCACAGCATGCGCGCGGGCGGCTTGCCCAACCGTTCGGGCCAGTTCTTGCGCACCAGTTCGTGGTTGCCGCCGATGCCGCCCGAGGCCACGATCACCGCCTGCGCCCGCTGCGCGAACGCGCCGGTAACCTCGCGCGAACTGGGCTTACCGCGATCCACTGCATCGTCCGCCAACACGCTGCCGCTTACCCCTACCACCGCACCGTGTTCGACCAGCAGGCTGTCCACCCGGTGGCGAAAGCCAAACTGCAACCGGCCCTTGGCCTGAGCCGCGCGCGCGCGCCGCACGAAAGGTTCGATCACGCCTGGGCCGGTGCCCCAGGTCACGTGAAAACGCGGCACGGAATTACCGTGGCCGACAGCACCATGACCGCCACGTTCGGCCCACCCCACCACGGGAAACCAGCGCATCCCCATGCGGTGCAGCCACGCGCGCTTTTCGCCGGCGGCGAAATCGATATACGCCTCGGCCCAGCGCCGCGGCCAAAGATCTTCCGGGCGATCGAACGCAGCCGTGCCCATCCAATCGGACAGGGCGAGCGCGTGCGAGTCGCGCACCCCCATGCGACGCTGCTCAGGCGAATTGACGAAAAACAGCCCGCCGAACGACCAGAACGCTTGCCCCCCCAGGCTTTGTTCCGGCTCCTGATCCAGCACCAGCACGCGCTTTCCGGCGTCGGCCAGTTCGGTGGCGGCGACCAGGCCAGCCAGGCCGGCGCCCACCACAATCACATCCCACCCCTCCCGCATTCCACGACTCCCCTCATGGCAATCCGTGCCCGGAACTTAACCCGAGGGGCCGCGCAAGCCTATGTGCGCTGCGGCAATTTTGGGTTGTCAGGCATGACCGATGGCAGGGCATGACGCCTGGCCCATGTTCGGGTCGGGCGCGGGCGGCATCGTGGCGTGGACGTCGGGCAAGGGTTGCCCGACCTATGGCATGGGGTATTCGACATGCGCAGGACGATCATGTTGTTGGCGCTGGCGATGGGCACCGCCTTGAGTGGCGCGGCGCAGGCCCGCCACATCGACATCCAAAACGGCAACTGTGGTTACTCCACCAACTACGACGTGCGGGTAAGCGGCAGCGGCATCGACTTTTGGCGCGATGCCGGCAAGCCGACCCAGGTAACCATGCACGACGGGCAGTTGCGCATCGATGGCCGCGATATCGCCGTGTCGGCCGCAGATGCCGAGCGTCTGCGCTATTACGAGACCCAGGTGCGCGCGCTGTTGCCCGAGGTGGCGAGTGTGGCGCGCGAAGGCGTAAACATCGGCTACGCGGCCATGCGCACGGTGATGGCGACGTTCGCCGAAAACGAATCCGATCGCAAACGCATGATCGATCGCCTGGATGAAAACCGCCGCAAGACACTCGCACAGATCGACGACAGCCTAGGCAAGGGCGTATGGCAACGCCATGGCCTGGACGACACCATCGGTGAAGGCATCGGCGAGTCCGTGTCGGACCTGGTCGGCAAGATCACCGGCGAGGCCGTCACTGCCGCGCTCAGCGGCGACCAGAGCAAAGTCGCCGCGTTGCAGGCGCGCGCCGATTCGCTGGACAAGAGCATCGACCGTGAAATGAATTCACGCGCCGATGCCCTCAGTCGCCGCGCCGAAGCGCTGTGCCCGCGTCTGACCCAACTCGATCAGTTGCAACAGCAGTTCCAGTTCCGCCTGCAGGATGGCTCACGCCTGCAGTTGCTTTCCCGCGACCCGAATGCACAGGACAACAAGAAGCTGGTAACAGCCACGGAGCATGCGCGCGCCGATTGAGGCGACCCCGCGTATGCATCCCTCGGTCGCCGCTCCCCAGCACGGCCTTGAGCCGCGCCCCCACTCCCGGCGCGGCCCTTTTTGCGCGCCAACGCGGAGTTAACTCGGCTATCCCTACGCTCTTGCGCTTTGTTCCGCACGAGTGACCGGTCCATGCACGATCTTCTGGCGCGCCTGCATTTCTCCGAAAGCAGCATCTCTCTCATCATCAATCTCGGGCTGGCCCTGCTGACCCTGCTGGTCGGCCTGTGGCTGGCCGCGCGTGTGGCGAATTTCGCGCGCCGCGCCATGCGTCGTGCCAACGTGGACGAAACCCTCAGTGGCTTCTTGCGTAACCTCATCAACGGCGTGTTGATCGCGCTGATCGTGGTGATGGCCTTGCAGCAGGCCGGCGTGCCTTCCGCACCCTTGCTGGCCGCGCTGGGCGCGGGCGGCCTGGCGATTGGCCTGGCGCTGCAAGGGTCGCTCAGCAACCTTGCCTGGGGTGTGTTGCTGATCGTGTTCCGTCCGTTTCGCATCGGCGATTTCATCAAGGCCGGTGGCGTGGATGGCACGGTGGAAAGCGTCAACCTGATGCACACACTGTTGGTGCTGCCGGACAACCGCGAAGCCGTGGTGCCCAACGCCAAGATCGGCTCGGATGCCATCATCAACTTCAACCGCCGCGGTACCCGTCGCCTGGAGTTGAAGGTGGGCATTGGCTATCGCGACGACATCGGCAAGGCCATGGACATCATCCGCCAGCTCTACGCCGCCGACGCGCGCATCCTCAAAGACCCCGAGCCGGGCGTATGGACCGACAGCTTGGGCGAAAGCGCCGTGCTACTCGTGCTGCGCGCCTACGTTCGCAGTAGTGATGTGTGGGCCACCCAGGCCGACCTGCTGCGCGCAGTGAAGGAGCATTTCGACGCCGCCGGCATCAGCATTCCCTATCCGCAGCGCGAGCTGACCGTGGTGCAGGGGCGCCTGCCGAGCCAGCCGGAGGGTTGAGCACCGGTTGACGATCTTCGCGCGGCTCGTGCTGGAAGCGGGTTGCGCGCCGATGCAACGAAGAGGGCGGGGCGCAGGCCGCCACACCCTTGTGCGATGACGCCGAGCTGGGGCAAACCGCCCCGGCTCGAAAGGGTATGCCGACGCAACGCGGGCGACGCCAAGATCGTCAACGGGCGCCGGGTACCCGCGCGGGGCCACGAAACGTCGGGAAACGCACTGCATACGTATGCGAATGGTGGATTAAAACGATCCAAAAGCGTCCGGAATCGGGTCTCGTTCGCTATGATTAAAGCCTTACGCGACCGTCATCCCCGCCGGCTCGCCATCGCCATCCGTAGGAGAAACCATGGCCGACCTCAAAGAAGCACGCGTTCCCGATATCGGCAGCGAGAACGTGCCGGTGATCGAAGTGCTGGTGAAACCCGGCGACAAGGTGGCCAAGGAGCAAGGCCTGGTTACGCTGGAGTCGGACAAGGCGACCATGGAAGTGCCGGCCCCGTTCGCGGGTACGGTAAAGGAAGTGAAGCTGAAGGTGGGTGACGAGGTGTCCGAGGGCGCCCTCATCGCCATCATCGAAGCCGAGGGCGAGGCTGCCGCTGCGGCGCCGGCCCCGGCCGCCGCGCCTGCCAAGGCCGAGGCTCCGGCCAAGTCGGCTCCCGCCGCCGCCTCGGCGCCCGCGCCGGCTGCTGCCAGCGGCGGTGGCGTGCAGGAAGTGAAGGTGCCCGACATCGGCAGCACCGACGTGCCGGTCATCGAGATTCTGGTGAAGGTGGGCGACACCGTCGCCAAGGACCAGGGCCTGATCACGCTGGAATCGGACAAGGCCACCATGGAAGTGCCGGCCCCGTTCGCCGGCGTGGTCAAGGAAATCAAGGTCAAGCTGGGTGACGAGCTGTCCGAAGGCAGCGTCATCGCCCTGGTCGAGGCCGCCGGTGGCGCCGCTCCGGCAGCCGCGCCCGCCCCGCAGGCCGCGCCGGCCAAGGTCGAGGCGCCCGCGGTGCAGGAGAAGCCCGAGCCGGTCGGTGGCCGCAGCGTGCTGCCGGGCAACGCGCCCGAAGGCGATGTGGCACCCACCGCGCGCCCGCCGTTCGACTCCAAGATCGTCATGCCGGGCGATGCCCCGTACGCCAGCCCGGCCATCCGCGCCTTTGCGCGCGAGCTGGGCGTGGATATTCGCCAGGTGAAGGGTAGCGGCCGCAGCGGCCGTATCCAGCGTGAGGACGTGACCGGCTACGTGAAGCACGCGCTGGCCTCCGGCGCGCGCCCCAGCGGCGCCCCCGTGGCAACCGGCGGCGGCCTCAACCTGCTGCCGTGGCCCAAGGTGGATTTCAGCAAGTTCGGCCCCGTCGAGGAAAAGCCGCTCTCGCGCATCCAGAAGATCTCTGGCGCCAACCTGGCGCGCAACTGGGCGATGATCCCGCACGTCACCCAGCACGAAGACGCCGACATCACCGAGCTGGAAGCCTTCCGCAAGAAGCTCGGCGAAGAGAACAAGGACCTCAAGGTCACCCCGCTGGTGTTCCAGATCAAGGCGGTGGTCGCGGCGCTCAAGAAGTTCCCGCAGTTCAACGCCTCGCTGGATGAAACCGGCGAAAAGCTGATCCTCAAGAAGTACTTCCACATCGGCATCGCGGTGGATACGCCCGATGGCCTGGTGGTGCCGGTGATCCGCGACTGCGACAAGAAGGGCCTGCTGGACCTCGCCATCGAACTGGGCGAAATCTCCAAGAAGGCGCGCGACAAGAAGCTCGGCCCCAACGAAATGTCCGGCGGCTGCTTCTCCATCTCTTCGCTGGGCGGCATCGGTGGCACCGCGTTCACGCCGATCGTCAACGCGCCGGAAGTGGCCATCCTTGGCGTGTCCAAGGCCGCCATGAAGCCCGTGTGGAACGGCAAGGAATTCGCGCCGCGCCTGATCCTGCCGCTGTCGCTCTCCTACGATCACCGCGTGATCGACGGTGCGCTGGCCGCCCGTTTCGCTTCGTTCCTCGCGCAGCAGTTGGGCGACATCCGCCGCCTGCTGCTCTGACGCCTCGCCAACGATGCCCTCTCCCTGGCGGGGAGAGGGTTAGGTCGAGGGGCCACTCGTGCGCCGCCCTCACTGCGTAGCGAAAAGAAATTCAAGGAATCCCCATGGCAAGCACCATCGAAATCAAGGTTCCCGACATCGGCGGTCACGACAACGTGCCGGTGATCGAGGTGCTGGTGAAAGTTGGCGACACCGTCGCCAAGGAACAGGGCCTGATCACGCTCGAATCGGACAAGGCGACCATGGAGATTCCCTCCAGCGCTGCCGGCGTGATCAAGGAGCTCAAGGTCAAGGTGGGCGACGAAGTGTCCGAAGGCGCGGTTATCGCCGTGCTCGAAGCCGCTGACGGCGCCGCCAAGGCCGATGCACCCAAGGCTGCCGCTCCGGCGCCGGCCCCCGTGGCCGCATCCGCACCGGCACCCGCTGCTGCCCCGGCGCCCAAGGCGGCCGGTGCGTCGGGCCGCACGCCTGACATCGAATGTAAGCTGGTCGTGCTCGGCTCCGGCCCCGGCGGCTACACCGCCGCGTTCCGCGCCGCCGACCTGGATGTCGACACCGTGCTGGTCGAGCGCTACGCCTCGCTCGGCGGCGTCTGCCTCAACGTGGGCTGCATCCCCTCCAAGGCCCTGCTGCACGCCGCCGCGGTGATCGACGAGGCCGAGGCCATGGCCGCGCACGGCGTGAGCTTTGGCGCGCCCAAGATCGACATCGACAAACTGCGCGACTTCAAGGGCAAGGTGGTCGGCAAGCTCACCGGCGGCCTGGCCGGCATGGCCAAGCAGCGCAAGGTGCGCACCGTGCAAGGCGTGGGCAGCTTCGTGTCGCCCAACGAGATGGAAGTGCAGACCGCCGAAGGCACCAAGCTCATCCGTTTCGAGTACGCCATCATCGCGGCCGGTTCGCAGGCCGTTCGCCTGCCGGCGTTCCCCTGGGACGACGAGCGCATCATGGACTCCACCGGCGCGCTCGAACTCAAGGACGTGCCCAAAAAGCTCCTGGTCGTTGGCGGCGGCATCATCGGCCTGGAAATGGCCACCGTCTACTCGGCGCTCGGCAGTGAAGTGACCGTGGTCGAGTTCATGGACCAGATCATTCCCGGCGCGGACACCGACCTCATCAAGCCGTTGGCGCAGCGCCTGGGCAAAAAGCTCAAGGGCGTGCACCTCAAGACCAAGGTGGTGGACGCCAAGGCCACCAAGAAGGGCATCGAAGTCAGCTACGAAGGCGAGAGTATTCCCGAGACCTCGCTGTTCGATCGCGTATTGGTCGCCGTGGGCCGCTCGCCCAACGGCAACAAGATCGGTGCCGACAAGGCCGGCGTGGCGGTGACTGACCGTGGCTTCATCAACGTCGACACGCAGATGCGAACCAACGTCAAGCACATCTTCGCCATCGGTGACCTGGTCGGCCAGCCCATGCTCGCGCACAAGGCCACGCACGAAGCCCGCGTGGCGGCGGAAGTGGTGTCCGGCATGAAGAGCCACTTCGACGCGCGCGTGATTCCGTCGGTGGCCTATACCGATCCGGAAATCGCCTGGGTCGGCGTGACCGAGCGCGAGGCCAAGGAAAAGGGTCTCAAGATCGGCGTGGGCAAGTTCCCCTGGGCGGCCAGCGGTCGCGCCATCGGCATCGATCGCACCGAAGGCTTCACCAA
This sequence comes from Frateuria sp. sgz306004, assembly GCF_057750885.1. Classification (NCBI taxonomy): domain Bacteria; kingdom Pseudomonadati; phylum Pseudomonadota; class Gammaproteobacteria; order Lysobacterales; family Rhodanobacteraceae; genus Frateuria; species Frateuria sp. sgz306004. The sequence goes on from NZ_JBYLFE010000002.1 coordinate 308,260, forward strand.
GCTAATCTTCGACGAAGAGAGCCATCGCGTTGTCGGCGGCGGCATCGTCGGCCCGCACGCAGGCGACCTCATCTCCGAGATCGCGCTCGCCATCGAAATGGGTGCGGAAGCGGCCGACATCGGCCTCACCATCCATCCGCATCCCACCCTCAGCGAGTCGGTGGGCATGGCGGCTGAAGCCTATGAAGGCACCATCACCGACCTGTATATGCCGAAGAAGAAAAAGTAATCGGCATGGCGGTGCGCAAAGAAAAAGCCCGGGGAAACCCGGGCTTTTTCGTGGAGCGCGACGTCGGACGATCAGTTCGATTCGGTGAACTTGATCGACGGCATGGAACCACCCGAAGCGGTGCAGCTACCCAGGTTGAGGTTGTTGCTTTCGCCCGTGCTGCCGGAGTTGGCTACGCACGAGGGAGCCGTGGTGGTGCCGTTGCTCACCGCTACGTTGACGGTGATGGAGGAGCCGCTGTTGAACTGCGCTTCCGAGCCACCGGCGTTGCCCACCACGTTGAACTCGGACACGTTCCACACCTGGGCGAGGTACAGCACGCTGTCCTTGCCGCTGGAGCTATAGGCGTTGGTGCCGTTGGTGAACACCACGGTGTCGTTGCCGCCGGCCGTTACCGTGCCGGTGAGCTTGACGTTACCGAGCTGCGTGGCTGGTACATCCGGCGCGGTGGCCGCTGCGCTGTTCTTGTAGCAGTCGCCGGCACCATCGCTACCCCAGCCGCTCGGGCAGCGGCGGCCGCCGTAGCCGATGAGCCAGTACTGCATGAACACGGCCGCCTGGCCCTGCACGCTGTAGTCGGGCGCATAGACGAACTGCTGCCACACGGTACAACCAGTGTGGCCGGCGCAGGCCGAGGTGGTGGCGTTGAAGCTGGAGTTGATCTGCAACGAGTACTCGTTGGGGCCGAGGATGCCGCCGCCGCCATAGGAGGCAACGCCCACGCCCGTTTCGGAGGTAACGCCGGTCACTACCGGGAAGGTACCGATGGTCTGGGTGATCAGGCTGGAAGACTGAAGCGTGTAGTCGTTGCCGTTGCCTGCGTTCTGCGAGGCGCCGAGCTTGTGCCAACGCGGCACGGGTGCCACACGCGGAATGGCTTCCTTACAGGCGGTCTGCTGCCACACGGTGCTGGGGTAGGTGGCTTGGAAGCAACCTTCCGACGGGGTCGGCGTGCGTGCGATGTCGTGGCGCCAGTTTTCGTGCGCTTGCGCTTCCATCGGGCTGACGTATTCGGAGGACGCCTGTGCGGTGCCACCGCCAGACGGTGCGGCATACACAGCAGTGACACAGGTGGCAGCGACAAAGCTGCTTGCCAACACAAGCTTCAGTCTTGCGAGCATGAATTTCTCCCTGGTACGCGAATGGTCACGAGTAGGAACGATGCCGGTCCGCCCGGCATCGGTGAAACACGGCAATAACTCACCGCGCGCCGGCAACATCTCGTTGCGGCGCTTTGCACGTTGTTGCTTTGCGTTTGTCCCCCAGCGCGGAGCAAACTAATCGATCAGTGCACCCCAAAATTGAGCACTGGGTCACACGTGAAAGTTGCTCGCGAATCTTTTTGTAAGGTGTTTGTAGCGCGTTTGCAAATCGGAAAAACATGCGAGATTTGCGCTCAAGAAAACACGTTTTTGCATGCTTGTAGGCGTGTTGAATGAGCGTGTTGATGCAAAAGGATTTCGTTGTCACGCGCCTACATGGCGCATGCGCGCTTACACGCGAGCTTCACGCAAGAAGACGCGATGCACCATGTCAGTTCTGTTGTGTGAAGACAGCGCAAGGTTAGTGGTGCGCGCGTGCGCTGATGATCAGGCGTCGTAACCGAGCCGATCCATCGTGGATTTGAGCAAGGGCAGAACGGGAGCGAACTGCTCGCGATAGCCATGCCAGCGGTTCACTGCCTTGCTGTGGATGCCCTGGGTGACCTGTGCATAGCTTGGCGTGCTGATGTGGCGCTTGGCGGCCGCATGCTCGGCATATCGGCGCATGGGCGCGGAGTCGTCGACTTGCAGAAAGTGACCCAGGCGTTCGACATGCTCGTCGAAGCGTGCCACCACCGACTCGTAGCGCCATTCCAGCACGCGCGGCGCGAATACCTCGGCGTGGTGCTGCCACTGTTCAAAGGCCTGCACATAGCCGCGGGCCAATCGTTCCAGTGACGAGCACAGCACCATGAAGGCCGGAGAGCGGAACGCCTGCATGGTGCAGCTCAGCAGCACGTCGCACGGATGACGCAGGCACAGGATGATGCGTGCCTCGGGAAACAAGCGCGCAATCATCGGCAGGCAAAGCATGTTGAGCGGGTTCTTATCCACCAACTGGCGACCGTTCAGCGCGGGCACCACATTGCTTGCAAGGCCGGCGTAGACCGCGCGTAATTGGTCGGCATCGTGGGGCGTGAGGGTGGCGAGGTCGCTCGGGTAGGCTTGGCCTGCCAACGTCATGCGCTCGGTGAGTTCATGGATAAAGGCGCGTTCATCCATGGAGCAGAAGGCGGGGTGCGCGTCGATCATCTGTTCCAGCAACGTGGTGCCGGAGCGCGGAAAGCCCACCACGAACACCGGGCTCTTTTCGCTGCGCGGAGCGGGTAGCGCATTCCAACGATCGTACTCGCGACGGCTGACCCGGTGCTGGCTCATCGCCAATGGTGTGCTGTCCGGTTGCAGTAGCTCGGGAACGATGCCGCCGGCTACATGCAGCTGTGCCTCGTGCGCCAGCGACGCGACGTGCCATGCGTCCGTGTGGCGGCCTAGTTTGTCCAGACTACCTGCAAGGCCAAAGGCGGCGTTCGCGCGCATGTCGTGTGTGGTCGATGTCGCCAATACCTCGCGATACAGGGTGGATGCGTGTTCGTGCTGGCCACGTCGCGCGGCGAGCGCGGCATGAGCGAGCCAGCCTTCGCAGCGCAGGCGCGTTTGTTCCTCGGGTAGCGCGTTGAGCCACTCCACGGGCAGGGCGCGCAGCTCCGTTTCTGCTTGTTCGAGTTGGTTGCCGCGCTCGTACAGGGCGGCGCGCAGGGCGTGAATGCGTTTTGGGGCTGCTTCTGCGGCGTTGTCATCGGGCTTGGCCTGTTCCAGTACGCGTAGCGCGGCTCCCAACTCGCCGTGTGTGGCCAGCATGGTGGAAAGGATCAGCGCTTGCTCCAGCGGCTGCGGTGGCCAATCGGCAGCGCCAGCGAGCAGGGCTTCCTCATTGAGGTTGTCGCCGCAGATGTGGCAGGCGTGTGCGGCTTGCAAGCGTGCCTCGATGAAATCGGGCGACAGCTCGACGGCGGCGAGCAGGGCATAGCGGGCGTCGAGCCAGCGTTGTTGCTGCGCATGCAACAGGCCAAGGTTGTATTGCACCTGGGCGTCGGTGGGGGCCAAGTTGGCGGCCTGGCGCAGGGCATGTTCGGCGGTGTCGAGTTCGTCGGCCTCGCGCGCAACGATGCCCAGGTTGTTCCAGTACTCGAAGACGGTCGGTTGGCGCCTCGTCAGCGTCTGGAAGGTCGTCATGGCAGCGCGAATGCGTCGGGTGCCGTGCTGGGCCGCGCCGAGCAGCAGCAGGGCGGTGTCGTCGGCTTCGCCCGCGTGGCCGAGGGCCTCCCCTAGCAAAAGCACGCGATCCAGGTCGCCCGCATGAAAGGCGTCGAGCATGAGGGCCGTGCGTTCAGCGCTGGAGAGATCGGTATCTGTCATGCCCCCAGCGTGGGCGAAAACGAACCGGCTTCCAAGTGGTGGCGCAAAAAAAACCTCCCCCGCCGTAGCGGGGGAGGTATCGAACGCTTGCAGACGATTAGAACTTTACGGTGGCGCGTGCCCAGTAGTAGCGGCCGAGCACGTCGTACGTCGACGTATCCACGTTGTAGTTCGAGCCGTTCTGGTAAGCCAGCGGCGGCACGCGGCCGGTGAGGTTGTCGATACCGATGTCGAAGCGGGTGTGGATCTTGGCCCACTCGTAACCACCCTGGATCGAGTGGTAGGTGATGGCGCCCATCCGATCGCTGGCGCCGGTTACCGCATCGGCATTGAGGTTGGTCAGGCTGTGGACGTAGCGCGACTGCCACTGCGCACTCCACGGACCCAGCGCCCAGTTCAGCGTGAACGTGCCACGCCAGCGGGCAAGGTTGCCGAACTGCAGGCTGTAGGTACCTGCATAGTTGATGGCCTCCGAACCAGGCTGACCCGGCGCGGCGTTGTTCTTGTAGGTGGAGTTGTAGGTGGTGTTCAGGCCGGCCTTGAACGTACCCGGGTCCACGTCACCCACGTTGAAGTGCGGAATGGCGTAGTTCAAGGTGAAGTCGACGCCGCTGGTGCTGAGGTTGCCCAGGTTCACGACGGGCGTGTTGATGTAGTTGACGGCACCGGCGATCTGGCTGCTCGGTCCGTAGCGATTGATGAAGCTACAAAACGGGCTGTTGCTGTTGTTGAAGCACGCATTGACCACCGTCTGCGCGGTGATGGGGGTGAGCGTGTCACTCAGATAGATATGCCAGAAGTCCAGCGAGGTGGACACGCCGGTAAGCCATTCCGGCGAGTAGACCAGGCCGATGTCGATCGACTTGCCTTGTTCGGGCTTGAGCGTGCTGCCGGCGGGTATCGCGCCGGAGTAGTAGCCCGTGACCTGGCCAAGCGGGTTGCCACCCCAGTTCACCGGCACGTTCTGGCAGGCCGCCGCGTGCTGAGCGAGCTGGGCGGCAGTGAGGGCCACGCAGGGGTCGTTGAGGTTGGGACCGGCGACGGTGCGGCCGTCGTACAGTTCATCCAGGTTCGGCGCGCGGAACACCTGCGATACGGTGCCGCGAACCAGCAGATCGGCAATGGGGCGCCATTCCACGGCGATCTTGCCGTTGGTGGTGGTGCCGGAGGTGCTGTAGTTGGAGGTGCGCACGCCCAGGTCCACGTTCAGGGCGTAGGCGAACGGCTGCTCGGACAGCACCGGAATCAACGTTTCGGCGTACAGCTCCTTCACGTTGATGCTGCCGCCGCCCGGCGAGCCGCAGGCTTCCGACAACACCGTACACGTGTTGGTGACCGGGTCGAGGATCGCGTCCGCCGTCACGTTGTAGTTCATGGTGTTCTTGCGGTACAGCGCGCCCACCGAGAGCTGCATGGCGCCAGCCGGCAGATCCCAAAGCTCGCCCGAGGCATTCGCCTGGAGCTGCTTCATGGTGTTGGTCATCGTATAGACCGGCGCGTCCACGCCCTTGGCGAGCAGGGCGGTTACCGCCGGGTCGGCCTGGTTGAAGATGTTCGCGCCCGCGTCGATGGCCGCCTGGAAGGCCGGCACATTCACTTCGTTGTAGTTGGTCTGCACGCGACGGGAGTGCGCGTAGTCCACGCTGGCGTCCCAGATCCAGGTGGTCTGCGAGCCGAAGTTGCCGCGCAGGCCGGTGTTCACCTGCTCGTTGTCCGTGGTGAAGGTATGCAGGCGGGTACCCAGGCCCGTCAGGCGGGTGCTGAACGGATAGCCGCTGTTGGGATCGCCGTTGACCTGGTTCTGGCTGAAGGTCACGCCGAACGGGTTGTTCGGATTGCTTGCCAGCACCTGCCAGCCGTCACCCACGCCGGTCGGCGCCGGTGCGTCCTGGCCGCTGGAGTTGGTGTGGTTATAGAAAACGTCGGCGAAGAAGGTGACGTAGTCGTTGAACTTGTAGTTGCCCAGCGCGAACAGGTTCGTGCGCTCCTGCTGGGTCTGGATGTAGTTGTATGCGTTGTAGTTGAACGCGTCGGCCGCACCCAGGTAGCAACGGTAATCGCTAAGGCTGCTGCCATTGCCGCTGGCCAGGGTCACGTAGGTGTTGGTGGTGCCGGCGCGAGGTGCGCAACCGGGTGACTTGCTCACCGGCACCAACAGACGGCCGGTGGGGATGGAGCCCGAACCCGATGGCGTGATCACGCCACTGGAGAGATACAACTGGTGCGAAGAGAACCCACGCCGCGTGGCGAGCACCGGGCTGTACTTGTTGTAGTCGATACCGGCGACGATGTTGCCGTCTTCACCGCTGGCGCCAATGGTGAACTGGCCGCCGTGACGCTGGCCGTCGCCATGGCTGGAGATGCCGTCGTTCACGCTGAGCTCGGCGCCCTTGTAATCCTTGCGCAGGATAAAGTTCACCACGCCGCCGATGGCATCCGAACCGTAGACCGTGGAGGCGCCTTCCGCCAGCACGTCCACGCGCTCGATCATGTTCTGCGGAATCATGTTGAGGTCGGCGTTGGCCATGCGCTGGCCGTCCACCAGCACCAGCGTGCGGTTGACGCCCAGGCCGCGAAGCGAAACGCGGGCCGCACCGTCGCCGCCTTCCAGCGTGGGGCTCGCGCCGCCGCCGCCGTTGCTGTTGTTCTGCGTGTTGGTGGCGTTGCCCGAGATGCTGGGCAGCGCCTGTAGCACGTTGCCGAGCGTGGGGCTGCCGTTGTTGGTGATGGCGGATCGGTCGAGCGTTACTACCGGGCTGGCGGTTTCCGCGTCCACGCGGCGAATCAGCGAACCGGTGACGGATACCGCGGTGAGCGTCTTGGCGTTAGCTTGCTTGGGCGCTTCATTATTGTTCTGCGGTTGTGCGCTCTGGCTCTGCGGGCCATGGGCCTGTTGGGTCGAGGCGTCCGTTCCAGTGGCGTCCTGGGCCTGTGCGATGGCGGCCGATGAAACCAGGCCGACCGAAAGAGCGAGCCGTACCGCTATGGATAGTCGATTATAGTTGGACTGCATGGTGTCTCCCCGATTGGTAGGCAAAGGAAGCCCGCTATAGGCGCCTAGACGTCCATAGTTTCGATCTTGCTACTGGGTTCCCCAGGTCCACTGTTTCAGGAAATGAAGGTCGAGTAAAGACCCATTTAACAAATCTTTCGGCAGGGGCATGCCGGAATTTGGTTTCACGTGAAAGCAGTTTGTTCGAACAGATCGTGCTGAGCCTGATAGCTGTCCGCGTCTACAAAACCCGATAGCCCGACGCCCACCAGCCGATAGCGTGCATCGGGGGCGCGCTCCACGCGTTCACGCAAGCCACACGCCAGCTCCGCCAGTTCAGCCGCCGACGAGGGACGCACGGAAGGCGTGAGGCTGCGGGTGAGGGTATGAAAGTCCGCCGTCTTGAGCTTGAGCACCACGGTGCGCGCCAAGCGTGCATGCGGGCCGCTGGCTTCGCGCTGGTGGGCGGCCCAGGTTTTCTCGGCCAGGCGATGGATATGCGGTGCGAGCTCTTGCAGGGTGAGGTCGTGCTCGAAGGTGTCTTCCGAGGAAACTTGCAGGGTCGGGCGATCCGGTTGCACGGCGTGCTCGTCGATGCCAAGCGACAGTTCGTGCAGTCGCCGTCCCCATCGGCCGAAGCGCTGCTCCAGCGTAGGCTCCCCCAGCGTGCGCAGGTCGCCCACGGTGGCGATGCCAAGTTCAGCCAATCGTGCCTCCATCACCTTGCCCACGCCGGGCAGCCGCCCTACGGCGAGCGGCTCAAGAAAGGCGAGCACTTGTTGGGGGCGAATCACGAAAAGGCCATCGGGCTTGCGCCAGTCGGAGGCGATCTTGGCGAGGAATTTATTGGGCGCCACACCGGCCGAGGCCGTGAGCTGTGTTTCCTCGCGAATGGCCGCGCGTATGGCTTCCGCCGTAGCGGTGGCGGAGGGCAGGCCGGTGTGTGTGGTGGTGACGTCGAGATAGGCCTCATCGAGCGACAGCGGCTCGATCAGCTCGGTATGTCGGGCGAAAATCTCGCGCACCTGTCGCGACACGGCTTTGTAGCGGTTGAAATCCGGCGGCACGAAAATGGCCTGCGGACACAGCCGCTCCGCGCGCACCGCCGGCATGGCCGAGCGCACGCCGAACGTGCGCGCCTCGTAGCTCGCCGCGCACACCACCGAACGCGCGCCGCGCCATGCCACGACGACGGGCTTGCCGCGCAACGAAGGATCGTCGCGTTGCTCCACGGAGGCATAGAACGCATCCATGTCGACGTGGATGATTTTTCGGGGTTGGGTTGGCACGGTGGTGGATAGGGGCGGGCGCGCAGCGCCCATGATGGCATGGGTTTTCGGGGTGATGGGTACTCACACTTGACGAATATCCGATGTGCGATGGGGCATGGTGATGGGACGCATCGCGACGCGAAATCCGCTAGCGGCAGGTTTAAGTTGCGTCGATTCAGCGAGAAAGGCAGGCGGGATCCGATTGCGCTGATTCGTCAGGGCCGTTGGTGAATGGGACGCTGCATGGAAGCCACTTACCGCCATTGCGCCTGCAACGTCTCATCTACCAGCGCATTTTCGAAAGCGAGGAAGCTCTCCAGATCCAGCGTGTCCAGCCGGAACCGCTGCGCGGCGGTGAAGAACGCCATCAAGGAAAGCACCTGTTGCGGGTTGCGTGCCCAGGGCGGTACGTAGGTAGCGCGTTGGATCAGGCCGCTTTGCAAGTACGGCGACAGCGTGATCACATCGGTGGTGGTGACGCGGCCGGCGAACAACAGGGGCAGCATTTCCACCTGGCCTGCTTGCAGCACCTTGCGGATGAAGATGTAGACGATCATTACGCCTTCCAGGTAGGCGCTGTCTTTGGTGAAGCAGATGCGTCCGCGCACGTCGCCGCCGCGGAAGATGCGCGAAGCGCTGCGATAGCTTTCCACCGGCGTCTGACCCGCATCGAGGAAGCCACGAAACACCTCGATGAAGTCGGCGCCGTCCAGCGCGCGCTTCACCATCAGTACCCGCAGTGCCACGCGACGCAGGCGCGCCAAATCGATGGAGCCTGTGATGATCTCGGAGAAGGTGGCGAGCCCCTCCTGCGTGCGCGTGGTGCGTGGCGAACCCAGGCCCAGCGCGGTCAGGTAAGGCTGGTGCTTGCCGTTGAGCAAGGTGGCGGTGTGTACAAAGGCTTCGTGCTCGGTGAGTTGGTCCAGGTCTTGTTCGGAGAACATGGCGGTCGCGCGCAGATTGATGCTGCGGCTGCCGGCGGTAGCTTTGGAAGGGAGTGATGGATCGAGTACCACCTCGACGCGATCCTGGTCGAAGAAGCCGCTCAGGCGGGCGCGCAGGCGCTCGGCGAAAATGTTGGCCGGTATGTCGGCGGGTACCGGCGGTATGGCGTCGCGGCCGATCAGGTCGTCGGTGATGGCAATGACGTCTCCGGCGGCATGCACCGCGCTGAACTCCTGACCGCTATGCACGGCATCGGGGCGCCCATACAGCGCCGTGGAGCAGCGTGTGAAGGTGTCAGTGCCCACGTTCATGAGCATCTGCGCGGCGGTGAGGTAGCTCCACGCGGTCTTGAACAGCCAGTCGCCGATGGGGTGGCCGCGGTCCAGGCGCGCCATGATGCCTTTGAGCGCGACCATTTCGCCGTTGAGATCCGGGTGGCGATGAGGCGGTTCGGGCAGCTGGGGGGTGCCGCGCTCGTACTCGGCGAGAAACTTGGCTTCCAGTTCGACCGGCCAGTCGATGGCTTTGAGCACCTTGATCTTGCGTGCCACCTTGACCAGGGCGCGGTCGCATTCGAGCAGGTGGGTGAGGGCAGGGTCGAGGGCTGGGCCGACTGCGGGTGCAACACTGCTCATGACGCCTCCTTGGGTCGACGCCGGTTCCGTCCCGCAACCGGTGCGCCGCGACAGGGGAGAGGTGACCGCTGCATCCCTGATTCATGCGGATGCCAGCGGACAATGACAGGGCGTGTGAGAAAAAACCGTCGAGTAGCCCGCGAGTTGCCGTTGCATATCGATGTTCGGGGGCCTCTCGCGCTATGGTCCGTCCTCCGTACCTGTCGCGAAGGATGCCCGCCGCCTCATGACTGCCCCAACCCCTACCGCTTACCTGCGCCGATTGGGCACATGGGATGCCGCTGCCATCGTGATCGGTGGCGTGATCGGCGCCGGCATTTTCCGCAGCGCGTCCACCGTGGCCGAGCGCACCTCGTCGGGCGCCGAACTGCTCATGCTGTGGACCATTGGCGGCCTGCTCACCCTCGCTGGCGTGCTCTGCTATGCCGAGCTGGGTGCCCGCCGGCCGCAGGCAGGCGGCGTATACATTTACCTGCGCGAGGCATTCGGTCAGTTGCCGGCCTTTCTGTTCGGCTGGACCATGGCGCTGATCAACTATCCGGGTAGCGTGGCGGCGGTGGCCACCACCTTCGCCGACTATTTCTGCACGGCGCTGGGCTTGCCCACAGCGCTTTGGGTCAAGCCGGTGGCGGCGGGCGCCATCGCGTTGATCGTCGGGGTGAATTTCTTCGGCATTCGCGCTGGTTCGCGCATGCTCAATGTGTTCACCCTGCTCAAACTGTCCGCCATCGTGCTCGTCGTGGTCGTGGGTGTGGTGTTGGCGCATGGGCAGTTCGGCAGCGTGCTGGCGACAGACACGACGCGCGAGTTACCGCCCGGTGCCTTCCTGGGCGCGTTGCTGCCGGTGCTGTTCACCTATGGTGGCTTCCACTACCTCAATGATCTGGCGGGCGAAGTGCGTGAGCCGCAGAAGACCCTGCCGCGAGCCCTGGGTCTGGGGCTGGCAGGTGTGGTGGTGTGCTACGTGCTGGTGAACTTTGCTTACCTTGCGGGGCTGGGTCACGCCGGGCTGGCCGCAAGCCATGCGCCGGCGGCCGACCTGATGCGTCGTCTGTTCGGTGAGAGCGGCGCCACCGTGATCGCGGTGGGCATCGCCTGCTCCACCTTCGGCTATTGCAGCATCGCCATTGCAGGTGGCGCCCGCGTGCTGCAGACCATGGGCTCAGACGGCATGTTGTTCAGCGCGGTGGGCCGCATCGATGCGCGCTCGCACGCACCGCGCGTGGCATTGGCGGTGCTGGGGGGCTGGGCCATCGTGCTGGTGATCTCCGGCAGCTTCGGTCAATTGGTCGACTACACGACGGTGGGTGAGTGGCTGTCGCACGCGTTTGGTATCGCCACGCTGTTCTGGTATCGCCGCCGTTTCCGCAACGAGCCTTCGCCGTATCGCGTGCCGTTCTATCCGGTGCTGCCGCTGCTGTTCGTGTTGGTGGTGCTCGGCGTGATCGTAGCCACCGCCATCCACTCGCCGGGCGATGCGGGCATGAGCCTGGCGCTGATCGCAGTGGGCGTGCCGGTGTATTACGGCTGGCGTGCATGGCAGCGGCGCGCGGCATGAATTTGCGCTGCGCCGCCGGCGCAGCGCAGCAAGGCAAGCTTCAGACGAGACAGGCATACTCCCGCCATCCCCTTGCCTTGAGCCGCCGATGAACCGGATCGCTCCTCTCGCCCTGTCTTGTCTGTTGGTGCTTGCGGGCTGCCACAAGGCCAGCGACACCGACCGGGCGGACCTCAGCCGCACCAATGCGGCGCCCGCCGGCACACCAGTAGCGAGCGGCACGCAGCCGAAGGCTGCCGTCATCCAGACCCAGTTGGAGCAGGTGGAGCGCGAGGGTGCACCGGTAACGGTGGGCGGCATGTCGCTGGAGCGCTATGTGTTCCAGCCGGCGCCCACGCCGCAATTGGTGGTGTCGCTGAGCAGTGGCGAGTGGGATTGGTCCAAGGAGGGCGCCCTGCATGTGGACATGCAGAACGCGATGCCTTGGGCTGTCACGCTTACCGTGGACATCGACGGCGCCGGCAAGGATCAGCACCTGCACGCGGTGGTGCCCGTACCGGCCGGCCCGCCGCAGACGCTGGTGGTGCCGTTGCGCGCTACGTCGCCGCGTGCGATGGGCATGCAGGCTGGCCCGCCGATGCCTTACAGCGCGGGCGGCAAGCGCGTGTTGGTGGCCACCACGGTGGAAGGTTCCATCGACCTGGCCCACGTGAAATCGGTGCGCCTGGGCGTGCCCGCGCCCACGGCCGCGCAAACCCTGTTGTTCGGCAAGCTCGATACTTCTCGCGGCGATCACGATCTGCGTGACGCCTACACCGGCATCGTCGATGCCTGGGGCCAATACACGCGCGGTCAATGGGAGGGCAAGGTGGATTCGGACGAAGCCCTGCGCGGCGGTCGTCACGGATTCAAGGCCAACGCAGCGGTTGCGGCACCGCTGGTGCGCAAGGGTTTCGATCGCTACGGCGGCCGCACCGACCTGGCGGCCTTCAAGCCCACCGGCTGGTTCCGTGCGGAGCGCCGCGATGGGCGCTGGCACTTGGTCACCCCGGAAGGTCACGCCTTCTTCTCGCTCGGCGTGAACGTGGTGGACGACGACGGCGGCCGCACCTATATCGAAGGCCGCGAGTTCATGTTCAAGGACCTGCCGCCCAATAGCGGTCGCTGGGCGCCCTTCTACGGCAGCGATGGCAAGGCGGTGGGCGAGCAGGCGGCGAGCAACGGGCTGGCGTATCACCATGGCCGCTGGTTCGATTACTACTCGGCCAACCTGTTCCTCGCCGATGGACGCCATTGGCGGCAGGCTTGGCGCGCACGCACGGTGGAGCGCCTGGACGACTGGGGCTTTAACACCCTGGGCAATTGGAGCGATGAAGCGCTCACCCAGATGCATCGCTTTGCCTATACGCGCTCCATCAATATCTCGGGCGTGTTCGGCAACGTGTCCAGCGGCTATGACTACTGGGGGCGCATGCCGGACCCGTTCGATCCGCGTTTTGCGCACGCCGCCGACGCGGCGGTAGCGCAGGCCAGCAAAGAGGTTCGCGATGATCCCTGGTTGCTTGGCTATTTCGCCGACAACGAACTGGCCTGGGCCGGGCAGGGGCCGCAAGGTCGCTGGGGGCTGGCGCAGGGCACCCTGCACGGCGAGGCGCGCAGCCCCGCCAAGCAGGCCTTTATCGCGCAGCTCAAGAGCAGGTACGGCACGCCGGCCAAGTTGGCCGCGGCCTGGGGCATCAACGTGGAGAGCTGGGAGGCGCTGGACGCCACCAACTTCCCCGCCCCCACGCCCGATGAAGCCCACCCGGCCATCGCCGATGATTACAGCGCCTGGCTACGCAGCTATGCGGACCAGTATTTCCGCACGGTGGCGCAGGCCATCCGCAAGCACGACCCGCATCACCTGTTCCTGGGCGGACGCTTCGCGGTGAACACGCCCGAGGCCGTGGCCTCGTGTGCGCAGTACTGCGATGTGGTCAGTTTCAACGCCTATGCCGACGTGCCCGAGCACGGCTTCGACGTGGCTGCGCTCGCCAAGCTGGACAAGCCTGCGCTTATCACCGAGTTCCATTTCGGCTCCGACGATCGCGGCCCGTTCGGCAAGGGCCAGGTGCCGGTGTGGACGGAAGAGCAGCGAGGCCAGGCCTACGCGCGCTACATCGAAGCGGCGGCCAATGACCCGAACATCGTGGGTGCGCATTGGTTCCAGTACGTGGACCAACCGGTGACCGGCCGCCTGCTCGACGGCGAGAACGCGCACATCGGCCTGGTGGCGATCACCGATCGCCCGTTCACGCATTTCGTGGAAGCGGTACGCGCCGCGAACCGCAAGACGGGTTATTGAGCGACGCGGCGCTCAGCCGAGCAGGCTGGTCGCCGCGCCAAAACCCAAGGCCATCATTACCGCCACTGCCAGGCAGGCGCTGGTGGGGCGGATGCGATGCGCGTCGACGCGCGGAATCAGCCGCCACAGCACCATCACGCCAATCACCATGTCCAGCACCAGCGCGCCGCGCAGCAGCGGTGACGTGAGCAGCGGTGCATAGGGTGGTCGCGTGTGGCCTTCGTGCAGGGCCACGCCCGCCACCAGCAGCAGGCCCATCAGCGTCCAGACGAGGCAGGCGAGGTAGGTGCGGTTGAACACCACCGCGCAGCGCTCGCTCCAACGCAGCACGCTCCAGGCGATAAGGGCAAAGAACAGCGCGCCAATGCTGCTGTAGAGCACCCACCACACCAGGGTGCTGACAAGCGTGAGCAAGGTGGTCATAGCGAGGTCAGCGGCCCAGGCGGCGCAGCAGTTTGTCCATCAGCCAGGCCGGCCCCACCAGCAGGTAGGCCAGGTCGGTGAGAAAGCTGGGGCGTCGCCCTTCGATGGCATGCCCGATGAACTGGCCGATCCAGGCCACTACGAACACGCCGATGGCGGTGTAACCCAGATGGGCGGGGCCGAGTGCGCGATACGCCGCCTCGGTGAGCAGACACAGTGCGATCAGCGCCACCAGCAGCGCGGCGCCCAGGCGATGGGAGTGCTTCCAGTACCAGGCAAAGGCCAGCACCAGCGCGGCCACGGCCCAGAGGCCGGGGCGCCCGATCATCGGCGGCACCGGGATGATCCACATCAGCGCGATCACGCACCACAGGATCAACGGCACGCAGATCCAGTGCAGCAGGCGGTTGGTGGGGTGTTGGTGGTCGGCGCTGTAACTGTCGAGCCAGGGCTGCATGCCGTCGGCTGTGTGTGTGGTCTGCATTGGTGCGCGCCGCTCCCCGGGGCCAAGTGGATGATCGCCGCGCAGCGGCTAGGCCGGCGCGGCGTCAGCCCTGGACCATATCGCATCGGCCAGGGCGAAGGGGAGGGCCGGGGCGGCAGCGCCGCGCCCGGCGGAGGAATCAATCCAGCGTGATGCCGGCCAGGCGCTGCAGCGCCTCGGCGTACTTGGCAGTGGTAGCGCCGATGACGTTGGCAGGTACGTGCGGGCCGGGGGCCTTCTTGTTCCAGTCCAGCGTTTCCAGGTAGTCGCGCACGAACTGCTTGTCGTAGCTCGGCGGGCTGATGCCTACCTGATAGGAGTCGGCCGGCCAGAAACGCGAGGAGTCCGGCGTGAGCATCTCGTCCATCACGTAGAGCTTGCCGTTCTCGTCGGTGCCAAACTCGAACTTGGTGTCGGCGATGATGATGCCGCGCTCGGCCGCGTATGCCGCCGCCCACTTGTAGATGGTGAGCGTGGCTTCACGCACCTGCTCGGCCAGCGCCGGGCCGACCGCGGCCACCACCGCATCGAAGCTCACGTTCTCGTCGTGATCGCCCACCGCCGCCTTGGTGGACGGGGTGAAGATCGGCTCCGGCAACTGCTCGGCCTGGCGCAAGCCTGCTGGCAGCTTGATGCCGCACAGCGAACCGGTGGCTTGGTAATCCTTCCAGCCCGAACCGATGATGTAGCCGCGTGCGATGGCTTCCACCGGCACCGGCTTGAGGCGGCGCGTGACCACAGCGCGCTTTTCATAGAGCTTGAGGTCCGTACCCGTCGGCAACACTTCGCTGAGCGGCGTGTGCAGCAGGTGGTTGGGCACCAGGTGCGCGGTCTTGGCGAACCAGAAGTTGGAGATCTGCGTGAGCATCTCGCCCTTGCCGGGGATGGGGTCAGGCAGCACTACGTCGAAGGCGGACAGGCGATCGCTGGCGACGATCAGCAGGCGGTTGTCCGGCAGCGCATAGACATCGCGCACCTTGCCGCGATGGATCAGCTCGAGGCCCGGCAGGTTCGATTGCAGCAGGGTGGTGGGCACGTTCGTTCACTCCTGGAAGGACAGCCTGGGGCACCAGGTCAATAAGGCGGCAGGACGACGGCCCGGGCGGGCCGGCGATCAAGTCGGCCATTGTAACGGCTGGCACCCGCATGCGCGCCGCCGGCCGTGTCGACCGGCCCCCGGCGAGGACGCCAAGGGCTGCTAGAATCGGCGCTTTTTGGGCCTGGGCTCGTTGTCATGCGTCAGCCGCCTCGCACCGCTCCATCGTGTTTCCGCACCGGGATCGCGCTCGCGCTCGCCGCGCTGATGCTTGCGGCCGCGTTGCCGGCGGGTGCCGCGGCGCCGACGCGGCCCGCGCGGCTGGGCCTGTGCGCCGCCTGTCATGGCGAAACCGGCATGGCGCAGATTCCCGGCGCCCCCAACCTGGCCGGCCAAAAGCTCGACTACCTGCGCGAAGCCCTCAAGCAATACCGCGACGGGCGCCGCAATGTGCCGCTCATGCGCGCGGCCATTGGCCCCATGAGCGACGCGGACCTGGATGAACTGGCACGCTGGTACAGCGCGCAGACGCCGTCACCTCAAGGCAACCCATGACCTTTACCTGGACTCTCTGGCTCGCCCTGTTCGGCCTGATCTTCGGCCACGGCCTGCCCGGCGCCGTGGTTGGCGGCATTACCGGCTTTGTCATCGACAGCCTGCGCCAAGGCCAACGCCGCCGCGTCACGCCGCCCCCGGGCGGTTACGTGAGCCCGCTGTTCGCCCTGCTGGGCGCGGTGGCCAAATCCGATGGTCGCGTGTCTGAGGCGGAAATCGCCGTGGCCGAGCGCCTCATGCAGCGCATGGGCTTGGAAAACGACCTGCGCAAGCAGGCCATCATCGCGTTCAACAGCGGCAAGCAGCCGGAGTTCAACGTGACCCCGGCCATCGAAGAGCTGCGCCGCTGGGTGGGCCTGCGCCGTGACCACGCGTTTCCCGTGCTGGACGTGGTGATCGAAACCGTGCTCGCCGAGGGCAACCCGCCGCCGGAGAAAATGGCCATTCTTCGCCAGCTTGCCTTCGCCCTGCGCGTGAGCGACATGGAGCTGATGGCCTTGATGGCGATGAAGGGCTACGCCTGGAACGCCTCGGCCGGGGGCGGCTCGCGCGGCTACGGTCACGGCAATGGCGGTTACGTGCCGCCCCAACGCAATACCCAGGGGCCAGACCCGTACACGGTGCTGGGCATTTCCCGCAGCGTGGACGACCGCGCGGTCAAGCGCGCCTATCGCAAGCTCATTTCCGAACATCACCCCGATCGCCTCGGCGACCTGCCCGAAGCCATGCGCAAGCAGGCCGAGTCGCGCGCCAGCGAGATCAATGCCGCCTATGAGCGCATCAAGTCCGAGCGCGGCTTCAAGTAAGGCGCGCTCAGGTCATCAGGGCCCGGCGACAGGGCAGTGTTACGCTTCCCCTATTCCCGACTCTCCATTCCCTGTTGCCACGCCATGAGCAAACAAGCCAACGTCATCGCTCCGTCCATCCTTTCCGCCGACTTCGCCCGCCTGGGTGAGGACACCGCCAAGGCCCTGGCCGCCGGCGCGGACTGGGTGCATTTCGACGTGATGGACAACCATTACGTGCCCAACCTCACCATGGGCCCGATGGTGCTCAAGGCGCTGCGCGACTACGGCATCACCGCGCCGATCGACGTGCACCTGATGGTGAAGCCGGTGGACCGCATCGTGCCGGACTTCGCCAAGGCCGGTGCCAGCCTCATCAGTTTCCATCCGGAAGCCAGCGAGCACGTGGATCGCACCATTGGCCTGATCAAGGATTCGGGCTGCCAGGCCGGCCTGGTGTTCAACCCCGCCACGCCGCTGAGCTGGCTCGACTACGTGATGGACAAGCTCGACCTGGTGCTGCTGATGTCGGTGAACCCGGGTTTTGGTGGGCAGAAGTTCATTCCCTCCGCGCTGGACAAGCTGCGCGAGGTACGTCGTCGCATCGACGAGAGCGGCCGTGCCATTCGCCTGGAAATCGATGGCGGCGTTACCGCGGCCAATATCGGCGAGATCGCGGCGGCGGGCGCGGATACCTTCGTGGCCGGTTCGGCCATCTTCAACGCGCCCGATTACAAGGGTGTGATCGACGCCATGCGCCAGAACCTGGCAGCCGTCAGCGCCTGAATTGGCGCCCTCCTCAAAGAAAAATCCCGGCGTGGGTGCGCCGGGATAAGTTTCGTCGGAACGACGTTTGAGGAGACCACATGATGAACGCGGATCCACGGCAAGAACCCGCGTCACCGTAAGAATGGACCGGGGACGCGGCCATTGGTTCCCCGGATTCACCGGGTCGGTCGCAAAAAAATCCCCGCCGGGAGGCGGGGAGGAACGTGCCAGGTAGGACGAGGTAAGGCGGTGGCGGGTTTCGGGCCCCTGGCGGCCGGCGCGCTTCCTTGCGCACCAGCCGCCTCGATGCCTTCCACGGCGTATGGGGCGGGCGACGGCGGCAGGGCGCCGCCCGCGGAAACAGTTGTCAGTGCAGGCTCATCACCAGGCCCAGCACCAGCGCGCCCAGCGCCAGCACGACGCGCAATGGCTCGAAGCCGCGCAATTCGGCATTGGGATCGATAGGGGGCTGTTGGGTGGGGCGCATAACGAGAACTCCTGCGAAGACGGCCCCATTCGGCCAAGGCCGCCGGCCGGCACCAGGACCCGAAAATGGCGAAATGCGGGCAAGATCGGCCCGGGAAAGGGCATCTTGTCAGTCTTGTCGCAGCATGTTGCGCTGCAGCGACAGCGCTCGTTCGTTCACCGGTGAGCGTGGTCAGGTCGGCCCGGGCGCCGTCGAGCGAGGCCGAACGGGCCCAGCGATCCGAAGAGCCCAATGACCCCCCATGCGCGTGCCTCGCTCACGTGAATGCCTAAGCCGGCTGCCCGTTCCAGGGTTGGGCTGGGCATGTGCACGAACGATAAGCGACGCCTGCACCCGGCAAGTGAGCTATGGCAGCGCGGCGGCGGTAAATGGCGAAACGCGGGCAGCTTGCCGTTTTGGCTTGCGCGGCGCTCGCGCAGGCTTCACCCTGCGCGCCATTGCCGTTATGGAGCGAGCCATGGGCCGCAGCATTGCCATCGTCGAAGACGAACCGCTGATCCGCGCCAACTACGTCGAAGCGCTGACCCGCTTTGGCTACGAAACGCGTGGTTACGGCTCGCGCCAAGAGGCCTCCAGCGCCTTTGCTATGCGCCTGCCCGAGCTGGTCATCATCGACATCGGCCTGGGCGACGAGCCGGAGGGCGGCTTTGACCTGTGCCGCGAGCTGCGCGCCAAGTCGGCCACGCTGCCGATCATCTTCCTCACCGCGCGCGACTCGGATTTCGACGTGATCTCCGGCCTGCGACTGGGCGCGGACGACTACCTCAGCAAGGACACCAGCCTGCATCAGCTGGCCGCCCGTATCGCCGCGCTGTTCCGTCGTATCGAATCGCTCAAGGTGCCCGCCAGCAGCGAAACGGTGATCGAGCACGGCCCGCTCAAGCTCGAATCCGAGCGTATGCGCATCACCTGGAACAACGAAGAGATTCCGCTCACCGTGACGGAGTTCTGGATGGTGCACACGCTTGTGCGCTTCCCCGGCCACGTAAAGAACCGCGACCAGCTCATGCGCGAAGCCGAGCTGGTGGTGGATGACGCCACCATCACCTCGCACATCAAGCGCATCCGCAAGAAGTTCATCGCGGTGGCGCCGGAGTTCGACGCCATCGAAACCGTGCATGGCGTGGGCTATCGATGGAAGCCGTAATGAAGCGCTGGTGGTGTGCGCCGGCGCTGTGGTTGGCGATGACGGTGGCGCAGGCGGCCGAACCGGTAGGCAAGGACGTCGACGTGCAGGGCGCGGCCGATCGGGATATTCCCGCCTATACCCTGCATACCCGCGCCCCCGATGGCTGGACGCAGGATTGCTGCATGTACGCCAAGGCGATTGGCGTCAACCTCGTGTTGTACAAGGGCGATTGGACGGGCGAGCCCGAGCGCGTAATGGTGCTCAACATCTGGACGTCCAAACTCTCCTCGCTGGAGGCAGAAGTGCAGGACGATCGCCACCGCTATCTCAATCGTGATCCCGGCGGCAAGGCGGGCGTGTTCGCGCTCGACAACAAGGCGCTGGCGTGTCGCGGTGTGCTCTATGAGGGTACCGATCACAAGGACGACGTGGTGGTGTTCTGCGATCCGGGTCTCGCCAGCGGCATCCGCCTGAGCTGGTCGATGACGCTGGCCCACGACGACCCGGACAAGCCCGCGTTGCTGGCCCAGTTCCGTGGCGTGGCCGAACAGACCACCTACGCTGTCACCCGCGCGGCTGGCGCCAAGGCCAAGCACTGAGCGAACTTTTCGGTATGGTTCGCGCATGACTCTTCGCCGCAAACTGCTCCTGGTCGCCCTGTGTACATTGGCCCTGCCGGTGGCCGGCTGGCTGTACGTGCGGCAGATGGAAACCCTGTTGCGCGAAGGCCAGGCGCAGGCGCTCACCGCATCCGCGCGCGCGATGGCGCGCAGCCTGGTGGTAACGGATGCGCCGCTGCCGCCCGCGGGCGCCGTGTGGTACGTGCAGCAGGCGGTCAACCCCATCACCATCGATGGTTATGGCGACGACTGGGCGCCGCTCACGCCGTGGAGCCAGCCGCTGGACCGCCGCGGCAAGCTGCTGCTCGCACAGGACGCCGATTGGCTTTACCTCTACGCCGACGTGCGCAGCGCACAACGCACGCGCGCCGACGCAGATGATCCCAACGCCTTGAGCGCCGACCATCTCGTGCTCAGCCTCGGCAAGGGCGAGCAGAGCCGACGTTACCTGTTGGCCAGCGCCGCGCCTGGCATGCTGACGGCGCGCGCGCTCGATCCGGCGGTGGATGGCCTGCCCAGCCGCATCACGGCGCAATGGCAGGAGGACGGTAGCGGTTACCACGTGGAGCTGCGCCTGCCGCGCAACCTGGGCATCGATGCGCTGGGCGTGGCGATCTACGACCCGGCGAGCGGCGGCGACCCGCAGGCCGTGCAGTCGCGCCCGCTAGTGACTTACTCGGCGCCCTTGTCCAAGGAGCTCTCACAGCTCGCCCTGGATGGCGTGGAGGCGCGCGTGCTGGCGCCGCAAGGCTGGCTGCTCGCGCAGACCGGCCATCTGGCAGCGCCGGCCACTGCGCCAGGCGAACAACCGGGATGGTTCGCGGCCTTGGTCTATCGCTCACTGCTGGCCGACCAGGTGGGCGAAGCCGAGCCCTGGATGCAGGACGTGCCGCGCCTGGACGTCGCCGAGGTGCACGAGGCGGCCGCCGGCAAGCCGGCCACGTTGTGGCGCCAAGGCGAAGCACGCGGCAGCGTGGTACTGGCGGCGGCGGTGCCGATCGAGCGCGACGACCAGGTGCGCGGCGTGCTGCTGTTGGAGCAGGCTAGTCGCGCGGTGCCGCTGCTCGCCAATCGCGCGCTGCTTGGCTTGCTGCTGACCAGCTTCACCGTGTTGCTGGTGGCTGGTGCGATCCTGTTGATCTTCGCTACACGTTTGAGCTTGCGCCTGGGGCGCCTGCGCGACGCCGCTGAGCGTGCGCAGTTGAACGATGGGCGCCTGGATGGCCCGTTCCCGATGACCAACGCCGAGGACGAAATCGGCGATCTCGCGCGCAGCTTCGAGCGCCTGTTCGAGGTGGTGGGCGGCTATACCGATTACCTGCGCACCCTGGCGTCCAAGCTGTCGCACGAACTGAACACGCCGCTGGCGATCGTGAAGTCCTCGCTCGACAACCTGGAGCACGCCCTGCAGGCGCAACACGCGATGCCGCCGGATGCGCAGCCCTACCTGCTGCGTGCTCGCGATGGCGTGGCGCGCCTGGGCATGCTGGTGCGCGCCATGAGCGAGGCGAGCCGCATGGAGCGCGCCATTGCCGCCGCCGAGCCGGAAGACGTGGACCTGGTGGAAGTGGTGCGCGGTTGCAGCGAAGCGTACCGACCGCTGGCCGGCACGCGCCGCCTGGAGGCGCAGCTTCCCGTCGCGCCACTGCACCTGCATTGCGCGCCGGAGTTGATTGCGCAAGCGCTGGACAAGCTGTTCGACAACGCCTTGTCGTTCACCCCCGAGGGCGGGTGGTTGCGCCTGAGCCTGCGGCCGCTGGAGGGTGGCGCCGAGATCGAACTAGCCAACCAGGGGCCGCCGCTGCCGGCCGCCATGCAGGGTCGCTTGTTCGATTCACTGGTGAGCTTGCGCGACAAGGCCACGCCCGGCGATGCGCCTCACTTGGGCCTGGGCTTGTATGTGGTTCGCCTGGTGGCCGAGCGTCACGGCGGCGTCGCGATGGCGCGTAACCTGGAGGACGGCAGCGGCGTGGCCTTCACCCTGCAACTGCACGGTATGCCACGCCAGCGCCTGTAAGCGATATCGCGCTTACTTGATCTCACCCAGGGTCCAGCCACCGCCGCCCGGCATCACCGCGATTTCCCGCACGGCGGCCGGTGCGCAGCTGCCTGGCTCCTTGCCGCATGGCGCCAGGGTGACGCGCAGGTGCTGATCATCGATCAGATCGAACTGATCCAGGCGAGTCGTGGCCAGCGTCACGGCGGTATCGAGCGCGGTGCCCACCAGCACGCCATGACGGAACACATACAACTGCAACGCGCTGGGCTGGCATTGAGGGTTTACCGACACCGCCGCTTCCGCCACATAAGTGTCGCCCTTGCGCTGCGCGCGTCCGGTGAGCAGGCGCTGTCCGGTGAGCAGGAAACGATCTTCGTCGTTCTTGGGTTCCGGCGCCTTGGCGGCACACTGCGCCAGCGCCACCTGGTCGCCAGAGGTGGCGGTGCCGCTGGGCAGCGGCTTGAGCGGACGCGGCACATAGGGCTGAGCCACCGGTTGCGGCGCAGGCCGCTCCAGCCACAGGAACAGCGCCACCGCGCTCAGTGCCAGCGCGGCCACTGCCCAGGGACGCCCGCGCAACAGCGGGCGGCGGTAGAGATAGACGAGCGCGACGATGGCCAGCAGCAGCGCGATCGGCGCCAGCGCATGGACCAGCACGGCGAGCAAACCCACCAGGCCGGCGACCACAGCCAGGGTAGATAGCGGGCCCTGGCCTGTGGGCGCGACGGGCGTTGGGCCACTGGATAACGGCGGAGGCGCTACGGGTTGCGCGGGCGGTAGCGGCGGTGGCTCGCCATGCGCCTCGGTGGATGCGTGCTGTGATTCGTCGTATGCCGCGTGCGCTGCATCGGGTGACGCCGGCGCTTCGGGCGGCATCGCGAATTCAGGGGCGGGCGTGCCTTCCGCCTCCGACGGGTCGGCCGCGTGTTCCCAGGCGAACCAAGTTTGCCCGCCATCGTGGCACCACTGGTCCCCGGCTTGGGCATAGCGCCCCAGTGCATCGACCGGCAGCGGGCCATGAATCTGGCCGTCGCGACGCAGCCAGGCCAGGGCGCCTGTGTCGGGGAGCACCTCCGCTTCCACGCCCATGGCGCGCAGTTGCGCCGCCTGGGTCTCGGCGGTGGCGACATCCAGGCCACGGCGGATGATCAGGGGCGCGTGCTCGAACACGCGCTCACGAAAGCTGTTCATGGCCATGCCAAAGGCGGCCGCCAGGCGCTCCTGCACGGTGGCGGCGTCATGCCCGTCGAGCAGGCGGCCGGAAAGGACGAGGCAATGGTGGTCCATACCCTTGGATTCCCCTGGGGATACCGCATGAAAACAGTGACCAGGCAAGGTTAGGCGCGTGGCGATGGCGGAACAAGCGGAAAAATGCGTCGCGAACTGGCTCCAAGGGGTTCGGTTCGCCGTGCGCCTGCCTCTACAATGGCCGTTCAAGCTTGGCCATCCGGACTCCCCTACGTGATTTCCCGAGACGATTTCGACGCGCTGGCCGCGCAGGGTCATACCCGCATTCCGCTGGTGCGCGAAGTGTTTTCCGACCTTGATACGCCGCTTTCGGTCTACCTGAAGCTGGCCGATGGCCCCTACACCTTCCTGTTCGAATCGGTCGAGGGCGGCGCTACTTGGGGTCGCTACTCCATCATCGGCTTGCCGGCCAAGCGCGTGTACCGACTGCGCGGCCACGAGCTGGAGGTGGAAGACGCCGGCGAAGTCACCGAGCGCCGCCACCTGGACGATCCGCTGGGTGAGATCGAAAAGCTGCGCCAACAGTACGACGTGCCGCGACTGCCGCAGTTGCCGGCCTTCAGTGGCGGCCTGGTGGGCTACTTTGGCTTTGAGACCATCGGCTACATCGAGCCGCGCCTGGCGCGCTGGGATCGCGCCGACGAGCTGGGTACGCCCGACGTGCTGCTCATGCTGGCCGAGGAAGTGGCGGTATTCGACAACCTCAAGGGCCGCCTGTACCTGATCGTGCACGCCGACCCGGCGCAGCCGCACGCCTATGCCCAGGCGCAGCGCCGACTGGATGCGCTGGTCTACCGCCTGCGCCAGAGCGGCGTGTCCTACCCGCAGCTCAATCAGTCCACCGCGCTGGACGAAAGCGATTTCAAGTCCTCCTTCACCAAGGAGGAGTTCGAGGCGATGGTGGAGCGCGCCAAGGAATACATCCGCGCCGGCGACATTTTCCAGGTGGTGCCTTCGCAACGCTTGAGCGTGGGCTTCAATGCTCGCCCGGTGGACGTCTACCGCGCCCTGCGCGCGCTCAATCCGTCGCCGTACATGTACTTCGTCGATCTGGGCAACACGCAGATCGTCGGCTCCTCGCCGGAGATCCTGGCGCGCCTGAAGGACGGCAAGGTGGTGGTGCGCCCCCTGGCCGGCACGCGCAAGCGCGGCGCCACCGAGGCCGAGGACCAGGCGCTGGAGGCCGAACTGCTCGCTGACCCCAAGGAGCGGGCCGAGCACGTGATGCTGATCGACCTGGGCCGCAACGATATTGGTCGCATCAGTGACACCGGCAGCGTGGAAGTCAGCGAATCCTTCGTGGTGGAGCGCTACTCGCACGTCATGCACATCGTGTCGCAGGTGCAGGGCACGGTGCGCCCGGATGTGGGCTACATGGACGTGCTCAAGGCGACCTTCCCGGCGGGCACGCTCAGTGGCGCACCCAAGATCCGCGCGCTGGAGATCATCCAGGAGCTGGAGCCGTACAAGCGCAACATCTACGCGGGCGCCATCGGCTGGATCGGCTGGTGGGGCGATGCCGACACCGCCATCGCCATCCGCACCGCGGTGATCCAGGACGGCCGCCTGCACGTGCAGGCGGGCGCAGGCATCGTGTACGACTCCGACCCCGCTTCCGAGTGGGAGGAGACCATGAGCAAGGGCCGCGCATTGTTCCGCGCGGTGGCACAAGCGGCCAAGGGCCTGTGAGCATGCGCGGCGTGCGACGCGGCGCGGTCATTTCCTGCGCCATCGGCCTTTCCACCGGCACCTTGATGGCACCGGTGCAGGCTCGCACGCCCGATGCCCCGCCCGTGTGGCGCGATGACGCCACCTCGCGTGTGGAGGTGCTCGCCTTGCTGCAATCACTCAACGCCGACCTGCTCAGCCACCCCAGCGCCACGTTGACGCTGGAGCGCTGGTGCGGCGTGCATCACCTGGCGACCGAGGCGAAGGTCGTGGCCGGCCGCGTGCATGGCGTGGATAAACCGCTGCCCGATGGCGCGCGCGAGCAGTTGGGTATCGGGCCGGACGAGCCGGTGCGCTATCGCCGCGTGCAGCTTTCCTGCGGCGGGCTGGTGCTGTCCGAAGCGGACAACTGGTACGTGCCCGCGCGACTCACCGAGGCCATGAACCAGACGCTGGATACCTCCGATACGCCCTTCGGCAAGGTGGTGCAGTCACTGCACTTCCGCCGCCAGACGCTGGCAGCGGACCTGCTGTGGTCGCCGCTGCCGCAAGGCTGGGAGATGGGCGCGCCGCTGCCGGCGGCGACTGGCGAACTGCAACTGCCGCATTACGTGCTGCAGCATCGTGCGGTGTTGTTCGATGCGTCGAACCGGCCTTTCAGTCTGGTGGTGGAGAGCTATACCGCCAACGTGCTGGCCTTTCCGCAGCCGGCGTTGTCTACGCGATAGGGCCGCTCTGCTTTGCACTTTCATCCCAGCGAATGCGGGATGCGCTTTTCAACAGCCGAAGGGCTGGTCATCCAGTGCCTTTACGTTCAATGATTTGCAGACGCTGGACCCCAGCGTTCGCTGGGGTGACGATCAAGGTCAGAGCATGCTTAGAGCTCTTGTGATGTCAGGCGAGAGGTAGTCGCAGGAAAGTAGATCGCGCCTGCTCGCTATTGCACCGGCACGTCGAAGATCTGCCGTGGTGTCGGCTCCGGCGTCAGCGTGTAGTGCCACCACTCCATCGCGTAGTTGCGAAAGCCGCCCGCTTCCATCGCCTGCCGCAGCCGTTCCCGGTTGGTGTGTTGCGCCGGCGTCGCTTGTGGTGAGTCGGTGTTTGCGCGCGTGCCGAAGTAGTCGAAGTCGGTGCCCATGTCGAGTGGCGCGCAATGGGTGTCATGCGCGTCGCATTGTTCCAGCGTGAGATCAACGGTGGCGCCACGGCTGTGTCCCGACACGGGCGCGATGTAGTCGCCGAGCAGGGCGCTCTTGTCCAGCTCGGGGTAATGCGCTGCCTTGGTGCGCTGATCGGACAGGTCACCCGCCCAGCGCACGAAATGCGCCACCGCCCGCGCGGGCCGATAGCAGTCGAACAGCTTCAGTCGCTGGTGTCGCGCGTGCAGCTCATGCTCCACACGCGCCAGCGCCTCGGCCGCCGGTTTCAGCAGCAGGCACTTGGGCGCCAGGTAGCCATCCACCGGCGCGCCGACGAAGTTGTCGCTGCCGGCGTACTTGATGTCTTCATCCATGTCCGGCGCCAGTGTGCGCACATCCACGAGACCCGCTTCGGCAGCGGTACGTGCGGGCGACAGCGGCGGAGCGTCGTCGGCGCGCGCGTGGGGGCCAAGCGGTACGGCCAGCACAAGGAACAGCAAGGCGCGGCGCATGGGCTCAGCCCGCTGTGTGATGGGTCTTGGCGTACTGCGTCACCTCGCCCCAGACGCGCAGCAAGTTACCGCCCCACAGCTTGGCGATGTCCGCGTCGCTGAACCCCTGGCGTCGCAGGGCGGCGGTGACGTTGCGTGTTTCGGTGGCGTCCTGCCAGCCATCGATGTAGCCGCCGCCGTCGAAGTCCGAGGCGATGCCGACATGGTCGATGCCGGCCACGTCCACCATATGGCGGATGTGCTTGGCGAAGTCGTCCACCGTGGGCAGCGGGAAGGCGGCATCGATGCGCTTCATGCCATCGATGTAGGTCGGCAGGTAATCGTGCTTCTCGCTGTCGTACGCCTTGTCACCGGCGGCCTTGGCAACCTGGGCCTGCAAGGCCTTTTCGGCCAGTTCGCGGCCGGGATCGAGCTTCAAGAAGCCCTTGTACGCCACCGCCTGGATCACGCCGCCCTTGGCCGCGATGGCGCGCAGCAAGTCATCGGGCAGGTTGCGCGGGTGGTTGGTGAGCGCGCGGGAGGAGGAGTGCGAGGCGATCACCGGCGGACCGGAGAGCGCCAGCACGTCGCGCACGCAGGCATCGGAGGAGTGCGATACGTCCACCATGATGCCCAGCTCGTTGGCGCGCTTAACCACGCTGCGCCCAAAGTCGGTGATGCCGGCGTCACTGAGCGGCGGGTCGCCAAGGTCGGCCTCCGGGGTGGAGCTGGTGCACAGGTCGTTGTGGCCCATGTGGGCCAGGCCGACGTAGCGCGCGCCGCGCGCATAGGCCTTGTCCAGGTTCTTGATGTCGTGGCCCAGCGAATAGCCGTTCTCCACGCCGATCATCGCCGAGAGCTTGCCGGCGGCGCGGTTCGCGCGCACCTCCTCGGGCGTGGTGGCCAGGCGGATGCGGTCGGGATAGGTCTTGAGCATCAGCGCGATGGCGTCGTACTTGCGCTGCGCCTGTGCCACCGCCTTGGCGTAGCCGGCTGGCGTCAGTGGCCCTTGCTCCACGTACACGATGAAGAACGCGGCATCCAGGCCGCCGCGGGCCATCTTGTCCAGGTCGACCTTGAGCACGGGCGAGTGCGCCGCATCAAAGCGCGGGTCATGCATGAAGGCAAAGGGGATATCGACGTGCGTGTCGAGGGTGATCGGGAGATCCTGCGGCGCAGGGGCGGCGGTGCTGCCAAGTGCCAACGTCATCGCGATGGTGCCACCCACGGTGCGTAACAGCTTCATGTCGTCCTCCCCGGATGTTGTCGAGGCATCCTACAGGTTCTTCGCCGCGCGAGGCGATATGCTCAGCGCTGGTGCGATCCGGTCGGAATACAAGGGCAGCGCATGCGATGTCTACAAGCGGTGGTGTGTTGGTTGGCGGTGCTTGCGGTGCCTGTGCCCGCGCTGGCGGCGAGTGCGGCGTCCCAGCCGGACGTGCCGCCGTCGGGCGTGATCGGCATGAGTGACGATGCCATGCTCGCGCCGGCGTACTGGATCCAGCAGCTGAGCGCGCCCGATCGCGTGTTGCTCGATGCTGCCGCCATCGAGGCGCAGAACCGCAAGCTCTATCAGCTCGATCCATCCATGCATGACCTGCGCAGCCTGCCGGCCAGCGTGTCGCGCGAGCAGGTACTGGCGTGGATCAACGGCATTTCCCAGCTGCCCAAGCGAGCCCTGTTCGACGAGCAGGGGCGGCGTGTGGAAGCGAGTGCGCTGCAAGGCGTGGTGGCTCAATTGGCACTGGACCGCGTGCCCGCGCAGCAAGCCCTGAATTATGGCCTGATTGTGCGGCGGGCCGCCTTGCGCAGCTTTCCCTCTGACCTGCGCGTGTTCACCACGCAGGGCGATGTGGATATCGATCGCTTCCAGGAGACGGCCGAATTCCCCGGTACGCCCGTGGCCATCGTGCATACCAGCCAGGACGGCCACTGGTTGTTCGTGGTGAGCCCACGCTACGCCGCCTGGACGCGTCGAGAGAATGTGGCACTGGGCAGCGCCGAACAAGTGTTCGGCTACCAGCAACGCATGCCCCGGCGCATCGTCACCGGCGCGCATGTGCAAACTGTCTATACCCGCGAACAGCCAGCACTCTCGCAGCTTGCGCTGGACATGGGCGTGTCGGTGCCCTGGTTGACCGATCACGCGGCCGATCAGCCGGTAAACGGCGAATCGCCCTATGCCGCCCAGGTGGTCGAGCTGCCCACGCGCGCTGACGACGGCTCGCTGCGATTGTCGCCCGCTCTGTTGCCGCGCCAGGGCGACACGATGGACGGCTATCTGCCGCTCACCGAGGCGAACATCCTGCGCCAGGCGTTCAAGTTCCTCGGCGAGCGCTACGGCTGGGGGCACGACTACGATGCGCGTGACTGCAGCGGCTTCGTTTCGGATGTGTACCGCAGCATGGGCGTGCAAATGCCGCGCGACACCGGTCGCCAGGCAACCAGCCCTGCGTTGAACCACCAAACCTTCGCCGCCGGCGATGACCACGAAACCCGCATGCGCGCCGTGCGTGCGCTGAACGTGGGCGACCTGGTGTACATACCTGGCCACGTGATGATGGTGGTGGGGCAGCGAAACGGAGAGCCGTACGTGATTCACGACACCACCGGCATCGCCTATCGCGACGGTTACGGCGAAGTGCGCCGGGTCAAGCTCAACGCCGTATCGGTCACCCCCTTGCTCCCGCTGCTGTTGGAAGACGGGCGCAGCTATGTCGACCACATGACCGGCATCGTGCATATACGCCCGTGAGCTCGATGCGCATCGAGGCGATCGAGCTGGGTGTGATGCGTGTGCCGCTGCGGCAACCGTTTCGCACGGCGCTGCGCACCGTCGAGCAGGCCGAGGACGTGGTGGTGCGTCTGCGCACCCATACAGGCCTGGTCGGCTACGGCTCGGCGCCACCGACAGCCGCCATTACCGGCGATACGCTCGCCTCGATCGTGGGCACGATACGCGGCGTACTGGCGCCGAAGCTGATCGGTTGTGTGCTGGATGAACCCGCGCGGCTCGACGCGATGATTCATGCGGCCGTGCCCGGGCAACCCAGCGCCAAGGCAGCGCTGGATATCGCCCTGCACGATGTCTGGGCACAGGCGCAGGGCGTGCCGCTTTACCGCTGGCTGGGCGGCGGCGTACCGCACCTGCGCACCGACCTCACCATCAGCGTGGATACGGTCGCCGCCATGGTCGCCAGCGCGCAGCAGGCGGTGGCGTTGGGCTACCGCGCGCTCAAGATCAAGCTGGGTCGCGAGTCCTCCTTGGATATCGCACGCGTGCTCGCCATCCACGAGGCCGTGGGCGCGCAGGCCAGCCTGCGGCTGGACGCCAACCAGGGCTGGACTGCCGAACAGGCCGTGCAGGTGATGCACACGCTGGAGCACGCGGGTGTGCGGGCGGAGCTGTTGGAGCAACCCGTGCCCGCGCGCGACATCGACGGCCTGGCCTATGTCACCGAGCGCGTGGAGACGCCCGTAGTGGCCGACGAAAGCGTCTTTGACGAGGCACAGGCCGTCACGCTGGCCCGTCGAGGCGCTTGCGACATCATCAATATCAAGTTGATGAAAGCCGGTGGCATTGCGCGCGCCCTGCGCATCGCCGACGTGGCGGCCGAGCACGGGCTCACCTGCATGATGGGCTGCATGCTCGAAGGCGCCATCGGCGTTACCGCTGCCGCCCATGTCGCCGCTGCGCGGGCTGCGGTGATCCGCGTGATCGATCTGGACGGCCCGGAGTTGTGCAGGTACAACCCGGTAGACGGTGGCGCGCATTTTCGCGGGCCCGATATCACCCTCGACGACGCGCCCGGCCTGGGCATCCACGGCGTGCGCGCGCTGGAGACGCTGGATGATGAGCACATCGCATGAACGTCGCCGTCCATTGGCGCGGTATCGCTGGAGCGCACTGGTGCTGTGGGCGCTGGTGGGCACCGTGATGGCTGCATCGCAAAGCGTCCCGTGGCAAAACGCGCGACAGATGGTGCTGGTCATCACGCCGGATTGGAACGCCGATCACGGCGTATTGCGCCGCTATGAATGGGTGCATGGCGACTGGCAGCCAGTGGGCGAGGCTCAAGCCGTGGTGGTGGGGCAGTCCGGCTCGGCCTGGGGCCTTGGCCTCAACGCGCCTCAGGCCGACGGGCCGCAGAAGCACGAAGGCGATGGCCGTAGCGCCGCCGGCGTGTATCGCATCGGCGAGACGTTTGGCTATGCCGCGAGCGCGGATACCCGTATGCCTTATCGCGCCTTGCAGGTGTCCGACTACTGCATCGACGTGAACGGCTCGCCCTACTACAACCGTATCGTGGACGCGCGCGAAGTGGGTGAGCAGGCCGTGGCCGGTTCGAGTGAGCCAATGCGCCGCGACCTGCACCTCAACGGCGACCCGCTGTACACGGTGGGTTTTGTCATTGAGCACAACGCCCAGGGCAAGCCCGGTGGCGGCAGTTGCATCTTCGCCCACGTATGGCGCGCGCCGACCGAAGGCACCGCCGGTTGTACTGCCATGCCCGAAGCCGTCATGCGTGACGTGCTCGCCTGGCTCAAGCCGGACGATCACCCCGTGTTCGTCCTGCTGCCGCAGCACGAGCACGCGCGATTGCATGCAACTTGGCACCTGCCTGAGGTAAAACCCTGAGATGACGCATTCCCTGCAGACCGATGTCATTGTGATCGGTGCCGGCATGGCCGGCGCCTCGGTGGCGTACTTCCTCGCACCACATGCGCGGGTGATCGTGCTGGAGCGTGAGGAACACGCCGGCGTGCACGCCACTGGTCGCTCCGCGGCGTTGTTCTCCGAAACCTATGGTTCGCCGCAGGTGCGCGCGCTCACCCGTGCCGCGCGACCCTTCTTCGATCAACCGCCACCGGGCTTTGCCGCGCACGCGATCCTGACGCCGCGCGGTTCGCTGAGCATCGCCCGCGCCGACCAGACCGATGCCGTGCATGCCGACTACGAGGAGATGGCGCCGCGCACCAGCGGGCTCCGCGTGGTGGATGCGGCGTGGCTGCGCGACACCGTGCCCGTGTTGCGCGCGGAGGCGGCGCAGATCGGCTTGTTTGAGCCCGGCGCGGCCGATATCGAAGTGCACGAATTGCACCAGGGTTTTCTGCGCGGCTTGCGCCAGCGCGGTGGGCACTTGCATTGCAACGTGGCCATCCGCGCCATCGAGCGCGATGCAGGCGAGTGGGTCGTGCATGCCGGCGAAGCGACTTACCGCGCGCCGCTGCTGTTGAACGCCGCGGGCGCCTGGGTCGATCAGGTGGCCGCGCTGGCCGGAGTAGCACCCATCGGCATCCAGCCGCGCCGTCGCTCGGCCTTTTTGTTCGAGCCGCCCGCCGGGCTGGATACGGCGCGCTGGCCCTTTGTTATCGACCTGGACGAAACCTTCTACTTCAAGCCCGATGCCGGCCTGCTGCTGGGCTGCCCGGCCAATGCCGACGACGTGCCGCCGCACGACGTGCAGCCGGAGGAGCTGGATATCGCGATCGGCATCCATCGCATCGAGGAAGCCACCACCATGAGCATCCACCGGCCTCGGCGCAGCTGGGCCGGGCTGCGCTCCTTCGTGGCCGATGGCGACCTGGTGGGCGGCTTCGCCCCCGATGCCCCAGGATTCTTCTGGGTGGCCGCCCAGGGCGGCTACGGCATCCAGACCAGCGCCGCCATGGGCGAAGCCTGCGCCCACCTGGCGCTGGGTCGCCCGCTGCCCGGGCATTTGCAGGAGGCGGGCATCACGGCGGACATGTTGGGCCCGGCGCGGCTCATCGGTGCCCGTGGCGATTGAGTCGGCGGTTTGGCATAGGGTTTTGCGCTTTGCGCCAGGCCGCCCGCGAAACCTGGTGGAATCGGAGGACTTTGTTCCGGCTAGCGCCGGAGGCGCTTTTCAACGGCCGAGGTCAGGTCATCCAGTGTCTCAAGGTGCTAGCCCTGCTTTTCGCAGGGCCTCGCTGCCTGGGCGCGGCTGCCCATCGCTTAGTGCTGGATGCGCCTGAACACATCGGCCCAGCCGGGCCAGTCGGAGGTTACCCAGTTTCCATCGCCGCGGAGATATTCCCGCTCCCAGGCGTTCAGCGCGCTACGTTCTTCCTGGGAAAGCAGGCTTTCCGCATGAATCATGCGTTCGATCACCAGCAGGTACGTGTACGCGTTCGATGGCTCGGGCATGGAAAGCTCTCCGGCATGTGAGTGTCCAAATGTCGCTTGGGATGTGTGCTACGGGGCACTTAGCGTCATGTTGCACCGCACGGTATCCTCTCCCCGTTGACCACTGCTTCGATGCGGCCAACTAACTATGTGATGAGCGGGTCGCGTGGAGACACTTCCGATCGGCTGATTTTCATGTAAGTAATTGATGATCATAGAGTTGATTGCGTATGTTGCTAATGATCGATAACTACGACAGCTTCACCTTCAACCTCGTGCAGTACCTGGGCGAGTTGGGCCAGGAGGTGAAGGTGGTGCGCAACGATGCGCTGGACGTGGCGGGTATCCGCGCGCTGCGGCCCTCGCACATCATGATTTCGCCGGGGCCGGGTACGCCCGACGATGCCGGCGTGTCGCTGGATGTGTTGCGCGAGCTGGCCGGCGAGATTCCCGTGTTCGGTGTGTGCCTGGGACATCAGGCCATTGGCCAGGTATTCGGCGGCAAGGTGATTCGCGCCAAGCAGATCATGCATGGCA
Source organism: Frateuria sp. sgz306004 (assembly GCF_057750885.1). Lineage (NCBI taxonomy): Bacteria > Pseudomonadati > Pseudomonadota > Gammaproteobacteria > Lysobacterales > Rhodanobacteraceae > Frateuria > Frateuria sp. sgz306004. The sequence goes on from NZ_JBYLFE010000002.1 coordinate 341,149, forward strand.
AGACCTCGCCGGTGCGCCATCGCGGCCAGGGCGTGTTCGCCGGGCTGCCCGATCCGTTCGAGGCCACGCGTTATCACTCCTTGGTGGTGGAGCAGTCGTCGCTGCCCGATTGCCTGGAAGTGACGGCCTGGACCGAGAACGCCGACGGTTCGATCGACGAGATCATGGGTTTGCGCCACAAGACCCTCAACGTTGAGGGTGTGCAGTTCCATCCCGAGTCGATCCTCACCCAGTACGGTCATGACCTGCTGCGCAACTTCCTCGGCCTGCCGTTGAAGCTGGCCGCATGAGCGCGGCGGAGACGACACCGGTGGGGCGCCGCGTCACCATCACGCCGCAGGAGGCCCTACAGCGCACGATCGAGCATCGCGAGATCTTCCATGACGAGATGATCGAGCTGATGCGACAGATCATGCGCGGCGAGGTGAGCCCGCTGATGACCGCGGCCATCATCACCGGCCTGCGCGTGAAGAAAGAAACCGTGGGCGAAATCACGGGCGCGGCGCGCGTAATGCGCGAGCTGTCGGCCAAGGTGGAACTGCCGCCGCACGAACATTTCGTGGATATCGTGGGCACGGGCGGCGATGGTGCCTCCAGCTTCAACATTTCCACCGCCTCCATGTTCGTTGCGGCAGCGGCTGGCGCGCGAATCGCCAAGCATGGCGGGCGCAGCGTGTCCTCCAAGTCGGGCAGCGCGGATGTGCTCGAAGCATTGGGCGCGGTGATCGACCTGCCGCCGGCCATGGTGGCGCGGTGCATGGAAGCGTGCGGCATCGGCTTCATGTTCGCGCCCAACCATCATCCCGCCATGAAGGTGGTGGCGCCGGTGCGCAAGGAAATGGGCGTGCGCACGCTGTTCAACATTCTGGGCCCGCTGACCAACCCAGCCGGCGCGCCGAACATCCTTATGGGTGTGTTCCACCCCGACCTTGTCGGTATCCAGGTGCGCGTGCTGCAGGCGCTGGGCGCCAAGCACGCCTTGGTGGTGTGGGGGCGCGACGGCATGGACGAGATCTCGCTCGGCGCGGCCACCCTGGTGGGCGAGCTGCGCGACGGCGAAGTGCGCGAGTACGAAGTGGAGCCGGAGGATTTCGGCCTGTCCATGGCCTCCAGCCGCAACCTGCGCGTGGAGAATGCCGAAGAATCGCGCGCCATGTTGCTGGAGGCGCTGGAAGGCCGCCGCGGCGTGCCGCACGACATCGTATGCCTCAATGCGGGCGCAGCCCTCTATGCGGCGAACGTGGTGGACTCCATTGGCGCGGGCATTGAGCTGGCACGGCAAACCATCGCCAGCGGCGCGGCCCGTGCAAAAATGGACGCCTTCGTGGCCACCACGCGGCGCCTCGCGGAAACCGCCTGACGCTCACGCTCCCTTCATGCCTCGACCCCGCAAGCTTTTGACATGACCGACATTCTTCAACGCATCCTTACCCGCAAGACCGAAGAGGTCGCCGAGCGCAGCGCCAAGCTGCCGCTGGCCGAACTCGCCGCGCGCGTGGGCGACCTGCCCGAAACTCGCGGCTTTGCCGCCGCCATCGAAGCCAAGATCGATGCCGGCCTGCCGGCGGTGATCGCCGAGGTGAAGCGTGCCAGCCCGAGCAAGGGCGTCATTCGCCCGGATTTCGACCCGGCCGCCATTGCACGCAGTTACGAGCTGGGTGGCGCGGCCTGCCTCTCGGTGCTGACCGACAAGGACTTCTTCCACGGCAGTGAGGATTTTCTGCAGCAGGCGCGCGAGGCGTGCTCGTTGCCGGTGCTGCGCAAGGATTTCGTGATCGATCCGTACCAGGTGTACGAAGCGCGCGCGATCGGTGCCGACTGCATCCTGTTGATCGTCGCCGCACTCAGCGATGCCGCGCTGCTCGACCTGTCGCTGCTGGCGGCGGAGCTGGACCTGGACGTGCTGTGCGAAGTGCACGACGCGGAAGAGCTGGAGCGAGCCCTGGCCTTGCCGGTGCCGCTGATTGGCGTGAACAACCGCAACCTGCGGACCTTCCACACGTCGCTGGAAACCTCGCTGGAGCTGCAGCAGCTGATGGAATACGACCGCATCCTGGTGAGCGAGTCGGGCATCCACACGCCCGACGACGTGGCTCAACTGCGCGACGCGGGCATCAATGCTTTCCTCGTAGGCGAGGCATTCATGCGTGCCGCCGACCCGGGTGCAGAGTTGAAGCGACTGTTCGCCGACCAGTAAGAGCTGCTCCATGTCCACAGGGGAAAACCATCCAGAGCCGATGGCGGCGGAGCCGGGCGCGGCTGCGTCGCGCGTGGTGCTGTTCGACTTCGACGGCGTGCTGATCCACGGCGACGCGTTCTATCTATTCATGCGCGAGCGCTATCAGCGCTCCGTGTTGCGCAAGCTGGGGGCGCTCGTCGCCCTGCCATGGATGACCTTGGTCGCGCCGTTCTCGCGCAAGCTGGCGATGCGCGCACTGGTGCACGTGGCCCTGTTGGGGCTGGATGAGCACCGCTACAAGGCCGCCGCGCGGGCGTTCGGCGCCAGCCTCGTGCGTCGCCCGCGCCAGTTCAGCCGCGATGGCCTGCGCGCGCTGCGCCAGCACCAGGCGGCGGGTGATCGGGTGATCGTGGTGACCGGCTGCGAGCACGAGCTGGTCAGCCACATCTTGGCCGAACTAGGCCTGGCCGATGTGGAGGTGCTCGCCTCCCGTCTTGGGCCCGGTCCGCTAGGCATGCGCGTGAAGCTGCACAACGTGGGGCGTCGCAAGCCCGCCCAGCTTGCCGCGTTTGGCGTGCGCGAGTGGCATGTGGCCTATAGCGATTCACTGGTCGATGCGCCCATGCTCAAGCCTGCGGCAGAGGCCGTGCTGGTGAACGGCACGCCCAAGCTGTGCAAGAAGCTGGAAAAGGCGCTGGGGCGCACCATTACCCGCGTCGACTGGTTCTAGCCGGCAGCCGTCACCGGGCCGCGTTGGGGTCCGAGTCAATCCATGAACACGGGTGCCGGTGCGCGGTTCGTGCGCCGGTACGCGTGTTCGCTGGTTCCCTCGGCGGGCACTTGTGTTCGATGCCGAGCGAGATTTACGTTAGTTCTTACATAATTGCTCGGGGGCTCACTTATGTATCTTCCATCGCTTGCTCAATTGGCCCTCGGTAGCCGGCTCAAGTCGCTCAGCGATCACTTTTACGCGGCGGTGGACGAGGTCTATCGCTCCTGCGGCGCGGGAGTGGAGTCGCGCTGGTTTCCGGTGCTGCGCTTCCTGTGGGAGCACGGCGAAACCACCGTGAGCGACGTTGCTTTCGCGATTGGCCAAACCCATTCGGCCGTGAGCCAGTTGGCCGACAAGTTGGTCGACGCGGGCCTGGTGCAGCGCAAGAAGGACGCCCAGGATGGCCGGCGCAGTCTGCTGGTGCTCACCGAGAAAGGCCGATCGGCGCTGTCGGCGCTGGGGCCGATCTGGGTGGCGGTACGCCGCGGCATCCAGCGCTCACTGGGCGAAGAGGGCTTGGCAACGCTGTTGGTGGCGCTTGCCGACACCGAGCGGGCACTGGAGGAGCGGCCAGTGGTGGACGCCATGCTGGCCGAGCACGGGTCGCTGGTATCCGCAGCGCTGGAGATCGTGCCCTACGAGCCCGCGCTGAAGGATCACTTCTACCGTCTCAACGCGCAGTGGCTGGAGAAGCACTTCCGCATTGAGGACATCGACCGCGAATTGCTCGGCGACCCGGAGCGCTACGTGCTGGCACCTGGCGGCGCCATCTTCTTCGCCCGGCTGGCTGGCGAGGTCATCGGCACCTGCGCGCTCTTGCAGGAGTCGCCCGGGGTGTACGAGCTCTCCAAGATGGGCGTGGACGAAACGTTTCGCGGCATGGGCGCCGGTCGCAGCCTGTTGGCCGCGGCCATTGAGGAGTTCCATCGCCGCGACGGCCGGGAACTGTTCCTGGAATCCAACAGCCGCCTCAAGACGGCGCTGCGCATGTACGAGCAGGCCGGCTTTGCGATGCAGCCGGGCACGCGCTCGGGTTCGCACTACGAGCGGGCGGATGTCTACATGGTCTACCAGCCGGAAAAGAAGCAAACGGTGCGGGCGGCTCAAGGTTAAGGATGCTCTGATTTTGATCGTCATCCCAGCGAACCCCAAAAAGGGGGCAAGAGGTGGGATCCAGCGTCTGCAAATGCTTGAAGGCAAGGGCACTGGATGACCAGCCTTCGGCTGTTGAAAAGCCCCTCCTGCTCTTGCCCCCTTTTTGGGGTTCGCAGGAATGACGAGCAACAGGTCGTTTAAGCAGACCTTCCTTAAGTCGGCCCCAAACGACAACGTCCCGGCTGGGCCGGGACGTTGGATGGAGCGACGGCTTGGCTGACGCGGGTTAGCGGGTGCCTCGCACCACGATCGTCTTGCCGGCCACGTCGATCATGCGCTGCTCCTCCAACTGCTTGAGCACGCGGCCCACCATTTCGCGCGAGCAGCCCACGATGCGGCTCACTTCCTGGCGGGAAATGCGGATCTGGGTGCCATCCGGATGGGTCATCGCGTCCGGTTCCTGGCACAGGTCCAGCAGGGTCTTGGAGATGCGATTGGTTACATCCATGAAGGCCATGCGGCTGACCTGGCGTGAGGTGCGCAACAGGCGGTGCGTGAGCTGCGAGCCAATGGCGAACAGAATTTTGGGACATTCCTCACGCAGCGGCCCCTCCATCAGCTGGAACAGGCGTTCGTAGCTGATCTCGGCCATTTCACAGGCGGTCCGGGTGCGCACCATGGATTCGCGCTGGGCCTGCTCCACGAACAGCCCCATTTCGCCAATGAACTGGCCCCGGCTCAGGTAGGCCAGGATCAATTCGCGGCCTTGTTCGTCCTCCGTGCACACGGCCAAAGAGCCGTCCACGATGTAATACAAGGTGTTAGCTGGGTCCCCCGGACGAATGATGGCCGTCTTGCCCGGGTAGCGGCGCCGGTGGCAGAGCGCCAGGAAGCGCTCCATCGAGGCCGGGTCTGGCGCAAAGTTGGCCGGTGCCTGGGAACGTTCAAATGCTTGCTGTAGCTGATATTTGAGTTGCGCCACGATAAGTCCCGTAGATTCATTCCGGAGGCGCTGAGGCGCCTCCGGTAGGTCCAATCTTTCCCCCTCCAGGCATTATGGCAAACTAATCTGACCTGCCGAAGGTTCAGTTTTCCCTTTTTTTGCCGCATACTTCACGGTCTTTCGGACGCGCTCCTGTCGCGATCCGGTCACAAGGGTCGTGGAAGCTTCCTGCCTCTACGTCGAATTATCTAGCGGGGACCCTTGTAGCTAACCCGCCTCTACTGCTGGCCGTGCATCCCGGCCATGGAGAGTCGAAAGTGGTGAAACCCCTTCCCCGTTTGCGCCTGCAGGGCTTCAACAACCTGACCAAGGCCCTGAGCTTCAACATCTACGACATCTGCTATGCGGTGTCCGAAGAGCAGCGTCAGCGCTACATCGAGTACATCGATGAGCAGTACGACGCCGACCGCCTGACCCAGATCCTGACGGATGTGGCCGAGATCATCGGCGCCAACATCCTCAACATCGCACGCCAGGACTACGACCCGCAAGGCGCCTCGGTCACCATCCTCATTTCCGAGGAGCCGGTGGTGGAGAAGCTGGGCCGCGACACCATCTCCGATGCCGTGGTTGCGCACCTGGACAAGAGCCACATCACGGTCCACACCTACCCGGAAACGCACCCCCACAATGGTATTGCGACCTTCCGCGCGGACATCGACGTGGCCACCTGCGGCGTGATCTCGCCGCTCAAGGCCCTGAATTATCTGATCGATAGCTTCGAGTCGGACATCGTCATCGCCGATTACCGTGTGCGTGGTTTCACCCGCGACGTGAAGGGCAAGAAGCACTTCATCGATCACAAGATCAATTCGGTGCAGGACTACCTGGCCAAGCACATTCGCCAGAAGTACGAAATGTTCGACGTGAACGTGTATCAGGAAAACATGTTCCACACGAAGATGCACATCAAGGACTTCGACCTTGATACCTACCTCTTCGAGGCGCATGCCGACGATCTCTCCTTCAAGGAGCGCCAGCGCATTGAGTCGCTGCTGCGCCGCGAGATCGAGGAACTGTTCCACGGTCGCAACCTGATGTAACGAAAAACCCGCCGAAAGGCGGGTTTTTTTTGCGCTGTGTCTTTCGTGGCCTGGAGTAGTGGCAAAAGGTTGAACTCTGCCACCGTGCTCATGCTCGCTGTCATCCACGCGCCGTTTGCACTGGGATGGATGCCGTCGCCGTGCGCGGTCTGCGAAGCGGGGGTGCCAATGGCCCGCTCATGCGCTGGTCTCAGACCCGATAAGCCACCGTCTTCATCACCATCGAGCTGAGGTGCATCAGACCCGGGATGGGGAACGGCAGCTCCACGCCGCCGCGTTCGCGGGCATCGTGCGCATGGCGAATCTCATCCGCCTGCATTTGCACCAGTACCGCGCGCGAGCGCTCGTCTTGCGGCGGTAGCTTGTCCAGGTGCTCCTCCAGATGCGCCTCCACCTGGCGTTCGGTTTCCACCACAAAGCCCAGGCTGATCGGGTCGCCGGCCAGGGCGGCCAGTGCGCCAATGGCGTAGCTGCCGGCGTACCACAGAGGGTTGAGCAGGCTTGGGCGGCTATCCAACTCCTTTAGGCGATCGGCGCACCAAGCCAAGTGGTCGGTTTCCTCGGCGGCTGCATGCAGCAGGTGTTGGCGGTTCACCTCGTCGCGGGCCAGTGAGGCCTGGCCATCGTACAGTGCCTGTGCGCACACCTCGCCTGTGTGGTTGATACGCATGAGGCCGGCGGCATGGCGGCGCTCAGCATCGTCCAGGTCCGCCTCGTCAAAGGCGTCGGCGGGCGAGGGGCGGCCTGCTTCCGGGGAGCCGGCCACGGTTTCCAGGGCACGTTCGAGACCAGCCAGCAGCCGATCCAGCGGGGAAAGCGTGCGAACGTTCATGGCGAAATCTCCAGTTGCTCGGCCAGCAGAGTCAGCGGGTGCTGGTGCGGCCAATGTCGGCCTTGCGCATCCATGCCCGCGGCAAGATGCAGGCGACATCCAATATTGGACGACAACAACTGCTCCGGCGCCAAGGTGGCGATATGTCCCAGCACGCCCTCACGCAAGCGAGCGGCGCGCTCGGGGAACTCCAGCATATGGGTGCCCGCGGCGCCGCAGCAGTGCGGGGGGCGCGGCACGGTGGCGACATCCAGGCCCGGTACCCGCCGCAGCAGGGTGAGCAAGGCCGACTCGCTGCGAGCCACATTAAGTTGTGTGCAGGGTAAGTGCAGCGCCACGCGGCGAGACAATGGTCGGAACGACAGATGTTCGGCCCGCTCGGCGAGCAGCGACACTGGATCGAGCACGGCGGTATCCGGCAGCGCGCGGCGTAGCGTGCCCAGGCAACCGGGCGTGACGCTTACCAGCGATTGCGCACCCGAAGCCTGCCAGCTCTCGCGCACGCGCTCGGCCAGACGCTCGGCGATCGTCATGTCGCCACCATGCAGGTCCATCGCCCCACAGCAGAACGCAGGCAGGCGCGTGACCTGGTAGCCCGCAGCCCGCAGCAGGGTAACGGCGGCGCGCTCTGCGTCGGCGTCCTCCACGCTGGCTACGCAGCCGGGGAACAGTGCTACGTGTGGCGCATCCGTAGCTGGCGCCGGCGCGTCGGGCAATGACACCGGGGAAGGGGCTTCCCAGGTTTGCAGCGCGGCCCGCCAGGCCGAGCCTACGGGCAATCGCCCGGCCAATCGTTGTTTCCAGCGAACCATGCCCGTGGCGCCGCCTAGCCGGGCGGCCATCCGCAGCAGGGTGGGCTGGCGCAACAGGTCCAGTAGCAGGCGTGGCCGGTTTGGCGACGGGCCGACCAGTGAGCGTGTCTGCACTAAGAGCTCGTCATACTTTACGTTGGCCGGGCACACGCGCTGGCAGTTGAGGCAGCCCAGGCAATGATCCAGATGGCGTCGCAGGGCCGCCGTGGGCTCGGCATCGCCTCGCGCCAGGGCAGCGGCAATGGCAATGCGTCCGCGTGGCGATTCAGCCTCGTTGCCATCCAGGGCGTAGGTTGGGCATACCGGCAAGCACAGGCCGCATTGCACGCACTGGTCGGCGAGCGTGCCGATCGTCTGTTTTAGAGTGTGGGGGGGCTTTTCAAAGGCCATGATGATCATGCTATCATTGCCAGCTCGCAGCCCGCCGGTCGGTGGGCTTGCGCGATAGATGAAAACTCCGTTATCATCTCGCGCCTTTGTTCCACCGATTATGTGTACCGCCCATGCGGCGGCAGCCCAGGTATTCTGAAATGAAAACGTTCAGCGCCAAGCCGGAAAGCGTCAAGCGCGATTGGTTCGTGATCGACGCCACCGATAAGACGCTCGGTCGTCTCTCGACCGAGATCGCCCGCCGTCTGCGCGGCAAGCACAAGCCGGAATTCACCCCGCACGTCGATACCGGCGATTATATCGTCGTGGTCAACGCAGAAAAGGTGGCCGTCACCGGCGCCAAGCTGGACGACAAGATGTACCACCGCTTCACCGGCTACGTCGGTAACCTGAAGACGACCAGTCTGAAGGACCTCCTGGCGACCCACCCGGAGCGCGTCATCGAAATCGCCGTCAAGGGCATGCTGCCGAAGAATCCGCTCGGCCGCGCGATGTACCGCAAGCTCAAGGTGTACGGCGGCGCCGAACATCCGCATACCGCTCAGCAGCCGCAGGCGCTGGAAATCTAAGGAATCATCATGGCGATCCAGCAGAATTACGGCACCGGCCGCCGCAAGACCTCCGCCGCTCGCGTGTTCCTGCGCAAGGGCACCGGCGAGATCACGGTCAACGGCAAGACCCTCGACCAGTTCTTCGGTCGTGAGACCTCGCGCATGATCGTGCGTCAGCCGCTCGAACTGATCGAAGCTACCGACAAGTTCGACGTTAAGGTCACCGTCGCTGGCGGCGGCATCACCGGCCAGGCTGGTGCGATCCGTCTCGGCATCGCCCGCGCCCTGATCGAATACGACGAAAGCCTGAAGTCGCCGCTGCGTAAGGCCGGCTTCGTGACCCGCGACGCCCGCGAGGTCGAGCGCAAGAAGGTCGGTCTGCACAAGGCCCGCCGCGCTACCCAGTTCTCGAAGCGCTAATCGCGCTTCGACTGGCCGGTGCATCAAGTCAGAGCGCACCGCTCAGCAGGGTATTGGGAGATCGTCTAACGGTAGGACAACGGACTCTGACTCCGTTTATCTAGGTTCGAATCCTAGTCTCCCAGCCACATCAAGGCTCCGCTTCGGCGGGGCCTTTTTGTTTTTGGCTCTGCATAAGGGTCTCAAGGCATACGGGGCTCGTCCCGAGGCCGGCGGGAAGCCGGTCGAATGACGACGGTGTTCCCACATTGTTCCCACAACGTTCCCACATCACCCTCAAGCGGCAGCGCTTTTTCTATCGGCGACGTATCCCTGGCTCGCGCTTGGAGATCAGTTTGCCGCTGGGCACCACTGACTATCGCGAGGCGCAATACCTCGCTAGGATGCTCGACCGCAAGTTTGTACGGTTGATGGTTTCACTCTCCTCTATGGTTGATCTACAGAGCATCCTCCGACGCGAGCTCCTCCGCGTCATTGAGAACGACAGGCAGCGTCATATCGCAACCCCGGCGGGTCGACCGGTCTACGCCCACGCGGTCGAGGGCTGGAATATGCTCGCCGCTGATCTTGAGCAGATTGATCTTGACCTCGCGGATGCGCGCCGTGACCTGGCCCGTCGAAACACCCCTGGAATCGAGGAGTGGGTGGATGACGTAATGGCGGAATTTGGGATACCCCAAGAGCGACGTACTGAGTTGGCTTTGGGTCTCGCCCAGGTGCGGATTCGCGCTGGGGGGAGTGAGGTGCGTGACACCCGATGTCCTTTTCGATACTTCGATTGGGAGGAGTCAACGTGAGATTCACTACGGAGAGCGGTCGGATGACCGCAAAATCGCTGGCGACGCTGCTCGTTGCTGGCATGGGTGCAGCCTTCGCCGCCCAGGCGGGCGCCGCCACCATCGGTGTGTTGTCAACGCCGCTGGTAACTCGAGCGGTGAACGACAATGATCGCGTAGCGCTGGAGGGCAACGTATCGCCGTTTGCCACCAGCGCAAATGATCGCGGTGCTGTCGCCGATAGTCAGTCGCTGGAGCATCTGCAACTGCTGCTCAAGCGACCAGCCGATCGCGAAGCGGCGCTGCAGAAGCTCATGCAGGAGCAGCAAACCCCAGGTTCGTCGAACTATCGCAAGTGGCTCACCGCCGAGCAGTTTGGTCAGCAGTATGGGCCGTCGCAGTTGGATATCGATGCGATCACCGGCTGGCTGAAATCTCACGGCTTTACCGTCAACCGCGTGTACCCCAGTGGCATGATGATCGACTTCTCCGGCACCGCTGGCCAGGTACGCGGCGCCTTCAACACGGAGATCCATCATCTGAGCGTGGGCAATGCCCCGCATATCGCCAACATGAGCGAGCCGCAGATTCCGGCGGCCTTCGCCTCGGTGGTGGATGGCGTCGTGTCGTTGCATGACTTCCGTCCGCATACCAACATGAAGCCTCACGGTGACTACACCTTTACCAGTAGTGGCAGCACTTACCAGGCGGTGGTTCCGGCCGATCTGGCGAAGATCTACAACTTCTCGCCGCTGTTCAGTGCCGGCATCAATGGCGCTGGACAAACCATCGTGTTGATCGAAGACACCAATGTGTATTCGACGACCGATATCACCACGTTCCGCTCGACGTTTGGTCTGCCGGCCGGCACCTTTACCCAGGTGCATCCGGGTGGCTGTACCAACCCGGGTGTAGTGACTGGCAACGATGGCGAGGCAGAGCTGGATGTGGAGTGGGCGGGTGCTGCTGCGCCCGGTGCCGCGTTGGAGCTGGCCTCCTGCAAGGACACCTCCACCACGTTCGGCGGGCTTATCGCCATCCAGAACCTGATCAATGCCAGCGGCACGCCGCCGGCGATCATGAGCGTGAGTTACGGCGAGTGCGAGGCGGAGAATGGCGCCACCGCGAACGCGGCGTACATCTCCACCTATCAACAAGCCGCGGCGGAAGGCGTGTCGGTGTACGTGTCTTCGGGCGACGAAGGTGCGGCCAGTTGCGATGCCAACCAGACAAAATCCACGCATGGCATCGGTGTGAGCGGCTTTGCTTCCACACCGTACAACGTGGCCGTGGGTGGCACGGACTTTGGTGATACCTATGCGGGCAGCAACAGCACGTACTGGAGCTCCACCAACGGCTCCACCTATGGCTCGGCATTGTCGTATATCCCGGAAATTCCCTGGAACGACTCGTGCGCCAGTGTGCTGATCTCCACCAAGAGCGGCTACAGCACGCCTTATGGCACGAGCGGCTTCTGCAATAGCGCTACCGGCAAGGCCTACTACCTGACTACCGCGTCAGGCAGCGGCGGCCCCAGCGGCTGCGCCAGTGGCAAGGCCAGCACGACGGGCGTGGTGAGCGGCACCTGCAAAGGCACGGCAAAGCCGTCGTGGCAGTCGGGCTTCCTGGGCAATCCGGCCGACGGCGTGCGTGACATTCCGGACATCTCGCTGTTCGCGGCGAATGGTGTGTGGGGTCACTACTACGTCTATTGCTACAGCAACACGGCGGGCGGTGGCGTGGCCTGCACGGGTGCGCCCAGTGCGTGGGCGGGTGCCGGTGGCACCTCGTTCTCTTCGCCGATCATGGCGGGCATCCAGGCGCTGGTGAACCAGAAGATCGGCGCTAGCGTGGGTAACCCGAATCCGACGCTGTATTCGCTGGCGAAGACGGAGTACGGCAGCAGTGGCAATAGCTCGTGCAACTCCAGCAACGGCAATGCGGCTGGCAGCACCTGCGTCTTCTATGACGTGACACAGGGCGACATGGACGTGAACTGTACCGGCACGCACAACTGCTATCGCCCGTCGGGCACCAATGGCGTGCTGTCCACGTCGAACACCAGCTATGCCAAGGCCTATGGCACGAGCACCGGCTGGGATTTCTCAACCGGCATCGGCACGGTCAACGCGGCCAATCTGGTCAACGCCTGGCCATAACCGCGTAGCGTAAGGTGAAAACAAAAACGCCTCCCGGGTAACCGGGAGGCGTTCTTTCTTGGCAGTGGGCAAAACGTAGAGCGAATTAGATCACTTTGTCGCCCACCAGCACCACATCCGCCGCGCGACGCGCGAACAAACCGACGGTAACGATGCCCGGAATCTGGTTGAGATCGCTTTCCAGTGCCACCGGGTCGGCGATCTGCCAACCGTGCACATCGATGATCCAGTTGCCGTTGTCGGTGACCACGCCATCGCGCCACACCGGGTTGCCGCCGCGCTTGACGATCTCGCGACCCACCAGGCTGCGTGCCATCGGGATCACCTCGATCGGCAGCGGGAACTTGCCCAGCAGGTTGACCAACTTGCTGGAATCGATGATGCACACGAACTTCTCGCTGGCCTCGGCCACGATCTTCTCGCGCGTGAGCGCGGCGCCGCCGCCCTTGATCAGGCGCTTGTGCGGGTCGCACTCGTCCGCGCCGTCCACGTACAGCGAGAGCGGTCCGGTGGCGTTGAGGTCGAGCACGGGAATACCCAGGCGCTTGAGGTGCGCGGTGGATTGCTCAGAGCTGGACACCGCGCCTTGGATGCGATCCTTCAGATCGGCCAGCGCGTCGATGAAGTAGGCCACGGTGGAGCCGGTGCCGACGCCGACAATGGCCCCGTCCTCCACGTAGCGGATGGCGGCTTCGCCGGCCAGGCGTTTCTCGTTGACGTTGCTCATGGGTGCGTCCCGGTAAGTGAGTGAGGCTTATTCCATCGTCAGAATGTGGCGCCATTCGGCAGCGCCCACCGGCATGACCGATAACCGGTTGCCCTTGCGCACCAGCGGCATCTCAGCCAACGCAGGCTCGGCCTGCAACGCCTTGAGCGTAATGGTGTGCTTGAGCTTTTTGACGAACTTGACCTCCACCAGCATCCAGCGCGGGTTGTCGCGCGAGCTGGCGGCGTCGAAATAGTTGCTTTTGGGGTCGAACTGGCTGGGGTCGGGGTAGGCGTCGGTGGCTACCTCGGCGATGCCCACAATGCCGGGTTCGTCGCAGTTGGAGTGATAGAAGAACACCTTGTCACCCACGCGCATGCCGTCGCGCATGAAGTTGCGCGCCTGGTAGTTGCGTACACCGTCCCAAGGCTCCTGACCCTTGCGCTTGAGGTCGTCGATGGAAAAGGCGTCCGGCTCGGATTTCATGAGCCAGTATTGGGGTGTCTTGCTCATGCGTGAGCGGCTCCGTCTTCGCCGGTGGCGTGGCAGTCGATCAATTCACGATCGGTGGCGATGAAATCCAGTGGTACGTCCCATGCTTCCTCATCAACGCTGGGCAGCTCCTGAAAATCGTAGGCAATGCCCACCAGCAGCGGCTCGGTGGGGCGCACCTGCTCGTTGAGAAAGGCGAAAGCGCGGTCGTAATAGCCGGCGCCCATGCCCAGTCGGTTGCCTTTGCGATCAAAGCCCAGCAAGGGCACTAGCACCAGGTCGAGCTGGAAAGGCTCCAGCAATTCCACGGGCTCGGCCGGTTCGGGAATGCCGTAGCGATTGGGCTGCACCGCTTCGCCCGACTGCCAGGGCGCAAAGCGCAGGCGGTGCTCGGGGCCGATCACCGGCAGCAGGAACTGTTGGCCGCGGCTGGCCAGCGGCGGAATCACCAGGTTCAGCGGCAGCTCGCCGTCGCAGGCCCAGTAACCAGCCACGCGTGCGTCGGTGAGGTATTCGGGCAACTGCTCCAGGCTGCGGCGCAGGCCCTGGGCCGCGGCGATGCGTTGGGCGGGCGTCAGTGCGCGTCGTTGCTCGGCCAGTTGCCGGCGTCGTTCGCGTCGCTGGGCGATGGCGTCCACGTTCGCGTCTCCTGCTGGTGGGGCGCCCCCAGGCGTTTGGCGAGGGGCCCTTGGACATACGGCGCCGTGAGGCGCCGTATGAGGGTAAGAGGTGGCGTTAACCGCGATGCCGCTGCCCACCAAACGACCTTGATCCACGATGGATCAGGTGGGAGGGCGACATGGTCTCAAGGCTTTCCGCACGTGGCGGACATGCACAACAACCGATGAAAAGCCGACCCGGGGCCGTATTTAGGAACAAGGCAAATGTAAGAGTGTGCTGGCGCACACCGCAGAAAACGCCGTGACTATTTTATGTGGGCGTCCAGTGCCGCTTCAAGCTTGCGACGCAAGGCAGCCAAACCTTCGCTCACGCCCTGGTCAGAGCCGGTGTGCTGCTTGCGTAGCGCCAGGTACTCGTGGGTGATGCTGATGGCGGCCAGTACCGCCAGGCGGTCGAAACCCGGCGCCTTGGCGTTGGCTCGCAGCTCGCGCATCTTGCGATCGAGAAAGGCGGCCGATTCGAGCAGCCCCTCGCGTTCGTCTGGCGCGCAGGCGATCAGAAACTCGCGCTCCACCAGGCGCAGGGCCACCGGTTCGTTGGCGGGGGGAGTCGTGTTGCTCTCAGCCATTGTTTTCGAGCGCCTTCAGTCGCTGGATCATTGCCTCAACGCGGCTGCGCGCCTGCTCGTTGCGTGCCATCAGCCCCGCGCGCTCGGTCGCCAGTTGCTCCTGGCTATGGCGCAGGCTGCGATTTTCCTCGTTGAGGCGTCGCACCATCTCCAGCAGTCGGTCCACCTGCTCGCCGAGGGCGACAAGCTCCTGCTTGACGGGGTCTGGCTTGACGGAATCGGGTGCGCTCATGCCCGAAACTATAGCAGGAGGTCCGCCGAAAACAGCAGGCTGGTCGGCGTTTCACAGGGCACTGCATTAAACTGGCGGCTTGACTTGAAAGGAGCACCGCCATGGCCACCCATCCGACGATCGGCTACGACGAACTGGACGATGCCGTCACCCGTCTGCAGTTGGGTGCCCAATCCAGCGAACTGCACGGTTCATTGTGCGGGTTCCTCGCCGGTGGTGGTGACATCGCCAAGGGCGCGTTGTTGCAGACCCTGCATGTGGACGCCGAGACGGAAGTTCCCGCCCCGCAGGATCTGCGCTTCCTGGACGACCTGGTCGAGCAGACCCGTGCCGAACTGGCTGACCCCGAACTGGGTTTCGAGCCGCTGCTGCCGGCCGACGACCGCCCGCTGCCCGAGCGCGCCGATGCCCTGGTCGACTGGTGCCGCGGCTTCCTGGGAGGGTTTGGCCTGGCCGGCGCCCAGGCGCACGGCAAGCTGACCGAAGAGGCGCAGGAGATCCTGCGCGACCTGGGCACCATCGCCGCCTCTTCGTTCGATTTCGGCGACGAAGCGGAAGACGAAGATGCGCTGATCGAAGTGCATGAATTCGTGCGCATGGGTTCCATGCTGCTGTTCGCCGAATGCGGTCGCCGCCCGGCTGCCAACAGCGACACCGTGCATTGAGCATTTCCCCCGAGGAATTCGCCCGTCGCCGCCGCCAGCTCATGCGCATGGCGGGCGACGATGCGGTGCTCCTGATTGCCGCCGCGCCCGAGCGCGTGCGCAACGCCGATGCCAACTGGCCGTACCGGCAGGATTCGGATCTGCATTACCTCTCGGGCTTTCCCGAGCCCGAGGCGGTGCTGGCCTTGCTGCCTGGACGCAAGCACGGCGAGGCGGTGCTCTTTTGCCGCGAGCGCGACGAAGAACACGAGCGCTGGCACGGCGAATCCATCGGCACCGATCGCGCGGTCAGCGTGCACGGCATGGACGATGCATTCCCCATCGATGACATCGACGACATCCTGCCGGGCATGATCGAAGGGCGGGCACGCGTGTACTGCCACTTTGGCCGCGAACCGGAGTTCGACGCGCAGTTGCTTGGCTGGATGCGTCGCCTGCGCCAGCTGCGCGGCGGCGGCGTGGTGCCCAAGGAATTCGTGGCGCTGGGGCATTTGCTGCACGACCTGCGCCTGTACAAGTCACGCGGCGAACTGAAGCTGATGCGTGCCTCCGCCGCCATCGCCGCCGACGCCCATCTCGCCGCCATGCATGCGGCGCGTGTCGGTCGCCATGAGTACGAGGTGGAAGCGGAAGTCGTGAGCCTGATGCGTCGACGCGGCGCGGTGCCGGCGTTCCCGCCCATCGTCGCCAGCGGCAGCAACGCCTGCGTGATGCACTACACCGCCAACCGCGCCGTGCTGCGAGATGGTGATCTACTGTTGGTGGACGCCGGCGCCGAGGTGGATTGCTACGCCTCCGACATCACCCGCACCTTTCCCATCAGCGGTCGCTACAGTCGCGAACAGCGCGCGCTTTACGAAGTGGTGCACGCCGCGCAACTCGCCGCCATCGACGAGGTGTTGCCGGGTCGCGATTTCGGCGCCGCGCATGCCTCTGCCGTACGCGTGATTGCCGAAGGCCTTTGCGCCCTCGGCCTGCTCAAGGGCGATGCCGACACGGCGATTGCCGAAGGCAGCTACAAGCGTTTCTTCCCCGCCAAGACCGGTCATTGGCTGGGCCTGGACGTGCACGACGTGGGTGATTACCGCGTGGACGGCGAGCCGCGACTGCTGGAGCCGGGCATGGTGGTGACGGTGGAGCCGGGCATTTACGTGTCGCCGGGCGACATGAGCGTGGCGGAGCGCTGGCGGGGTATTGGTATCCGCATCGAGGACGATGTGGCGGTGACGCGCGATGGTCATGAGGTGTTGACGGCGGGAGTGCCGAAGGATGCCGATGACATCGAGGCGTTGCTGGGGGCGCGCTGAGGCGCGCTTTTTCGTGGTTGGCTGTGAGCGTGCGGTCGCAGCTTGATGGTTTGGCGCGCTGTTGTCGCGTACGGGATCGTCCTTTGTGCGAAGGTCGGGTTACTTTCTCTTGCCTGGCAAGCAAGAGAAAGTGACCCGGCCTCCGGCAGGCGGTCGGAAGCCCGCGGTCCCACGGGGACTCCCTTCGGTCGCAGGTGAGCCAGGTCGCCGTGGCGCTGAGTCAAATGCGAAAGTCACTGGGTCCCAGCACCTGCCCCCTTTTGGGGGTTCGCTAGGACGACGTTGTAGGGGCGCGTGAGCCAGATCCAGCACGCCTCCACCACAACATCCACCCAAAAAAAGCCCCGGCAGATGGCGCCAACCACGCACCACCCCCGAGGCTTCTTCTCATGCGTGCCGAGCTAGGCCATCAATGCCCCGCCGGCGGCCGCGGCTCCTTGCGCCGATGCGCCTCGTCCGTCGCGTGTACCTCGTACCACATCGCGTTGAGGATGCCGAATGCGCAAGCCAGGCCGAGGCCGAGGATCCAGGAGAAATACCACATGGCGTCGTTCCTCTCTCAGTAGGTGTGGCCGGACTGGCGCACGTGATCCAGCGTCACGCGACCGCGCACTACGCGGTACACCCAGCTGGTGTAGATGATGATGATGGGCATGAAGATCACCGCCATTGCCAGCATGAGGCCCAGCGTGCCCTGGCTGGAGGAGGCGTCCCACACGGTCAGGCTGGAGCGCGGGTCTAGGCGCGAGGGCAGCAGGAACGGGAACAGCGCGAAGCCGGCGGAGAGAATCGTGCCTGCCACCATCAGGCTGCTCCAGATGAAGCAGGCGAGGCCTTTCTTGCCCGCGCTCAGCTGAATGCCGATGGCGCCCAAGAAACCGAGCACCGGTGCTGCCCAGAAGGCCGGGTACTGCATATAGCTGGCGAACCACGTGCCACCGTGCACGACCTCTTTGTGCAACGGGTTGGACATGCCATCGGTCACCACCGGGCCCGAGATGGAGAAACCCGGCATGCCGTAGGCGAGCCAGATACCTGCGGCCACGTAGCACATCACGTAGGCCAGGGTGGCCCAGCGGGCGATGCGCGCGGCGCGATCAGCGATCACGTGGTCGGCCTTGTAGGCCGCCCAGCAGGCGCCGTGGGCGAGCAGCATGGTGAGCGACACCAGGCCGGCCATCAGCGCAAACGGGTGCAGCAGTTCGAAGAAGCTGCCGTGCCAAGTCATGCGCAGGTCGTTGTCGAACTGGAACGGCAAGCCCAGAAACAGGTTGCCGAAGGCCACACCCGAAATCAGCATCACCACGATGCCCGAGGCGATCAGCACGCCATCCCACAGGCCACGCCAGCGCGCGTCGTGCACCTTGCCGCGGAAGTTGAAGCCCACCGGCCGCAGGATGAAAGCCAGCAGCACCAGGAAGATCGCCAGGTACATGCCGGAGAAAGACACCGCATAGAGCTGCGGCCACGCGGCGAAGGCGGCGCCGCCGCCCAGGATGAACCACACCTGGTTGCCTTCCCAGGTGGGCTCGATGGTTTCCAGCAGCACCAGGCGTTCGTCCTCGGTGCGGCCCAGGATGCGCAGCAGCGCGGCAATGCCGAAGTCGAAGCCATCCATGATGGCAAAGCCGATCAGCAAGATGCCGAGCAGTGCCCACCAGATCACGCGTAGCGATTCATAGTCGAACATGGCGGTCTCCTCAGGCGTGTGCCGGTGCGGTGGCGGCGGAGGGCGACGGTTCGGCCGGCGGCCACAGGCCCAGGCCATCCGGACCCTTGCGGGCGTACTTCACCATCAGCACGGCGTCGATGATCGCCAGCACGCTGTAGAACAGCACGAAGCCACCCAGCGAGGTCCACACCTGGCCTGCCGTTACGCTGGACACGCCCAGGGCGGTTGGCAGCACACCTTCGATGGCCCAGGGCTGGCGGCCGTACTCGGCCACGATCCAGCCCAGTTCCGCGGCAAGCCACGGCAGCGGCAGGCTCCACAGGGCGAGCCGGAGCAGCCAGCGACGCTTCTCCAACTGGCGCTTGCTGGCCTGCCAGAAGGTGAAGCCGAACAGTGCGATGAAGTAGAAGCCGCAGGCGACCATGATGCGGAACGACCAGAACAGCACCGGCACATTGGGGATGGTGCTGTCGGCGGCCTTCTGGATGTCGGCCGGCGTGGCGTGGCGCGGATCGTCCATGAAGCGCTTGAGCAGCAGCGCGTAGCCCATGTCCTTGTCGTGCTCGGCCAGCGTGGCCTTGGCCTGCGGATTGTTCTTGTCGTCGCGCAGCGCCAGCATGGCGTCATAGGCGAGGATGCCGTTGCTGATGCGGCCCTTGGTGTCTTCCACCAGGTTGGCGATGCCCGGAATCGGCTTGTCCACCGAGCGCGTGCCGATCAGGCCCATCATCCAGGGAATACGTACGGCGTAGTGCGTGGTGTGGTTTTCCACGTCGGGCACGCCGAACAGGGTAAAGGCAGCCGGTGCCGGTTCGGTTTCCCACATGGCCTCGATGGCGGCCATCTTCATCTTCTGGTTTTCCGAAACCGCGTAGCCCGACTCGTCACCCAGCACCACGACGGACAACGCGGCGGCGAGGCCGAAGCTGGCGGCCACGGTCATCGAGCGCTTGGCGAAATCCACGTTGCGATTGCGCAGCAAGTACCAAGCGCTGATGGAGAGCACGAACATCGAGCCCACCACGTAACCGGCGCTCACCGTGTGCACGAACTTGGCTTGCGCGACGGGGTTGAACATCACCTCGGTGAACGAGGTGACCTCCATGCGCATGGTCTCCACGTTGAACGCCGAACCCACCGGGTTCTGCATCCAGCCGTTGGCGATGAGGATCCACAGCGCGGAGAGGTTGGTGCCCAGCGCGAGGAACCAGGTGACCAGCAAGTGCGACACGCGCGACATGCGCTTCCAGCCCATGAAGAACAGGCCGACCAGGGTGCCTTCGAGGAAGAAGGCCATCAGGCCCTCAATGGCGAGCGGCGTGCCGAACACGTCGCCAACGTAGTGCGCGTAATACGCCCAGTTCATGCCGAACTGGAACTCCATGGTGACGCCGGTGGCGACGCCCATGGCGAAGTTGATGCCAAACAGCACGCCCCAGAACTGCACCATGCGCTTCCAGACTTCGCGCCCGGTCATCACATAGACGCTCTCCATGATGGCGAGAATCCATACGATGCCCAAGGTGAGCGGTACGAACAGGAAGTGATAGAGCGCAGTCAGCGCGAACTGCAGACGTGAGAGCGTGACGACATCGGAGTCGATGATCATGGGCTGTCCGTATGCGGGGAGGAAGAAGCGTTAGCGGGTGCCAGCAGTTGCTGCATGGCGGCGGGACGCGTGTCAGGGCGCGCGTAAGGCGCCATAGCGATCCACCAGATCAAGGTGAGCAGCACGATCTTGGCGATGACCAGCACGATGAGTTCGCGGGCAAGACGGCGCAACCTGGGTCGTGGAGCGTCGGCGTCGATGGCGCCGGAAGTCATCGGTTCCGTGGTTGGTATGGCCATGCGTAAGCGCCCCCTGAACGTATTGTGGGGGAGCATACGCAACCTATGTGAAGTTGTCGTGCGGGGTGATGTCGCAGCGACAGCGGGCCGCAGTGGCCGTGTTGTCAGGGTGTGCTACGCGCAGCGCTTGCGGCTGCCCATCAGGCGTGTGGTGCGCTGGCTTCCGACTGGTGTTGCCGGAAGCGGCGGATTCGCCCTGACCCGTGTGCGCCGCCACGCATCAGACGGGCGACGCGTGGGGTCTGCGCGATCAGAGTGCGGCGAAGGCGTCGCGGGTGAGGTTCTCGGGCGCGTCATGCGTGCACACCACATCGTCCTCGATGCGGATGCCGCCGTACGGGCGGAAGCTATCGACCTTCTTCCAGTCGATGTCGGTGGCCTCGGGCTTGGCGCGCAGTTCGTCCAGCAGCATGTCGATGAAGTACAAACCCGGTTCGATCGTCACCACCATGCCCGGCTCCAGCGTGCGGGTCATGCGCAGGTAAGGGTGGCCGGAGGGGCGTGCGATGTTTCCGCCTAGTTCGTTCTTTTGGAAACCCGCCACGTCATGCACCTGCAGGCCGATCGGGTGCCCCAGGCCGTGCGGGAAGAACGCAGCGGTGACGCCGGTGGCCACGGCACGCTCGGCATCCATGCGGATAACACCATGCTCGCGCAGCACACCGGCCAATACATGGTGGGCGTGAATGTGCAGGTCCGGATAGCTCTGGCCTGGGCGCACGCGCGCGGCGAAATCACGCTGCGCGGCGTCCACGCTGTCGATCAGCGCCTGGAATTCGCTGTGGCCAGTGGCGGCATACGTGCGCGTGATGTCGCTGGCGTAACCCGCTGCGCTGGCGCCGGCGTCGATCAGGAACGAGCGGCTCTGCGCCGGCGGGGTGCGGTCGAAGTGCGTGTAGTGCAACACGGCGCCGTGTTCGTTGAGGCCCACGATGCTCGCGTAGGGCAACTCGGCGTCGATCTGGCCCGCGGCGGCGAGGTAGGCCATGTGGATGCCGAACTCACTTTCACCGGCGCGGAAGGCCTGCTCGGCGGCGCGGTGCGCACGTGCACCGATGCGGCTGGCTTCGCGCATCAGTTCCAATTCGTACGGCGTCTTGTACGAACGATGCCAGTGCAGGACATCCAGCACGGCCTGCGGGTTGTTGGCGTCCGCGCCGGGCACGGCGGGGCACTCGGGGCCGATGATGGCGCGGCGCGTTGTGGCGGCCGGGAGCTCGGCCACGGCGTCCGTGGCATTGCGCACGATGACGATGTCGAAGTGTTCTACCCAGTAACCACTTGGCGCGGCCGGCACCACGTGCCAGTAATCCTTCGGTTGCAGGAAGATGAGCTTGGGCTTTTTGCCCGGCGTGTAGACGATCCAGCTACCCGGCGCGTCGGCCAGCGGCAGCCAGTGACGGAAATGCGGGTTGGTGACGAAGGGGTAATCCTGATCGTCGAGGAATTTGCGCAGCGGCAGGCCGGCGGCAATCACCAGGTGGTCGAACCCGCCCAGCGCGAGCGCTTTGTCGGCGTGTGCGCGTAGCGTGGCCAGATGCTGGGGATAGAGCGGGGCGAGACGATCGTGCATGACAACTCCTGATGCGCCCGCGGCGAATCGGGCGCGGGGGAATGGCCCTACATGATGGCGCGCGCGGGCTCGCGCTGCCAGGCTCTCAGGCGCCGGGCTGGTCCAGCCATGCGCCCAATAGGGAGGCGTCGGCCTCGTCGATGGCCACGATGCGATAGCCGGCCCACACTTGTCCCGGGCTGGCGGCATGTTCGTGCCATTGCTCCTGAATGCCCACCTCGATGGTCTGCGGCAGACGGCCGGGCGAGGGCAGCGACAGGCGCACCTGATAAATGGCGGCGCTGCGTGGCGCGTGGGTGCTGATCAGCAGCATGCCGGTGGTCGACAAGTTGCCCAGATGGCCCATCGGCTGGCCGCTGATCACGTCGGTGACCACCGCGGTGAAATTGGCGCGCTTGCGCAGGGCGCGTCGCTGGTCGATGGAGGCGATGTTTTCGCTCACGGTGGTCATGCTCCGTTCCCTGCCTGTGCGCGGCCGCCACGCAGGTGGCTGGTGAGCGCATGCCAGGCGCGGTCGAGCAGGCTCTCGCGCATCGGCGGCATTTCGCGTACGCGGCCCATGGCCATCTCATGCGCCAGTTGCTGCAGGGTCATTTCCTCACCGCGCAAGCCGCGCCGGCTGACGAACAGGCTATTGCCCGAAACCGGCGAGTACCAGGCCAGCTTGCGCGCCGTGACATGGCCGTTGCTGGGGTCGATGAACTCGAACCAGGCGCCAAACGGCAATTGCCGCAGCCGCTGGTGAATGCGCTGTTCCTGCGAGTCGGGCTTGGGCAGTGGCGGGGCGGGCGTAGGTGTCGGCGCCTCGGGAGCCACGTGTTCGCCCAGTCGCTGGTGCTGTTTGAGCTTGAGCGCTAGTTCGGTGGTCGTGGCCGTTTCGCCGGTGGCGGGCGTGCTGGCCGGCGTGCCGAGCAGGCGCTGGGCGACCTGGATGGCCTCCTCCGCATGCATGCCGATCTGCTGCAGGCCCGACTCCACTTCGGCCTGAAGCAGGTGACGGTCGTGCACCGGTTGCTGGCCGAGCAACTGGTCGGTGATGCGCAGGCGCTGCGTGAACGCTTCGCTGTCCTCGCCATGCCGCAGCAGGGTAAGCGCCAGCACGTCGGACCACGCGCGTTCCAGTAGGGTGCGCAGCAGGCCGCGTGGGTTGCTGCGCTCGAAACGTTCGGTCATGAGCGAGGCGGCGCGATGGCGCGCCTGCTCCAGCCGTTCGCGGCCCTGCATAGCTTCCACCTGGCGACGCTCGGCGATCTGCGCCTTGCGGTTGAGCAGGCCCAGGTGGTGTTCGATATCCGCCAAAAGGCTGGTGTAGAGGCCTGTGCTGGGTGGTTCGCGGCGGGCGCGGTCCACGAGTTGGTTCAACTTGGCGGCCAGGCTGCGGTCGCCGTCGCCCTCAGGGCCATCGAGCCAGTCGTTGGCGGCTTCGGTGACCATGCCCAGCAGCTTGCGCGCGGGGTGCTCCTGGTGATTGAAGAAGCCCTGGTCGGCCACGGCCATGCGCAACAGTGGCAGCTGCAAGTCACCCAGTAACGAGTGGGCGTTGCCGTGACGCTGCAATTGGCCGCCCAGTTGCTCAAATAGCATGGCGACGAGTTCCACTGTGTCGCCTTGTTCCTCGGTGAGATGCGTGCGACTACTGCCAGCCGGCTTGCCCGCGTTGAGCTGACCGATCAATTCTTCGCGAAGGGCTTGGGCGCTGAGCAGTTCGCGTCGGGCTTGGTCGGCGACGTCGCTCACGTGCAGTTGCAGCGCGTCCAGGGCCAGTTGCAGTTCTTCGGGCGAGGCCGCACGGCCGCCCTGCTGATAGTTCAGGCTGCTCTGGCTGGCTCGGTGCTGGGCAAGCATTTCGCGCAGGTTGTCCAGCACCGCGATGTTGTCGCTACGCGGTGCGGTGCCCACTGCTGGCGGCGCAGCTGCGGCGCGTTCGCCGATGGCTGGGCGTTCGGCTGCAACGGGATTTTCGGTAGCGCCGCGTGTCGCGCGCTCGGCGGGAGCACGTGGCGGCACGGGAAAAGCACGCAACTGCGGCAGGATGCCGTCGCTGCGCAGATGTTCGTTGACGGTGTCGTAGAGCGACGCTAACGCTTGCACCACGTACGTGTCGAAGCCCTGCAACAGCAGCAGGCGGTGTTCCAATGGCAGGTCGATATCGTCACCGGCCCGATGGAATGCCTGGGCCAGCGACTGCGGGCCCAGCGGCAGGTTGCCACCTTCCACCGGGGGCAACGCCACCAGCACGGCGAGGCGATAGCCCAGTTCGAACAGTGCGTTGGCGTGGCGGCCTTCGCCGCGGGCGACCAGTTTGTCCAGCGCCACGATCTGCTCGTGCTCGGTCTGGTCGAGCAGTTCCAGCGGGCGTCGCGGGGCACTGCCGTCTTCCTCGGTCTCCTCGATGGTGCCGAGTTTGCTGAACTGCTGACGCACGCCTTCCAGGAAGCGGCGTTCCAGGGCGGGGCGGTGCTGTTGCAGCAGTTGGCGGCTAACCAGGTACTGCTGTTGCTCCATCGGGTTGCGCGAGCGCTCGGCCAGGCCGTACAAGCGCTGTTCCACGTCGCCCAGGCACATGCGCAGCGGTGCCTCCAGCCAACTGGCGCACAGGGCGTGGGCTTCTTCGATCAGGCGGCGTGCACGAGGCGCCCAGCCGGGATGATCGGGGCGGGCGTCCCGTTCGAATGCAAATGACTGACGTCGACCCTGCTGTTCGACATCCATGACAGACCTTGTGAGTTCCCCCCGGAATTGGACTCAGTGTAGGGCGCCCCCGATGGCGCCGCCATCGACCGAATGGTGGAGCCGGCACCAGATCACAAATAAGCGGCTCAGTCGCCTAGGAAGGCGCCGATCACGTCGTTGAGGAAGCGCTGGCCCAGCGGTGTGGTGTGCAGGCGAGTGGGGTCGTCGCTCAGCCACCCGCGTTGGCGGGCAGCCGCAAGGGCCGGCGCAATGCGCTCGGCCGGCAGGCCGGTACGTTCCGCAAAATCATTCGCCGGCACACCGTCGATCAGGCGCAGGGCATTGAGCATGTACTCGAACGGCAGCTCGTCCGCGGTCACCGCGTTGTTGCCGCCGATGCGGCCAGCCTCGCCGGGGGCGGCGAGGTAGGCCTTGGGGTGGCGCGTTTTCCAGCGGCGCAGCACCTGGCCGGTGGTCACGTCCGTGAGCTTGCCGTGCGCGCCGGCGCCGATGCCGAGGTAATCGCCAAAGCGCCAGTAATTGAGGTTGTGCGCGCAGCGGCGGTCGGGCCGTGCATAGGCGGACACTTCGTACTGGGCGTAGCCAGCCTCGGCCAGCCGAGCCTCGCAGGCTTCCTGCATGGCCCATGCATGATCGTCGTCGGGCAGCGGCGGCGGGTTGGCTGCAAACGCCGTGTTGGGCTCCAGCGTAAGCTGGTAATGGGAGATATGCGTGGGGCCAAGCGCCA
This sequence comes from Frateuria sp. sgz306004, assembly GCF_057750885.1. Taxonomy (NCBI): domain Bacteria; kingdom Pseudomonadati; phylum Pseudomonadota; class Gammaproteobacteria; order Lysobacterales; family Rhodanobacteraceae; genus Frateuria; species Frateuria sp. sgz306004. The sequence continues at coordinate 366,346 of NZ_JBYLFE010000002.1, forward strand.
CGGCGCGCGCTACGTCCGCCAGGGCGCCTTCCAGCGTCTGCTGGGGCAGGGCGTACATGAGGTCGAGGTTGATGTTGGCGTAGCCGGCATCTTGGGCTGACTTCACCGCGGCCTCGGCCTCGGCGGCGGAATGGATGCGCCCCAGCCGGCGCAGCTTGTCGTCATCAAAGCTCTGGATGCCGAACGACAGGCGATTCACGCCGGCGGCCAGATAGCCATCGAAACGGCCATGCTCTACCGTGCCCGGATTAGTCTCCAGGGTGACTTCGGTGCCTTCCGGCAGCGGCAGTCGCTCTCGTACGCCGTCCAGGAACCGCGCGATCTGCTCGGGCGTGAACAGGCTGGGCGTGCCACCACCGAAGAACACGCTGTGGATCGGGCGACTTTGCGCGGCCGCGCCGAAATCGCGCAGGTCCGCATCCAGGTCGGCCAGCAGTGCGTCCACATAGGTCTCGTACGGCGGTGGTTCGCCCTTCACACCGTGCGAGTTGAAGTCGCAGTACGGGCACTTCTTCACGCACCACGGCATGTGGACGTACAGCGACAGCGGGGGCGCGATCAAGGTCATGCGTTACACGTGTGGGGTGGACAGGCTCGCGCGCAACTGCGCCAACGCGCGGCCACGATGGCTCACGCGATGCTTCAGGCCGGGCGGCAACTCGGCTGCGCTGGCCGTTTCGCCATCAGGCAGGAACAGCGGGTCGTAGCCGAAACCGTGTGTGCCGCGCGTTTCGGTGAGCACCTGGCCATGCCAGCGGCCTTCGGCAATGACGGGTGCCGGGTCGTCGGGGTGCTGCAGTAACACCAGCGCGCAGAAGAAGAAAGCGCCGCGCTGTTCGGCGGGCACTCCTTCCAACTCGCGCAGCAGCTTGGCGTTGTTGGCGACGTTGTCGCCGTGGCCGCCGCTGTAGCGGGCCGAGTAGAGGCCGGGAGCGCCGCGCAGGTATTCCACGCACAGGCCCGAATCATCCGCTAGCGCGGGCAGGCCGCTGATGCGCGAGGCGTGGCGCGCCTTGAGCAGGGCGTTTTCCACGAAAGTTAGACCGGTTTCTTCCACGTCCTCCACATCGTACGCCGACTGCGGGACGAAGCTCAGGCCGCTGTCGGCCAGCAAGTCATTGAACTCGGCGAGTTTGCCGGGGTTGCTGCTGGCCAGCACGATGCGTGTCATGGATTACTCCGAAAGCAGGTCAAAAGCGGGGGCGTAATCGACGCGGCCCCGGTAACCCTCCAGCCCAGCGGGCTGCAGGGCCAGGGCCATGAAAGCGTCGCCGCCGCCATAGATGTCGTGCAAGCCGCGGCGCGAGGCAGGCACGAAGCCAAAGCGCGTGTAATAGGCCGGGTCGCCCAGTAACACCACGGCACGGGCCCGGCTCGCCGCGCGCAGTGCGTCCAGCGACTGGCGGATCAGCGCGTCGCCAATGCCTTGTCGCTGGTGGGCCGGCCGCACGCCAACTGGCGCCAGCCCCAATACGCGGCCATCGTCGCCATGCTCGATGCGCACGGGGGAATACAGCACGTGTGCCACCAGCGCCCCGTTTGCTTCCGCGACCCATTCCAACGCGCTATTACCCTCGTCGCGCAGGCGTTGCACCAGGTCGGCCTCGTTGGCGCGCGCAAAGGCCTCGCGCTCGATCGCGAGCGATTCGGCGAGGTCATTCGGGCCTAAGGGGCGGAAGCGGAGCACGGATGCCTCAGGCCTGTTCCAGCGCCGAGCGTTGCGCTGCGACCAGCTCGGCGATGCCCTTTTCGGCCAGGATCAGCAGGGCGTCCATCTCATCGCGGCGGAACGCATGGCCCTCGGCGGTGCCCTGCACCTCGATGAAACCGCCACCGTCGTTCATCACGACGTTCATGTCGGTGTCGCAGTTGGCGTCCTCGGCATAGTCCAGATCCAGCACCGGAAGGCCCTGGTAAATACCTACCGACACGGCAGCCACCGCGCCGATGATCGGGTTGCGACGCAGGTTCTCGCGCTTCATCAGCACGTTGATCGCGTCCACCAGGGCCACATAGGCGCCGGTGATGGCAGCGGTGCGGGTGCCCCCGTCGGCCTGCAGCACGTCGCAGTCCAGGGTGATCACGCGCTCGCCCAGGGCCTGGCGATCCACGCAGGCGCGCAGGCTGCGGCCGATGAGACGCTGGATTTCCATGGTGCGGCCGCCCTGGCCGCCACGGGCGGCCTCGCGCTGGGTGCGCGTGCTGGTGGCGCGCGGCAGCATGCCGTATTCGGCGGTGACCCAGCCCTCGCCCTTGCCACGCAGCCACGGTGGCACGCGGTCTTCGACGCTGGCCGTGCACAGCACGCGCGTATCGCCGAAGCTGATCAGCACGGAGCCCTCAGCGTGGCGGGTGTAGTGGCGTTCGATGGTGACGGTGCGCAGCTGGTCGCTGGCGCGGCCACTGGGGCGGCTAGGTGAGCTCATGGGCTTGGGTGGCCTTAGGAATTGGGCAAGGCAGGGCGGGAGAGTTTACCATTGCGCCCTTTCCCGATCTTCGAAGGCTCCCGATGACCCGCAGCATGACGGCTTACGCCTCCGCCGAATCGACCGGCCCGGCTGGCACGCTCGGCTGCGAGCTGCGCACGGTGAACCACCGTTACCTGGAGTTGAGCCCGCGCCTGCCCGACGAGCTGCGCGTGTTCGAATCGGCCCTGCGCGAGCGCATCGCCGCCCGCCTGTCGCGCGGCAAGGTGGACGTCACCGTGCGCCTGCGTGGCGAATCCCGTGGCGAGTCGCTGCAGGTCAACGCAGGCACGCTGGCACGACTGTCCGAGCTGGCTCTGGACCTGGAAGCGCGCTTTCCTCGCATGAATATCGAGTTCACCGAGCTGCTGCGCTTCCCCGGCGTGCTGCAGCAGGCCGAGGTCGAACCGGACGTGCTGCAGGCTGCATTGATGGACGTGCTCGAACGCGCGCTCGATGCGCTCACCGCCACCCGCGAGCGTGAAGGCGCCAAGCTGGCCGAGTTGCTCAAAGATCGCCTGGACGCCATCGAGCGCATCGTGGCCGAAGTGCGCGGTTTCATGCCGCAGATTCGCGAAGGCCTGCGCACCCGTCTGGAGCAGCGCCTGGCCGACATCAAACAGCCGGCCGACCCTGGCCGCCTGGAGCAGGAGCTGGTGCTGCAGATTACCCGCAGCGACGTGGACGAGGAGCTTGACCGCCTCAGCACCCATATCGCCGAAACCCGCCGTGTGCTCGGCACGCGTGAGCCGGTGGGCCGTCGCCTGGACTTCCTCATGCAGGAGTTCAACCGCGAAGCCAATACGCTGGGTTCCAAGGCCGTGGATGCACGCAGCACCAACGCCGCGGTGGAACTGAAGGTGTTGATCGAGCAGATGCGCGAACAGGTGCAGAACATCGAATGAGTACCGACATGTCTCAGCTCCCGAGCGACGATGGCACGCTGTTCGTGGTGGCCGCGCCCTCGGGTGCGGGCAAGTCCACCCTGGTCAACGCGCTGCTGGAGCGCGAACCGTCCATCTCGCTGTCCATCTCGCACACCACGCGTCCGCCCCGTCCGGGCGAGCAATATGGCCGCCACTACTACTTTGTCGAGCGTGAGGTGTTCGAGCAGGAGATCGCCGATGGCATCTTCCTTGAGCATGCCGAGGTGCACGGCAACCTGTACGGCACGTCCCGCACCACAGTGAACACCTTGCTGGAGCAGGGGCGCGACGTGTTGCTGGAGATCGACTGGCAGGGTGCGCGGCAGATCCGCAAGACCAAGCCCGATTGCGTGAGCGTGTTCATCCTGCCGCCCTCGCGCGCCGAGTTGGAGCGCCGTCTGCGTGGTCGTGGCTCGGACAGCGCGGAGGTGATTGCCCGCCGCCTGCACAACTCGCGCGAGGAGATCGCCCATGCGCACGAGTTCGACTACATCATCGTCAACGACAACTTCGACGTCGCCCTGGGCGATCTGCAAGCCATCGTGCGTGCGGTGCGCCAGCGCAACCCGCTGTCGTGGCAGCGGCACGAGGCGTTGATCCAGGAGCTGCTGGCCTGATCGTGGGCGCCAGGGCCGGGATGGTTCTCCCGGTGGGCGCCAGTGTGCGTGCGTCTGGCCCTCGCGTGGGCGCAAGCCCCTGTTTTGTTAGCGGAAGCTGAGCGCCAGGGCCTTGGTCGCATGGCCTTCACGGGCGTATTCAGCTAACGTGCCCGCTTTCACTTGCCCCAAGTCCCCCACATGACCGAGCCCAACCGCGCCAAGCCCGACGACAACGCCCTGGTGCGTGTCCGTGGCCTGACCACGGTGCTCAATGGCAAGAAGGTGTTCGACGCGCTGGACATGGATATCCCGCGCGGCAAGATCACCGCCATCATGGGCCCCAGCGGTACCGGCAAAACCACCCTGCTCAAACACATCACCGGCCAGATGCGCGGCGACGCGGGCGAGGTGTGGGTGGACGGGCACAACGTGCCGACTATGCCGCGCGACAAGCTGTTCGAGCTACGCGAGCGCATCGGCTATCTGTTCCAGAACTCCGCGCTGCTCACCGACTTCGACGTTTTCGAGAACGTGGCGTTTCCCCTGCGCCAGCACACCCAGTTGCCGGAAGTACTGATCCGCAACATCGTGCTGACCAAGCTGCAGGCGGTGGGTTTGCGTGGCGCTGCCGGGCTGATGCCTTCGGAATTGTCCGGCGGTATGGCGCGCCGCGTGGCGCTGGCTCGCGCTATCGTGTTCGACCCCATGCTGATCCTGTACGACGAGCCCTTCGTTGGCTTGGACCCGATCGCGCTCAATCAGGTTCTCAAACTGATCCGCACGCTCAACCAGACCCTGGGCATCACCAGCGTGCTGGTGGCGCATGAGTTGGAGGCGATCAAGCAGGTGGCCGACCACATCTACCTCATTGCCAACGGCAAAGTGGTGGCACAGGGCGACCCCAAGACCATCGCCGACGACGGCTCGCCGTGGACGCGGCAGTTCTTCGGCGGTGAGCCCGACGGCCCGGTGCCGTTCCAGTACCCAGCCGGCGATCTTGGTGTTTCGCTGGGCTTTCCACGGAGGGGCGCATGAGCGCGTCGATGAGCCGTAACAACATCGTGCTGCGTTCGCTGTCGCAGATCGGCGACTGCGGCCTGTTCCTGTTGCGCATTCTCGCCGCCGTGCCGCGCAGCCTGCGTCACTTCCGCGAAACCGTGCGGCAGCTGTGGTTCGTGGGCGCGATGAGCCTGATCATCATCATGGTCTGCGGCCTGTTCGTGGGCATGGTGCTGGGCCTGCAGCTTTATGACGTGTTGTCGATCTTCGGCGGCACCTCCGCCACCGGCACGGTAGTGGCGATTGCCATTTATCGTGAGCTTGGCCCCGTGGTGACCGCACTGCTGTTCGCCGGTCGCGCCGGCACCTCGGTTACCGCCGAGATCGGCCTGATGCGCGCCACCGACCAGATCGCCGCCATGGAAATGATGGCGGTGGACCCGATTGCCTATGTGGCTGTGCCGCGCTTTCTGGCTGGCATCATTGCCATGCCCCTGCTGTGCAGTGTGTTCTGCGCGCTGGGCATCTTCGGCGGCCACCTGGTGGGCGTGAGCTGGCTGGGCATCGACAACGGCACCTTCTGGTCCAACATGACCGCCACCGTCGAGGTGGTGAAGGACGTGGTGAACGGCGTGCTGTGGAAGAGCGCGGTGTTCGGCGCCGTGGTCTCGCTCATCGCCGTGTTCCAGGGCTACACCACCCCGCCTACCAGCGAGGGCGTGGCTTATGCCACCACCCGCACCGTGGTCGCTTCGTCCATCGCCATCCTGGCGCTGGATTTCGTGCTCACCGCCTTCCTGATGTGAGCCCAGTCATGACAGACAACATCCACTTTGCATTGAGGAACGTGCCGTGAGCCAGAGACAATCCTATGCCGTCGGCACCGGCCTGTTCATCGTGCTCGGCTTTGCCGCGCTCGGCTATCTCGCCACCCAGACCACCTCGGTCGCCAACCGCAGCCGTGGCCCCAGCTACACCGTCGAGGCGCACTTCGCCAACATCGGCCAGCTCAAGGAGCGTGCGCCGGTGAAGGTGGCGGGCGTGCGTATCGGCCAGGTGCAGTCGATCGTGCTCGATCCGGGCAAGGAAACGGCCGACGTGAAGCTGGCCATCGACCAGCGCTACAACCAGATTCCCGACGACTCGGTGGCCACCATCTTCACCAGCGGTCTGCTGGGCGATCAGTACGTGGGCATCCAGTACGGCAGCTCCAAGAAACAGGTGGCCGATGGCGGCACCCTGGCGCTGACCCGTCCGGCGCAGCAGCTGGAGGAAATGCTCGGCAAGTTCTTCGGCGCCGGCGGTGCAGCCGACAACCTCTCGGGCAGCTACCTTGTCAAGGCGCGCTTCACTAACGTAGGCGCGCTCTCGGTGGGGGCGCCGGTGAAGATGGCCGGTGTGGCCATCGGCAGCGTTCAGTCGGTAAGCGCCGACCCGGTGAAGCTCGACGCCCAGGTCATCCTGGCGATCGATAAAAAATACGATCAGATTCCGGACGACTCGGCCGCCGCCGTGTTCACCAGTGGTTTGATTGGCACGCAGTACGTTGCCATCCAACCCGGCGGCTCGCCGGACATGCTCAAGAACGGCGACGAGCTGGTGCTGACTCAGTCGGCCCTGCAACTTGAGGATCTGATCGGCAAATTCCTGGTCAGCGGCTCGTCCAGCGACAAAAAGGACGCCGGCAACGGCAAGCCCGCCGGCGAAACGCCCAGCGACAAGCATTGAGTCAGGCTGGCGCGTCCCGATATTCCCCCTGGATCATCATCAGGAGTTACCCCATGTTGCGCAGTCTGGCCCTTGCCACCGCCATCGCCTTCGGCGGCGTGCTTGCCGCCCCCGCTTTCGCTCAGAGTGCCGCCCCGGCGGCTGATGCCTCACAGTCCCCGGCCCAGGTGGCGCAGGGCATTGCCGACCAGCTCAGCAAGGCCATTGAGGGCCATCAAGCCGAGCTGAAGAACAACAAGGAAAAGCTGATCGGTGTGATCGACAGCGTGTTCCTGCCGCACTTCGACGTGGATTACGCCTCGATCCTGGTGCTCGGCCAGCACGCTCGCGAGGCCACGCCCGAGCAGCGCGCCCGCTTCGCCAAGGCGTTCTACAACTCCATCACCCATCGCTACGCTGAAGGCCTGCTTGATTACACGCGTGGCCGCGTGAAGGTGCTGCCGTTCGCTGGCGACCTCAACGACAAGCGCACCGTGGTGCGTACCCAGGTGGTGTTGGAAGACGGCAAGACCGTGGCCGTCGATTACGCCTTCCGCAAGTCGCGCGACGGTAGTTGGAAGGCCTATGATGTAATCATCGAAGGCATCTCCTATATCACCAACTATCGCAACCAGGTCGATGCGGAAATCCGCAAGGTGGGCCTGGACCAGCTCACCACCAACCTGGAAACCCAGGGCGAGAAGGCGCTGGAGTCGATGGAGCAGGACGCCAAGGGCGCCGGCAAGTGATGTCGCCCGCCGCCAGTGCGAGCCTGCGTGTGGAGGACGCCGCACCGGATGCTGTCAAGGTGTCCGGTGAGCTGGTGTTCGCCAATGCGGCTGCCGCGCTGGACAGCATCTCCGCCGCCGTGGGGCGCGATGGTCGCGCGGTGCTCGACCTGGATGGGGTCACCCGTAGCGATAGTGCCGGCTTGGCCTGCGTGCTGGCCGTGGTAGCCCGTTCTGCCGAACAGGGGCGTGCTCTGCAGGTGCGTCATATCCCCGAGGGCATGCAATTGCTGGCGCGCGTGTGCGAAGTGGAAGGCCTGCTGGCCTGACGCCCTACCGGCGGATATGAAAAAGGGGCCGAAAGGCCCCTTTTTCATGGACGAAACCCGGCGGCCTCAGTTTTTCACCGGCTCGGGATTCGGCGCCGGATTCTGCGTCGGCTGCTGGTCCTGCTTCTTTTCCCACTTGTGCTGCTCTTCCAGCAGTTCGTCCGGGTCGAAGTTCTTGTCCTTCAGGCCCTGCATCTGCTCGATCACATCAGTCGGCGGGTTGCCGTCGTAGATCTGGTAGAGGCGCTGCTGGCGGTAGGCGTCACGCATGAAGGCATACGGGTCGTAGGCCGAGGCCAGGAAGCTCTCCGCGTCGATGCCGCGCGAGCGCAGCGTCACCAGGTAGATCACCTGGGGTAGGTATTCCTGGTGGTACTCGAAATCGTGGTTGCGTGCGTAGTAGCTCAGCGGATCGAAGAAGTAGCTGTCCACGGGCAGGCGCCACACGTCGCGCGCCGTGGTCGGGCCCACGAACGGCAGCACCAGGTACGGGCCTTCCGGCACGCCCCAGCGGGCCAGGGTGATGCCAAAGTCGGTCTCGTCCAGCGGCATGCCCAGCTGGCTGGCCGGGTCGAAGAAGCCGCCGATGCCCAGCGTCAGGTTCACCAGGAAGCGGCCGCCGCTCTGCGCCGCCTGTAGCGGGCGCGCCTGCAGCAGGTCGTTGGCCATGGTGATGGGCAGACGGATATTGGTGTAGAAGTCGCTGACCGCACGGCGCACCGTGGGGTTGGTGACTTTGCGGTAGCCCACCGCCACCGGGCGGATCACCGCCTTGTCGACCGAATCGTTGAAGGCGTAGACGTTGCGGTTGAACTTTTCGTACGGATCGTCCGTGCGCGGCTTGGCGATCGAGCAGCCAGCCAGCAGGCCGAGGGCGATCAGTGGCAGGCTGCGCTGAAACAAGGTGCGGAGTAGGGACGGCATCGGCGCAACTGCCCTGGTAGGGTGGGTGGGGTGCAATATTGTACTGTTTGGTTTTTTATTATGTACAGGCCCCCATAAGTCTTAATGGGGCAGGGCTGGCGGCCGCCTGAACCGCGCATCATAAGCTTTGCTGCATTGCCAGCAAAGCGGCCGCTGGCTACACTGACACACGATAAGTCGCTTTGTTCCTTAAGGATTTCAGATGGCCCGCATTACCGTCGAAGACTGCCTGCAGGTAGTCGACAACCGCTTCGAACTGGTGCTGATGGCGACCAAGCGCGCCCGCCAGCTCGCTAACGGTGCCGAGCCGGCAGTGAACCCCGACCACGATAAGCCGACTGTGCTCGCCCTGCGCGAAATCGCCGATCGCCGCATCGATCAGGCCACCATCGACGAGATCGATAAGGCCGAGCGCGAGCGTGCCGAGCGCGAGGCGCTGGAGTGGGCCGCCGCCGAAGTGGACGACGACCTCTCCAAGGGCGGAGATGACTGATGGATGGTGGCGGCTGTAGTCAGCGCACCCTCAACGCCGGCATGTCCGGCGTTTTGCGCTGCATGAAAGCCGCCCACCGCGTTCACCTCCAGCGCGGCGAGGCGGCCGCCTGAGCGGGGAGCGCACATCCATGCCGGCCGTCACGGATTCCTCTGCAACGGATACGTCGACGCTGCCGCCGTACGTGCTGGCGCTGAAGGAGCGCGTGGCGTACCTGCCCGAGGCGCAAGTCGCCCGGGTGATCCGTGCCTACGAAGTGGGTGCCGTGGCCCATCACGGTCAGGCCCGCAAGAGTGGTGAGCCTTACATCACCCACCCCGTGGCGGTAGCGGGCATCCTTGCCGAGTTGGGCATGGATGCCGAAACCATCATTGCGGCAATCCTGCACGACACCCTGGAAGACACCTCTCTCAGCCGCGCAGAGCTTGCGGGCGAGTTCGGTGAAACCGTGGCCGAGCTGGTGGATGGCGTCACCAAGCTGGACAAGATGCGTTTCAGCAGCCGCCAGGAGGCGGACGCGGAAAGCTTCCGCAAGATGCTCCTGGCGATGTCGCGCGACCTGCGCGTGATCCTGATCAAGCTGGCCGATCGCCTGCACAACATGCGCACGCTGGGTGCCAAGGACTCCTCCTCGCGCCGCCGTATCGCGCGCGAGACGCTGGAGATCTACGCGCCGATCGCGCAGCGCCTGGGCATGAACAAGTTCAAGGCGGAGCTGCAGGATTTGGGCTTTCGCGCGCTGCATCCCGATCGCTACCGCGTGATCAGCGAGCGCATCCGCGCGGCGCTGGGCAACCGGCGCGAGGCGATGGGCAAGATCGAGACGGCGCTGTCCGCGCGATTGGCCGCCGAGCATCTCGCGGTGCGCGTGGTAGGACGCATCAAGTCGCCGTGGAGCATCTATTCCAAGATGCGCAACGAGCACAAGAGCTTCGCCCAGTTGATGGATGTGTACGGCTTCCGCGTGGTGGTCGATTCCGCCATGAGCTGCTACATGGCGCTGGGTGCCGTGCACAGTCTGTACAAGCCGGTCGATCGTCGCTTCAAGGATTTCATCGCCATTCCCAAGGCAAACGGCTACCAGTCGCTGCACACCGTGCTGCTGGGGCCGTTCGGCGCGCCCATCGAGGTGCAGATCCGCACGGCGGAGATGGATTCGGTAGCCGAGCGCGGTGTGGCGGCGCACTGGGCCTACAAGACCGACTCAGGCCCGGCCAACAGCGCGCAGGCGCGTGCGCGCGAGTGGTTGTCCTCGCTGGCGGACAGTCAGGCGCATACGGCCTCGTCCGCCGAGTTCATCGAAAACGTCAAGATCGACCTGTTCCCGGACGAGGTGTATTTGTTCACCCCGCGCGGCGACATCCTGGCTTTGCCGCGCAATGCGACGGCGCTGGATTTCGCCTATGCGGTGCACACCGACGTGGGCGATCACGCCGTGGCCGCGCGCGTGGACAAGAAGCTGGTGCCGCTGCGCACGCGCCTGGAATCCGGCCAGTTGGTGGAAATCATCACCGCGCCGTCGGCCTTGCCCAATCCGGCCTGGCTGGAATCCGTGGTAACGGGCAAGGCGCGCACGGCGATTCGCCAATACCTCAAGCATCTGCAGCACGAAGATGCGGTGGACTTCGGTCACCGCATGCTCGATCGCGCGCTCGATGCGCTGGGCACCAGCCTGGACGCGATTCCGCCGGCGGTGCTCGAACGCTTCCTGGAAACCTCCAAGTTCAAGCGCCTGGAAGAGCTGCTTTCGGACATCGCGCTGGGCAACCGCATGCCGCATCAGGTGGCCAGTCAACTGGTGGCGGCGCGCGGCAAGAAGGCCGGCGGCGACGACGTACAGCAGGCGCCGCACGTGGCGGAGAAGATCCGCATCACCGGCGCTGAGCGTGGCGTGCTGAGTTTCAGCAATTGCTGCCATCCGCTGCCGGGCGACGAAATCATCGGTTACCTGTCGTCGGGCAAGGGCATCGTGGTGCATCGCGTGGAATGCCCGAACGTGGTGGAGCTGCGCAAGTCGCCGGAACGGTGCGTAGCGATCGAATGGGATCGCGACGTGCAGGGTGATTACCGTGCCGAGCTGCGCATCGAGGTCATCAACCGTCCGGGTGTGCTCGCCACGGTGGCGGCGGCCATTGCCGCGGCCAACTCCAACATCGAGAACGTGGAATATGTGGAGCGCGATGCCGCCGCTGCCACGCTGCTGTTCGCGCTGGAAGTGAAAAACCGCAAGCACCTTGCCGACGTGATCCGTCGCGTGCGTCGCACTGGCGTGGTCAGCGGCGCTTATCGCTACCCGCTGTAACCCTTTCCTGGCGGGACAGCGCTTCGCTCAGCCCTTACACTCTGCGTTTTCCATCCTGTGCAGAGGGTTTGCCATGTCCCGCAGCATTATCGCCACCGACAAGGCTCCGGCCGCCATTGGCCCGTATTCGCAGGCCGTGCGCGCCGGCAACACCGTGTACTTCTCCGGCCAGATTCCGCTGGATCCGGCGACCGGCAACCTCGTCGAGGGTGACATCGCCGCGCAGACGCGCCGCGTGTTCGACAACCTCAAGGCTGTAGCCGAGGCCGCAGGCGGCTCACTCGACAAGATCGTGCGCGCAGGCATCTACGTGACCGACCTGGCGAACTTCGCCACCGTCAATGCGGTGATGGCGGAGTACTTCCAGGCGCCGTTCCCGGCTCGTTCCACCATTGAGGTTTCGGGTCTGCCCAAGGGCGCCCAGGTCGAGGTGGACGCGGTGATGGTGCTGGACTAATCGACCGCCCGTGCGGCGCTGAACGCAGGTCGGCGGAGGGCTGACCCGAGTGATCGGCGCCGTGCTCGGTTAGTCTTGGAGCATGCCGCCTCGTAGCGCTCGTGTCAGTGTGTCGCCCGGCGCCGATCCTGGTATCGCGCCGGTTTCGGCGCTGCCTGGCGTCGGGCCGGCGCTGGCCGAAACGCTGGCGCGTCTGGGCCTGGAGCGCGTGCAGGATCTGTGGTTTCACCTGCCGCTGCGCTACGAAGACCGTACCCGCGTCACCGCCATCGCCGACCTGCGCCCCGGCGAGCGCGCGCAGGTGGTGGGTGTGGTGGAGGCGGTCGATCGTGGGTTTCGCTATCGGCCGCAATTGAAGGTCGCCATCGGCGACGATTCGCAGCAGACCTTGCTGCTGCGCTTTTTCCATTTTCATCGCAGTCAGTCCGACCTGTTGCAGCCGGGCACGCGCTTGCTGTGCTTTGGCGAAGTACGCCAAGGAGCGCAAGGGTTGGAAATGGTGCACCCGCAATACCAGCGCCTGGCGCCAGGTGAAGCGGTGGCGGTGGAAGAACTCCTCACGCCCGTGTATCCCACCACCGAGGGACTGGGGCAGAAACGGTTGGCGGGCGTGATCGCCAAGGCGCTCGCATTGTTGCCGTCGGATGCGCAGTTGGAGCTGATTCCGACCGAGCTTTGCCGGCAGCACGGTCTGACCTCGTTGCGCGATGCTTTGCTCTATGTGCATCGACCGCCACCGGATGCCAATCTGGGCCAACTCACGACGGGTCGACACCCCGCTCAGCAGCGTCTCGCTTTCGAGGAGCTGCTTACCCAACACTTGAGCCTCAAGCGGATGCGTGCCGCCGTGCGTCGTCGTCATTCGCCCAATCTGCGTGGTACGGGCGAGCTGCGCGAGCGACTGCTTGCGGGCCTTCCTTTCGCGCTCACCGGGGCCCAGCAGCGGGTGACGCGCGACATCGCCGCCGATATCGCGCAGACCAAGCCCATGCTGCGCCTGGTGCAGGGCGATGTGGGCAGCGGCAAGACGATCGTTGCGGCGCTGGCGGCATTGGCGGCGGTGGAGTCGGGTCAGCAGGTGGCGTTGATGGCGCCAACGGAGCTGCTGGCTGAGCAACACCTCAGTCACTTTCGCCATTGGCTGACGCCGCTGGGCATCGAGGTGGTGTGGCTGGCCGGCAAGGTATCGGGCAAGGCGCGTCAACAGGCGTTGCAGCGCGTGGCCGCAGGCGCGTCCGTGGTGATTGGCACGCATGCCTTGATGCAGGAGGGTGTGGCGTTCGCCCAGCTTGGTCTGGTGATCGTGGACGAACAACATCGCTTTGGCGTGCAGCAGCGGTTGTCCTTGCGCGACAAGGGTGCCCAGCATGAGCAAGGGCTGGTGCCGCATCAACTCGTGCTCACCGCCACGCCGATTCCACGCACCTTGGCGATGAGTGCCTACGCCGACTTGGATGTGTCCGCCATCGACGAGTTGCCGCCGGGGCGCACACCGGTGCAAACCATTGCCATCTCCAATGCGCGCCGTTTCGACGTGATCGAGCGTATTCATGCCGCCTGTCGCGAAGGTCGCCAGGCCTATTGGGTGTGCACGCTGATCGAAGAGTCCGAACAGTTGCGCGCGCAAGCAGCGGAGGTGGCGCACGCCGAGCTTTCCGCCGCGTTGGACGACTGCAAGGTCGGCCTGATCCATGGGCGCATGAAGCCCAAGGAGAAGCAGGCCGTGATGGATGCCTTCAAGGCGGGCGAGCTTTCCGTGCTGGTCGCTACCACCGTGATCGAAGTGGGTGTGGACGTGCCCAACGCCAGCCTCATGGTGATCGAGAACAGCGAGCGCCTGGGCTTGGCCCAGTTGCACCAGTTGCGCGGACGCGTGGGGCGCGGCGCCATCGCCTCCAATTGCGTGCTGCTTTATCAGCCGCCGCTGGGGCAGTTGGCGCAAGAGCGGTTGCAGGTGATGCGCGAAACCAATGACGGCTTCCGCATCGCTGAGAAAGATCTTGAACTGCGGGGGCCGGGCGAGGTGCTGGGTACCCGTCAGACGGGCCAGCTAAGTTTCCGCATAGCGGACCTGGCGCGCGATGCGCATCTTTTACCTGCCGTGCAGGAAGTTGGTGCGCACCTGCTGGAGCGCCATCCCCAGCAGGCCGAACAGCTGATCGCGCGCTGGATCGGCGGCGCGGCGCGTTACGCGCACGCCTGACGTCTTCATCGTGATCGTGGTGCTGGCCTGCCGCGTGGCCTGGTCCGAAGCGTTTGTGGCCCGAAGGGGTTTGCCTGCATCCCGCAAGCTTCTAAGCTAGCCGGTTCAAACACGACGACGACACACCATGAGCACTTCGCCGCTGCTGATCGACACCGACCCTGGCGTAGACGACGCCCTCGCCATCCTGATGGCCCACGCGCATACCCAGGTGCTGGGGCTGAGCATTGCCGCCGGTAACGTCGGCCTCGCCCACACCGTGCGTAACGCGCGCACGCTGGTGGATCTGGTCGGGATGCCTACCCCGGTGTTTGCGGGCTGTCCCACGCCGCTGGTGCGCCTGCCGGAAGAGGATGCCATGCACGTGCACGGCGCCGATGGCCTGGGCGATGTCGGCTTTGCCGAGCCCAAGGCAGTGGCCGCCGACGAGCACGCGGTGCATGCCATTCTGCGACTCACCCGTGAGCATCCGGGGCTGACCCTGGTGGCGCTGGGCCCGCTGACCAATCTGGCGCTGGCCGTGCGCATGGACCCCAGCCTGCCGCAGCGCGTGAAGCGTCTGGTGATCATGGGCGGTGCCGTGACGGGCCTGGGCAATACCGGCAAGATCCCGGCTGAATTCAACATCGGCTTCGATCCGGAAGCCGCGCATGTGGTGTTCGAGGCTTTCCCCACGTTCGACCTGGTGGATTGGGAAGTAGTGTTGCGCCACGCGTTCGACGACGCAGAGTTCGCCACCTGGATCGCTGCAGGCGACCAGCGCGCGACCTTCTTCGACCAAGTGTTCGGCACCGCGCGTGCGTTCAATGCCAAGCGCGGTCGCCGTGGCGTGATCGCCGCCGACGCTTTGGCGATGGCCGTGGCGATCGATCCGGCCATCGTCACGCGCATGGAAGAGCGTCACGTGGCGGTGGAAATGGACGGTCGCCTGACGCGCGGCGCCACCGTGGTGGATTGGACCGATCGCCTGGGCAAGCCAGCCAATGCGCGCATCGTGATGGAGGTCGATCAGGCTCGCTTTGGCGCCATGGTGCGCCGGGCGCTGGGTGCCTGAATCACGGTTCATGGCAAGGTGGGGCGGCCAAGTGACTGACCCACTTGCCAATGGCATTGGCCTGTGGTTAAAATGCCGCTCTTTTCACCCACCGCTTTCGAGTTAGTCATGAAGCCCGATATCCATCCGAATTACCGTCCGGTGGTGTTCCAGGACCTGTCGTCGGACTTCGCGTTCCTGACGCGTTCCACGATCGCCTCCAAGGAAACCGTCAAGTGGGAAGACGGCAACGAGTACCCGCTGATCAAGGTGGATATCTCGAGCCACTCCCATCCGTTCTACACCGGCAAGCAGAAGACGCTGGACACCGGCGGCCGCGTCGACAAGTTCCGTCGTCGCTACGCGCAGAAGTAATCGCGCGATACGCTTGCGGTCACGTCGCTTGCAAAGCGGCGTTCGCTAGACGATGACACGGGGCGAGCCATGGCTCGCCCCGTGTCTTTTTGTGCCTGCAATCCGACCATCCGCTAGGGCATGTTGGCGGGACGATGTGTGATAATGGGCGGCGAGGTGTCGCAGCCTTCCCCACTTTGCGACATCAACCCTACTTCGTCGGCCTTCGTCCCCAAGGCACGCCGACGACGACCAATAGTGTAAGGAGGTTATCCGTGTCCGATTCCAAGATCGTCAAGTTGGTGGATGAGTCGACCAGCCGCAGCAGCGAACTGCCCCTGCTCAGCGGCACGCTCGGTCCCGCATGCATCGACATCGGAACGCTGTACAAGGACACGGGCCACTTCACGTATGACCCGGGCTACGGCAGCACCGCAAGCACCAAGAGCGCCATCACCTACATCGACGGCGACGAGGGCGTGCTGCTGTATCGCGGCTACCCGATCGAGCAGCTGGCGGAGAAGTCCAACTTCCTGGAAACCTCGTACCTGCTGCTCAACGGCGAGCTTCCGACCAAGGACCAGTTCGCCAAGTTCGAAGACCAGATCACGCATCACACGATGATGCACGAGTCCCTGAAGGACTTCTTCAAGGGCTTCCATCACGACGCGCACCCGATGGCCATGCTGGCCGCGTCGGTGGCCTCGCTGTCGGCCTTCTACCACGACGACATCAACGTGGATAACGCGGAGGATCGCAAGCTCGCCGCGATCCGCCTGATCGCCAAGATGCCGACCATCGCCGCCGCCTGCTATCGCTACTCGATCGGCTGGCCGTTCCGCTACCCGCGCAACAACCTCGAGTACGTCAACCGCTTCCTGCACATGATGTTCGAAGTGCCGAGCGAGCCGCTGGAAATGAACCCGGTGGCCGCCAAGGCGCTGGACCTGCTGTTCATCCTGCACGCCGATCACGAGCAGAACGCCTCCACCTCCACGGTGCGCCTGGTGGGTTCGACCGGTGCCAACCCGTACGCCTCCATCGCCGCGGGCATCACCGCGCTGTGGGGTCCGGCACACGGCGGCGCCAACGAAGCCGTGCTGAAGATGCTGGAAGAGATTGGCACCGCCGACAAGGTGGAAACCGCCGTCAAGCGCGCCAAGGATAAGAACGACAACTTCCGCCTGATGGGCTTCGGCCATCGTGTGTACAAGAACTTCGACCCGCGCGCGAAGATCATCCGCGAGATGTGCCACAAGGTGCTCAACGAGCTGGGCGTCAACGACCCGCTGCTCGACGTCGCTATGAAGCTGGAAGAGGCCGCGCTGAAGGACGACTACTTCGTCGAGCGCAAGCTTTACCCGAACGTCGACTTCTACTCGGGCATCATCTACAAGGCCCTGGGCATCCCGACCGAGATGTTCACCGTGATGTTCGCCATCGCGCGCACCTCCGGTTGGATCGCCCACTGGATCGAGCAGCACGAAACCCCGGGTTCGCGTATCGGCCGTCCGCGCCAGATCTACACCGGCGCCAACGTGCGTGACTACGTGTCGAGCGACAAGCGCTAAGCACTCGCTAACGCACTACAAAAAACGCCCCGGCCAAGCCGGGGCGTTTTTTTTGTGCCTGCCAGTAGCGTGCCGCGGTCTATCAGCGGACTCGTGAATGGATTACTTGAGTGCCGCGGACAACATCTTCTCGAACTCGTCGTCGTTGTCGGCGGTGGCGAGTAGCTCCTCCACCATGGCCAGCGAGGCGCGGCGCATCGGCTTTTCGTCAATGCGATCCAGTGGAGGCTGCCTTAGCGCGTCTTTGGGCAAGACGGTGATGTCGAACGGCAGGCCGTCTGCGTTGAATACGAGCACCGGATACTCGGCTTGTTCATCCCGTGCGGTGCGAAGGCGTCGGGTTTGCTGGGTGAGCGGTACGCCGTGCTCCTGCAGATACAGCACGACCGATTCGGCGGTGTCGCTGAACACATGCAGGCAGACCGCCGAGTGCGCGTCCGCCGTGCCGTCCAGCACCGCACCGACCAGGCGCGGGTCGAACTGGCGTAGAAAGCGCATGGCCTCCACGGCGGCCTCGCGCCGCTCCTGCAGCAATTGGGGCTGGCTGTCGGCGTGGAAAATGCGCTGATGCTCGCGCAACGCCTCTTCGATCTCGTTGTTGCGCGGCAGTGCCTGTGCTTCGACGATGCCGAGGCGTTCGGCAGCCTTGATCTTGGCGTGATGGAAATCGCGGATGCCGTGCTCGCTCATCAGGCGCGCCGCCTCCTGGGCGACGCGCCGGCGATTGCGTTGCAGGCGATCCTGCGCGTGGATGCGATGATGTTCGCCTCGTGCCATGCCTCATTCCTCCGGCAAGCGGGCGCTCGCGGTGGCGAGCGCGGGCGGCAGAACGGGTAATGGGCGGATCCCGCGCTGCCGACGATCAGAAGATATCGTAGGCGTGTTGCTGATCCTGTTCCTCCTGCTGCTGATTCGCCTGATTGCGCAGTCGATCCACATCTTCGACCTTGAATATTTCAGACATCGCATTCGGGTCGCCTGTTCCCGCAGGCAGGCCGCTGGCGCGGTCGATCAACACCGTACTAATGCCGGGCGGCATCGGCAAGGTGGTCGAAGGCAGGTCTTTCAGCGCCGCTCCCATGTAGGACATCCAGATGGGTAGCGCCGCCTTGGCGCCGAACTCACCTTTGCCAAGCGAACTGAAATCGTCGAAGCCTACCCACACGGTGGTCACCAGGTCGCCGTTGAAGCCGGCGAACCAGGCGTCGCGGTGGTCGTTGGTCGAGCCCGTTTTGCCGGCCAGGTCGTCGCGGCCCAGGGCCATGGCGGCCGAGCCGGTGCCGCGCTTGACTACGTCCTGCATGAGCGAGGTGATCAGGTAGTCGTTGCGTACGTCGATGACTTGAGGCGCCAGCACGGGCGGGTGGGCGCCATCGCCATGGGCGTCGGCAGGCAGCACGGCATCGCCCACGCCGGCAACGCTGCCGGAGGTGGCCGGGGCGTTCGCGGAGCTGGCGGCAGCCACGGCGTTGGCCGGGGGGCTGCTGGCAGCCGGCGGGGGGCCAGGCGGCCGGGTGTCGAGCAGGCGTTCCGCGCAGGTGCGGCAGGCGCGAGCGGGGTTGGCCAGGTACACGGGCTTGCCGCTGCGGTCATCGATCTCGCTGATGAAGTACGGGGTAACCAGGTAGCCGCCATTGGCGAACACGGCGTAGCCCCTTGCCATGCTCATTGGCGACACCGAGGCAGTGCCTAGTGCCATGGACAGGTTGCCGGGCAGCGAATCCAGGCTGAAGCCGAAGCGCGTGGCGTATTCGCGTGCGTAGCGCACGCCAATGGCGTCGAGCAGTCGCACCGAGACCAGGTTCTTGGACTGCACCAGGGCCTCGCGCAGACGGATGGGGCCGTCAAACTTGTCGTCGTCGTTGGACGGCGTCCACAGTCCACCCGGACGCGAGGGGTCGGGCAGGGCGATGGGGGCGTCGTTGACGATCGAGGCCGGGGTAAAGCCGCGCTCGAAGGCGGCCGAGTAAATGAAGGGCTTGAAGCTCGAGCCCGGCTGGCGTGCAGCCATCACGGCGCGGTTGAACTTGCTGCGCAGGAAGTTGAAACCGCCCACGAGCGCCTGTAGAGAGCCGTCCTCCGGGTTGATCGAGGCCAGGGCGGCCTGGGCCGCGGGGATCTGGGTGAGCTGCCAGTTGCCCTTCTCATCACGCGACAAGCGCACGATGTCTCCGCGTTTGAGCAGGGCCGACACGCTCTTGGGGCGGGCCCAGCTCATGGCCTCGGCATTGAGCTTCACCTGCTCGCGGCTGGCGAGATAGATGCTGGCCTCGTTCCCGGACACGCCAGTCACGAGGCCCGGCTGCATGCCCGAGATATCGGTATAGCCGGCCAGGGCGCGATCGAGGTCATCGTTGCTGGCGTCGGCGGCAAGCTCCTGGTGAGCCTCAGGGCCGCGCCAGCCGTGGCGTCGGTCGTACTCGACAAGACCGGCGCGCACGGCGTCCACCGCCGCCTGCTGGCGCCCGCTCTGGATCGTGGTCTTCACCACATAGCCCTCGGTGAGGGCGTCGTTGCCCAGGCGGTCGAGCACTTGCAGGCGCACCATTTCTGCCAGGTACGGGGCGTCCACCTCGATCGGCGGTTCGTGCGGCGAGGCGTTGTTGGCCTCGGCCACGGCCTGCTCGTACTCGGCCTTGCTGATGTAGTGGTTCTCAAGCATCTGGCCCAGCACCCAATTGCGGCGGGCCAGCATGCGTTTGGGGTTGTTCAGCGGGTTGACCACCGACGGCAACTGGAAGGTGGACGCCAGGGTGGCGCACTCGGCCACGCTGAGCTGGTCCAGGGTCTTGCCGTAGTAGTACGAAGCTGCTGCGGCCACACCATAGGAGCGGTGGCCCAGGAACATCTTGTTGAGGTAGAGCTCCAGGATCTGGTCCTTGCTCAGCTCGCTCTCCATGCGCAGGGCGATGAAGATCTCGGTGAGCTTGCGCGAGTAGAGCTTTTCCGGGCTCAGGAAGAAGTTGCGTGCCACCTGCTGGGTAATGGTGGAGCCGCCCGGGCCCTTGTCGCCACCGGACACCACCACATGCCAACCGGCGCGGGCGATGCCGTGCCAGTCCACGCCGGGGTGCTTGTAGAAGCTGGCGTCCTCGGCCGCCAAGACGGCGTGCTTGAGTCGCTCGGGCACCTCCCCGATGGCCACTGGGATACGGCGCGTCTCACCGAAGCTTGCGATCAGCTTGCCGTCGGCAGACAACACACGCAGTGGAACCTGCATGTGGTAGTCCTTCAGCACGGCTACCGAGGGGAGGCGGGGGGAGATCAGCCAATAGGCCACGCCGACCGCCGCGACACCCAGCAGCAAACCCGTAAAGGCCAGAATGATGATCCAGCGCAGCAACCGCTTGAGAATTTGCATGGTTTGGGTGTTTGCGAGACGTAAGTCAAAACAACACAGAGTATAGATGTAGCAGTATCCACGGCATGAACCGAGGCGCGCGACAGCAAAAAACAGGCCATCGGGGCGAATGGCCCCAAGTGTGGATGCCGTCACGCGAAAGTGTCGAGAAAAACCTCGTAGGCCGTTGCCAATACATTAATTTTTAGTTTTAATGCCGTCGCGCATCCCGCCGATACAGGTCGTGGGCGCCCAGGGGCAAGGGGGAAAATCGTGGGGCTCTTTACACCCAAGAAGCCGCCGCTTGTTGGTGTCGACATCAGCTCGACCGCCGTCAAGTTGCTGCAGCTCAGCCAGGCCGGTGGACGCTATCGCGTAGAACACTACGCGGTCGAGCCGCTGCCCCCCAACGCGGTCGTCGAGAAGAACATCGTCGAGGTCGACGCCGTGGGCGAGGCCATCCGACGCGCACTGGCGCGCTCGGGGTCCAAGCTCAAGCACGCGGCAGCCGCCGTGGCCGGATCGGCGGTGATCACACGCATCATCCCGATGCCCAGTGATCTCTCCGATGATGACCTCGAAGGGCAGATCCAGGTCGAGGCCAACCAGTACATCCCGTATCCCATCGAGGAAGTGAGCCTCGATTACGAGGTGCTCGGTCCGGTTCGCGACAACCCCGAAATGAACAACGTGTTGCTCGCCGCCTCGCGTACCGAGAACGTCGACATGCGCGTGGCCGCGCTCGACCTGGGCGGACTCACCGCCAAGGTGATCGATGTCGAGGCCTTCGCGATGGAAAACGCCTTCGCGATGGTGGCCGATCAGCTCAACGTGGGCCGCGACGCCCTGGTGGCTGTGGTGGACATAGGCGCCACCATGACCACGCTGTCGGTGTTGCGCAATCAGCGCACCATCTACTCGCGCGAGCAGGTATTCGGCGGCAAGCAGCTCACCGACGAAATCATGCGCCGCTACGGCCTCTCCTACGAGGAGGCTGGTCGCGCCAAGCGCAAGGGTGGCCTGCCCGAGTCCTATGAGAGCGAGGCGCTGGAGCCGTTCAAGGAATCGCTGATCCAGCAGATCAGCCGCCTCCTGCAGTTCTTCTTCGCCGGTAGCGAGTACAGCAAGGTCGATCAGGTAGTGCTGGCCGGCGGCTGCGCTTCCATCGAAGGCATCGGCCCGATGCTTGAGCAGCAACTGGGTGTGTCCTGCGTGGTAGCCAATCCGCTGGCACGCATGTCGCTCTCGCCACGCGTGCAGGCCCAGGCGCTGGCCCAGGATGCTCCCGCGCTGATGATTGCGGTCGGGCTGGCGCTGAGGAGCTTCGACTGATGGCACACATCAACCTACTCCCCTGGCGCATCGAACGTCGCAAGCAACGCGAGCGCGAGTTCTACATGCAGCTGGCCGCGGCTTTCGTGGCGGCGTTGCTGGTCGTGCTGCTGTGGGTGTTCTGGATGGACACCCGCATCGACAACCAGAACCAGCGAAATAGCTATCTGCAAGGCGAGATCAAGCAACTCGATGAGCGGATAAGCAAGATCAAGGATCTCGAAAAGGTGCGCGAGCGCCTGCTGGCTCGCAAGCAGATCATCGAGCAGCTACAGGCCAATCGTTCGCAGATGGTGCATCTGTTCGACGAACTGGTGAAGACGATTCCCAACAGCGCGCGACTCACCGGCCTCAAGCAGACCGGCGACTCCATGAGCCTGGAGGGCGCCGCCCAGTCCAACGCCAGCGTTGCCGAATACATGCGCAACATCGAAGCCTCGCCGTGGATGGGGCATGCGGATCTGCGCAAGACCGAGAACACCCATGGCGACCTGCGTCTGCCGTACGCCTTCGGCCTCGATGTGGCCCTGAGCCGCCCCAAGGCCGAGGAGAGCAGTGACGACGAGCACACGCCGGTTCTGCCCGCTGCTGCACCGGCCGCACCTGCCGCAGCCAGCAGTGCTCCGGCCAAGGCCGCTCCGGCGCCCGCCGCCTCGGCGATGCATCCGGTGCCGGCCGCTCAGCCGGCCGCTCAGCCGGCCGCTGCGGGGGCGGGCACGGCCAGCGCTGACGGTAAGAACAGCAGCCCGGCCGCGACTCGGGGGGGCAACAAATGACCTTCTTCAAAGATCTGCAGAGCCTCGATTTCAACAACATCGGTGGTTGGCCCCGGTCGATCAAGATGTTCTTCACGGCCTTGCTGTTCGCGTTGATTGTGCTGTTCGGCTGGTACTTCTACGTCAGCGATCAGCAGGACACGCTGCAACAGTCTGTAGCCAAGGAGCAGCAGCTCAAGCAGGAGTTCTCGCAGAAACAGGCCAAGGCCGTGAATCTGGAGGCCCTGACCCAGCAGCTCGATGAAATGCAGGACATGCTGCGCCAGTTGCTGCGCCAGCTGCCCAGTCGTACCGAAATGCCCGAGCTGCTGGTGGATATCTCGCAGACCGCACTGTCGGCGGGCCTGGAAACCGAGCTGTTCCAGCCGGGCCCCGAGGCGCCGAAGGATTTCTACGCCGAGAAGCCGATTCAGCTGCGCATGGTGGGTACCTACCATCAGTTCGGCACCTTCATCAGCGGCGTGGCTTCATTGCCTCGCGTGGTCATCCTGACCCTGCACGACGTGTCGCTGACACCCAAGAACAAAGACGCCAAGGGGGGCGGTGGCTTGCTGGTGCTGCAAGGCACAGTGAAGACCTACCGCTACCTCGAAGACGACGAAAGCGCTGAGGCCAAGGCCGCCAACGCCAAGTCGGCGACGAATGGGGGGCGCAAATGAGCAAGCCGATGGCCTTCAGGTACGTCGCCGTGGTCAAGGTGTCGTTGGCACTGTGTGCCTTGCTGACCCTTGCCGGGTGCAGCGGCCAGGATGATCTGCACCAATGGGTGGCGCAGGAGAAGCAAAAGAAGGGTGCGCCGATTCCGCCGTTGCCGGTCATCCGCACCTTCGAGACGTTCCAGTACAACGATCAGGACCGTCGTGACCCCTTCAGCCCCAGCACGGCTGAGCTGCAACAGGCCAACGCCAATGCAGGCCCCAGGCCGGACGAGAACCGGCCGAAGGAACCGCTGGAAATGTTCGCACTCGACAGCCTCAAGATGGTTGGCACGGTCGGTGCAGGCAATGGACTGGAAGTTTTGGTGAAGGATCCGGGGGGCGTCATTCACCGCGTCCATCGCAATGAATACATCGGGCAGAACTACGGTCGGGTCACCGCCATCAGCGAAGACCACATCGACATCGTGGAGCTGGTTTCCAACGGTAATGGTGGCTGGATGGAACGTCCCGCCAGCATCGCGCTCGGCGAGAAATGAGAGACACAGGGGCTGATGCAATGAGCAACCAAATCAAACCTGTCCGGGGCCGTGTCATGCGCCAAGCGAGTCGTTACGTGATCGTGGGCCTGCTGACCATCGGTGCCGCCTGGTCGAGCGCCGCCGCGGCTGCCGCCAGCACCCTGAAGGAGATCAGCTACGACACGCTGCCGGGTGGCCGTGTGGAGCTGCATCTGAACTTCACCCAGGGTCCGGTACCCGAACCCAAGATCTTCACCACTGGCAACCCGCCTCGCATCGCGGTCGACTTTGCCGACACCGACAATGCCGCGCCGCGTCACCTTGATATCAACAAGGGCACGACCACCGGCGTCTCGGCCGTGTCGGCCGGCGGGCGCACCCGTGTGGTAGTCGAGCTCGTACGCGACTCCACCTACCGCTCCCGCGTGGAAGGTAACTCCTTGGTGCTGACCGTGAACAACGGTACCGAGGCATCCACCACCACCACGGCGGCGGTCATCGACCCTTCCAAGGCATTGCCGTCGATGGCCAACGGGCCTTCGGTGTCCAACATCGACTTCCGTCGTGGACCCAACGGTGAAGGCCGCATCCTGATCGATTTCAGCGGCCCGGGCGCCGGCGCCGACATGAAGCGCCAGGGCGACAAGGTGATGGTCGACATTGACCACGCCAGCCTGCCCAGCAACCTTGCCCAGCGCCTGGACGTGCTCGACTTCGCCACGCCGGTGCAGTCGATCGTCACCAAGGCTGGCGTGCGTGGCGGCGCGCATCTGGAAATCGCCGTGAAGGGCTCGGTCGACACCTCGGCCTACCAGAGCGGCAACCAGTATGTGGTCGAGGTTGCGCCTAAGAAGAAGGACGGCAAGGCGGACGCCAAACTGGCCAAGGGGCAAGAGCCGGTCTATACCGGCAATCGCGTCACCTTCAATTTCCAGGACATTCCGGTGCGCTCGGCCCTGCAGCTGCTGGCCGATATTTCGGGTCTGAACCTGGTGGCCTCCGATACGGTGGGCGGCAGTGTCACCCTACGCCTGGTGAACGTGCCCTGGGATCAGGCGCTCGACGTGGTATTGCGCGCCAAGAGCCTGGACAAGCGCCGTAACGGCAACGTGATCTGGATTGCGCCGCAGGAAGAGCTGGCCAAGTACGAGCAGAGCATTGCCGATGCTCGCCTGAAGGCGGAGGACAACGCCGAGCTCATTACTGACTACGTGCCTATCAGCTACGGCAAGGCCAAGGACATCGCCAAGTTGCTCACTCAGGGCAGCATGACGGGTATTGGTGGCGGCACTACGGCAGGCGGCGCGCGTGGCTTCCTCTCGGCGCGCGGGAGCGTCTCGTTCGACGAGCGTACCAACACGCTGCTGATCAACGACAACGCCCAGAAGGTCCGCGAGCTGCGTGAGCTGATCTCGGTGCTGGATCGTCCGGTGCAGCAGGTGTTGATCGAATCGCGCATTGTCATCGCCACGGATAACTTCACCCGTGCCTTGGGTGCCAAGTTCGGCGTCCAGGCCAAGCGCACCAATCCCAGCGGCCAGGTGATCTCCACCGGCGGCCAGGATCAGGGCAACGGCACGGCCACCGGCACGAACGTGAACCTCCCTGCCTCCGGTGCGGCAGGCAGTCTGGGCCTGGCGATCCTCGGCAAGAACTACGCCCTGGATCTGGAACTCTCGGCCGCGCAGACCGAAGGCACCGGCGAAGTGATCTCCAGCCCGCGTGTCATCACTGCCAACCAGCAGGAAGCGGTGATCCGCCAGGGTCAGGAAATCGGCTACGTCACCTACCAGAACAGCACCACCGGTGCGGCTGGCAGCGGTACCGCCACCGTGCAGTTCAAGGACGCCGTGCTGGAGCTCAAGGTCACGCCGACTATTACGGCCGACAACCGCGTGTACCTGATGATCAACGTCAAGAAGGATGCGCTGGCCCAGTTCATCACCGTGCCGGGCAGTGGCCAGGTGCCGCAGATCGACACCCGCGAGATCAACACCTCGGTGCTGGTCGACAACGGTCAGACCGTGGTCCTGGGCGGCATCTACGAGATCACCAAGCAGAACACCGCCACCAAGGTGCCGGGTCTGGGCGATATTCCGGGTCTGGGTATCCTTTTCCGCAATACTTCGCGCCAGAACGACAAGGCGGAGCTGTTGATCTTCGTGACCCCGCGTATCCTGAGCGAAAGCCTGCAGTAACGGGCTTTGCGATGGGCCAAAAGGGCGGCTTCGGCCGCCCTTTTTGTTTGTCCGTCGGGTCTGCACACGGGCCAGAAGTCACGAGGACTAAACTTCCTGCGCGGATTAAGGTCTGTATGGCGCACGACCTCCCAGATGGAACCCACGATGGATATGCCCCAAGCCTTTCCCGCACCGAGCCTGCAACAGGCCTTTATCGAGGTGCGCGACGACCTGCGGCGCAGCGTGATCGGGCAGCCTCACCTGATCGACTGCCTGCTGATTGCCCTGTTAGCGGATGGCCACCTGCTGGTCGAAGGCGCGCCAGGCCTTGCCAAAACCACGGTGGTGAAAGCGCTGGCGGCATGCATCGAGGCGGATTTCCATCGCGTACAGTTCACCCCCGACCTGTTGCCTGCCGACCTGACGGGCACCGATGTGTTTCGCCCGCAGTCGGGCAACTTCGAGTTCGAGCGCGGCCCGTTGTTTCACAACATTGTGCTGGCGGACGAGATCAACCGAGCGCCGGCCAAGGTGCAATCGGCGCTGCTGGAAGCCATGGCGGAGCGCCAGATCACCGTGGGACGCAGCACTTGGCGCCTGCCTGAGCTGTTCATGGTGATGGCCACGCAAAACCCCATCGAGCAGGAAGGCACGTTTGCGTTGCCCGAAGCCCAGCTCGATCGCTTTGTGATGCACGTGACCATCGGCTACCCCGATGCGGAAGCCGAACTGGCCATTCTTGCATTGGCGCGTGAGCAAGCGCGTCGAACCTTGCACCCCACGCCGCCGGCGCGTCCCACCCTGAGCCAGGCGGACGTCTTCAGTGCGCGCGATGCGGTGCTCACCGTGCACATGGCGCCCGCGCTGGAGGAGTATCTCGCCCAGCTCGTGCTCGCCACGCGTAACGCCGAGGCCTATGGGCCGGAACTCAAGCGCTGGATCGCCTGGGGCGCCAGCCCGCGCGGCACCATCGCGTTGGACCGCTGCGCTCGCGCCCACGCGTGGCTGGCGGGGCGTGACTATGTGCTGCCGGAAGACATTCACGCCATCGCCCACGAGGTGCTCCGTCATCGCGTGCTATTGAGCTACGAGGCGGAGGCCGAAGGCGTGCGCAGCGACCAGGTCATCCGTCGCGTGCTGGATCTCGTGCCATTGCCGTGAACGCCGTGGTGAGTCCCATGCGAGACGCGGACGGTCGCACGCGACCGCAGCTGGCCGAACTGGTGGCGTTGCGCAGTCGCGTGGCCAAAGCGGCCCTACCCCGATTGGAAAGTCACGCCGCGCGCGCCGGTGCGCAATCCAGCCGCCTATACGGGCGTGGCATGGATTACGCCGAGTCGCGGGTCTATCAGTCGGGCGATGATGTGCGTCGGCTCGACTGGCGCCTCACGGCCCGCAGCGGACGGCTGCATACCAAGCTGTTCCAGGAAGAACGAGAAGGCCGCTTGCTGATCCTGCTCGACACCAACGAGAGCATGCGGTTCGGTACACGCGTACGCTTCAAGTCGGTGCAAGCGGCACGCGCTGCGGCACTGGCGGCGTGGTACGTCGTGCGTGCAGGTGAGCGCGTGGGTTTGATGGAGTTCGGTCAGCGCCGCCGGTTGCTGCGTCCGGATGGCGGTGTGCATGGCGCGCTCGCCGTCTGTGGCGCGCTGGCGGACGAATCCGCAGGAAAAGAGGGCGGAGGCGCCGAGACTCTGTCCGATGCCCTGTTGCGTGCCCATCGGCTTATGCACGGGGCCAACCGCGTGCTGTTGATCAGCGATGGCTTGGAAGCCGACGCGTCGGCCAAAGGTCGCTTGCTCGACCTTCGGCGCAAAGCCGGCGTGCGCGTGTTGGTGGTCGCAGACCCGCTGGAGCTCGGCTTGCCACCGGCGGGGCGTTATCCACTGGAACACGCCGGTGAGCGACGTGAAGTGGCCTTGTTCGGCGAGCGACAACGTCGCGAGTTCCAGCAACGGCTCGGTGTGGGACAGGCGCGATTGAACGAGCTGGCGCAAAGCCTGGGCCTTCCCCATCGCACGATCGATACCGCTGCCGATCCCCTCGATGCGGTGTTGAGCCTGCTAGCACCCGGAGCACGGCGATGAGTGCGCCAGCCAGCGCGGCATCTGCGGCGTCAGGGCCGGTCCTGCGTGATATCCATGTGCCGCCGTCGCCCTCCTGGTGGCCGCTGGCTCCAGGCTGGTGGGTATTGGCGGTGTTGCTGCTCGCCGTGATCGTCGTGATGACTTGGTGGTGGCTGCGTCGACGAAGGCATCGTCGCGATGAGTCGATGGTGCTGAGCGAGCTTGATGCGTTGGCGCAACGCTGGCGCGATCAGCCGATCGCCTTGGCGACCGGCTTGCATCAGCTCATGCGTCGTGTCGCCCTGCGTTACGACGCGACGGCCGGGCAGCGTCAGGGGGCCGCTTGGCGCGATACCTTGGCGAAGGTATCGATCGACGCGGCAACGCTCGATCAATTGATGTCGATCGAGCAGGCCATGTATCGCCCAGGGCTTAGCTTGCATGCCGATAAGGCGATCGACGCTACGCGACGCTGGTTGATCCGGGCCTGGCGTTATGGCCGCAATCGCGGTGTTGCTGTGGCCCTGGGTAAAGCAACGGAGGCGGGCCGTGTCTGAGTTCGCCTGGCCGTGGATATTCGTGTGCTTGCCGCTGCCCTGGCTGTTGCGGCGGCTTTGGCGAGCGGCAGCGCCCGGGCAAGCGCTGCACTTGCCGCATCCAGATTTGCAACTCGCCGCCACGGCGCGCACCGAGCGTGCCGGCTGGCGTGGCTGGTTGCTGGCGCTGGCATGGTTGGCACTGCTGGTGGCGGCGGCTCGTCCGCAGTGGGTTGGGCCGCCGCAGGCCCAGCAGCGGAGCGGTAGGGCCATGCTGTTGGCGGTGGACTTGTCCGGCAGCATGCGTACTGACGACATGCAGTTGGGCGGTCAGCCGGTGAGCCGTTTCGGGGCGGTAGAGGCGATTGCCGGCGACTTCATCGCGCGTCGCAGCGGCGATCAGATGGGCTTGGTGCTGTTTGGCAGCCGCGCCTTTCTGGTGACGCCGCTCACTTACGATCTCAACGCGGTACGTGCCCAGTTGCAGGGTGCCGCGGTGGGTTTGGCCGGCACGGAAACCGCCATCGGCGATGCGATCGCAGTGGCGGTCAAGCGCCTGGCGAGCTTGCCCGAGCAGGCGCGAGTGGTGGTGTTGCTCACCGACGGCGTCAATAACGCGGGCAGCATTGCGCCGCTGGAAGCCGCACGGGCCGCGAAGGCTGCCGGGGTGCGTCTTTACACCATTGGCATCGGTGCTACCGAGATGCGTGTGCCCGACTTGTTCGGCACGCACGTGATCAACCCCTCGGCAGATCTCGACGAGGGCATGTTGCGCAACCTTGCCGATCAAACGGGCGGTCGCTACTTCCGTGCCACCGACGCGCGTCAGCTGGTTGATGCCTATCGCGCCATCGATGCGTTGGAGCCGATGACGCAACAAGGACCCTCATTGCGGCCAAGGCATGAGCTGTTTCGTTGGCCGCTGGCGCTGTCGGCTCTCGCTTGGTTGTTGGCGGTAACGCCGCGTGCGCGTCGCCGGGAGGCGCTGGCATGAGCGAGGCGCTACAACAGTTTCATTTCTTGCGTCCCCTGTGGCTGTTGGGATTGCTGGCCTTGCCGCTACTTCTCGGTTTGGCGTGGCGTCGCGATCGAACGCGCGAGGCATTGGCACACTTGGTGGACGCCGAGTTGCTGCCACACCTGCTTCATGGCAAGTCGGCCAGCCGGCGCTGGCCCGCACTATGGTTGATGCTGGGTTGGACGTTGGGCACGCTGGCCATGGCAGGCCCGACGTGGAGTCGCGTGGCGCAACCCTTGTATGCACAGCGCTCGGCTCAGGTGGTTGCACTTTCGATGTCCCAGCACATGCTGGCGCGGGACGTGGCGCCGAGCCGACTCGATCGCGCGCGCTACAAGGCGCGCGATCTGCTCACTGCCAATCATGACGGCCTCAATGCCTTGATCGCTTATGCGGGGGAAGCGTTCGTTGTCGCGCCCCTCACGTCCGATGCCGGTAGCCTGCACGATCTGCTCGATGCACTCGCGCCGGACACCATGCCGGTGGATGGCGATAACGCGGCGCAGGCGATCGAACGCGGTGTGGCGCTCATCCAGGGTGCGAAGGCAGGCGGTGGTGCGGTAGTGCTGATCACCGACGATGCCGATGACGCTGCCGTGGCGGCAGCGCGCAAGGCGCGGGAGGCTGGCGTGCGTGTATCCGTGCTGGGTGCGGGTACGCCCCAAGGCGCGCCCGTGCCGCTTGGTGCCGACGGCTTCCTGCGAGACAACCATGGCGACATGGTGATGGCGACCCGCAACGACACCGCCTTGCGCAAACTGGCCGATGCCGGTGGGGGCGTCTATGTACCCATTCGTGACGATCATGGCGATATCGATGCCTTGCACGCCACGTTGCGCAGCGACAGTCATCCCATGCTCGCCGCCGATCAGCAGGGTGACGAGTGGCAGGACCGCGGCCCCTGGTTGCTGTTGCCTTTGTTGCCCTTGCTGGCACTGTCGTTCCGGCGCGGTTGGCTTGTCATGCTGCCGTTGTTGCTGCTGCCTTGCGTGCCTGGCGCCGCGCACGCCAGTGCATGGAGCGATCTATGGCGCCGCCCCGACCAGCAGGCCGCCGCCGCCCTGCAAAACGGCGATGCCAAACGGGCACAAGAACTCGCGCGCGACCCCGCGTTGCGTGGAGCGGCCGCTTATCGCGCCGGGGATTACGCCGCATCCGCCAACGCGTTGCGCACGCTGCCGGGCAGCGATGCCGCCTATAACCTGGGCAACGCACTGGCCCGTCAGGGCGATTACCAGGGTGCGTTGGCAGCTTACGATCGCGCACTGAAGGCCAATCCGGGCAATGCCGACGCGCAGGCCAATCGCAAGGCTGTCGAAGATTGGCTTCGCCGCCAACCACCGCAGAAGAGCGGCGCACAGAATGACCAGGGCAAGGGCGGGCAGGGGGCAACGACCAATCCGCCCAGCGACGCACAGGGCAAGCACGGCCAACAGGGCCAGGAGGACGGGAAGCAGAAGCAGGAGGAGGGGAAGCCCTCCGGCGATGCCCAGGGCGATAGCCAGGACGGTGGCCATCCGCAGCCTTCTCAGCCACCGAACGCCGGTGAGCAGAGCGAACCCAAGGCCGACAAGCAGGGCCAGACGCCTGAACAACAGGCTGAAGAAAAGGCGCGCCAGGCCCAGGCCCAGCAAGCTCTGCAGAAGCAGATGGATCAGGCGTTGGGCAAGTCCACCGAGAAGCCGCGTGCGCCAGCGACGCACGACTTGGGCACCATCGAAGCCGACGATGCGCAATCGCGTTTGCCTGCGGAGGTGCGCCAGGCCCTGCAGCGTGTGCCCGACGATCCGGGCGCGTTGTTGCGCCGCAAGTTCGATCTCGAATACCGCCAACGCCATGGTGGCGTAAGTGCAGAGGATGATTCGCCGTGAAGCTTCGACCTGCCTTGTTCCTGCTATGGCTGCTCGTGGCGCTGTGTCCGGTGATGGCACACGCCGCGGACGTCCAGGCCACGTTGGATCGCACGCGCGCCGAGCTGGGCGAAACAGTCACGCTCAATCTGCGCGTCAATGGCGCGGGCATGGTGCAGTCCCCGGATCTCAGCGCGCTCTCGCAGGACTTCGCTGTGCTGGGCAGTTCCAGCAACACGAGCATCAGCATCGTCAACGGCAAACGCTCGGCACAGGTCACCGTGGGCGTGGCCTTGCGCCCCTTGCATGTGGGCACGCTGACCATTCCGTCGTTGTCGTTCGCTGGTGGAACCACGGCGCCCCTGCAGTTGGAGGTCGTGACGCCCAATCCGCAGGCTGCCGCCACCGGCGGCAAAGATGTCTTTCTCGAAGCGGTGGTGGACGCACCCACGGTGTACGTGGGGCAACAGGTCAACTACACCGTGCGCTTGTACTTCGCCACCGACCTCACCAACGGCGCGCTGGAAGATCCCCAGTTGGCTGGTGTCGATGTGCGACGTCTGGGTAACGAGACCAACTACCAGGCCGAGCGCGGTGGGCGTCGCTACAACGTGATCGAGCGTCGCTATGCACTCACGCCGCAACGCGAGGGCCACCTGACCATTCCCTCGGTCGCGTTCCAGGGCGACATGGTCGACATGGCCGATCCCGATTCCTTCTTCGGCCATGCCACGCCCGTGTCGGCGTCGTCGCCGCCGGTGTCGATCGATGTGCGGCCCCCGGCACTCAAGGATGCCAACGTCGCCTGGCTGCCCGCACGCGAACTCAGCCTCAAGCTCGACGGTGGCCCCGGGCAGGGCGTGCTGCGTGTCGGCCAGCCGCTCAACCTGGTGATGAGCGAGCAGGCCACTGGCCTCCCTTACGAAGCGCTCCCCGCGCTCAGCATGCCTAGTCTCGACGGCGCTACCGTTTATCCCGACAAACCGATCAACGGTACGCGTGTGGACGGCCAATACCTGGTCGGCAGCCGCCAGCAGAGCTTCGCCGTTGTGCCCAGCCGCCCCGGTTCGCTGACCATTCCGGCCACGACGTTGCGTTGGTGGAACGTGGTCACCGACAAGGAAGAAGTAGCGACCATTCCCGCACAGACCTTCACCGTGCTCGCTGCCGCCGGGAGTTCGGCGCAGGACGCGACACCTGCCCAGCCGGCATCTGCGCCAGCCGCTGCCTCATCCGCACCGCTCGTATCTGCTCCAGCGGCAACAGCGACGCCATGGCGATGGTTGGCGCTCGGCAGCTTGGCACTGTGGGTGGTCAGCCTGCTGGTCTGGTGGCGGTCGCGCCGGGCCACCGGCGCGACCGCCAAGGAGCCCGCGGCACCTTCGGGCGGTCAGGCGCGTGCGGCGTTTCTCGCGGCCGCCGGCGGGGGCGATGCGGCGGCCCAGGCCGCTACCTTGCTCGCATGGGCCCGCACCGAACGGTCGTCGTTGCAGAACCTCGGCGAGCTGGCCGAAGCACTGGCATCGGAGCCGCAGCGCACGGCCATCGCGGCCCTGCAACGCCGGCGCTACGCCGGTGCCGGCACGGCCGAGGTAGGCGAGCCACTGGCATCCGTGTTCCGTGACGGCTTTCAATGGCGGAGCGTCGGGCCAACCGACCCAGCTTCGCCGCTGCCGCCGCTCTATCCGTTCAAGGTGCAGCGCTGAGAGCGTTACGCCAGATGGTGGCCATCGATTCGCTGAAGCAGCACAGTACGATGCGCAGGTCGTTGACGGTGGTGGGGGCGACACGCAGGGTCGTCAGTGCCACGGACGCCGCCAGTTCCGGTGGGTAGCCGTACACGCCACAGCTAATGGCCGGAAACGCGATGGATCGTGCGGCGTGGATGCTGGCCAGGTGCAGGCTTTGCCGATAGCAGTTCGCGAGTAGTTCGGGTTCGCCGTGAACGCCGCCGCGCCATACGGGTCCCACCGTGTGGATCACGTAGCGGGCGGGCAGGTCGAACCCTGGCGTGATGCGCGCCTCGCCGGTGGGGCAGCGCACGCCGGGCGGGTGCTCGGGCAGGGCTCGGCAGGCAGCCAGCAGGGCAGGGCCGGCGGCACGGTGGATGGCGCCGTCCACGCCGCCTCCGCCGAGCAGGCTGGAGTTGGCAGCGTTGACGATCGCCTCTACGCTGAGCCGCGTGATATCGCCAACGAGCACTTCGATAGACATGAGATGTGGCTTCGCAAGA
The DNA here is from genome assembly GCF_057750885.1 of Frateuria sp. sgz306004. NCBI lineage: Bacteria > Pseudomonadati > Pseudomonadota > Gammaproteobacteria > Lysobacterales > Rhodanobacteraceae > Frateuria > Frateuria sp. sgz306004. The sequence goes on from NZ_JBYLFE010000002.1 coordinate 399,947, forward strand.
TTTTGCGACATATGCTTGACACCACTATAGGCCCGCCTGGACCGACTCCGCATCTATGACTAAGGCAGAAGACATTTCCTTCGGCTACCTGCTCAACGACGTGACCTTGCTCTTCCGCAAGCACTTCGATCGGCGTGCCGTGAAGTTTGGACTTACCCGAGCGCAATGGCGCGCCACCAAGATGCTGTATTACCGCGAGGGCTTGCGCCAGACCGAGCTGGCCGAGTTGCTTGAGATGGAGCCCATCGCGGTGGGGCGCGTGATCGATCGCCTGCAGGCCGCCGGCTTCGTGGAACGCCGGCACGATCCCAAGGATCGCCGTGCGTGGCGCCTCTACGTGACCGACCAGGCGCGCTCGGTGATCGCCGATATGGAAGAGATCGCCCGTGGCCTGCGCAAGGACGCCACGCGCGGCATCGAGGTGGCCGAGTTGCAGCAGGCGCTGGCGGTGATGAATCGCCTCAAGGAAAACCTGCAGGCCCTGGATGGCCCTGTATCGCTGGACGACACCGAGGCTTGAGAATCCATGGCGCGCGCATGCGCGCTGTGTGCCTGCCGTATTGTGACGCGTTTGCCAAGTGCTGTCGGTCGTGCCGGGATGGCGCGGGCGCTGCTTCACAATGCCTGGTGCTATGCACCACGGCAACACAAGGTGCGCGTCGGCCGCTGCGATTCGCATGGCCGACAACGGTGCGGCATGCGTGAGGGGCATGCCGGCCGCGGTTGATGGTCGGAGAAATCATGCTGCGTTCGTCTCGGAAGAAAGTCCTATGGCTCGCCATCGCGCTGGCTGCGATAGCCGTCGCGGTGCCCCTGTATCGCGGTAAAGAGCGCGCGGTGGCCAAAAGCCCGGCCGCACCGACGGAAGTGCCAGTAAGAGTGGCGGGCGCCCGCCGTGGTGATCTGGAGCTCACGCTCAAGGTGATCGGGCGTGCCGAAGCGTTCTCCACCGTCAATGTGCAGGCGCGCGTCAGCGGCCAACTGCAAGCAGTGCTGTTCAAGCCTGGTGGAGTGGTCAAGCAGGGCCAGACCATCGTGCGCATCGATCCGAGCCTGTTGCAGGCGCAGCTGGATCAGGCGCTGGGCAACCTGGCCAAGGACCAGGCGCAACTGGACAACGCGCGCACCGTGCTCAAGCGCTACCAGCCGCTGCTGGGCAAGGGCTACGTCGCGCAGTCCGATTACGACAGCTACAAGGCGAACGAAGGCATCTATGCCGCCTCGGTGAAATCCGATCAGGCGGCGGTGGAGTTGGCTCGCACGCAGCTGAGCTATGCGCAGATCCAGGCGCCGTTCGACAGCCTGGCGGGCGCGCCGCTGGTGTATCCCGGCGCGCAGGTCACGGCGAACGACACCTCCATCGTGGTGCTCAACCAACTGCGCCCCATTCACCTCACCTTCGCCATCCCCGAAACGGCACTGGCGGACCTGAAAGCCAGCATGGCGCGCGGCGCCGTGCCGGTGACGGCAAGCATTCCGGGTGGCAAGGGTGCGCCGATGGCGGCGGAGCTGGACTTCGTCAACAACGCAGTGGATGCCGGCACGGGCACCATCCAGCTCAAGGCGCGTTACGCCAATGACGATGATCGCCTTACCCCCGGTCAGTTCGTGGAGGTGGTGTTGCCGACCACGCACCTGGCCAACGTAGTGACAGTGCCCGTGGTGGCGCTGCAGAACTCCCCGCTCGGCAGCTTCGTGTTCGTGGTCAATGCCGATGGCACGGTGCAGCAGCGCATGGTCACGGCTGGACCCAGCAGTGGCACGCAGATCGTCATCGAGAAGGGCTTGCTCGGCAATGAGCACGTAGTGACCGATGGTCAATTGCTGCTGGTGGATGGCACGCGTGTGCGCGTTGTGCCCGATGCCGGCTGAATGATGGAGTCGGCCCGATGAATCTGCCTGCACTGTGCATCCGGCGGCCGGTGATGACCACTTTGCTGATGGTCGCGTTGCTGGTGTTCGGTATCGCGGCTTATCCGAAGCTGCCGGTAAATGAACTGCCGAACGTGGATTTTCCCACCATCACCGTCAACGCCAGCTTGCCCGGCGCGGCGCCGGAAACCATGGCGACCGCCGTGGCGACTCCACTGGAGAACCAGCTGTCGACCATTGCGGGCATTCAGTCGATGACGTCGACCAGCGCGCTGGGCTCCACCTCGATCACGCTGACGTTCGAGTTGGATCGCAGCATCGACGGCGCGGCTCAGGACGTACAGGCGGCTATCTCTTCCGCGCAACGGCAGTTGCCCACCAACATGCCCACGCCACCCACCTTTCGCAAGGTGAACCCCGCGGATGCGCCCATCCTCTACCTCACTCTTCGCTCAGCCACCCAGCCGCTGTCCGTGGTGGATGACTACGCTGAAACGCAGTTGGCGCAGCGCCTGTCCATGATCGACGGCGTCGCGCAGGTGAGCGTGTACGGCGCGCAGAAATACGCGGTGCGCATCAGCGTGGACCCGCAGAAGCTCGCCGCCAACGGCATCGGCATCGATACTGTGCAGAACGCTATTGCCGCCGCCAATGTGAACCTCGCCACCGGCTCGCTCAATGGCAATCGCCAATTGCTATCGATTCGTTCCGATGGTCAGTTGCAGCGTGCCGAACGCTACAACCACATCATCGTGGCCTATCGCAACGGCGCGCCGGTGCGGCTGTCCGATCTGGGCAAGGCTGAAGACAGCGTACAGAACGACCAAGTCGCCAGTTGGTACAACGGCGAGCGGGCCATCGTACTGGCGATCCAGCGCCAGCCCGGCTCCAACACCGTAGCCACCATCGATCGTATTCGCGCCGTGCTGCCCACGTTCGAGGCGACACTGCCGCCGTCGATCAAGCTGGCGGTGCTGTATGACCGCTCCGAGTCGATCCGCGCGTCGGTGGACGACGTGCAGTTGACCCTGCTGCTGGCCGGTGTGCTGGTTGTACTGGTGATCTACCTTTTCCTCGGTAATGCCTCGGCCACGTTGATTCCTGGCCTCGCGCTTCCCGTGTCGATTGTGGGCACCTTTGGTGCGATGTTCGCGCTGGGCTACAGCCTGGATAACCTCTCGCTGCTGGCGCTGACGTTGGTGGTCGGCTTCGTGGTGGACGACGCCATCGTGATGCTGGAGAACATCGTGCGTCACGTCGAGGAGGGCATGGACCCGTACGAGGCGTCGCTCAAAGGTGCCGGCGAGATTGGCTTCACGATCTTCTCGATGACGCTTTCCCTGGTGGCGGTGTTCCTGCCGGTGATGTTCATGGGTGGCATCGTGGGACGGCTGTTCCACGAGTTCGCGGTGACACTGAGCGTGGCGATCCTGATCTCGGGCTTTGTCTCCATCACGCTCACGCCCATGCTGTGCAGCCGTTTCTTGCGTCACGCCGAGCACGAGAAGAAAGCGCGCGTGGTGTTGTGGTTCGATCGCGGTTTCGAGCGTGTGCGCCAGGGTTATGCCTCTACGCTGGCGTGGGCGGTGGCGCATCCGCGCACGATTCTAGGTGCCTTCTTCGGTAGCTTGGTATTGACCGGCGTGTTGTTTACGATAGTGGACAAGGATTTCATCCCCGCCGGTGATTCTGGCCAGCTCAACGTGAACGTGGAAGGCCCGGACGACACTTCGGTCAAGGGCATGGCGGTGCGCCAGCAAGAACTGGCCAGGATCGTGGCGGAAGATCCCAACATCGAGGGCTACATGTCCTCGGTCGGTAGCGGCGGTGCGCGCACCACCACCAATAACGGTTCGATTCTCTTGCGCTTGAAGCCTGCGAACGAACGCGCGCTCGATCCCAACGGCATCATCCAGGAGCTGCGCACCAAGTTCGCGCAGGTGCCTGGTGTTCGCGCGTACATCCAGAATCCGCCATCGCTGCAGATCGGCGGTCGCCAATCCAAGGCGCAGTATCAGTACACGCTGCAATCGATCGATACGGATGCGTTGTATGCCTGGTCGGGCAAGGTGATCGACGCGTTCAGCAAGCTGCCGGGCTTTCAGGATGTCACCAGCGATCTCGACCTCAATGGGCCGTCCGTGGTGGTGAGCGTCAATCGCGACAAGCTCGCCACGCTCGGCTTGAGCATGGAGCAGGTGCAATCGGCGCTGGGCTCCGCGTTCGGCGCCAACCAGATATCTACCATCTACGGCGCTTCCGCGCAGTACTGGGTGATCCTGCAGGTGTATTACGCGCTGCAGAACGATCTGGACGTGCTGTCTCAGCTCTACGTCACCGCCAGCAACGGCACCTTGGTGCCGCTCAACGCCGTGGCGGAGTTCCAGCGTAAGCCGCAGGCGCTCACGGTGAACCACCAGGGACAGATTCCAGCGGTGACGGTGTCGTTCAACCTGGCGCCGGGCGTGAGCCTGAGCGAGGCGGTGGGGCGCATCGACGGCGCCATGCGGCAGCTGAACCTGCCACCATCGATCACGGGCAGTGTGCAGGGCACCGCGCAGGCGTTCCAGGATTCCATGCGCGGCATGGGCCTGCTGTTGGTGCTGGCGGTGTTCGTGATCTACCTGGTGTTGGGCATTCTCTACGAGAGCTTCATCCACCCGTTGACCATTCTCTCGGGCCTGCCGTCGGCGGCAGTGGGTGCCTTGCTTACCCTGATGGTGTTCCGTGCGCCGCTGGACCTGTTCTCCTTCGTGGGCATCGTGATGCTCATCGGCATCGTGAAGAAGAACGCCATCATGATGATCGACTTCGCCCTGGAGAAGCAGCGCAACAGCGGCGTGTCGCCGGCCGAGGCCATCGTGGAGGCGTGTCACGTGCGCTTCCGCCCCATCATGATGACCACCATGGCGGCCTTTGCCGGCACCCTGCCGATTGCGCTGGGTCTGGGGGCGGGTGCGGAAACGCGCCGCCCACTGGGTCTGGCGGTGGTGGGCGGCCTGCTGGTGTCGCAGGTGCTTACGCTGTATCTCACGCCGGTGATCTATCTGTATCTGGATCGCCTGAACTCGCGGCTCTCGCGCAAATCACGTGCGGCGGTGGTCGAGGCATCCTGAGTTGGGCGTTCGCGAAAAAAAGGGCGGCCTTATGGCCGCCCTTCTTGTTTGCATGGCGTGGAGCGATCAGTCTTCCGCGCCGTCGCTCTTGAACGCATTCGGTGCGGAGCCGAAGTCGCCATCGGCCTGAGCGGCCATGTATGAGAACGCCGCATACACGGCCACGTTCTGCGCCAATTCCTTCGGGTCGATCTTGTCGAGGGTGTCGTTGGCGGTGTGGTGGTAGTCGAAGTAGTCGGTGCCGTCCTGGGTCAGGCTGAGCGCTGCCATGCCCTTGGCGTGCATCTGCGAGAGATCCGAGCCGCCACCGCCCGGCTTGGTGGCGTCGTAGTCCACGCCGATCGGGGCGATCACCTTGGCGATCTGCTCGATGGCGCCGCGGGCTTCCGGCTTCACGCTGGCGGTCATGCGCCAGATCTTGCGTGCGCCAAAGTCCGACTCGGTGCCGAGCTGGAACTTGGATACTTCGGCCGCGTGCTTCTCGGCGTAGGCGCGACCGCCCCACAGGCCCATCTCTTCGTTGGCGAAAGCGATCACGCGGATGGTGCGATCCGGACGCTGCGGCAGGTCATGGATCAGCTTGCCGGCGGCCATGGCAATGGCGACGCCTGCGCCGTCATCGATGGCGCCCGTGCCCGGGTCCCAGGAGTCGAGATGGCCGCCGATCGCCACCACCTGCTCGGGGTGCTTCTTGCCGGTGACTTCACCGATCACGTTGGCGCCGGTGTAGGTGCCGGTGATGCCGCAATCGAGCTCCAGCTTCACGCTCACCGGCTTGCCGTAGGCGAGCACACGGGTGAGCTGGTCGGCATCCGGGTTGGACAGGGCAGCGGCGGGAATGGCGTCCTTGGGGTCCTTGAAGCCGGTCACGCCGGTGTGCGGCGTGCGGCTGTTGGCGTCGGTGCCGGCCGAGCGCAGCAGGAAGCCGGCGGCGCCCATCTTGGAGGCGATCACCGGGCCCCCCACGCGCACCGACGAGCCGATGGCGTAGTCATGGCCGTCCTTGTGGCGCTCCATGTGGGCGTCCACGAAAACGATCTTGCCCTTCACCGTGGCCGGGTCCGCCTTCTTCAGCGCATCGAGGCTGTCAAAGCGCACCACCTCAGCGGTGAGGCCGCCCTTGGGCGTGCCGGCCGAGTAGCCCAGCGCAATCAGGTCCAGCGCCTGCGGGAACGGTGCGACGATTTCCGCATGCTCGCTGCGACGTTCCCACAGCGGGTAGGTCACGGTTTCGGTGTAGACCTTGTCGAAGCCCAGAGCCTTGAACTTGGCGATGGCCCATTCGCGCGCGCGCGCATCGGCCGGGCTGCCGGCGATGCGGGAACCCACTTCGGTGGTGAGCGATTCGACGATCTGGTAGCCGGTGTTGTCGCCCATCGCCTTGTCGCGCAGCTGTTCGGCCGTCTTTACGGCTGCGGCGGGAATGGTGGTCTGGCTGGCGGCATTGGCCGTGCCGATGGCGAGCATCAGGCTGGCGGCAAGCAGGGAGAGGGGCAGGCGACGCATCGGGGACTCCTTGGGCGGAAACCCCGATTATGAACTGCCGCTAGGCCTACGCTTAGGCCAGAAGTCATGGAAACCGGACGCCACGGTGGCGTCCGGCCCGAAGGCGTTGTTACTGCTTGTTTTTAAGCAGGTCGCGGATTTCGGTGAGCAGCACCACGTCGGCCGGCGGCGCGGCGGGCGCGGCTTCCTGGCGACGGGTGAGCTTGTTGATGGCCTTGACCACCAGGAAGATCGCGAAGGCGATGATGATGAACTGGATCATCGTGTTGATGAAGCTGCCGTAGCCAATGGCCACCTCGGCCACCTTGTGCGCCGGGTCGCTGTTGTCGGCGGCCTTGAGCACCCACTTCATCTGCGAGAAATCGACGCCGCCGGTGATCAGGCCGATCGGCGGCATGATGATCTGGTCAACCAATGAGGTGACGATCTTGCCGAACGCACCGCCGATGACCACACCGACGGCCAGATCGATCACGTTGCCACGCATGGCAAATTCTTTGAACTCTTTCAGCATGCTCATGCTTCACTCCCTCGACTTGGTTGGCGAGGGGAACTGTAGCGCAGCCGCCGCCGGGCGCGACAGGCGGTCGCGCTGGGCCCTGGGGCGCAAGTTCAGGCGACGCGGCCTTCCAGCGTGGCCACGCCGGCCAGCTCCGCATGGAAGCGGTCGCCGCGCTGCAGCGCCGACACACCGGCCGGCGTGCCTGTGAAGATGAGGTCGCCGGCCTTCAACTCGAACAGGTTCGAGAGCAGGGCGATGATCTCCGGCACGCTGTGCACCATGTCGCCGAGGCGACCTTGCTGGCGCGGCTGGCCGTTGATGGTGAGCGTCAGGGTGGTGTCAGCATCCAGATGGGCTTCGGCGGCGGGGCGCAGGGCCGACACTGGCGCGGAGTGGTCAAAGCCCTTGGCCACATCCCAGGGATGCGACTTGGCCTTGGCCACGGCCTGCAGGTCGCGGCGGGTCAGGTCCAGGCCCACGCCGTAGCCCCAGATCAACGAAGCGGCTTCAGCCACCGGGATATCCCGGCCGCCGCCACCGAGTGCCACCACCATTTCGATCTCGTGGTGCAGGTCCTGGGTGGCCTGCGGGTAAGCCACGTCGGCGCCATCGGTCACCACGGCATCGGCGGGCTTGCAGAAGAACAGCGGCGTGTCCTTGTCCACCGCGGCACCCATTTCGCGGGCGTGCTCGGCGTAGTTGCGGCCGATGCAGAAGATGCGACGGACCGGAAAGCGCTGGTCGCTGCCAAGAATCGGCAGGCTCGGAATGGCGGGGGGTGTGATGGCGTATGACATGGTCGACAAGCCTAGCAGCTTGTACCCAAGGGTTGATTGCCTGCCATGTCAGCTTTCTTTGAGACCGGCTTGCAGTACAACCGCCCGGCTTGCGCGATTCCTGGGTGACAGCTGTCATCGCCGATGGCTGATGCTGCGCCCTGTCCGGTTGGTGCGGGCTCCATCATCGTTGGCGGCATTGGGAAACCGGCTGGGGCCGGCAGGGAGTGTCTGTGGCGAATGCGGATCTGCTGAAGGAACTGCGCATCGAAAAGCATCTGCGCGAGGAGCACGGCGGTGGGCCAGGGCGTTGGCCGTGGATCGTCGGTGGGGTGCTTGGCGCGGCGCTACTGGTGGGGGCGGGTGCGTGGTGGTTGCACGGCCAGCGTGCGCTGGTGGTGCAAACCGCGCAGGCTCAGCCGGCCGCGTCCAATGCCTCGGCGGGCGCCGTGCTGCAGGCTACGGGCTATGTCACCGCACGGCGCCAGGCCACCGTGTCGGCGCAGATTACTGGCACCTTGACCCAGGTGCTGATTGAGGAAGGCGATCACGTCAAGCAGGGCCAGATCGTGGCGCGCCTGGATGATGCTCAATACAAGGCGGCGTTGGAGGCGGCGCGTACCCAGGCTGCCGCCGCGCATGCCCTGGTCACGCAATACAGCGCGCAACTCGCCCAGAACGAACGCGACGCTGAGCGCGCCGAGGCACTGGCCAAGCGCGGCCTGGTGACCCAGCAGAGCGCCGAGCAGGCACGCACCCTGGTGGATGCCACACGAGCGCAACTGCTGTCGCAGCGGCGCACGGCCGACTCGGCCGACGCCCAGGTAGCGGTGGCGCAGGTGAATTTCGACTACTGCGTGATCCGGTCGCCGTTCGATGGCGTGATCACCACCAAGGACGCGCAGATCGGCGAAATCGTCTCGCCATTCTCCGCCGGCGGCGGGTTCACCCGCACCGGCGTCGGCACCGTGGTGGACATGGATTCGCTGGAAGTGGACGTGGACGTCAACGAGGCCTACATCGGCCGCGTCAAGCCCGGCATGTCCGCCGAGGCTGTACTGGACGCCTATCCCGACTGGAAAATTCCCGCGCACGTCATTGCCATCGTGCCCGCCGCCGATCGCGGCAAGGCGACGGTGAAGGTGCGCGTGGCGCTGGAGAACAAGGACGCCCGCATCGTGCCCGACATGGGTGTGCGCGTGTCCTTCCTCGAACAGAAGAACACCGCCGTCAGCACGGCCCCGTTGCAGGGCGTGCTGGTGCCGGCCAATACGCTGGTCGAGCGCGAGGGGCATACGGTGGTGTTCCTGGTCAGTGGGGATACTGCCCATCAGCGCGCGGTGTCACCTGCCGCCGGTGGCCAGGGCGATCTGCGCCTGCTGCCGGCGGGCGTGGAAGCAGGCGACACCCTCGTGGTATCGCCGCCACCCGAATTGCACGACGGCATGCGGGTGGATGCGGCGGGCAAGGCCAAGGAATAGGCGGCCATCGCCGCCGAGCACGATCGGGCGCACTGCATGGTGCCGTGCGCGGGCAATGATTGGGGAGCACGAAGCATGGGCACGTTGATCGAAACCCGCGACCTTTCCAAGGTCTACCAGCGCGGCAAGCAGAAAGTGGAAGTGCTGCACCACATCAACCTGGATATCGCCGAGGGCGATTTCCTGGCCTTGATGGGCCCTTCCGGCTCGGGCAAGACCACCTTGCTCAACCTCATCGGCGGTCTGGATACGCCTACCGGCGGCAGCATCACCGTGGCCGGCCAGCGGCTGGACCAGCTCAGCGGCGGCGAACTCGCCAAGTGGCGCGCCTCGCACGTGGGCTTCGTGTTCCAGTTCTACAACCTGATGCCGATGTTGTCGGCGCAGCGCAATGTGGAGCTGCCCTTGCTGCTGACCAAACTGTCGGCCGCGCAGCGTCGCAAGAACGCCGCCATTGCGCTGCAACTGGTGGGGCTGGACGATCGCGCCTCGCACAAGCCCAGCGAACTGTCCGGTGGTCAGCAGCAGCGCGTGGCGATTGCCCGCGCGATCGTTTCGGACCCGACCCTGCTGGTGTGCGACGAGCCGACCGGCGACCTGGATCGCCAGTCGGCCGAGGAAGTGCTGGGCCTGCTGCGCGTGCTCAACCGCGAGCACGGCAAGACCATCGTCATGGTCACCCACGATCCCAAGGCGGCCGAGTACGCCAATCACACCCTGCATCTGGACAAGGGCACGCTGGTCGAACAGGCCGTGGCGTGAGGAGGCGGCGATGAAATATCTCCATCTCATCTGGGCGGCGCTGTTCCGGCGCAAAGCCCGTACCGTGCTCACTTTGGTGTCGATCATCGCCGCGTTCCTGCTGTTTGGCATGCTCGATGCGGTGCGCACTTCGTTCAATCAGGCCGGGCAGAGCGCCAATGGTGCGCAGCGCCTGCAAACCGGCTCCAAGCTCTCCTTCATCCAGACCCTGCCGCAATCGCTGGAGGCGCAGATCGCGCAGGTGCCCGGCGTGAAGTTGGTGACCTACGCCAACTGGTTCGGTGGCGCCTACCAGGACCCGCACAACCAGGTTTTCAGCTTTGCGGTGGAGCCCAACTACATCGACCTCTATCCGGAGATCGAGGTGAGCGCCGCCGAGCGCAAAGCCTTCGATGACACGCGCACCGGCGTGCTGGTGGGCGAGAAGCTGGCCAAGCGCTTCAACTGGAAGGTGGGCGACAAGATTCCGCTGCAGTCCACCATTTTCCCCAATCGCCAGGGCAGCAAGAACTGGAGTTTCGACATCGTCGGCATCATGCACTCCAAGGACAAGAAGGCCGGCGGCTTCTACGACCAGATGCTGCTGCTGCACTGGAAGTACTTCGACGAAACCACGCCGTTCAATCGCGGGCAGGTGGGCTGGTACGTCACTCGCGTCACCGACGTGAACCAGGCCGATCGCGTCGCCAAGGCCATCGATGCGCTATCGGCCAACTCCGATCACGAAACACGCACGCAGACCGAGCAGGCCGCGACCGCCAACTGGATGAAACAGCTGGCCGATATCGGCCTTATCGTGGGCTCGATCATGGGCGCGGTGTTCTTCACCTTGCTGCTGCTTTCGGGCAACACCATGATGCAGGCAGTGCGCGAGCGCACCAGCGAGCTGGCGGTGCTCAAGACCATTGGGTTCTCCAATCACGCTGTGTTGGCCATCGTGCTCGCCGAGTCGGTGTTGTTGCTGCTGTTGGGCGGTGTGATCGGATTGGCTCTTGCTTCGCTCATCGTGCCCATCTTGAGCGCGGGCAGCGGCGGCATGCTGAATCTACCGGCGGTGGACTCCACCAGCTGGCTGCGTGGCTTGGCACTGATGATCGTGATCGGTCTCCTGGTGGGTGCCTTGCCCGCACTGCGCGCCATGCGCCTGAACATCGTCGACGCCCTGGCCGGACGCTGAGGAGCACGCCATGAATTTCCTGATCAATCTTGCATTGCTGTTGCTGGTGGCGGCCTTCCTGGCGTTGTGGATCGCGCTGCCGTGGCAGGGTGTGCTGGTGCTGGCGGTGTTGTTCGCCGCCTGGATGCTGTTCACGCGGCGTGGCCGCCAGGCGGCGTCGGTCACCAATGTGGGTATCAGTACCTTGCGCCAGCGCCTGGGCTCTTCCGCGGTGATCGTGGTGGGCATCGCCGGCGTGGTCGGTGTGCTGGTGGCATTGCTGGCGATGGGCGAGGGTTATGCCGAAACGCTGCGCAAGACCGGCAGCGCGGACACCGCCATCGTGTTGCGTGGCTCGTCCGCCGCGGAAGTGATGTCGGTGCTCGATCACGACAGCGTCGTGCTGATTCCGCAAGCCTCCGGCATTGCCAAGGATGCCAAGGGCCAGCCGATCGCCTCGCCTGAACTGGTGGTTGCCGCCAACCTGCCCCTGCGTGGCGGCAAGCCAGATGACGAAGGCAGCGTGCAGTTGCGCGGCGTCAGCGAGCAGGCCTGGGCGGTGCGTCCCAACGTGAAGATCGTGCAGGGTCGCGCATTCCAGCCGGGCATGCGCGAGTTGATCGTCGGCAAGGGTGCCGCCAAGGAGTTCGCGGGCCTGGAGCCAGGGCATGCGGTGCGCCTGGGCAGCCAGCAATGGACCGTGGTCGGCGTGTTCTCCTCCGGCGACGCCATGGATTCGGAAGTGTGGGGCGATGCCAGCGTCGTGGCCGACACTTATCGCCGTGGCAGCAGTCGCGCCTCGGTGGTGGTCAAGCTCACCGACCCCAAGGCCTATGACGCCTTCAAGGCCGAACTGGAAGGCAACCCGCAGCTCAAGGTGGATGTGAGCACCACGCTCGACTACTTCAGCAAGCAGTCCGAGGGCATGACCAAGGTGATCCGCGTCATCGGCATCACGGTGGGCCTGATCATGGCGATCGGTGCCATGTTCGGCGCGCTCAACACCATGTTTGCGGCGGTGGCGACGCGTGCGAGAGAAATCGCCACGCTGCGCGCCATTGGTTTTCGCGGCTTGCCGGTGGTGGTGGCGGTGATGCTGGAGACCATGCTGCTGGCCCTGATCGGCGGCGTGCTCGGCGGGGTGCTGGCCTGGTTGATCTTCAACGGCTACAGCGCATCCACGCTCGCGGCCGGTACGGTAGGCAAGCTCAGCTTCGAGCTCAAGGTGTCGCCGGAGCTGATGTGGACCGGGCTCAAATGGGCGCTCGCCATCGGCTTTATCGGCGGCCTGTTTCCGGCGATGCGCGCGGCACGCTTGCCGGTGACCACCGCCTTGCGCGAGCTGTAAGCGGGGAGAAGCGTGCGCCCGCCCGGGCGCACGCTTCGTTCCATCAAGGCATCACGGGCGGCACATAGGTGAGCGTGAGGCCCAGCGCCCACAACAGCCCCAGCACCAGTGGCAGATGCACCAGCAACTGCATGAAGGTGAAGCCCACCACATCGCGCGCCTTCAGGCCCAGCACACCGAGCAGCGGCAGCATCCAGAACGGATTGATCAGGTTGGGCAGCGCTTCGGCGGCGTTGTACACCTGCACCGCCCAGCCCAGATGCACATGCAAGTCGTTGGCCGCCTGCATCACATAGGGCGCCTCCACCAGCCACTTGCCGCCGCCCGAGGGCACGAAGAAGCCCAGGATGGCCGAGTACGCGCCCATCACCAGCGAAAACGTCTCGGTAGAGGCGATGTGCACGAACAGGCCGGACAGGCGATGCGCCAGGGTTTCATCGGCGAAGCCGGGTGCATGCGTCAGCAGCGAGGCGATGCCGCCATACAGCGGGAACTGAATCAGCACGCCGGCCGTGCTCGGCACGGCGCGCGATACGGCGTTGAGAAAGCTGCGCGGGCGCCAGTGCAGTAGCAGGCCGAGCGTGAGGAACAGGAAGTTGTACGTGTTGAGGTTGGCGATCGCCGTTACCGCCGGTTTGGTGGCGAACTCATAACCCAGCCAACCCAATCCCAGCAGGCCGATGAGCAGGGAGAGCAGCGGGCTGTATTCCAGCCACTCGCCGGGCCGTTGGCGAGGCGGCAGGGCTGGGGTGGCGGTGTCGGTGATGCCGAAGTCCTGCGCGGTACGGGCATTAGCGCCGGAGGGCGCCGTGAACCAGCACATCAGCAGCGACACGGCGATCAGGATCGCGGTGAGCGCAATCGACTGCCAGAGAAAAATGGTTTCGCTGAAAGGCAGCACACCGGTGATGGTGAGCAGGCCCGGCGGCATGCTCTTGGGGTTGGCCTGCAATTGGGCGGCGGAGGATGAAAGACCCATCGCCCATACCGCGCCCAGCCCCAGATACGCCGCGGCGCCCGCTGCGCGATAGTCCATGCGCAGCTCCTCGCGCCGCGCGAGCGCGCGCACCAGCAAGCCGCCGAAGACCAGCGAGAAGCCCCATGAAAGCAGCGACGTCAGCATGCTCACCAGGCCCACATAGCAGATTGCGCCACGCCCCGAGCGCGGCACCCGCGCCAGCAGATCGATAAAGCGCGCCACCACCGGTGCGGTAGCCACCACGTAGCCACCAATCACCACAAAGGCCATCTGCATGGTGAAGGGAATCAGGCTCCAGAAGCCGTCGCCGAAGGCGTTCATGGTCACCGCTGGCGTGGCGCCGAAGGCCAACGCGGCCACAGCCACGATCACCACGCCCAGCGCGGCGAACACCCAGGCGTCGGGGAACCAGCGTTCCGACCACGCGGCGCTACGCAAGGCCGCGCGAGCCATCCATCCTTCACCTGCTGTGCTCATTGGGCACTCCTTCGACCAAGATATCGCGCGATGGTCCGCTCGCCCCGCATCGCCAGGCAAGCCGACCAAGGTCGTATGCTTGGTTGGCGTGTGACGCGCGCTTAGCGCGATGGCCGGCGCTGGCGTGCCAGAGTGATCGCACCCACGCCCAGCAGGATGATCGCCATGCCGGCCAGGTCATATGGCCCCACGGTCTCGCCGGCCAGCAGCACGCCAAACAGCACGGCTACCGGTGGGTTCACATAGGCGTAGCTGGTGGCCAGCGCGGGCCGGGCATGCTTGAGCACATACAGGAACGCACTGAAGGCGACGATGGAGCCGAACACGGCGAGGTAAAGCAGCGCCGCGGTGGCGCGCACCGTGGGGTGGGCGGGCAAGTGCTCGCCACTGACAAAGCCAACGGTGAGGATGGCCACGCTCGCGCACAACATTTGCGCGGCGGTGTTCATGGGGCCGCTGGGCATGTCCTGGCGACGGCTCCATACCGCGCCAAAGGCCCAGCTCATCGCCGCCACCAGCAAGGCCAGCGCACCAATGCGCGAGCCTGACAGGCCGCTGCCCAGGTTGAGCACGATCACGCCGACAAAGCCGATCACCAGGCCCACGGTTTCGCGACGCGACGGCCACTCCCCATACATGCCCGAGAACAACGCGGCGAACAACGGCATGCTGGCCACCGCCACGGCGGCGATGCCCGAGCTCACACGTTCTTCGGCAAAGCACACCAGCCCGTTGCCAAAGCCCAGCAGCAACACGCCGGTGATCGCGGCGTTGCGCCATTGGCGCGGCGTGGGCAGGGCGACGCCGCGCAGGCGCAGAAACGCGAACAGGGCCACGCCCGCGCCAAGGAAGCGGATGCCGGCCAGCAGGAACGGCGGATAGCTCTCCAGCGCGTAGCGAATGCCCAGATAGGTCGAGCCCCACACGACATAAAGCACCAGCAGCGCCAGCGGCACCATCACGCGGCTGTCGGCAAAGGCAGTGGGCGCCGCGGCAGCGGCGGGCGTCGTGGCGGTATCGGTCATGGCATTTACGTGGGGAGGCATCGCGGGGTGGATGCTTGGCGTAGTTTACAGGTCAAGCAACCTTAATCCGGCCCCGCCAGTGGCAGAAGCGAGGCTTCTGCAAGGCAGCGTTGAGACGGGCTCAAGCCATCCCGGGTGTCAGGCGATCGCGCGGGCGGGCTGGGTTGTCAGGGGCCGGCCACGCTGCTCGCTGTCCAGCAGCGCGCGTTTGCGTTCCACGCCCCAGCGCCAGCCACCGAGTGATCCATCCTCACGGACGATGCGGTGGCACGGCACGATCAGCGCCAGCCGGTTGCTGCCGCAGGCACGGCCAATGGCTCGCGCAGCCTTGGGCATGCCCAGCTCGGCCGCCAGTTCGCCATAGCTGAGCGTCTGGCCGCTGGGAATGCGCGTTAGCGCGTCCCACACGCGCCACTGGAAGGCGGTGGCCGCCACGTCCAGTGGTGGCAGCTCCGGCGCGTCGGTCTGGCTCCAGCCCAGGTCGTGGGCGATGCGGGCGATCACCGCGTCCAGCCACTCCTCGCGACCTGCGTCCACGCGCTGGTGCGTGGCGCGTGGAAACTCCTCGACCAGGCGGGCCTCCAGCTCCTCGTCATCCGCACCGAGCGTGACGGCGCAGATCCCACGGCTGGTGGTGGCAACCAGCAGCCTGCCCAGTGGCGTGTCGGTGGTGGTGTAGCGGATATCGGCGCCGGCGCCGCCCGCGCGGTAGCTGGCCGGGGTCATCCCCAGCAGGCGGTCGCTGTGCTCGTAGACGCGGCTGCCGGAGCCGAAGCCCGCGTCGTACACGGCATCGGTTACCGGCGCGCCTTTGCGCAGGGCGCTCTTGAGCTGCCCGAAGCGCCGGGCGCGGTGATACTCGGCCGGGCTCATGCCATAGCGGCGGCGAAATGCGCGCTGCAAATGGCTGGCGCTGAGCTGGGCGGCCTCGGCCAGGGCTTGCAGGGTAGGGGACTCTTCCGAACGCTCCACCAGCAGGCGGACGCGTTCCAGGGCGGCATCGGTGGCAAGGCGCGCGTTCATGTCGGCATCCGTAAGGCGATGGATACAGCCTAGGCGGATCAGGTGGCCCTCACCATCCGGTTCTTGCGTCGTGCGCCGGGCCGGCCTGGAGCGGCCGGTGCAGCCGCGTCAGCGCGCGGCGTGACGGGTCTGCTGCAGCACCACGAATTCGCCCTCGATCACCTCGGGCTGGTGCGCCCGCTGCGCGGCAGGAGACACGGCGCCGCGCTTACGCGACCATTGGCGCAGACCGAACACAAGCGCGCCGCCGACCAGCAGTACGCCGGCCACGACCAGTCCGAACACCATCAGCACGCCCACCACGGCCAGGCCCACCAGGAGCGACAGGGCACGTACCAGCGGATGGCGGGAACGACGCGGGAAAGGCAGCGAAAAACGCATGTGTTAAAAATCCGTGTGGTAAAATCAACGACTTACGTGCGTAACGATGGGGCCTTCGGGCCAAAGAGGCAAGTGCCGATGGATACAGCAACCCCCGAGCAGGCGCTTTGCCGGCTGGACGATATTCCCGATGGCGGCGCGATTGCCGTGGACGCCGCGCTGCGCGACGGCGAGGAAAGCGTGATCGTGCTGCGGCGCGATGATGCCGTGCACGCCTACCTGAACATCTGCCCCCATGCCGGGCGCCGGCTGGACTGGGCCCCCGGCAAGTTCCTCATCAAGGACAACCTGCTGATCTGCGCCGCCCACGGTGCCACCTTCAACGACAGCGATGGCCTGTGCGTGGGTGGACCCTGTCGCGGTGAACACCTGCGTACGGTGAATGTGCGCGTGGCCGATGGTGCGGTCTGGCTCGACGACTGACAGGTCGCGATGATGTAGCGTGCTGCCGCATCCATGCGGCGCGAACAGGGGAAGGGTGACCACCATGCATAGGCGAACGGGCCTCGCAGGCGAGGCGTGCGCATGAACGTGCTGTTGTGCGGCGGTGCCGGCTACATCGGCAGCCATATGGCGCGCCACCTTGCCCGACAGGGCGTGCAGGTGACCGTGCTCGACAACCTCAGCACCGGGCATCGCGAGGCGGTGCAGTGGGGCGAGCTGATCGAAGCGGACCTGCTCGATAAGGCCGCGCTCGAACGGGCGTTCGCCGGACGTCGCTTCGATGCGGTCATGCATTTCTGTGCGCTATCGGTCGTGGGCGAGTCGATGACGGCGCCCTATGCCTATTACCAGAACAATGTCACCGGCACGCTGCACCTGCTGGAGGCCATGCAGCGGCATGGTGTGCAGCGCCTGGTGTTTTCCTCCACGGCGTCGGTGTACGGGCAGCCACAAAGCGCGCTGATCGACGAGGAACATCCCAAGGCGCCCATCAACCCGTATGGGGCGAGCAAGCTGATGGTGGAGCGCGTGCTGGCCGATGCGGCCACGGCGTATGGCTTGCGCTCGGCGGCGTTGCGCTATTTCAACGCGGCGGGCGCGAGCAGCGATGGCTCGCTGGGTGAGTCGCACCATCCGGAAACGCATTTGATCCCGAACATGCTTCGCGCGGTGCTGGGCACCGGCCCTGCGCTCAAGGTGTTCGGTGACGACTACCCCACCCTGGACGGCACCTGCGTACGCGATTACGTGCACGTCGAGGATCTGGCGCGGGCGCATCTGTTGGCCCTGGGCTATCTCGACCAGCACGCGGGCGCGCATGCCTTCAATCTCGGCAGCGGCCGAGGCTATTCCGTGCGCGAGGTGCTGGCCGCGGCGGAGCGGGTTACCGGTCGTGCGGTCCCTCACACCATGGCGCCACGCCGTGCTGGCGATCCGGCGGTGCTGGTGGCTTCCAGTGATAAGGCGCGGCGCGAACTGGGCTGGCAACCCATGTACGGCGAACTCTCGGAGATGGTCGCGAGCGCTTGGCGCTGGCACTGTCAGCCTCGATTCTAAGAGGCGATCAGCGATACATCAGGTTGATCGCGACCAGGGTGAGCACCAGCACCATGCCAGTGAGTGGCAGGCCCACGCGCAGGAAATCCTTGCCGCGATAGCCGCCGGGGCCGGCCACCATCATCAGGGCCGGATGGCCCGAGCTGAGCAGGAAGGTGTTGGACGAGGACACCGCCACGATCAGCGCGTACGCCGATGGATTGCCACCGGTGGCGACCGCCACGCTGATGGCGATGGGCACCATCATCACGGTGGCGCCCACGTTGGACATCACCTGCGAAAACATCAGCGTGAGCACGGCCAGCGCCAGCTGCAGCACCCAGTGCGAGGTGTGGCCCAGGTGTTGCAGCACGCCCTGCGCCAGCCATGCCGCGGCGCCGGTGGCGTCCATCGACCAGCCCAGCGGAATCAGGCAGGCGGTGACGAAGATGGTCTTCCAGTTGATCGCCTTGTACGCCTCGTCCATGTTCAGCACGCCAGTGAGCAGCATGCCGATGGCGCCGGTCATCATGGCGACGGACAGGTCAAGGTGGGTAAACAGCGCCAGACACTTGGCCAACAGGAAGAAGCCCACAGCCTGCCAGATCTTGCCGGGGCGCTGTTCTTCCTTGGGGATATCGGTGACCACCACCAAGTCCTTGTCCTCGGTGGCCAAGCTCAGGTCGCGCCAGTTCGAGTGCAGCACCAAGGTGTCGCCTGCGCGCAAACTCACTGAGCGCACGTCGTCGCGATACACCTGGTCGCCGCGATTCACGGCCAGCACCGAGATGCCGTAGCGCTTGCGCAAGCGCAGGTCGCCCACGTTCTGCTTGAGAAAGCGCGAACTGGGTGGGATCACTGCTTCGGAAATGCCTGCGCGTGACGGATTGAACAACTCGCCGAGCTGGCGCATGCGCGGGCTCAGCTTGCATAGCTGGTTGTTGGCGAACTGGTTGAGCTGATCGCGCGGCCCCAGTACGCCCAGCACCGAGCCTACCCAGATCACGTGATCCGCCGGCGGCGCCATGCGCGCGTCGTTGCCGCTCTTGATGGCGAGGATCAGCGGCGCGCCGTAGAGCTGCTCGACCTCGCCGATGCTCATGCCCACCAGTGGGCTTTCCGCGGTGACGGTGAGCTCGGCGGTTTCGCCGACGATGCCGTAGGTGTCGGCAAAGTAGCTCTCCGTGCGACCCGGGGTCACCTTGAGGCGTTCGTCCTCGCGCTCGGGCAGCAGCTTGGCGCCGAAGAAATAGAAGAAGCCGACACCGGCCAGGGCCAGCACCAGGCCCACCGGCGTCACGCTGAACAGGCCGAACTTCGGGATGGTGTGCGCACCGGCCGGCAGGTTGGCGTTGGCGCTCGCCACCAGGTCGTTCAGCACGATCAGCGGCGAGTTGGCGATCAGCGTGGTGTTGGTGGCGGTGAGAATGCAGAACGCCATCGGCAGCAGCAGGCGCGAGATGGGCACACCGGTGCGCGCGGCCAATCGACTGGTGACGGGAATCATCAGCGCGGCCAACGCCTGGCTTGGAATCACCGCGCTAAACAGGCTGGTGACCAGGTTGATGACGACGCCCAGGCGTGACTCCACGCCACGTGCCATGCGCATCACGAAGTTGGCGGTAAGGCTGAGTACGCCGGCGCGATCCAGTCCCGCGCCCATGATCATGATGGCGATGATGGCGATGACCGCGTTACCGGCAAAGCCGTTGAACACGCGCTCGGAGGGGATGAGGCCGGTGAGGCCGATCACCACCACCACCAGCAACGCCACCATGTCGGCGCGGATCCACTCCAGCACCAGCATCAGCATGGTGAAGCCCACCAGCCCCAGCACCAGGATCATTTCGGGGGTGAGGGCGAGACCCACTACGGTGCGCCCCCGATGAGGGCGTCCTGGCGACGGCTGACTTTAGGCAGTGGGAACATCACGCTGCGACGACTCGTCCCTGTTTGAGACGTGAGTATAAGCGCGTGATGCGGCCTGCTGGTGAACCGAGTCCGCACTGCGCGATGTGGCATCAACCTGCGAGTGTCGACGCCATGCGGTTGCGTATCGCGTTGCGTGCTTTTGAAATGCGCTGATGCGTGCTTTATGCGCACGCATCAGCGTCGTCACGGCCCGTGCGGGTGGGCTCTCTCCCTAGCTTGCTGGGAGAGGGCTTACCTTCAGGCTTTGCGGTAGAGCAGATCCCACACGCCGTGACCCAGCTTGAGGCCGCGGCGCTCGAAGTGGGTTTCGATGCGCCACTCGGGCTTTTCCGCGTACTGACCCGGGCCGAGATCGTTGCGCCAGTCGGGCGCCGCTTCCATCACTTCGAGCATGTGTTCGGCGTAGGGCTGCCAGTCGGTGGCCAGGTGCAGCAGGCCGTTGGGCGCCATGCGCGAGGCCAGCAGGGCGACGAACTCCGGCTGGATGATGCGGCGCTTGTTGTGGCGCTTCTTGTGCCAGGGGTCGGGGAACCAGATGCGCGCCTCGGCCAGCGAGCCGGCGGGAATCTCGTTCTCCAGCACTTCCACCGCATCGTGCTTGTACAGGCGCACGTTGGCGGCGTCGCGGGCCGCCAGGGCATTCATCAGGCGGCCCACGCCCGGGCCGTGCACTTCCACGCCGACAAAGTCGCGCGCCAGGTCGTGCTCGCTGGCCCAGGCCAACGCCTCGCCGTTGCCGAAGCCGATTTCCAGCACGACCGGCGCCTGGCGGCCGAAGCGCGCGGCGAGATCCTGGGCGTTGCCGGTGTAGTCAATGCCGAAGCGAGCCCAGTGCTCGTCGAACGCGCGCTGCTGGGCCGGCGTCATGCGGCCTTCGCGCAGCACGAAGCTGCGGATGCGGCGCATGTATTCGGGCTTGCTGGCGTCGTCGTGGTCGTGCGTCATGGGTGGTTCCGTGGACAAAGACAAAGCCCTCCCCGCCGTGGCGGGAAGGGTGGGTCGAACAGCGCCTGCCCTGGCCGGGCAGGCGGCGATCAGCCGATGGTGCCGTCGATCGGGCTGGAAGCGGACGCGAAGCGCTTGCGCGGAATACGGCCCGCCTTGAAGGCCGCACGACCCGCCTGGATCGCCAGCTTCATCGCATGCGCCATCAGCACCGGATCCTTGGCGCCGGCGATGGCCGTGTTCATCAGCACGCCGTCGCAGCCCAGCTCCATCGCAATGGCGGCATCGGAGGCCGTACCCACGCCGGCATCGACGATGATCGGCACCTTGGCGTTCTCGATGATTTCCAGCAGGTTGTAGCGATTCTGGATGCCCAGCCCCGAGCCGATGGGCGCGGCCAGCGGCATCACCGCCACGCAACCGATCTCTTCCAGGCGCTTGGCCAGGATCGGGTCGTCGCTGGTGTAGACCATCACGTCGAAACCGTCGGCCACCAGCGCTTCCGCGGCCTTGAGCGTTTCGACCACATCCGGGAAGAGGGTGCGCTGGTCGCCCAGCACCTCCAGCTTCACCAGCTTGTGACCATCCAGCAGCTCGCGCGCCAGCTTGCAGGTGCGTACGGCGTCCACCGCGTTGTAGCAGCCGGCGGTGTTGGGCAGCAGGGTGAACTCATCGGGCGGCAGGGCGTCCAGCAGGTTGGGCTGACTGGCGTCCTGGCCGATGTTCACGCGGCGGATCGCCAGCGTGACGATCTCGGCGCCGGCAGCCTGCGTGGCGCGGCGGGTTTCGTCGAAATCCTTGTACTTGCCGGTGCCGGTGAGCAGGCGCGAGCCATAGCTCTTGCCAGCAATGACCAGCGGATCGGCGGAGTCGAACGTCTTGGTGTTCATCGTCGTGTCTTGGGCTGCGTGCGGGGCCGGGGCCGCGCGGGAAAGGGGACGTCGGCGATCAGCCGCCGCCGATGGCGTGGACGATTTCGACCTGGTCGCCCTCGGCCAGCTCGTGGTGCTCGTGCCGGCTGCGGGGGACGATCTCGTGGTTCACTTCCACGGCGACGCGGCGGGCGCCGTAACCGGCTTCCTGCAACAAGTGGGCGACGGTCGTGGCGGGGGCGCAGTCGCGGGGGCTGCCATTGAGCGTGATAAGCATCCGCCTATTGTAGCGGCTAAGCACCGGAGGGCGCCTCCGGGCGGGCCAGTACTCCCGCGCAGGCGGCGTATCGCATTCAGACCGTGAAATTGGAGCTGCCCGCCCTGGCGATGAGAGCGTATGCCCCAGATAAGCCAAGGCCCAGCGGGGCTGGGCCTTGGCGGTGATCAGTGTTGCTCGTCCTTCTTCGGCGGTGGCCGATCTTCGTGGTGCGGCTGCTGGCGCTGCTGCGGCTGCCCATTGTTCTCCGGTCGCGGCTGCGGCGCTGGATTGGCTCGCGGCGGCTCGTAGCCACGCGGAGGCTCGTAGCCGCGAGGCGGCTCGAAACTACGCTGCTGCGGCTGCACCTGTGGCTGGTAGCGCTCCTGGGGTACTTCGCGCGGTTGTTGTACTTCGCGTTGCTGCGGCACGAACCGTGGCTCCTGGGGTAGCTGCCGCGGTGCGGCCTCCTCCCGCTGCATGCGCTGCGCGGCATCCGGGTTGAACGCTGGGCGGCCGTTGTCCTGCGGCGCGCGTTGTTCGGGTGGTGCGCGCTCGAAGCGAGGTTCGCTGGGCAAGGTGCGTGCGTTGCGATCGGCGTCGGCGTTGGGGATGTAGCTCACGCCCGGACGCGGCGCATTGGTCGGCGCTGGGCGATTGGCATCTTGCGGTGGCCGTGCGAAGCGGGCCGAAGGCAGCTCACCCGGGCGCATCGCGGGGGGTTCGTTGTCGCGGAAATTGGGTTGGCGCTGCGGTTGGTTCGGGATGCCATTGCGCGCCGGTACGGCGACCTCGCGATTTTGCGGCGGCGGTCGGTTGGCCTGGCCTGGGCCGTTGAGCAGTCGCACCTGGGTGGGTGCCTGTACTGGGCGTGCAGGGCTGGGCGCGCCGAGGCTGCCGCGGCCGGCGAATGGTGCGGCCGGGGCGTTGCGCGCCACCACTTCTCGCTGGAATCCACCCACCGGCAAGCTGCGCGCATTCGCTCCGCGCGGCGGCGCGAAGCTGGCGCGGCCGGGTTGCACGTCGACGCCGCGGGGCATCACGGTGGCGCCGTTGAGGCGCTGCGGGTCCATGGCCACCATGTGGCGCTGCGCATTGCGGGCTGCCGCAAAATCCTGGCTCGACATCGCCGTGAAGGCATGGGGAGCCTGGCGGTTGAAGTAGCGCTCGTTCGGCATCGGCCGACCGTCGCGGAAATAGCCGTAGTGGTTGTTGATGTTGTTGATCACCACGTTGCGGTCATTGCGCACGTAGATATTGGTGACGTTGACGTTGGTGTAGTAGTTGCGGCTGGCGCGATACCACGGGTTGTAGACTTCGCCGGGGCCGAGCGGGAACCAGCCCACCGGCCGGCCGCCTACGCCAATCGATACGTTGAAGCCTGCGCCACCGACGAAAGCCACCAAGGCTGGCGCGTAGACCGGGCGCACCGAAACGGGGCCGGGTACCCAGCACCAGCGGGTACGCACGTAGGCCCAGCGGCCATAGTGGTAGGGCGCGAAGCCCCACGGCGAATCGTCCACCCAGGTCCAGCCCCACGGCGCCACGAAGGTCCAGTGGCCATCGCGATACGGCGCCCAATCGGCCGCCACGTTGGAGGGGTACCACACCTGACCGTAGTCGGGGTCGGACTGCCAGCTGCCGTACTGATCCAGGTCCTGGTAACCCACCACGTCGTTGGAGACGTACTGGCCCGATCGGGAGCTGTCGTAACGCTGGTCACGGCTGCTGCACCAGTTGTCGAACTCGTCAGTGCCGTCGATGTCGCTGATGCCTACCTGATTCAACGACGAGTCGGCGAACTCGTAACTACGGCCGGCGGCCACAGTGCGCTGAGCGTTGCCCTCGCCGTAGACAGTGGCGCGGCCGTTCCAGTCGATGATGCGGGTGGATTTGCCATCGTCGCTGATGTCGACACGGTAGCTGCCTGGCTGGTCCACCACCAAGGCCACCGTGGGCGTGTCGATTTCGTAGCTCTGCCCCTCTCCCAGGTCGCGCACCGACAGATTCAGTGTGCCTTTGGTGAGCTCCACCTGGGTCAACTGATCGTTCAATGTCAGGAAACCGAAGTCCGAGTCATCGGCGATGCGCAGCGAACCGCCGCCGAGTTCCAGCTCGGCCCGAGCGTTCTCGCCGGTGGACAGGCGGTCGCCCGTGGTCAGCGGGCGGTTGAGGCTGGCGTCGCCCCATTCCTTCTCGCCCGCCGGCAGCATGCCCACGTCGCCGGTGCGATAGGACAGGCGCGCCACGCGTGAGGGTGGGTCCCCTCCGTCGTTGTCGCTGGGGGCCGACTGGGCTTGTGCCTGCAACAGGCAACTGGCGCTGATCAATAAGGCCGTCGCCAGCCACCGCCAACCCCTTGGCGATGTCAGGGAAGCAGAGAGCACACGCATCGAAGTCTCCGGAGCAAAGCGCGAGTGCCGTCGCGCGAAAAGGGTCGTCGCCCCCGGTGCAGCATCCGCTGCGGCCTCAGGTAACGTCGGCTGCATTATGCGGATGGCGGCTTGGTCGCCCGCAAGTTCCCCGGGACGTTGTGGGTAGCGCTGATTCAGCCGGCCGCCATGTCCGGTTCATCCCGGGTTAGGTCGGCCCTGTTGGCTCCCTATGCCGGCGCGTATCGTCGGATGTTGTCGCCGCAAGCGCGCAAGGCGGTTCCCAAGTCCGTGGACGCCGGGTTACCATCGCCCCGCGTTGCGGGTGTAGCTCAATGGTAGAGCTGTAGCTTCCCAAGCTACTGACGAGGGTTCGATTCCCTTCACCCGCTCCATTCAAGCTCCCCACCCCCACCGAGCTCCCTTTCACGTAACCCTGCGGCGTGCGCTGATAATGGCGGATGTGATCACCCTCGGCTGGCGGGAGCGTCTGGCATTGCCGTTGCTCGGCATTCCCCTGCTCAAGGTCAAGCTCGATACCGGCGCGCGCAGCAGCTCGCTGCACGTGGACACCCTGGAAAGCTTCGATCGCGCGGGCGACACTTGGGTGCGTTTTTCGGTGAGCGTCGGTGGCCGTCATCGCGTGGCGGTAACGTGCGAAGCGCCCGCGCTCGATCGCCGTGCGGTGACCGATACGGGCGGCCGCCGCACCTTGCGCTGGTTCATCCGCACGGATGTCCTGCTGGCTGGGGAGCATTTCGCGGTCGACATCAATCTGACCGATCGCCGCCATATGCTGTTTCCCATGCTGTTGGGTCGCACGGCCTTGCACGGCCGCTTTGCCGTCGACCCCGCCCTTTCCTATACGCAACCCCGTCCCATCGTGGCGGGACCCACGGGTGTTTCATGAAGATCGCCATCCTTTCCCGCAACACCCGGCTGTACTCGACCCAGCGCCTGGTTGACTCCGCGCGCGAGCGCGGCCACGTGGTGCGTGTGCTCGACCCGCTGCGCTGCTACGTACGCATCGCGCAGGGCAACATGTCCATCCGTTACAAGGGCAAGGCCCTCAAGAGCATCGATGCGGTCATTCCCCGCATCGGCGTCACCAGCACGTTCTATGGCACGGCGGTGTTGCGCCAGTTGGAGATGATGGGGGTGTACACGCCCAATTCTTCCGACGCTGTCTTGCGTGCCCGCGACAAGCTACGCAGCTTGCAGATCCTCGCCGCCAAGGGCCTGGACATGCCGGCCACCGTGTTCGGCGACAACCCCGACGACACCGCCGACGTGTTGGGCATGCTGGGCGACCCGCCGCATGTCATCAAGCTCAATGAAGGCAGTCAGGGCACCGGCGTGGTGCTGGCCGAGAAGAAGAGCGCGTCGCAAAGTGTGATCGAGGCCTTTCGCGGCCTCTACGCCAACTTCCTCGTGCAGGAGTTCATCGGCGAAGCCAAGGGGCAAGATCTGCGTTGTTTCGTGGTCGGCAAGAAGGTCGTCGCCGCCATGCAGCGAGAGGCTAGCCCGGGGGAGTTTCGGGCCAACTTGCATCGGGGCGGTACGGCGGCAGCGGTGACCTTGACGGCGGAGGAGCGTCGCATCGCCGTGCAGGCGGCCTCGGCGCTCGGTTTGGGAGTGGCAGGCGTGGATATGCTTCGCTCCAAGCGAGGGCCGCTCATCCTGGAGGTAAACGCTTCGCCGGGCCTTGAGGGCATCGAGTCCACGACGGGTGTGGACGTGGCCGCGGCCATCATCACGTTGCTGGAGCGGCAGGTAAGTACCTGACAGCGGGCGCTTGATTTCGCGGACACAGATCATCCTGGACCTGGGGTTAGCTTCCCGGAGGCCCGTTGAAGTCCCTTCCCGTAGGGGCGCGGTGCCGGGGAGAGTCACTTGATGAAACGCAAGTTGTCGTGGATGGTCGGAGTCATGGTGTCCGTCGCGTTGCCCGTGTCACCCTTGTGGGCGGCGCAGGCGTCCCCTTTGCCTGAAGTGAAAGCGCAGACGCGAGAACAGTTTGTCGCGGTGAAGGAACAGATTCACCAGCAAACACAACGCGGTGGCCGCTTCGAATACATCACCCCGCACGATCGCGTTGCACTCGGTAGAAACGTCGACCACATGCAGGCTCTATTCGACAAATTTGGGACGTCTCAGGCCATGGATGCCAAAGCCAGGCTTGGGTTGCGTGACGATGAAGCACAGATCAAGGCGATTCTGTCCCGCCACGACAGCGAGCGTCAGGTGTGTCAGCGCAAGACGCTTCATGGCGCCACGGTGGCCAGGAACGTGTGCCGTACCCATGGGGAAATCGCGCGCGAGAAGTTGAACGAACAAAAGCAACTCTGATGAAGGGCGTGTAGCTTTTGCTGGCGGTTGACCGGCCTGGGTCGGTCAACCTGTCGAATCGCCCGGGTTGCCTTGCAAGTCATTATTTCTTTGATTTTTTTTGTTTTTCCGCGTTTTTGTGGAGCCTTTGACCTGCCCGTGGCACCGATCTACCATCGCTAAATCTCGTTAGGAGTCCACCCGTATTGGGAGGCGACGGGACCAGGGAGGAGGGGACCATGAAGTCAAAGCATGTGTTGCTATGGGGCATTGCTCTCGCAATTGCGCTGCCCGTGTCACCGTTGCTGGCCAAGCAGCCGCCGCTGCCCGACGTAAAGGCCGACACCAAGGAGAAGTTCGTCGCTTTGCGCACGCAGATCGATCAGCAGATGCAGCCTGGCGGACGCTTTGAATTCGTCGAAAAGGACGAGCGCGTCACTGTTGCCAAGGACTTCGACGAAATGCAGTCCTTGTTCGACAAGTTTGGCACCACGGATGCCATGGACAATACGTCGAAGCTGTCGCTTTACAACGACCAGTCCGAAATCAATGCCATTCTTACGCGTCGCGATGGCGACCGTGAAGTGTGTCAGAACGAGAAGCCCACGGGCTCCATCATTGCGAAGAATGTCTGCCGCAAGTACGCGGACATCGTGCGCGAAAACGAGCAGACGCAGAAAGTCCTGATGGACTCCAAGCGTGTCCAGACGCCCGTGGGTGGTCATTGATCCGGAATGGGTCATAGCGCGGGGTTAACGTCCGTGTGAGCTGTGGTTAACCCTGGTCTAACCGGGGGGCGCCTATAAAGAACCCACTGCGATTTGCTCGTGCACTTCAACCGCAAGGTCTGGTGACAGCAGATTTCGGTATCGGGGCAGTAGCTTGGGCCCAGGCGAGCGACGCAAGTCGTGGTGCCTGGGCTTTTTCTTGCCTGCAGGCCGGCGGCTGTTCAGCCGGATGTCGGTCTCATCCCCCTATGACCCGGGCAAGCTTGTTAAGCTTGAGGCCTCGGCCGGCACCCATGCTGGCTGCGTGTGGAGGACGCATGCGCGTACTGGTAATCGAAGACAACAGCGATATCGCGACCAACATCGGCGATTATCTGGAAGATCGTGGCCACGTGGTCGACTTCGCCGGCGACGGCGTCACCGGCCTGCACCTGGCCGTCGTGCATGACTTCGACGTGATCGTGCTGGACCTCACCCTGCCGGGTATGGACGGCCTGGATGTGGCCCGCAAACTGCGCCACGAGGCGCACAAGCAGACGCCGATCCTCATGCTCACTGCGCGCGACGCGCTGGAGCAGAAGCTCACCGGCTTCGAGTCCGGCGCCGACGACTACATGACCAAGCCCTTCGCGCTGCAGGAACTGGCGGCGCGCCTGGAGGTGCTGGCCCGTCGCGGCAAGGGTCCGCAGAGCCGCGTGCTCAAGGTGGGCGACCTCACCTACAACCTCGATACGCTCACGGTCACCCGCGAGGGCAAGTCGATCCAGCTCAACCCGATCGGCCTCAAGCTCTTGCAGGCCCTGATGGAGGCGAGCCCGTCGGTGGTGACGCGTCAGGATCTGGAGCAGCGCGTGTGGGGCGAGGAGCTGCCGGACAGCGATTCGCTGCGCGTGCATATCCACGGCCTGCGCGCCGCGATCGACAAGCCGTTCGACAAGCCGCTGATCCACACGCGGCACGGCATTGGATACCGCATGGTCGAACCGGATGCGGTCCAGGCGTAAGCTCCGTTTTCGCCTGATCGTCTCGTTCGCGCTGTTCGGTTTCGGCCTCAGCGCGCTGTTTGCGTTCGCCGCGTTGAACATCCGCAGCAGGGTGGAGGACCAATTGGTCAACTCCAGCCTGCTGGATGACGCGCGCTGGGCGAATCAGCAAGCTCAACAGCACCCGGGAACACCGGCTGGGTCGCGCTTGCTGACCGGCAGCATGTTCAGTGACCGCACGCTCTATCGAGCGCCGTTGTCATGGCAAGACCTGCAGACGGGCGTCCACGACATCTACGAAACCGATCAGGAAGGTCAGCGCCATCATTACAAGCTGGCGGTTTATCGCGAGAACGGCATCATCAGCTTCCTTCGCTACGACGTTTCTCGCGAAGAACTCGGCAAGCAACAGCTGCTCTTCAGTGTCATTGGCGCGGTGTTTCTTTTTGGCCTGCTGTCGCTGGTGCTGGGCTTCTGGCTGTCGCGCAAGGTGCTCAAGCCGGTCAGCGAGCTGGCACGTCGCCTGCGCGACTTCCGCAAGAACGGCAAAGCGGAGCCGCTGGCGCCTCATTTTGCCGACGATGAAGTGGGTGAGCTGGCGCTGGCGCTGGACGAATACTCGCAGCGCCTCACCGCGATGGTGGAGCGCGATCGCGAGTTCAACTCCGACGTCAGCCATGAGTTGCGCACGCCGCTGGCGGTGATCGCCAGCACCACCGAGTTGCTGCAAGGCTCGCCCGACCTCACCGACAAGCTGCGCGAGCGCCTCAAGCGCATCGAGCGGGCCTCGCGCCAGGCCACCGAACTGATCGAGGCCTTGCTGTTGCTGTCGCGCGCCGAGCGTCGCGGCCCCACGCGTGGCGAAACCACCGACGTGGGCAAGGTGGCCTCGGACGTGATCGAAAGCCAGCGCCCGCAGATGCGCGACAAACCACTCAGCGTGGAGCTGGTGGTCAAGCAGGCGGTGAGCGTGAATGCGCCGGCGTCAGTGCTGGCCGTGGCGCTGACCAACCTCATCGGCAACGCCATCAAGTACACGCTGGAAGGCTCGGTCACGGTGGAAGTGGGTGGCAACCGCATTGAAGTGATCGACACCGGCCCCGGCATCAAGCCCGAAGATGCCGAGCGCCTGTTCCAGCGTGGCGTGCGCGGCGAAGGCGCGGGCGGCAGCGGTGCCGGCCTGGGCCTGGCCATCGTGCGTCGCCTGTGTGACCTGTACGGCTGGGATGTCTCGATGCGGCCACGCACCGGCACCAACGGCGCCATCGCCAGCATCGTGTTTTCCTGACGCTCCAAACAAAACGCCCGGCCTAGGCCGGGCGTTTTGCCGTGTGCGACAGGGCGCGAATCGGCGCCCCGCGCAGGGAGGTCAGAGCGGCTCCAGCCAACCCCACTGGTCGTTGGTCTTGCCGTTGAACAGGCCGAAGAACAGCTCCTGCAGGCGGCGGGTGACGCGGCCGGCCTTGCCGTTGCCGATCTGCTTGCCGTCCACCGCGCGGATCGGGGTGATTTCCGCGGCGGTGCCGCACATCAGCAGCTCGTCGCACAGGTAGAGGTATTCGCGCGGGATATCACGCTCGATCACCTCGATGCCGTCCTCGCGTGCCAGCGTCTTGAGCGTGTCGCGCGTGATGCCAGTGAGGATGGACGCGCTGGCCGGCGTGGTGTGCAGCACGCCATCGAACACCAGGAACAGGTTCTCGCCCGCGCCTTCGCTGAGCAGGCCGCTGGAGGCCATGGCGATGCCTTCGCCAAAGCCCAGACGACGCGCTTCGCGTGCGATCAGCTGGCCGGAGAGATAGTTGCCGCCCGCCTTGGCGCCGGCCGGAATGGTGTTGGGCGCAAAGCGCTGCCAGCTCGACACGCAGGCTTCAATGCCGCTTTCCAGCGCCTCGGGGCCAAGGTAGGGGCCCATCGGCCATGCCGCCACCGCCACGTCGATCGGCGTTTCGGCGGAGAGACCAAAGCCACCCAGGCCACGGTAGGCCACCGGGCGCAGGTAGGCGGCCGACAGGCCGTTCTTGCGCACCACCTCGCGACAGGCGGCAGCGAGCTCATCCTGCGTGTACGGAATGGCCATGTCGTAGATCTTGGCCGACTGGTACAGGCGCTTGAGATGGTCCGTGAGGCGGAAGATCGCCGCACCATCGGGCGTGGCGTAGCTGCGGATGCCCTCGAACACCGAGGAACCGTAGTGCAGCGCGTGGGACATCACGTGCGTGGTCGCTTCCGGCCAGGGCTTGATCACGCCGTTCTGCCAGATCCAATCAGGATATTGCTGCGCCATGTGGGGGACTCTCTGGGGAAAAAAATCGCACCATGATAACCCGTGGCTTCACAGGACGATTTTGCGCAGCAGCAGAAACCCGCCGGTGGCGGGGCTAACGAGCCGTCTAACTGCTGGCGTCAGCCGGCCCCGCGCAACCACAGGCAACCGGAGCGGCGCACCATGTCAAAGCGTGTTTCGTGCGCGGTGCCGCTGCCATCGTCCGCGGCGGTGCGCACGATCAGCTGACGCTCGCTGCCGGGGGCGGGTGTGGCATCGCCCGGCGTGGAGGGCGATGCGTCCTCGCCGGCGGAGGTCACCTCCAGCAAGGGGCGCTGCATGAGACCGGTGAGCGAACGAATGTCCGCGACCACGGCCTGCTGTCCGTAGCCGCCCCACAGCATCAAGCCCGCCAGCCGGTTGGGGTCGCGATCGGCAAACGCTTGCAACACGCTCTCGCGCAGCTCCGCCACGCTGGCGGCGCACAACACCGGCGGCGGTGCGGCGGGCAGGGTGGCGCCGAGCGGGGCGTTCGGGGTGCGTGGCGCGGGCGCCACGGGCGTGGCCTGCAGCGCGGCGCAGGGTTGGTCGGTGAATACCGGGTTGCCGTCAGCGCCGATGCAGCGGTGGATGCCGTCCTGGGCATAGGCGCCCAGGGGCAACAGGAGCAAGGCGAGCAGCAGAAAACGCATCATCCGCCGAGCATACGCTCGGCGGCGTGGCTCAACCGTGCAGCCGATCGAGGATCGCGCGCGTGGCTTTCGCGCGGTTCAGCGTATAGAAGTGCAGGCCCGGCGCGCCGCCTTCCAGCAGGCGACGACACAACTGCGCCACGACATCGGCGCCCAGCTCGCGAATGGAGGCGGCATCGTCGCCATGCGCCTGCATGCGCTTGGTGATCCAGCGAGGAATCTCCGCGCCGCAGGCATCGGAAAAACGCTTGAGCTGCGAGAAATTGCAGATCGGCATGATGCCCGGCACGATCGGCACCTGCACGCCCAGGCGCTGCGCATCGTCCACGAAGCGGAAATAGGCATCGGCGTTGAAGAAATACTGCGTAATCGCGCCGTTCGCGCCCGCATCCACCTTGGCCTTGAAGTGGCGCAGGTCGGCGAGTGCATCGTCGGCCTGGGGATGGGTTTCCGGATAGGCCGCCACCTCGATGTGGAAGTGGTCGCCCGTGTGCTCGCGGATAAAGCGCACCAGTTCGGCCGCGTAGCGAAAGTCGCCAGGGCTGGCCATGCCCGAGGGCAGGTCGCCGCGCAGCGCCACGATGCGGCGGTAGCCGGCGGCGCGGTAGCCGTCCAGCAGTTCGGCCAGTTCGGCGCGGGTACCGCCCACGCAGGAAAGGTGCGGCGCCACCGGGAAACCGTGCTTGCTGTGCAGCCGGTGCACGGTGTCGCCGGTGTAGCTGAGGGTGGAGCCGCCGGCGCCGAAGGTCACCGAGACGTACTCGGGCGAGGTGGCCTTGAGCAGGTTGGCGGCCTGGTCGAGCTGCGCGCGCTGCTCGTCGGTCTTGGGCGGAAAGAACTCGAAGCTGATGGACGGCATGCGGTAAAGCCCCTGGCTGGCGATGGGGTGATTATATATATCTCTGTTTCGCGATAAAGAGATATTTGCTCGTTTGGCCGTCCGTCTGACGCCCCCTGCGACAAACCGCGCCAGCCCTACCGGCGTCTCAGCTTGATCTGGATCAAATGGCCCCCGGGGGCCGCCCCCCAGACTTCGCCCCGTCAGTCATGCCTAGGAGCGGGCCTCATGGTAGGCGTCGAGGGGAGTTACAACGATAAGGTCGTGCGGCAATTCGCCGTGATGACCGTGGTCTGGGGTGTCGTCGGCATGCTGGTGGGGGCGCTCATCGCCGCCCAGTTGTACTGGCCCGCGCTCAATTTCGATGTGCCGTGGCTGAGCTATGGCCGCCTGCGGCCGTTGCACACCAATGCGGTGATCTTCGCCTTTGGCGGCTCGGCGCTGTTCGCCACCAGCCTGTACACGGTGCAGCGCACCTGCCATGTACGCCTGCTTTCCGACCGGCTCGCCTCGTTTGTGTTCTGGGGTTGGCAACTGGTCATCGTGGCGGCGGCCATCACCCTGCCGCTGGGCTACACCCAGGGCAAGGAATACGCCGAGCTGGAATGGCCGATCGACCTGCTCATCACCATCGTGTGGGTGGCCTACGCAGTGCTGTTCTTCGGCACCATCGCCAAGCGCAAGGTCAAGCACATCTACGTAGCCAACTGGTTCTATGGCGCGTACATCATCACCATCGCGCTGCTGCACGTGGTCAACAACCTGGCCATTCCCGCCGGCTGGTTCAAGTCGTACTCGATCTACTCCGGCTCGGTCGATGCCATGGTGCAGTGGTGGTATGGCCATAACGCGGTGGGCTTTTTCCTCACCACGGCCTTCCTCGGCATGATGTATTACTTCGTGCCCAAGCAGGCCGGCCGGCCGATCTATTCGTATCGACTGTCGATCGTGCACTTCTGGGCGCTGATCGCCGTGTACATGTGGGCCGGCCCGCACCACCTGCAATACACCGCGTTGCCCGACTGGGCGCAGTCGCTGGGCATGGTGTTCTCGCTGGTGCTGCTGGCGCCGTCGTGGGGCGGTGCGATCAACGGCATCCTTACCTTGTCGGGCGTCTGGTACAAGCTGCGCACCGATCCGATCCTGAAGTTCCTCATCGTCTCGCTCTCGTTTTACATGATGAGCACATTCGAGGGGCCGATGATGTCGATCAAGACGGTCAACTCGCTCAGTCACTACACCGACTGGACCATCGGCCACGTGCACTCGGGTGCGATCGGCTGGGTGGCGATGATTTCCATCGGCTCGATCTACGCCATGCTGCCGCGCCTGCTCGGCCTGCAGAAGATGTACTCGGTCAAGCTGATCGACACGCACTTCTGGCTACACACCATTGGCCTGGTCGTGTACATCGCCTCCATGTGGATCGCCGGCGTCACGCAGGGCCTGATGTGGCGCGCCACCGATCCGGAGAACGGCACGCTGGTCTACTCGTTCGTCGAAGCGCTCAACGCCACCAAGCCCTACTACCTGTTCCGCCTCGGCGGCGGCCTGATCGTGCTCAGCGGCATGCTGGTGATGAGCTGGAACGTGTTCAAGACCTTCCGCCTGGCGGCCGCCAGCACCGCGCCGCAGCCGGTGATGGCACCGGACGCAGCGGACGCGCGGGCCTGAGGGAACGGACATGAGCCAAACACACGCAAAGATCGAAAAGAACATCGGCCTGATGGCCATCCTGGTCGCGGTCGCGGTGTCTTTCGGCGGCCTCGCGGAGATCGTGCCGCTGATGTTCCAGGCCGAGGCGATCAAGCCGCTGCCGGGCATCAAGCCGTATCCCGCGCTGGAGCTGGCCGGGCGCGACGTGTACATCCGCGAGGGCTGCTACAACTGCCACTCGCAGATGGTGCGCACGCTTCGCTTTGAAACCGAGCGCTATGGCCATTACTCGCTGGCCGGTGAATCGGTGTACGACCATCCGTTCCAGTGGGGCAGCAAGCGCACCGGCCCGGACCTCGCACGCGTCGGCACGCGCGGCTATTCCGACGACTGGCATCGCGCGCATCTGAACAATCCGCGCGATGTGGTGCCGGAGTCGAACATGCCGGCCTACCCGTGGCTGGCCAAGGCCAAGCTCGATGGCGCGGAAGTGGCGCAGCACATGCGTGCGCTCAAGCGCATCGGCGATCCCTACACCGAGGCCGACATCGCGGGCGCCGCGGCGGCCGTGCAAGGCAAGACCGAACTCGATGCGGTGGTGGCCTATCTGCAAAGCCTGGGCACGCACGTATCGCAAGCGGACATGCAAGTAGCCGAGGGAGCCGAGTGACATGGTGCCGGGTCTGATTACCGCAGTACTGCTGCTGCTCTTCGTGGGCGGTTGCATCTGGCTCTGGCGACCGAGCCACAAGGCGTCGCTGGATGCGGCGGCACGCATGCCGCTGGACGATGACAAGGAGGACGCGGCATGACTTCCGCCTGGACCTGGTATGTCGTGGCGCTCACCGTGTTGAACCTGCTGGGCTGCCTGTGGCTGCTCAAGGCCAACACGCGCCGACGCCCCATCGACCCCAAGCCCGACGACACCGGGCACGTGTGGGACGGAGACATCACCGAATACAACAAGCCGCTGCCGCGCTGGTGGATCAACCTGTTCTACATCACCATCGTGTTCGCCGTGGGTTACCTGGTGTGGTACGGCGTGGGCAACCTCAAGGGCATGGGGCATTGGAGTTCCCGGTCCGAGTGGGCGATGGAGACGGCCGCCGAAGACGCGCGCCTGGAAGACACGCTCAAGCTCTATGCGGGCAAGCCCATCGACGTGCTCGCCAAGGACCCTGCCGCGGTGTCGATCGGTCGTGCCATCTTCATCAACCGTTGCGCGGCCTGTCATGGCTCCTCGGGCCATGGCGCCACCGGATATCCCGACCTCACCGACGACATCTGGCACTGGGGCGGCACGCCCTCGCGCATCCTGGAAACCATCCAGGAAGGTCGCCATGCGGTGATGCCGGCCTGGGCCACCACGCTGGAAGCGCAAGGTGGGGCCACCGCGGTGGATGACACCATTGCCTACGTGCTCTCGCTGTCGCGCCCGGGCCAGCCCAAGGAAGCGGCGGAGCGCGGCGAAAAATTGTTCGCCGGCACCTGCGTCGCATGCCATGGTCCGCAGGCCAAGGGCAACCAGGTGGTAGGCGCACCCGATCTCACCGACAGCTATTGGTTGTATGGCAGCAGCCAGGCGTCGCTGCACCAGACGCTCAACGAAGGTCGCCAGGGCGTGATGCCGGCATGGAAGACCGTGCTGGGCGATACGCGAACCCGTTTGGTGGGCGCCTACGTATGGACGTTGTCGCCCCACAAGATCGGCCCGCCTGCCGGCGCCGTGGTGGCCGAGTGATGAGCCGCCCGCGGCCGCTATCCGAAGAGTCGACGCCTGCCACGTTGCAGCGCGTCGGCGCCATATTGTGGCCGAGCTTCTTCGTGGCCGGCGTGGTGACCATGGTGTTCTTCGCCTACGTGGACCCTTCCGCGCTGCGGGACATCACCTTTCCCTCGCTGCAGTTGAGTCGCGAGCTGGGCTACTCGCTGGGCTTCTTCCTGATCTGGCTGGCGACCGCATCGTCCAGCCTGTTTACGTGGATCCTGCTGCGCTCGGCGCGGCAGATCAAAAGTGGCATCGGTTCCGGACACTGAATCATGAGTCGTCGTATCCCGCTGCATGTCGTCGACGACGCCAGCACCTCGTATTACGTCAGCGAACGCAAGGTATACCCGCGCGAAGTCGCCGGCCGACTCAATCGCCTGCGCGTGGCCGCGGTGTTGTGGTTGCTGGGCATGTTCTACCTGTTTCCCTGGATGCGCTGGGGTGGTCGCCAGGCGGTGTTGCTCGACCTTCCCGCGCGCCAGTTCCACGTCTTCGGTTGGATGTTCCTGCCGCAGGATTTCCTGTTCCTCTCCACCTTGCTGATCATCGCGGCGCTGGCGCTGTTCTTCTTCACCGCGCTGGGTGGGCGACTGTTCTGCGGCTACGCCTGCCCACAGACGGTATGGACAGAGGTGTCGCTGTGGATCGAGCGCTGGTTCGAAGGCGATCGCAACAAGCGCATGAAGCTCGATGCGGGCCCGTGGACGCGCGAGAAGATCCTGCGCAAGGGCAGTCGGCATCTCGCCTGGGCACTGTTCTCGCTATGGACGGGCTTTACCTTCGTGGGCTTCTTCAGCCCCATCGTGGACCTCGCCCGTCGCACGCCTTTCGGTTGGGGCGGTTGGGAAACCTTCTGGATACTCTTCTACGGCTTCGCCACCTGGGGCAATGCGGGCTTCCTGCGCCAGCAGGTGTGCAAATACATGTGCCCGTATGCGCGCTTCCAGAGCGCCATGTTCGATCGCAACACGCTCATCATCGCCTACGACCCCATGCGCGGCGAGCCGCGCGGCGCGCGCAAGCGTGGCCTGCCCAGCGTGCTGGCGCGTGCACGCGGCCTGCTTGATACGCTCACTGCCTACGACTACGTATTCCGCGCCAGCCAGCATCCCTCGGCCGCGGATCATCGCGCCCAGGCGGGCGGCACCATCGCGCTGGCCGGTGCGGGTGAGGTGGTCGCGCCGCTGCCCAAGTTCACCGCCGAGCAACTGGGTGACTGCATCGACTGCACCATCTGCGTGCAGGTGTGCCCCACCGGCATCGATATCCGCAACGGCCTGCAATACGAGTGCATCGCCTGCGGCGCCTGCATCGATGCCTGCAACGAGGTGATGGACAAGCTCGACTATCCGCGCGGACTGATCCGCTACACCACGCAGAACCAGATCGACGGCAAGGCCACCCACGTGCTGCGGCCGCGCATTGCGGTCTATGCCGTGTTGCTGCTGGCGCTGGTGGGCGGTTGGCTGTATGGCGTTACGCATCGCGCCCCGTTGATCGCCGAGGTGCTGCGCGATCGCAACGTGATGTTCAGCACCGCCGCGGACGGTCGCATCGAGAACAGCTACACGCTCAAGCTGGTCAACAAGGACCAGCAACCGCGCCGCTTCGTCATCGACGTGGCCGGCGCCGACCTGCCGGACCTGTCCTTGCGCGATGGTCCGCGCACGGTGCAGGTGCAGAGCGGCGAGGTGATTTCGGTGCCCCTCACGGTGGGCGCCTCACCGGAGGTATCCGGCCGCCACGAGGTGCACTTCTCCGTGCGCCGCGACGACGGTCAGGCCGCCACCAACGTCAACAGCAGCTTCTTCGGACCCTTGCGATGAACACGACCCGCAGCGCCTGGCGCGAACCGATGGTGTGGATGTTGGTAGGCCTGCCGCTCGCCTCGGTGGCGATCGGCTTTGCCCTGTTGTTTGCCGCGGTGCATCCGGGCCGCGAAGACATGGAAACCGTGGGCAAGGTCACCAAGGTGGGCAAGCTGCTGGTGGCCGCTGAGGCGATCGAAGGCTCCACCGCCGTGCCCACCAAGGGGCTGGTGCTGCGCACGCGCGGCGACATGATCGAAGCGTTGCCGATGGATGGCGACTTTCCGCGCGGCGGCCGCCTCACGCTCACCCTCACCCCGGCCGATGCCGGCGCATCGCCACGCACGTACACGCTGGCGCCCAGTGAACTGGGCTGGCGTGGCGTGGGCTCGGTGGATGGTCATCACGAATGGGTGGTGCAGCTGGCGCCCGACAACGCGAGCTGGTTGATGCACGGACGTTGGAGCGCGGCCTCGTCGTCGATTCGACTGCTGCCTTGATGCCATGGACTGCGCCGTCGACACGGCCAACCGCTTCGGTCTGGTCGATTGCTTTCACTGCGGTGAAACCCTGCCGGCGGCGCCCCTGTGCCTTTCCATCGATGGCGTGCTGCGTGGCTTCTGCTGCCAGGGTTGTGCCACCGCCGCGCAATGGATTCGCGACGCCGCGCTGGACGACTACTACCGCCTGCGCAGCGAAGCCGGTGCGCGCGTGGGCGCCGACATGCCCGAGCTGGAAGGCTGGGATCGCGAGGATGTGCTCAAGGAACACACCTTGCCGGTCACCGGTGGCCTGGAAATCACCGTGCTCACCGATGGCATGCGCTGTGCGGCCTGCGCCTGGCTGATCGATCGCGCCCTCCAGCGCGAGCCGGGCGTGTTCGATGTCTGCGCCAATGCCGTCACCGGGCGCATCCGCATCGGCTGGGACCCGTCCCGCAATCGCCTCTCGGTGTTGTTGCGGCGCTTGGCGTTGCTCGGTTACCGACCCTACCTGGCCGGCGGTGCAGCGTACGAGCGCGAACGCACGCAGGCGTGGCGACGCTGGCTGGCGCGCCTGGGCGTGGCGGGCCTGGGTGCGATGCAGACCATGATGTTGTCCGAGGCGCTGTTCCTCGATGGCGGCCATCACATGGGCTGGGCCACGCGTGACTTTTTCCGCTGGGTGACGATGCTGGTGTGCACGCCGGTGGTTTTCTATGCCGGCTGGCCGTTCATGGCCGGCAGCTGGCGTGAGTTGCGCGAGCGCCACCTGGGCATGGATACGCTGATCGCGGGCTCCGTGCTGCTGGCTTACGTGGCCAGCGTGGTGGAGACGCTGCGCGGCGGCGCGCACGTGTGGTTCGATGCGGCGGCCATGTTTGTGTTCCTGCTGCTGGGCGCGCGCATGCTTGAGCAACGTGCGCGCGGCATCGCCAGCGCACAGGTGGATGCCCTGGCACGGGCGCGCCCGACGCTGGCCGTGCGCGAGCGCGCCGACGCCACGCGCGAGTCGGTGCCGCTGTCCGCCCTGCAGGTGGGCGACGTGGTGTGCGTGGCGGCCGGTGA
The DNA here is from genome assembly GCF_057750885.1 of Frateuria sp. sgz306004. Taxonomy (NCBI): domain Bacteria; kingdom Pseudomonadati; phylum Pseudomonadota; class Gammaproteobacteria; order Lysobacterales; family Rhodanobacteraceae; genus Frateuria; species Frateuria sp. sgz306004. Next base: position 438,821 of record NZ_JBYLFE010000002.1, read on the forward strand.
GGCAGTACCCGCGGATGGCACCTTGCTCAACGAGCAGGCGTCGTTCGAGGAGGCGCTGCTCACGGGCGAGTCGCGTCCGGTCGACAAGGTGCAGGGTGCACCGATCTATGCCGGCACGCATTGCCGCGAAACCACCGCGCGCATAGCGGTCACGCAAGTGGGCAGTGCCACGCGCCTGTCGCAGCTCACACGGCTGGTCGAGCAGGCGCAGGCGCACCGCCCCGCGCTGGCACGCATGGCCGATCGCGTCGGCAGCGTGTTCGTCGCCGCGCTGCTGGTGGCAACCGTGCTGGTCTACGTGGGGTGGCGCGTGCATGCGCCGGAGCGTGCCTTCGAGGTCGCCTTGTCGCTGTTGGTCATCAGCTGCCCGTGTGCGCTCACGCTGGCGGTGCCTGCCGCGCTGGCCGCCACCCACGGCGCACTGGCACGCTTGGGCGTGCTGGCCTTGCGACCGGAGGCGCTGGAGAACCTCGCCCGCGCCACCGATATCGTGTTCGACAAGACCGGTACGCTCACCCGCGTGCAACCGATGCTGGCCGACGTGCAGGCGTTCGATGGCATCAGCGCCGAACAGGCGATGCAGGTGGCCGCCGCGCTGGAGCGCGACAGCCGACACCCGATCGCCGCCGCGTTTGCCGAGGTATCGGTATCGCACGTCGCCGGCCAGGTGCAATTGCACGCGGGACGAGGCCTGAGCGGATGCGTGGACGGGCGGCTCTGGCTGCTGGGTCATGGCCCCTTCGCCGCGCAGTGCGAAGACGACGGACAGCTGTGGCTGGGCGATGGTCGCCGCGCCTATGCGCGGTTCCTGCTGCAGGAGCGCGCGCGGCCCGATGCGGCCGATGCCGTCGTGGCGCTGCGCGCGCTGGGCTTGCGCATTCACCTGGCCAGTGGCGATGGCGAGCAGGCGGTGCAGCGCACCACCAACCAGCTCGGCATCGCGCAGGCGCACGCGCGGCAATCCTCCGAAGACAAGCTGGCGCTGGTACGCGCCTTGCAGGCGCAGGGGCGGGTGGTGGCGATGGTTGGCGATGGCATCAACGACGCGCCGGTGCTTGCCGGCGCGGATGTATCGCTGGCCATGGGCGAGGGCGCGGCACTGGCCCAGCGCGCCGCCGACATGGTGCTCACCGCGCCGGCGCTGCTGCGCATTCCCGCCGCGGTGCAACTGGCGCGACGCACCCAGCGCATCATCCGCCAGAACTTCGCCTGGGCCGTGGGCTACAACCTGCTGGCCCTGCCGCTGGCGATCGCCGGGCAGGTGACGCCGGCCGTCGCGGCGCTGGGCATGGCGCTGTCTTCGCTCATCGTCACCGCCAATGCCTTGCGGTTGATGCGCATCCGCGTGCCGGAGGTGGCCGCATGATCATCCTGCTGATGTTGATTCCGTTGAGCCTGATGCTGCTCATTGCCTCCATCGGCGCCTTCGTATGGGCCGTGCGCCGGGGCCAGTTCGACGACCTGGATACGCCCGCGCTCGATGTGCTCACCGACGATGCGCCCGAGCGCACCAAACCCACGAGCGAGCCGGCCGATGATTAACGGGCTCGCGCTTTCGGCGGTGCTGCTCACCGGGTTGCTCGGCAGCGTGCATTGCGCGGCCATGTGCGGCGGCATCGCCACCGGCCTGTCGATGGGCGCGGCGCGCCAGGGCCTGGCCGCGGCTTGGCAATTGAACCTGGGGCGCGTGGGCGGCTATGCGCTGGCGGGTGCGCTCGTGGGTGGCCTGGGCGATGGCTTGCTGCGCCTCTTCGAATGGTCGGCGCTGGCGATCGGCATGCGTGTGCTGGTGGGCGCGGTGCTGGTGGTGATGGCGCTGCGTCTGCTCGATCGGCAGGGGCGCCTGGGCTTTCTTGCACGTCCGGGTGCCCGCGTGTGGCGCTGGCTGCAGCCGTTGCATCGTCGTGTGCTACCGGCCAACACCGTGCCGCGTCGTCTGGCGGCGGGCGCGCTGTGGGGCTGGCTGCCATGCGGTTTGAGCAGCACGGTGCTGGCCGCCGCGTGGCTGCAGGCCGATGCGCGCGCCGGGGCGCTCACCATGGCGGTGTTCGGTCTGGGCACGTTGCCGGTGATGTTGCCGCTCACCTGGTCCGGCGCGCGCGTGGGGCGCTGGCTGCAACGCCCGGGCTTTCGTCGGGGCGCGGCCATGTTCGTGCTTGGTGCGGGGGTGCTCACCTTGTCCGCGCCCTGGCTGATGCACGTGCCGGCATTGCAGGGTTGGCTGGGCATGCTCGGGTGTGGGCCAGGCATGCGCTGAAAGACTCCAAGGGAGGGGGCGCGGAAGCGCACCGGGTGTGTTCCGGCAAGGGGGCTTGCCGTCGAGCACGCCCGGTGCGCCGAAGCAAAAAAAAAGGCCGCCCGGAGGCGGCCTCTTTTCATGGCGTAACGCCCATGCTTAGTAGCGGTAGTGATCCGGCTTGTACGGGCCGTCCACCGGCACGCCGATGTAGGCGGCCTGATCCGGGGTGAGCTTGGTCAGCTTCACGCCGATCTGCTCCAGGTGCAGGCGGGCCACTTCTTCGTCCAGCTTCTTGGGCAGGCGGTAGACCTTCTTGTCGTAGAAGTCCTTGTTCGCCCACAGGTCGAGCTGGGCCAGCGTCTGGTTGGAGAAGCTGTTGGACATCACGAAGCTCGGGTGGCCGTGGGCGCAGCCCAGGTTCACCAGGCGGCCTTCGGCCAGCATGTAGATGCTGCGACCGGTCTGCTCGAAGGTGTAGCGATCCACCTGCGGCTTGATGGTTTCGCGCGACACGCCCTTGGCGGCGTTGAGGCGATCCATCTGGATCTCGTTGTCGAAGTGGCCGATGTTGCACACCAGGGCGTTGTTCTTCATCGCCGCCATGTGCTCGAGCGTGATGATGTCCTTGTTGCCGGTGGTGGTGACGTAGATGTCGCCCAGGCCCAGGGTCTCTTCGATGGTGGTGACCTGGAAGCCTTCCATCGCCGCCTGCAGGGCGTTGATGGGGTCGATTTCGGTGACGATCACGCGCGCGCCGAAGCCCTTCAGCGAGTGCGCGCAGCCCTTGCCCACGTCACCGTAGCCGCACACCACGGCCACCTTGCCGGCCACCATCAGGTCGGTGGCGCGCTTGATGCCGTCGGCCAGCGATTCGCGGCAGCCGTAGAGGTTGTCGAACTTGCTCTTGGTGACCGAGTCGTTGACGTTGATGGCCGGCACCAGCAGCTTGCCGGCTTCGGCGAGCTGGTAGAGGCGATGCACGCCGGTGGTGGTTTCTTCCGACACGCCCTTCCATTCGGCGGCGATCTTCTTGAACCAGCCCGGACGCTCGGCGGCGGTGCGCTTGACCAGGTCCTTGATGACCTGTTCTTCGTGGTTGCCGCTGGGGGTGTTGACCCAGTCGCTGCCGTCTTCCAGTTCCACGCCCTTGTGGATGAACAGGGTGGCGTCGCCACCGTCGTCCACGATCAGCTGCGGGCCCAGCTCGCCCGGGTGGGTGAGCATGTCCAGCGTGCACTGCCAGTATTCCTCCAGCGTCTCGCCCTTCCAGGCGAACACCGGCAGGCCACCGGCGGCCAGTGCGGCGGCCACGTCGTCCTGGGTGGAGAAGATGTTGCACGAGGCCCAGCGCACCGAGGCGCCCAGCTCGCGCAGGGTCTCGGCCAGCACGGCGGTTTCCTTGGTGCAGTGCAGGGAGCCGGACAGGCGCACGCCCTTGAGCGGCTTTTCGTTGGCGTAGCGGGCGCGGATCTGCATCAGGCCCGGCATTTCCTCTTCCGCCATGCGGATGCGGCGGCGGCCCAGGTCGGCCTGGGAGATGTCACGGACCTTGTAGTCCTGGAAAGCGGGGTCTTTCGTCACTGCGTTCATGGCGTAGCTCCGGTATCGCGGCCTTGGGGGACCGCATCGTTGACCGGGCGCCGTTACAGGAAAATGCCGTCGAGCCTGGCCGTGGCCCCAGGGTTGCGCGCACGGTGTGCGGCGCAAGCCTCGGCCAAGCGGTCGCAGCGCCCCTCGACGGACCCTGGAGTATAGCCGCTGCGGCGCAGCGTTTCCCCTCAGCGGGAAACCCGGCGCCAGGCATGACTGATGGAGGTGGCGGCCCGTGCGAGGCTGGGCTAGGGTCGCAAATTCTTTCGATAGGGACGCCCCGCCCATGGATCTCAAGCTCCGGCACCTCGCGCTGGTTGCGCTGCTGCTCGTCACCCCGCCGCTGGCCCTGGCCCAGGACGCCTCGCGCGCCGCGAGCGTCGCCACCAGCGGCTACCTCATGCCGCCGGCGCCGTTGCAGGCCCTGGTGGATGCGCCGCGCCCGCCCTCGTTGCTGATCAGCCCGCATCGCGACCTGCTCGCCATGACGCAGACGCCGTCGCTGCCGAGCATCGACCTGGTCGCGCAGCCGGAGCTGAAGTTGGCGGGTGTGCGTATCAACCCGCGCACCTATGCACAGAGTCGCTTCATCTTCAGCAGCGACCTGTGGCTGATCGATGTCGCCAGCGGCAAAGAGATCCGCTTCCAGGGGCTGCCCAGCCCGTTGTCGCTGGCCAACCTGAGCTGGTCGCCGGACCAGCGCTATCTCGCCTTCACCCAGATCGACCCCGTGCAGGGGCGCAACGAGCTGTGGGTGGTGGATGTGGCCGCGCGCGCGGCGCGTCGCCTCACCAGCCTGCCGCTCAATGGCGTGGCCGGTCGCGGCTATCGCTGGATGCCCGACAGCCAGCAACTGCTGGTGCAACTGCAACCGGAAGGTCAGGGCGCCGCGCCGCAGGGCCGCGGCATTCCCACCGGCCCCAACACGCAGCAGACGCAGGCGGGCGGTGGCGTCAAAGCCATCCGTACGTATCAGGACCTGCTGCGTAACGAAGACGACGCGCGCCTGTTCGAGCACTACTTGCGCTCGCAATCCGCGCTGGTCAGCCTGGACGGCCAGGTGTCGCTGCTGGGCGCGCCCGCGCTCACGATGTCCCTCAGCCCCTCGCCGGATGGCCGTTACCTGCTGCGCGAGCGCGTGGAGCGTCCGTTCTCCTATCTGGTGCCCGCCGACAACTTCCCGCGCACGGTGGAAGTGCTCGATCGCAACGGCAACGTGGTGAAGGAAATGGCCAAGCTGCCCCTGGTCGAAGGCTTGCCCACCGGCAACGACGCCGTGCCGACCGGCGTGCGCGACATCGAGTGGCGCAGCGATGCGCCGGCCACGCTGGTGTGGGCCGAAGCCCAGGATGGCGGCGACCCCTCGCGCCAGGTCGACGTGCGCGACATCGTGCGCATGCAGGCCGCGCCGTTCGCGCAGGAGCCGGTAACGCTGGCACGCCTGGGCAGCCGCTTTGCCGGTGCCCAGTGGGGCAACGGCGAGCTGGCGCTGATCGACGAGTTCTGGTGGAAGACGCGCAAGGTGAAGGAGTGGCGCGTCGCCCCCGATCATCCGGAACAGGCGCCCGCGCTGGTGCACGAAGGCTCCTCCGAAGATCGCTACCGCGACCCGGGCAAGCCGGCCACCACGCTGGACGAGCACGGCAAGGAGCGCCTGCTCATCGCCGCCGACGGCCAAAGCATCTACCGCCTGGGCGAAGGCGCCTCGCCGGAAGGCGATCGTCCCTTCGTGGACAAGGTGAACCTGGCCAACGGCCAGAGCGCCCGCCTGTTCCACTCGCAGGCGCCGTACTACGAAGCGCCCCAGGTGCTGCTCGATAACGAAGGCCGCCGCGCACTCACCTCGCGCGAGTCGCCCAACGAACCCACCAACTTCTACGTGCGCGACCTCGCGGCCACCAGCGCGCCGCGCGCGCTCACGCACATTCCCAACCCGTTGCCCCAGCTCAAGGGCGTGAAGAAGGAACAGATCCGCTACAAGCGCAAGGACGGCGTGGAGCTCACCGCCACGCTCTACCTGCCGCCCAACTACGACCCCAAGAAGGACGGCCCGCGCCCGATGCTGATGTGGGCTTATCCGGCCGAGTTCAAATCCGCCGATGCCGCCGGCCAGGTCACCGACTCGCCCTATCGCTTCAACCGCATCAGCTTCTGGGGCCCGCAGGCGTTCCTCACCATGGGCTACACGGTGCTGGACAACTTCTCGGTGCCGATCGTGGGCGAGGGCAACAAGGAACCCAACGACACCTATGTCCCGCAGCTGATCGCCAGCGCCGAAGCCGCCGTGGACGAAGTGGTGCGCCGCGGCGTGGCCGACCGCAACCGCATCGCGGTGGGTGGCCATTCCTACGGGGCCTTCATGACCGCCAACCTGCTCGCGCACAGCCGCCTGTTCAAGGCCGGCATCGCGCGCAGCGGCGCGTACAACCGCACGCTCACCCCGTTCGGTTTCCAGTCGGAAGAGCGCAATTACTGGCAGGCGCAGGATGTGTACCAGGCGATGTCGCCGTTCAACTATGCCGATCACATCAAGGATGCGCTCTTGATGATCCACGGCGAGCAGGACAACAACCCGGGCACGTTCCCGATCCAGAGTGAGCGTTTGTATGCGGCCATCAAGGGCCTGGGCGGCACGGCGCGCCTGGTGATGCTGCCGAACGAGGCACATGCGTATCGCGCACGCGAGTCGATCTTGGAGATGTTGGCGGAGATGAATCTCTGGCTTGAGCGTTATGTGGGGAAGGCGCAGGCGGGGGCGGCTGACGCGAAGAAGTGAGGGGTGGGGGCGACCCTGCGCTGGGTGGGGGCGCTCTTGGGATGTGTGTAGTTGGGTGCGTTGGTGGTTCTGATGGAAGGTTGGTTGATCCACCTCACGCGCCCTACAACGTCGTCCCAGCGAACCCCCAAAAGGGGGCAAGTGCTGGGACCCAGTGACTGCGCCCTTGGTTTGAGCGCTGAGGAAACCTGGCTCGCCTGCCGCGGGCCTCCGGCAGGAGGTCGGAAGCCCGCGGCAGGCGAGCCAGGTCGCGGTAACCCCAAGTCAAATGCGAAAGTCACTGGGTCCCAGCACTTGCCCCCTTTTGGGGGTTCGCTGGGACGACGTGGTAGGAGGGCGCGTGGGCACCTTCCATTGGCGGCGTTCTCTTGGGCAAGCAAGAGAACGTGACCCGGCCTCCGGCAGGAGATCGGAAGCCCGTCGGCCCACAGGGTCTCCCTCGCGTCGCAGGCGAGCCAGGTCGCGACCACATCAAATCAACAGCGAAAGACACCGCACGTGACTGTTGATGATCAGTGCGGCCCAAGCACGCACACCACCACCCACAAGCAACCATTCGCCACATTCCGCCCCCGCACACCCCAACAACCAAAAACTTTTGTGGCAGTGCACAAAATACCCCCGCTTCGGGTAGTCTGAGACGTCCAAACCCCGCAACGTGGCATCGATGAACCAGCACCGCAGTCCTGAGTTCGCCCCGCACGACGCACCCCTGCGCGAAGACGTCCGCCGCCTTGGCACCCTGGTGGGCAACATGCTCGCCGAGCAGATCTCCTCCGCCTTTCTCGACGACGTGGAGCGCATCCGCCTCGCCGCCATCGCGCGTCGGCAGGAGAACGCGCCGCTGGGTGAGCTGTCCGGATTGCTCACCGGTCTGGAGTCGGGGCGTGCCGAATCGCTGGCGCGTGCATTTGCCACGTACTTTCAGGCGGTGAACATTGCCGAGCGCATTCATCGCATCCGCCGCCGTCGCGATTACCAGCGCGAAGAAGGCGCGCCGCAGCCCGAATCGCTGCTCGATGCGCTCACGCAGCTGAAAGCGCAGGGCGTGGAGGCGGGCGAGTTGCTGGAGTGGTTGGAAAGGTTGCAAGTGGAACCGGTTTTCACCGCGCACCCCACCGAAGCCGTGCGCCGCTCCTTGTTGGAAAAAGAACAATCCATCGTGCGCGCGCTGGTCGACAACTTCGACCCCACGCGCACGCCGCAGGAGCGCAAGGAAGACGACGACCGCATCTTCATGGCGCTCAGCGCCGGCTGGCAGACGGCCGAAGCGTCGCCGATCAGCCCCAGCGTGCAGGACGAGCACCACCACGTCGGCTTCTACCTCGCCAACCCCATCTATCGCATCGTGCCGGCGCTGTACGAATCCCTCGCCGATGCGCTGCAAACGGTCTACGGCGTCGCCGTGCCGCTGCCGCGACTGCTCGGCTTCGCCACCTGGGTGGGTGGCGATATGGACGGCAATCCCAATGTGGGTGCGGCCACCATCGCCAACAGCTTGTCGACGCAACGCGCGCATGTGCTGGAGCATTACATCGAGGACATCGCTGGCCTCGCACGCTTGCTCAGCCAGACCGAAGACCGCGTGGACGTGGATAGCGCGCTCGCACAACGCCTGTTCCATTACCGTGTGCGCTATCCCGGAGCGGCAGCCAAGGTGCGCCCCCGTCACGCGGACATGCCTTATCGCAGCCTGCTCACCATCATCGGTGCACGCCTGGAGGCGACGCACGAGGATGATCACCCCGAAGCCTACGTCAACGTCGACGAGCTGTTGGATGACTTGCACCTGGTGGCGGCCAGCCTGGTCGATCATCGGGGTCTGCATGCCGGCGCCTATGCGGTGCAGCGCCTGATCTGGCGCGTACGCACCTTTGGCTTTCACCTTGCCCGCCTGGATGTGCGACAGGATTCGCGCGTGCACGACGATGCGCTGGCCCTGCTGCTGCGCGATGGCGAGTGGGCCGGTCGCGATGCGGCGGCGCGCGCGCAGGTGCTGCGTGCGTATGCAGGTGGAGAACACGCTTTTGCCGTGAACGACGTAGCAGGCGTGGTGGCGCTCTACGACGTGTTCGCCACGCTGGGCGATGCGCGTCGTCGCTATGGTGCCGAGGCGCTGGGGCTCTACATCATCAGCATGGCGCGCTCGGCGGCCGATGTGCTGGCGGTACTGGCGCTGGCGCGCTACGGCGGCCTGATGCAGGACGGTCGCGTGCCGCTGGATATCGCGCCGCTGTTCGAAACGGTGGACGACCTGGCCAACGCGCCGGCGACCCTGCGCGCGCTGCTGGACGATCCGGTGTATCGCGAGCACCTGGCTTCGCGCGGCCATCGTCAATGGGTGATGCTGGGCTATTCGGACAGCGGTAAGGATGGTGGCACGCTCGCCTCGCGTTGGGGTCTCCAGCGCGCGCAGGTGGAGCTGCTCAAGGTGGCGGCGGAGACGGGCATCCAGCTTTCGTTCTTCCATGGTCGCGGCGGCTCGGCCAGTCGCGGCGGCGCGCGCATTGCGCCGGCCTTGATGTCATCGCCGCGTGGCTCGGTGGCGGGCGTGTTGCGCATCACCGAGCAGGGCGAGGTGATTCACCGCAAGTACGGCATTCGCGCCCTGGCCTTGCGCAACCTGGAGCAAACGGTGAGCGCCGTGCTTCGTGCGTCGTTGCGGCCGCGCGTGCAAGACCCGCGCGAAGAGGCCTGGCGCGAACGCATGGCGCAGCTGTCCGCGCGCAGTCGCCAGCATTACCGCGCCTTCGTCGATCGCGAAGGTTTTGTCGACTACTTCCGTGCCGCCACGCCCATCGATGTGATCGAGCGCATGACCCTGGGCTCGCGTCCTTCGCGTCGTCGCAGCATGCGCGGCGTGCAGGATCTGCGTGCCATTCCCTGGGTATTCGCCTGGACCCAGTGTCGCTCCATCCTGCCGGGTTGGTATGGGCTGGGCACCGCGCTGGAGCACGGCGCGCGCACCTACGGCGAGGCGGAGATGGCCGAGATGGCGCGCGACTGGCCGTTCTTCGCCAACCTTATCGATGACGTGTCGATGGTGCTGGCCAAGTGCGATCTGGGCATCGCCGAGGCGTTCTCGCAGTTGGCTGGTCCGCTGCATGCGCCGTTCTTCGGTTTGATCAGCGAGGAGTTCGAGCGCACGCGCGAATGGCTGCTGCGCCTGAAGACCAACGACAGCCTGCTGCAGAATGCGCCGAAGCTGGCGGTGTCGATCGACCTGCGAAATCCCTACATCGACCCCATGAGCTTGCTGCAGGTCGATCTGCTCAAGCGCTGGCGCGCGGGTGGCGAAGACGACGAGGCGCTGCTCACCGCCCTGGTGGCCTGCGTCAATGGCGTATCGCAGGGTTTGCAGAATACGGGTTGAGTTCTCGCCGGCACTTGTGTGTTCGCTGCCCGGCCTCATGTCGTTGGAACACAGCGACATGGGAGTCGGGATGATCGAGCTATATCAGTTGCGCTGGTCGCACTACGTGGAGAAGGTGCGCTGGGCGTTGGACTACAAAGGGTTGCCTTGGCGCGCGATTGACATTGTGGCGTACCGCAAGGAGGAGATGCGCCGCTTCGACTGCGCGCAGACCGTGCCCTTGATTCACGACACCAGCACGGGCGTGGCGATCAGCGATTCCTCGCCCATCCTGCGCTACCTGGACGAGCGCTATCCCGAGCAGCCACTGTTCCCCGCCGACGCGCCGCAGCGCGAGCAGGTATGGCAATGGATGCTACGCCTGGATTCCACACTCGGCCTGTATGCGCGGCGCCTGGGCTATACCCAATTGATCATGGAGTGCCCGCAGGTGCTCTCGCGATTGTTCATGCCCCAGGTGTGTGGCGGCCTGTTCACGCGACGCGGCTGGCGCAACCTGGCGGCGCCGGTGCTCGGCATGATGCTCACGCGACGCTTTCGCTTCGATCGCAATCGCCAGGATGGCATCTACGAGCAACTGGAGGCGCTGTTGCTGCCCATCGCCGAGCGGCTGCGCAGCTCCGCCTGGCTGGTGGGTGAGCGCTTGAGCGCGGCGGATATCACCCTGGCATCGCTGTTGCGCCCCCTGCGCATCGTGCCGCATTTCAGTCATCACCCATTGCTGCAAGGGTTGTTCGCGTGGCAGGAGCGACTTTTTCGGGCGCACGGCCGGGAGCCGAGGCTGTTGTATGAGGAATTGATCGATGCGCAGCGTCAACGGCGCGGGCGCATGCGTGGTTCGGTGAGCTGGCTTGCCGCAGCGACACCCTCATCTGCGGCGCTGGGTGCGCCGTTGCGCACGGCGGTGAACGACCAGCATCCGGTCAGTGCCCTGACCTTGTTCAAGGCGCTGCCGGGTTATGTGCGGCTGCGCTGGTTCAGTGGCGTGCGCACGGTGGCGTATGCGCCGACGGTGTATGGGGGAGTTGCCTAGCGTAGGTTGGATGACGCGACGTCTTGCTCGTTATCCCGGCCATGGCTCGAAGCGCCTTTCAAAGGCGGAAGGGTTGGTCATGCCGCACCTGTAAACACCTGGGCATAAAGGCACTGGATTCCTGCGTTCGCAGGAATGACGGGCAAAGGGGCGCTTGATCGGGCCGTCCTTGAGTGTCGTTACGCGCAACGATTCGTGGGTGCTGGACGAGCAAGCGTTTGGCGCTTGAAGCGCGCCGCTAACGCTTGCTCCCTTTCGGGGGTTCGCTGAGACGACGCGCAAGGTAACAACAATCCTGGGAGGTTTCCCTCCTGGGGTGGTGTTTAGCCGTCCAATTCGCTCCAGCGCTGATAGGCGCGTTCCAGCTCCGCCTGTACGCCGGCCAGTGCTTCGTTGGCCTTGACGATGCTGTTGCTGTCTTGCTGGTAGAACGAAGGGTCGTTCATGGCCTCGGTGCGCGCAGCGATGTCCGCCTCCAGCGTTTCGATGCGTGCGGGCAGTTGCTCCAGCTCGCGCGCTTCCTTGTAGCTCAGCTTGCGCCTGTTCTCGGCAGGCGCGGCGGGCGCCGGCGCGGGGGCGGCGGCCGGCTTGCTCTCGGGGGCCTTGGCGGCGGCCGTCGGGGCAGGGCGCTGGCGTAGCCAGTCGCTGAAGCCGCCCACGTATTCGCCGATCTGGCCGTCGCCTTCCAGCACCAGCGTGCTGGACACCACGTTGTCCAGGAATTCGCGATCGTGGGATACCAGCAGCAAGGTGCCCTGGTACTCGGTGAGCAACTCTTCGAGCAGCTCCAGCGTTTCCACGTCCAGGTCGTTGGTGGGTTCGTCCATCACCAGCAGGTTGGAGGGCTGCGCGAACAGCTTGGCCAGCAACAGGCGGTTGCGTTCGCCGCCGGACAGGCGCGTGATCGGCGCGCGGGCACGTTCGGGCGAGAACAGGAAATCCTGCAGGTAGCCAATGATGTGCTTGCGCGTGCCGTTGAGCTCGATGTATTCGCGGCCTTCGGCCACGTTGTCCAGCGCGTTGAGCTGGTCGTTGAGCTGCACGCGGTGCTGGTCGAAGTAGGCGATCTGGATGCCGGTGCCCAGCGTGGCGTGACCGCGCTCGGGCTTGAGGTCGCCCAGCATGATCTTGAGCAGCGTGCTCTTGCCCGCGCCGTTGGGGCCGATGATGCCCACGCGGTCGCCGCGCATGATGGTGGTGCTCAGGTTGCCGATCAGCACGCGGCCGCCGTAAGCCTGATGCACGTGCTCCAGGTCGATCACCTTTTTGCCCGACGCCTGCGCGTTGGCCAGGGTCATCTTGACGTTGCCGGACAGCTCGCGGCGCTCGGCGCGCTCCACGCGCAAGGCCTTGAGTGCGCGCACGCGGCCTTCGTTGCGGGTGCGGCGGGCCTTGATGCCCTGGCGAATCCACACTTCTTCCTGCGCCAGCTTTTTGTCGAACAGCGCGTTGGCCTGCGCTTCGGCATGCAGGCGTTCTTCGCGGCGGCGCAGGTAGTTGTCGTAGTCGCCCGGCCAGTCGGTGAGCTGGCCGCGATCGATTTCCACGATGCGCGTGGCGAGTGCACGGAGAAAGCTGCGATCGTGGGTGATGAAGATGATGCTGCCGTCGAACTGCCGCAGGAACGATTCCAGCCAGGCGATGGCCTCGATGTCGAGGTGGTTGGTGGGCTCGTCCAGCAGCAGCACGTCCGGCTTGCGCACCAGCGCCTGCGCCAGCAGCACGCGGCGCTTCATGCCGCCTGACAGCGCGGCGAAGTCGGTTTCGGCGGGCAGCTCCAGGCGGGTCAGCACGTCGGTGACGCGGCGGTCGAGGTCCCAGCCGTGGCGGGCCTCGATCTCGGCCTGCACGTCGCCCAGCGCGTCAAAGTCGCCTTCAGCCAGCAGGTGGTGGTAGCGCGCCAGCAAGTGGCCCAGGTCGCCCAGGCCTTCGGCGACCACGTCGAACACGCTGCCGGCGGTGTCCTGCGGCACTTCCTGCGCCATGCGGGCCACGATCACGCCGTTCTGGATGCGGATTTCGCCATCGTCCGGTTTCAGGTCACCGGCGATGAGCTTCATCAGGGTGGATTTGCCTTCGCCGTTGCGACCGACAATACAGACGCGCTCGTTCGCCTCAATGGAGAGGTCGACATGTTCGAGCAGGAGGGGGCCGCCGATGCTGAAGTCGACGCGATGCAATTGGATCAGAGACATCCGCCTAGTGTAGCTGGCCGCCCCCCTGCGCCGATGCCCCCGGCCAGAAACGTGGCCAAGTTATGCACTTACAAGGGAAAAAGCCTTTCCCTTCATGATTTTTGCGGGCAAACTCGATTGCATCGTAGACAAAACCTTCACGGCGAAATCCACGACGACGCGGCGCCAAGGGCGCCGCTGCTGTTTTATCGTCCATAGAAACATGGACTTATGTAGGGTAATTCAAGTATTGTCTTTGCCCGTGGCAGGCGCGCTGCTCGTTCAGGTGGTGCGGCGCGGGTAATGCGGCAGGCCAGAAGCGAGGAAACGGGGTGGCTAACAAGTCCAAGACGCCGGGCAAGGCGGCAAGCTGGCTACGCGGCCTGTTGGCATCGGTGATGCTTACCGGTGCGGCCTGCGCGGCCAATGTGGCCCATGCCGGTTACGCGGCCATCGTGATCAACGAGGCCGACGGCCAGGTGATCACCGCGGTGAATGCCGACGACCCGAATCATCCGGCCTCGCTGGCCAAGATGATGACGCTCTACCTCACCTTCCAGGCGCTGCAGAACGGCACGCTCAAGCTGGATCAGGAACTGCCCGTGTCCGCCTGGGCCGCCTCGCGCCCGCCGACCAAGCTGGACCTGCGCAAGGGCCAGACCGTGACGGTGGAAGACTGCCTGCTGGGCATGATCACCAAGTCGGCCAACGATGCCGCCACCGTGGTGGCCGAAGGCCTGGGCGAGAACGAGGGTCACTTTGTCGAGCTGATGAACGCGCAGGCGCTCAAGCTGGGCATGAGCAACACCCACTTCGCCAATGCCTCGGGCCTGCCGGACCCGAACGACACCACCACCGCGCGCGACATGAGCAAGCTCGCCATCGCGCTGTACCACGATTACCCGCAGTATTCGCATTACTTCGCCACCAAGCAGTTCATGTTTCGTGGTCGCCTGGTGCGCGGGCACAACAACCTGATGGACAAGTACCCCGGCATGGACGGCCTGAAGACCGGCTTCACCAATGCCGCCGGCTTCAACCTCGCCTCCACCGCGGTGCGCGATGGCCAGCGTCTTTTCAGCGTGGTGATGGGCGGCCAGACCGCCTCCGCGCGTGATCGCCTGATGGCGCGCCTGCTCGACGACGGCTTCGAGGATCGCGAGACCCCGGCCTTGCTGGTGGCTCAGGCCGGTGGTGCGTCCAACAAGCCCGGTGCGGCCTCCAAGCTGCTGCACGCCCTGTCGCCCATCGCCACCGCCGAGGCGGAGACGGCGCCGGCAGCGCGTCGCCACCATCGTCGCGGCCAGGTCGGTGCGGTTGCCAGCACCAGCTGCACGCCGCGCAAGGGCAGCAAGTGCCCGGCCGGCACGGCCGCCAAGCGCAGCACCGCCAAGCCGGCCGCCACGGCCAGCAAGGCAGCCAGCAGCAAGGCCAGCGGTAAAACCGCCACCGCCGCCAAGTCCACCGGCCCGACCAAGAAGGCCGGCACCGCCAAGGCCGCCAGCGGCACCAAGCTGGCCAGCGCGGCGCACACGCCCAAGCAGCCGTAAGCCGATCCACGGCGCGTTGCCAACGGCGCGCGCCAGCGCCGAGTTCGCCTGCCTATACTGTTCCCCTGCGCCAGTCAGGGGGACGCATGACCGAACCGTCCGGGTATCGTTATGTCCAGGCCAAGCGCATCGCCATGGCGGCGGTGGAGCTTTCGCCTGCCGCACGCGACGCCTTTATCGCCAGCGAGTCGGCCGGTGAGAACGCGCTGATCGAGGAAGTGCGCTGGATGGTTGCGGCGATGGAAGCCAGCCGCACCGCCGAGCTGCCACCGATGACCCTGCCGGCCGTGGACCTCAGTGGACACGACGCACAGGCTACGTCGCCCCGCCATTACCGCATCCTGCGTCGACTCGGCGAGGGCGGCATGGGCGTGGTCTATCTCGCGGCGCGCCACGATGGCGAGGTGGAGCAGCGGGTGGCGCTCAAGATGCTTGGCGCCGCCGCCTTGGGTTCACCGCAATTGCTGGAGCGCTTCACGCGCGAACGCCAGTTGCTGGCGCGCTTGCAGCATCCGCATATCGCCCGCTTGCTCGATGGCGGCGTGCTCGCGGACTGGGGCCCGTTCATTGCGATGGAGTATGTCGACGGCGAACGCATCGATGCCTGGTGCGCGCGCCATCGGCTGGGCCTGCGCGACCGCTTGGCGCTGTTTCTCAAGGTGTGCGCGGCGGTGTCCTACGCGCATCGCCACCTGGTGATCCATCGCGACATCAAGCCCGCCAATATCCTGGTAAGCGAAGACGGTGAACCGAAGTTGCTGGACTTCGGCATCGCGCAGGCGCTGGATCATGCCGCGGCGGCGGGCGCGGGCGATGGTCAGTTCCTCACGCCGCGCTACGCCAGCCCCGAGCAGTCGCGCGGCGAATGGCCCACCGTGGCGTCGGATGTCTATGCGCTTGGCTTGTTGCTCTATGCGCTGATCGTGGATCGCCCGCCGCCGCACGGCGAGGGCGCGCAGGCCAGCCCTTTGCCATTGCAGCCCAGTCGCGATGCTGCGCATGACTTGCCTTGGCGACGCCAGTTGACGGGCGACCTGGATGCGATCTTTGCACGTGCGTGTGCCTTCGATCCCGCCGAGCGCTATGCCTCCGTCGCGGCGTTGGCGGACGATATCGAGCGTCAACGCGCGCACCAACCGGTGGCGGCACGCGGCCATCGCTGGAGCTATGTCTTGGCACGCCTGCTGCGGCGCCGTTGGCCAGCCTTCGCGGTAGGCGCGTTGGTGCTCGCCATGGCGGCGGGTTTCACCTGGCGTCTGTGGCAGGCCGAGCGAGAGGCGGTTGCGCAGGCGGCGGAAACCGAGCGCGTGGCGAGTTTTCTGGTCTCCGTGTTTGGTGCGTCCGATGCTAACCTCAACAAGCAGCTGCGCCACGACCTGACCGCGCGCGAGGTGTTGGACGCAGGCGCGGCGCGCATACGCAGCGAGCTGGGCGACGATCCGCGCGTGCGTGCGCGGTTGCTCGAAGCCCTTGGCAATGCCTATCGCCATATGGGCGCCAACGACGTCGCCGCACCCATGCTGCGCGAAGCCGCTGCGCTCGACCTGAGCCCCGCCGTGAATCAGCCCTTGGCGGCGGCGCGCTGCTTGGAGGCGCTCGCCAACACGCTCGCCAATGGTGGCTTCTCCGCCAAAGAAGCCGAGCAGGCGGCACGCCAGACGCTCGCCATTCGTCAGCGCGTGGCGCCAGAGGAGGGCGAGCCGATTGCCAATGCCTGGATGGTGTTGTCGCTGGCGTTGGATGCCGGCGGCAACTACCGTGATGCGCGCGCCGCCGCGCAAACCACCTACGACATGCTCGCCAAGCTGCATGCGCCGCCTCAGCGCATGGCTGTCGCGTTGAACAACCTGGGGCTCATCACCTCACACGGTGGTGATGCCGCGGAGGCCGTGAGTTTCTATGAGCGTGCGTTGGCGCTGGACAAGGAAGATGGGGACCAGCATACCGCCGGCCACCTGGTGCGCCTTGGCAACTACGCGCATGCGGTGGAGCGCAGCGGCGATCTGTCGCGCGCCATCAGCCTGGGCCAACAGGCGCTGGCGCTCAACGATCAATTGTTCGGTGCGGGCGCCGGCTACGCGATTCACTACGAAACCGAACTCACTCGCATGCTCAACGGCGCGGGGCGCTACGACGAAGCGCAGCACTACCTGGAACACGCGCTCGCGAATCAGCTCAAGCAGACCGGCGAGAACAGCCCCGAGTACGCCAGCATCTTGTTTCAGGTGGGCAACCTGCGCAGTGCCTTGGGCGATACCGAAGGTGCGCTGCGTGCAATGCGCCAGGTGTTGGCCTATCGCAGCCGCATCCTGCAGCCGGACGATCTGCGCGTGGCGCGCGCGCAAGAGGTGACCGCCACCGTGTTGATCGATGCCGGTCGTGCCGATGACGAGGCCGCCGCGTTGCTGGACAAGGCCGAGGCTTCCTACCGCCAGCACGACGCCAAGCCTGATCTCGCCTACGCCCGGGTGGCGCGTGCGCGTTGGCGCTACCAGCACAGTGATCGCAGCGGTGCGCTGGCCCTGCTCGATCAGGTGGAGGCGCCCGATGCCAAGGCCGAGTACTGGCCGCGCGCACGTGCCGCGGCCTTGCGCGCCGCCATTGCGCACGACGGCGGTGATCTCGATACCGCGCTGGGCAAGGACGAGCAGGCCTGGCAGATACTCAAGGATCGCCTTGGCGCCGCGCATCCGCAGACCGCGCTCTATGCGCTGCTCTGGTCGCGCGATTTGCGCGAAGCCGGCAGGCTTGCACAGGCCCAGGCACTGGAGCGCGATGCGCAGCCGGTGTTCGAGCGCAGCTTTCCCGCCGATTCGGTGTGGCGGGCGGATCTTGCCAAGCGGAGCGCCCCGTGATGCGTAATGAGCTGATGCAGGTGCACGCAGTGGACGTGCCCGGCGGTCGCTTGGCTTATCGCATGGCGGGCGCTGACGATGCGCCCGTGGTCCTGTTGATCCATGCGCTCGCCAGCCAGTCTTTGACGTGGTTGCCGGTGGCGCAAGCGCTCGTTGCAGCGGGCTTTCGCGTGATCGCACCCGACTTGCCTGGGCATGGCCGGAGCAGCCGGTGGCCTCACTACACGCTGGCGGTCTTCGACGATGCGCTGGCCGCTCTCGCCGAGCAACGCTTGCCCTCGCGATTCGACCTGGTGGGACACTCGCTGGGTGGACACGTGGCCCTGCGCCTTGCCGCGCGTTGGCCCGATCGAGTGCGGCGATTGATCATCGAAGCAGCACCCGTGCCGCCACAGGACGAGGCCGACGCGTTGGCGATGCGACGCGAGGCGGGGCGGCCCAGCCTCCTGCAGTCCGCTCGCCGTTTGGGGCTGGGCCGATTGCTGCGCCTGTCGCTGCTCCGAGCGTTCGATGTGAGGGCCGCCAAGCCTGTATTGGCGGAGCTTCGGCAGCCCATGCCTGGCTGGTGGCGGGATATTGCGCACCTGCGCCACGCCGCCCTGGTGCTCAGCAGCGCGGATGACGGCCTCGTGTCGGCACGTGCCGAGCGCCTGGCCGCGGCGATGCCGCACGCCACGCTGGTGCGCCTTGGCCAGGGCCATCACCTGCACACCCGTCATGGCGAGGCTTTCCTGGCGACGGTGCTGCCTTTTCTCTCGGCGTGCGATCGCGATGCGCTCGTTCCGCCGCGTGTCGCGACGATAAGCGAAGCGTAGGTGCGTTTACTCGCTGCGCGCGCGCGCCTTGCTGCGCGGGCGCTTGCGCGGATTGGCCGGTTGTGGGGCGTTGGGGGCGGGCGCGCTGGTGGTGCCCATCTGTTCCAGCCACGCGAGGTCGTCCACGTAGGCGAGGAAGTGTTGCAGATAACCGGGCGATAGCTCGCTCATCAAGGCCATCGAGCGATGCACGAGCGCGCTGGAGTTCAGCGGCCCGGTGGTCTCCGGCACCTGCTTGAGTGAGTCGCGCACCTGGCTGGCGCGGCGCAGGCGAGACCACTGCTGGCGAAAATGATCCAGCGTGGGAATGGCGGGGTAGGCGGCGCGACGTGCGGCGTGTGCGTCGTCGTGGGGCGTATCCAGCACGTGCAGCAGTTCGCTCAAGGCGCTGCCTGTGGGCGTGGCGGTGACGGTCGATGCGGATGCCTCCGCCATGCGTTGCGCGTAGGCCTTCAGTAGCGGCGCAAGCTTGGCTTGCAGCACCTCGCGTGCAGCGCCATCGAGCGCGGCGGCGCGTCGCTCCAGCGCGGCGATCAAATGAAAGCCAAGCGGGTCCAGGCGATCGGCGCCCTGTTCACGCCATGCCTGAAGCAACGCCTGGGCGTCGGTGCCGGCATCACTCATGCGCAGGTGCGGCCTCGGCGCTGGGCTTGGGCATGGGCGCGATTTCCACGCGGCGATTCCTGGCGCGGCCCTCCTCGCTGTCGTTGGCGGTCACCGGCTGCTCGGCGCCAAAGGCGGCGGCGAACACCGATGACGCGGGCACGCCCTCGGCGATCAAGGCGCGCGTGACGGTGAGTGCGCGCTCGGCCGACAGCTCCCAGTTGTCGGCAAAGTGGCGATTGCCGTCGCGCACCTGCTGGTCGTCGGTGAAACCGCTGACCATCAGGATCTCGTTGCGCGACTTGAGGTATTCAGTGAGCGGGCCGGCCAGGCTCTTGAGCAGTTCGCGGCCCTCGGGCTGCAACTGGTCGGAGTTGAGCGCGAACAGCACGTTGCCGCGAATGCCGATGCGGCCATTCACCAGCGTCACGCGGCCGGCGGCCAGCGGCACAGCCAGCGCCTGCTCCAGGCTCATGCGGCGCTGTGCTTCGGCCTGGTGTTGCTTCACTTCCTCGTCCAGTCGGCTGGTGAGCTGCAACTGCACGGCGATCACGCCGACCAGGATCAGCACGAACGCTCCCAACAACACCGACATCAGGTCGCCAAAGGCGGCCCAGATGGGCGTGTTCGACTCGCCTTCGAGCTCGATCTCCTCGTTCATGCCGTTTCGGCCTCGGCCGCGCGTTGCAGGGCGAGCTGCTGCAGGTCATCCATGATCTGCTTCTGCGACAGCACGCTCAGGTCGACCACTTCGCGCGCCTGCGCCACGTAGTAGGCAAGCTGTTCATCGCTGCGGGTGAGCGACTTGTCCAGTGCGCCGGCGATCTGTTCCAGGCGCTCCATCAGCGCCTCGTTGCTCTGGCCAAAGGCCTGCACGGCCGCGCCGAAGGCTTCGCCCAGGCTCGCCACTTCCACTGCGCTGCCGGTGAGCTGCGCGGCGGCGGTGTCGAGCTTGTCGGTCTGCGCTTCGATGTGGTCGGTGAAGCGGGTGCCGACGCGTTCGAGCAGGTCGGCCGAGGTGGTGACCAGTGCATCGACCGCCGTGCGCTGTTCGGTGGAGGCATGATTGACCGCGTCCAACAGGGTTTCCAGCGTGGCAAGCAGGCGGCTGCGTTCCTCCAGCATGGCGGTATCGCGCACCATGCTGTCCGACAGCTTCTGGCGCAGCTCGCCCACCACTTCGGCGGCCACCTTGGGTGCTTCGGACGCGGCCTGCACCAGGCGGGAAATCTCCGCGATGGTGTCGTTGGCCTGAGCCTTCGCCTGCGCCGTGATGCTGCCGGCGGTTTGCTCGAGGGAGTCGCAGATGGCCTGCTGGCGACGGGCGGTGTCTTCGCCGGCCTGCTGCCATTGCTGGCCCAGCGAGGTGGTGAGGGTCTGGAACGTGTCGGACCACAGCGCCAGGCGCTGCTCGTCACGTGCTTCCAGCGCGGCCTGCTGGTCGGTGTGCGACTGACGCAGTTCACTCACCACTTCGGCGGCAAGGCGCGGTGCTTCGGCGGCGGCCTGCGCCAGCTGCGCGATCTCGGCGATGGTGTCGCGCGCATGTGCCTGGGCCTGCGCGGCGATGCTGTCGGCGGTTTGCGCGAGGGTGTCGCAAATGGCCTGTTGGCGACGGGCGGTGTCTTCGCCGGCCTGTTGCCACTGCTGGCCCAGCGCGGTGGTGAGCGTCTGGAACGTGTCGGACCACAGCGCCAGGCGCTGCGCGTCGCGAGCTTCCAGCGCGGCCTGCTGGTCGGTGTGCGACTGGCGCAGTTCACTTACGACTTCAGCGGCCAGGCGCGGTGCTTCCGCGGCGGCCTGCGCGAGCTGCGCGATCTCGGCGATGGTGTCGCGCGCGTGGGCCTGTGCCTGCGTGGCGATGCTGTCGGCGGTCTGCGCCAGCGTGTCGCAGATGGCCTGCTGGCGTTGCGTGGTGTGGTCGCCCGCTTCCTTCCAGGCAGCGCCCAGCGCCTGGCTCAGCTGGTCGAAGCGGTCGCTCCACTGTTGCAGGCGCGACTGGTCACCGGATGCGAGGGCGGCGTGCAGCTGTTGCTGCGACTGCTGCAACTGGGCGATCAAGCCGCTGGCCTGTTGTTCGAAGGCCGCTGCCGATTGCGTGAGCACCTGCTCGTGGTGCGCGGCGAGTGCCTGCTGCGCGGCTTCCTGGCGGGCGATGGATGCCTGCCAGGCATCGGCGGTGCGCGCCGTGCTGGCGTCCAGCCGGCTGGCGACCTGCTCGACCATGCCGGCCGAGCGCTGCTCAAAGCTGGCGGTGAACTGCGCAAGCGCTTCGCGCAGCGCCTGTGCCTGGTCGTGGTTGGCATCGCGCTGCTGCGCGATGGCGCTGCTCCATTGCTCGCCCACCGCGAGCGTGGTGGCGTCGAAGCCGCGGGTGAGCTGGTCGAGCTGTTGCTGCACGGCCTGCGCCACCGTTTCGCGCAGTGCAGCGGTTTCGCGCGCCAGGCCAGCCATGGTGGCTTCGGCGACGGGCTGCAGGGTGGCGCTGGCGGCGCGCGCGCTTTCGGTCACGCTCTCTTTCAGCGAGGCCTCCACCGAGGCGGCCAGGCGCGTGTGCATGGCTTCGGTGCGGCTGTGGAAGGCTTCCTGCTGGGCGAGCTGGCGCTCGTTGGTGGTGGCGCTTTGCTGCTCGATGGTCGCCATCATGCCGTTGAGTCGGTCGATCAGCGTGGGCATCCATTCGGTTTGCTGCTGCAGCAGCTTGAACGCTTCCTCGCGCTGGTGCGCCGGCGAATAGACGCGCAACGTGCTGGCGATCTTGTTGTCCAGTTGCTGCACGGCCTGCGCGCGCTCGCGGCGGCACAGGGCGGCAAGCAGGCCAAGCATGGCCGAGCTGGCGACACCTGCAATGGAGGTGCCGAACGCAAAGCCCAGGCCCTTCACCGGCGCGGCCAGCGAGCTGCGCATGGCTTGCAGGTCGGTGGCGCTTTCCAGCGCGATGCCGGTGCCGCGCAAGGTGGCCATCATGCCGAGCAGGGTGCCCAGCATGCCCAGCAGCACCAGCAGGCCCACCAGGTACGGCGTGAGCGCCGGTGCCGGCAACGCCACGCGCGCGCCTTCCACGCGCTGGCGCACGGCGTTGCGCAGGCTCGGATGCAGGCGGCCAAGCCAGCTGGCCAGGTCGGCCGGGGCGGCGTCCAGGCCGTGCACGGCGGTGCTCAGGCTGGCCGTGGCCTGCCGGTAGCGGAACAGCTCCAGGGCACCGGCCAGGTAACCGGCGGCGATCAACGCGGCAACCGCCGGGCCCAGCGGATTGGTGGACAAATAGCCCGCGCCAATCCAGCACACGGCCACCAGGCCCACGACGAACACAACGAGGTTGAGCAGATTTCGCAGCATGATTTCTCAGTGAGCCGTTCGAAGCGCGGCAAGCAAGGCTTCGATGGGTTGAAAACGAACATCCAGTTCGGCGAGCAACACGCTCTGCATGTCCCTGCGGAAAAGGTCCAGCCACGGGTCGGGCGTGGCGGTGGCCGACGGCGAGGCGTCGGTCGGGTCATTCAATTCGGCTTGGCGCAGGCGCTCGAAGCGCTCGCCGAGCAAGGTGGGAATGCGCCCCAGCAGGCCGTGCTCACGCGGGCTCAGCACTAGATCCATCACCGCATCCACGGCAACCAGGCGCGCGGCGGCTTCGCCCTGCTGGGCGAGCATGTCGCGCAGGCGCCCGCGCAGTTTGCCGGCGGTGGCCTGCATGGCGCGCTGGTGGGTCTGGTAGCGGCGACGGAACACGGCGTAGTCCGTATCTGCCCCCTCGCCATCACTGGCGTTGAGCGCCGGGTCGTGGCGGATGGCGTCGGCCAGTGCCGTGCGCAGGCGAGCGCATTCGGCCGCTTCGGCGCTGTCGAACGCGGGGCCATCGGGCGTGGCGGCGGTCTTGCCGTCCAGCGCCGTGGAAAGCGCAATGGCGTGCGTCCAGTCGAGCCACTGGCTCAACCGGTCCGGAAGGGATTGCCTGGATGGAGAAACCTCCACGTCCGTCAGGCTCGCAAGCAAGCGGATGAACGTGGGGCCACGGACCGCCGCCCGTTGAGCCATCTGCGCCATTCTGTTGATCAAAAAACGACCATTTTACACCGGAACGGGGGGTGCCTGCCCCCTTCGGCCTGCCCACGCCCCAGTCCGGGCGGCCGGGGTTCACGCACGATGCCGGCGCCAGGCGCTCAGAGGCCCAGCGCGTAACGCCGGCAGTGCTCCAGATACGCCTTCTCATGGATGGCCAGCAGGTTCACGGTCTGGGTCCACAGCCAGCCGGGGGCGTCGATGCGGCGCGAGCGCGTGGCGGAGATATCGGCCAGCCACGCGGCGCGGGTGGGGGCGTCCATCTGCCGGCTATGGGCCTTGCCGACCACCGCCGCCAGGTAAAAGGCCGTTTGCAGCGCCTTGCGCTCGTTGAGTTGCTCCAGTTCCAGCTTGAGGTCCTGCGGCAGCAATTCGCGGATAAACACGGCCTTGTGCTGAAACCGGCCCGCCAGCATGCGCTTGCCCAGGTGGGGCGAGAGCTGTCGCGCACCCGCGAGCACGCGCTGGCCGGCTTGTCGCGGCATCGGGCGGTCGGGCGCCGCCGGCGCGTCGGCGGTGACGGCTTGCTTGATGTCGAGCAGGCAGTAATCCGGTGCGTTGCCGTTGTCGGGGGCGATTTCCAGCAAGGCGGCGTAGCGCAGGCGGCCAAGCGAGCTGCAGCCCTTTACCCAGTAGGCGCCATCCAGCAAGCGCACGGCAGCGTCGCTTTCGCGCGAATGCAGCTGGGTCACCAGCTTGCGCACCGGCTCGCTTTGCGCCAGCGCTTTCAATTCGCCGCGCTCGCTGGCGTTGAGTGGCCAGAAGCGCTTGCCCAGCGGGATGCGGGGCGAGCTGTCTTCGATGCGCTCCTTGGCCAGCGTTTGCCAGTTGGCGCTGCGTGAGCGGCGCACGGCGCCGAGCACGGGTTTGGGTGCGGTGAGATCGGCCGCGATATCGAACGCCGGATCGAACGCGTGCCGATAGCCGGCCATGATCTGTTCGAGCATGCGCGCCGTGGTGACGCCGGGCAGGTCGAAGCCGCGAAACGCCGAAGCCAGCGAAAGGCTCAGGCGCACCAGGTCCACCGCGGGGTTGCCGATGACGGTCTGGTCCAGGTCGCGAATCTGCACTTCCACCTTGCCCGCATGATTGGCGAGTGGACCGAGGTTGCCGACGTGGCAATCGCCACAAATCCAGATGCTGGGGCCTTCGGGCATGGCGCCCTGTTCCAGCGCATCCAGCCACTCGTAGAACTTGACGGTGGAGCCGCGCACGTAGCGATGCGAGGAGCGCGCCATCTTCAGATGACGTAGCCGGTTGAGCGTTTCGGCGCGTCGCGCGGGCGTGGTGTATCGCTTCTTCGTGGGGGCTCCCAATGCATCACTCCTTAGCTTGCGCCGTGGCGGCACGCTGCCCAAGCATCGTGGAGCGCAATGTCTGGGCAAGATGAAGGCGATGTCATGGCAACGTTTTGCGTTCATGCGCAAGTTGCTGCGGCAGGGCACAGGGCGTGCCCCTGCGTGCCGTGCATAATGCGCTGCGCAGCAAGATCATTCCGCGAACAGGGAGGGACGCCCATGCAAGCATCGGAACGTATCGACCAGTTGATCGAGGGCATCGACGACTGGCGCGGCAAAACTTTCGCCGCCGTGCGCAAGGCCATCCTCGCCGCCGATCGGGAGATCGTGGAGGAATGGAAATGGATGGGCAGCCCGGTATGGTCGCGCGAGGGCATCATCGCGGTCGCCAACGCGCACAAGGGCAAGGTCAAGCTCACCTTCGACCACGGCGCAAAGCTGCCGGACCCGGCGGGCCTGTTCAATGCCGGGCTGGAGGGCAACCAGCGACGCGCCATCGATTTCTTCGAGGGTGACAAGGTCAACGCTACAGCGCTGAAAGCTCTCGTGCGTGCGGCCATTGCGTATAACCAGGAGCGTGCGATCAAGCGCAAGCGCGCGCCGACCAAGCGTACGAAAGCGCAGCCGGCGGCGGACGGTTGAGGCAAGCAGCCATCGATGCGCGGTCGATGGCGTATGGCTTGAACGTCGGCACGGTTTAATCGCGATGCTGGTGGCCACTTGGCTGGATACGTCGCGCAAGCTGGCCATGGACGTTCAGAGCTGTTGGCAATTGGGTGGCGGTACGGAGGGCTGAGATCGACTTCGATGGAGCCTTCGTCGCGGCATTCGACGGAAAGGTTTGTCGATCGACCTTGCTGCGGTATCGCGGGTCATGAAAACCGAGCTTTCAGTGAACGCACTGGCGGGCGCATTTGCGAAGGCGCCCCAGGTGGTCTTTGCCCTCCGAGTTCCGCGGCGGCACCGTTGGTCGACTCCTGCATCAACGGCTCATCTGTCCAGTTCGATCACCAGAACAAGAGCGTCAGCGTGGTCGTAGGAAACCATGAGGTGTTCGCTAGCGGCGACGCCTGTATCAACCTCGATTCGAAACGAATCACCCGGTCGGCTAAGCCCCATCTAAGCCCCATCTAAGCCTCCCTCGCACGCTGGGATTGCGCCTGTTGCCGCCTGCAACGGGAAGCTGTGCCACGAACCTCTAGGGAAACTCTGATTTTGATCGTCATCCCAGCGAACCCCAAAAAGGGGGCGAGAGCTGGGATCCAGTGCCTATAAATCGCTGAATGTAGAGGTACTGGATTCCTGCTTCCGCAGGAATGACGGACAAGAAGTCGCTTAATCAGAGCATCCCTGGAGGCCTGCTCGTCATCCGAAAAGGCGACCCGTTATGCCATGGGCATTGTCAACGTAAGTGCTCTGATGAAAGCGCCGCAAGCATCACGGATGAAGCATTTGATAGTGGCTCATGCCTGCAAGATGTGTAGGGGAAGGTAATTAGTCCGTGTCCGATAGGTTGACCCAGTCGAGCTAACTACCCTTGGTTCTCGTGGGAGGAAGCCTATGTCGCTTGCTCTTCCCCAGACGCCTCAAAACGCAAAGGCGTCACTTTTCCACGCGAGATCCGGACATGCCCTCCGTCGCATGCGGGTTCTTGCGCCCAAAAAGATGCCTGGCTGGAGCTTGAAGATTATGAATATTTCCTACC
The DNA here is from genome assembly GCF_057750885.1 of Frateuria sp. sgz306004. Lineage (NCBI taxonomy): Bacteria > Pseudomonadati > Pseudomonadota > Gammaproteobacteria > Lysobacterales > Rhodanobacteraceae > Frateuria > Frateuria sp. sgz306004. The sequence goes on from NZ_JBYLFE010000002.1 coordinate 464,891, forward strand.
GTGTGATTTGGAACGCGACCATCGGCAAGTGGGTGGTTGCCTCGGAGTTGGCCAAAACGAATGGCAAGTCGTCGACCCGCAAAAAGGGCGCCGTGACGCTGTGCGTGGCGGCCTCGTTGCTTGCGCTGCCGATTCAGTTCGCCGCGGCGCAGACGTCCCCCGAAGAACCGGTGTGTGAAAGTTCCGATCTGAATCCATCCTCCGAGTGCGTCGCGCAGCTTTCGAGCGCGAACGGCGCCTTCGCTGGCTTTGCGTCGAGTGCTTTTGCCATGCCGACCGCCGCGGCGATGCTCGATGACACCTATATCAAGGTCAACCCGCTAGCTGGCGGCACCGGCGCCACGGCGTCGGGCAACGGCGCTATCGCCATTGGTACGAACAGCGTGAGCACTGGCAACGGTGATATCGCGGTGGGCCAAGACTCCGTCGCAAAGGGTGGCGGCATCAACGCGACCGCGATCGGTACGTTCGCCTCGGCACAAGGCCAGGGCGCCGCCGCCATTGGTGGCCGCGCCGCCGCGAATGGTGATCGTTCGGTTGCCATCGGTCGTTTCTCTGCCAGCAGCGCGGTGGACTCGACGGCGATTGGTAGTTACGCCACCGTCAACGCAGGCGCCACGAACGCGATTGCCCTGGGTGCGAACTCGGTGGCGGATCGCAGCAATGTCATTTCGATTGGCGCAGCGGGCAATGAGCGCTCCATCGTCAATGTGGCAGCCGGTGTGCAGAACACCGACGCGGTGAATATGTCGCAGCTCAATGCGACCAATACGCGCATGACGACCGCCGAAGGCAAGATCACCGCCGCGCAAGGCGACATTGGCACGCTTCAGGGTAACGTGAGTGGCCTCGATAGCCGCATGACGCTCAACGAAGGTTCCATCACGAACCTTGAGACCAGCATCAACAATGTCACCACGCAGCTCAACAAGGGAACGATTGGCCTGCTACAGCAGGCTTCCGCGGGTGCCAAGTTGACCGTGGGTGCGAATACCGATGGCAGTTCGGTGGACTTTGCCGGCACGGCCGGTGCGCGCGCGCTGACGAATGTCGCCAATGGCGTGGCCGATAGCGACGCCGTAAACATGTCGCAGCTCAACGCCACCAATGCGCGTGTGGACGCGACCGAAACCACGATGCTTGACCTGGATGGCCGCGTGCTCGGCGCCGAAACCTCGATCGACACGCTGAAGGGCGATGTGTCGGGCCTGGATACGCGCCTGGGCACCGCCGAAGGCGCGCTCAGCACCGCGCAGGGTAACATTGGCGCGCTTCAGGGTAACGTGAGTAGCCTCGATAGCCGCATGACGCTCAATGAAGGTTCCATCACGAACCTTGAGACCAGCATCAACAATGTCACCACGCAGCTCAACAATGGCAGCGTCGGCCTGGTACAGCAGGCTTCCGCGGGTGCCAAGTTGACCGTGGGTGCGAATACCGATGGCGGTTCGGTGGACTTTGCCGGCACGGCCGGTGCGCGCACGCTGACGAATGTCGCCAATGGCGTGGCCGATAGCGACGCCGTAAACATGTCGCAGCTCAACGCCACCAATGCGCGTGTGGATGCGACGGAAACCACGATGCTTGACCTGGATGGCCGCGTGCTCGGCGCCGAAACCTCGATCGACACGCTGAAGGGCGATGTGTCGGGCCTGGATACACGCCTGGGTACCGCCGAAGGCGCGCTCAGCACCGCGCAGGGTAACATTGGCGCGCTTCAGGGTAACGTGAGTAGCCTCGATAGCCGCATGACGCTCAATGAAGGTTCCATCACGAACCTTGAGACCAGCATCAACAATGTAACCACGCAGCTCAACAATGGCAGCGTCGGCCTGGTACAGCAGGCTTCCGCAGGTGCCAAGTTGACTGTGGGCGCGGGTGCCGATGGCGGTTCGGTGGATTTTGGTGGCACGGCTGGTGCGCGCACGCTGACGAATGTCGCCAATGGCGTGGCCGATAGCGACGCCGTGAACATGTCGCAGCTCAACGCCACCAATGCGCGTGTGGACGCGACCGAAACCACGATGCTTGACCTGGATAGCCGCGTGCTCGGCGCCGAAACCTCGATCGACACCCTGAAGAGCGATGTGTCGGGCCTGGATACGCGTGTTGTTACGGCGGAAGGCAAGATCACCACCGTGCAGGGCGACGTGACTCTTTTGGATGGCCGCATGGGTGTGGCGGAAGGCACCATCAATACGCTACAGACCAGCGTCGACACCGTCACCGCCCAACTCAATGGCGGCACCGTCGGCCTCGTGCAGCAGGCGGGCGCAGGTGCCAACCTGACCGTGGGCGCCGGTAAGGATGGTTTGGCCGTGGACTTTGCCGGTACGGCCGGCGCCCGCACGCTGAAGAATGTGAAGGCAGGCGAGGAAGATGGCGACGCGGTGAACATGTCGCAGCTCAATGACACCAACGCCCGCGTGGATGCCGCTGATACGGCCATCACCGGCCTGGGTACGCGCATGGATACCGCCGAGGGCTCCATCGGCACGCTGCAGAGCGGCGTGGCCGGTCTGGGCTCGCGGATGGATGTCGCCGAAACGTCGATCAGTGCGGTGCAGTCGAGCATCAGCAACGTCACCAACCAGCTGGCCAGCGGTGAGATCGGCCTGGTCCAGCAGGCGGGCGCGGGCAACAAGCTCACCGTGGGTGCGGCCATCGACGGCGCCGACGTGGATTTTGCCGACAAGGACAACAACACCCGCACGCTGAAGAACGTGACGGCCGGTTCGGCCGACACCGATGCCGTGAACGTGTCGCAGCTGCGTGCCTCGGGCCTGGTCGATGGCAGCGGCGCCCCGCAGGTTGCGCTGACGTATGACAGCCCGAGCTTTGCCTCCATGACGCTGCGCGGCGCCAACGGCACCGTGATCAACAACGTCGCGGCCGGTGCAGTGGCACAGGGCAGCATGCAGGCGGTGAACGGCGGTCAGCTGTATGCCATGCAGCAAGGTCTGCAAACGCAGGTGGATCAGCTGGGTGCCAACGTCACCACGCTGGGCAGCAACGTGCAGACGCAGATGGATCAGTTGAACAACAACTACATCACCCTGGGCGACACGGTGCAGTCGCAGTACGAGCAGCTCACTGCAAACGTCACCACGCTGCAGAACAACGTGCAGTCGCAGTTCGATGCGGCCGGCGATCTGGCCAGTTCGCTGAACAGCCGCCTGAGCTCGATGGAGCAGGATCTGGCCGGCCGTCAGTACGGTGGCAGCGGTTCGGGTGAAGGCAGTGCGCAATTGGGCGCGGGTGCCAACGCCTCTGGCAACAACAGCACGGCGGTCGGCGGCGACGCGAAGGCAAGCGGTAACCAGAGCACGGCGATGGGCAGCGGCGCCGCTGCGTCGGGCAACAGCAGCACGGCGTTGGGCAATGGCGCCAGCGCAACTGCCAACAACGCGGTGGCGTTGGGTGCGGGCTCCGTGGCCGATCGTGACAACACCGTGTCGATGGGCTCGGTGGGCAACGAGCGGCAGGTCACCAATGTGGCGGCCGGCACGCAGCGTACGGATGCCGCCAACTGGGGCCAGGTGCAAGACGCCGTGGGTGGTGTGCAGGATTGGGCCAACAACAAGTTCCACGAGGTCAACCGCCACGTGAATGCTGTGGGTGCCATGGGTGCCGCTTATGGTCAGATGGCCTTGAGCGCTCAGGGTATCAATACGGCGAACAAGGTCGGCGTGGGCGTAGGCAGCATGAAGGGCAAGGCAGCCATTGCGGTGGGTTACAGCCGCCAGCTGGCGCCGAACGTCAACCTGTCCTTCGGTGGCTCCGCATCGGGCAACGACGCGTCGGTCGGCGCGGGCATGAGCATGGGTTGGTAAGCAAGTCGGGTTGAGGTAGAGAGAGCGGCGCCTTCGGGCGCCGTTTTTTTACTACTCAAGCCGGCACAGCAGGTGCCGAGATGCGATGTCTCGCCACGTTACGGGTCACGAAGTGGCGCTGCATGGGATGTGCGGATTCCGTTGGAATACCCAGCGTGGCTCGCGGGTAATCGTCGCCAAGCGGATGGCGCGAGCGCAGATCACGGGCAACAACCAACTGTTACGGAGCGTGCGGCACGGGATCGTCCGGCACGTCGATCCTCACCATCATGCGGCGCGCTGAGTACTTGGCACGTTTCGTCGTGGCCTATGCGACGGTGATGCCGCCGCCCTCCGCTGTGCTCATCCGGTGCGCTCGTGGCCGTTGGTTGCGCGACGGAGGAACGCATTGCGTGCTTTAGCCTGGCGTTACTGACTAGCCTGTCGCACGTCGTCACCCCCACCATGCACGAGACGCCGGGCGTCGCACCCAACGATATCGCCAACGCGTCGGCGCCCGTGCCTATGAACGACCCGGCAACCGGCTGGTCGATGATGGGCGACGCCATCGGTGGCGTCGGCGTGGCCGGAACGTTCGATACGCAAGGGTCGCTGGATCAGTTGCCCGGTCACGGCCAGCACTCGCGCCATCCCACGGATTTGTAGACCGGACTACCGCCGGCGGCGGCCGATCGCTCAGGTTTGTGTTTCGCGGCCCACGGTGCCTAGAAAGCTATATTCCCCAGGCCAGTGCCGCCCCTTGGGCCGGTGCGTTGCCGCTGCGTTGTCGCGCGAGCTTTACCTCCGGCCGCCACTGCTCAGATTTTCGCATTGCGACTCAGCATGCCGGCTTCGTAACGTCGGGTATCGACGTGGTCTTTGCCGCCGGTGCGGCAATCGGTATGCCCTGGGGAGGGTTGGGTCGTATGAAAAGGGTGCTCAAGGCAGCCGTAGGCGGTGTGGTGCTGGTGGTGGTGGCCGTGGTGGCGGTGGTGCTGTGGCGCACCTGGCTGACGCCGCCGCTGGCGGTGGGGGAAAGCCAGGCGGGCTATCGACCGCTCAAGCTGGACGAAGAGCAGGCCGTGGCCCGCTTTGCCGGCGCGGTGAAGCTGCACACGGTATCCACCGGCGAAGCGCCGCCCTCCAGCGAAGATCTCGCGGCGCTGCATGCCTATCTCGCCGAGCAGTTTCCGCGCGTGCATCACGAGCTGCTGGTGGAAGAGGTGGGCCACGGCGGCCTGCTGTTCACCTGGAAGGGGCGCGATGCCTCGGTGCCGCCCATCATCCTGATGGCGCACCAGGACACCGTGCCGGTGGACCCCGATACACGCGCGCGCTGGACGCGCGATCCGTGGTCGGGCGACGTGGCCGATGGCGTGATCTGGGGGCGCGGCGCACTCGACGACAAGGCTAGCCTGGTCTCCATCCTGGAGGCCGCCGAGCAACTGCTGGGCGAAGGTTTCGAGCCCAAGCGCACCATCTACTTTGCGTTCGGCAGCGATGAGGAGCGCGGCGGCAAGGGCGGCGCGGTCGCCATCGTGAACTTGCTCAAGCAGCGTGGCGTGCACGCGCAGTTGGTGCTCGATGAAGGCGGCGCCTACACCAACGGCCTGATGCCTGGCGTAGCGGGCGATCTCGCCATGGTGGGCATCGCCGAGAAGGGCTATGTGTCGGTGAAGCTCAGCGTGCAGGCTGCTGGCGGGCACTCCTCGCAGCCGCCGCCGCAGTCGGCCATTGGCATCCTCAGCCAGGCGCTGACGCGCCTGGAAGCACAGCAGATGCCGGCGCGCCTGGCGCCCACCGCCACGGCCATGTTCGACGCGATCGCGCCCTTGCTGCCGTGGCCTGCACGCATGGCGGTGCGCAACCGCTGGTTGCTGGCGCCGGTGCTGGTCGGCCAGTTGGAGAAGACCCCCTCGGGCAATGCCATGGTGCGTACCACCACGGCCGAAACCACCTTCAATGCCGGCGTGAAAGACAACGTGCTGCCCACCGTGGCGAAGGCTACCGTGAACTTTCGCATCCTGCCCGGGGACACCGTGGCCGATGTGCTGGCGCACGTGCGCCGCGTCGTGGCCGACCCGCGCGTCAAGATCGAGCCAGGCAGCGAACAGAACGAAGCCAGCCCCACCTCGCCCATCGACGGCGAGGGCCTCAAGCTGGTGCGCCAGACCATCCAGCAGGTGTCACCCGGCGTGCCGGTGGTGCCTTATCTGGTCACGGCCGCGACGGACGCATCGCACTACGTGCCGGTATCCACCGAACAACTGCGCTTTGTGCCGTATCACCTCACGCCCACCACCATCGAGCGCTTCCACGGCATCGATGAGGGCATCCCCGTGAGCGACTACCTGAACTGCGTGCAGTTCGCCGCCCAGTTCATGCGCAACGCCGCCGGCTAAGCGCGGGCGGTTTCATCCTAGGGATCTCGGTGCACGCGGGGAGCGTGCGCAGGGGATGCCATGTCCTTGATCCGGGCGATGCGTGGCGTCGCCGACGACCGTACAGCAGCGAGGGGAGAGCACGATGTTGGGCCAAACAACCAAAAGCGGTAAGGCGATGATGCGGCATCCGTTGTGGATGGCACTGTGGATGGCCGGAGCGCTCGCGCCGTGCGTGGCGCAGGCGCAATCCGCGCCGCAAGACGCGGCGAACGCGAGCCCCACCAAGGCAGCCTCCAAGGAGGACGCCACCTCGCTGGGCGCCATCACCGTCACCGCCACCAAGCACGCCACCGCCATCGACAAGACCCCCATCGCCATTACCGCCGTACCGGCCGAAGTGCTGGCCGACAGCGGCGCGGTGAGCATCAACGACATGCTCAAGATGGCGCCGGGCGTGAGCGTGCAGAACGCCGGCGTGGGCCAGTCGCGCATTTCCATTCGCGGCATCTATGCGGCGGGCGAGCCCACCACCGGCATCTACATGGACGAAACGCCCATCAGTGGTTCAGTGGGCACCACCAACGATGCCGGCGGTCACCAGCCGGACCTCAACCTGTTCGACATCGATCGCGTGGAAGTGCTGCGCGGCCCACAGGGCACGCTGTATGGCGCCAGCTCGATGGGTGGCGCGATCCGCCTGATCACCAACAAGCCCGAGTTGGACCGCATGGATGGCAGCGTGGAAGCCGGCTATGCGGTGACCAAGGGCGGCGGGCCTTCGTGGTCCACCAACGCCATGTTCAATCTGCCGCTGATCCAGGACAAGCTCGCCGTGCGCGTAGTGGCGGACAAGCAGGATACCGGCAGCTACATCGACAACGTGGTGCTTCACCGCAGCGATGTCGGCGAGGCCAAGCAGGGTGGCGGGCGCGTGCTGCTGCGCTACCAGCCCACCGACAAGGTGACGCTGGATGCGAGCTTCTCCGACCACACCACCAACGCCGAGCCAAACGTGTGGACGCCGTATCCGGAGCGTTGGGCGCTGCAATCGCAATACCCGGTGGATCTGCCTTCGCGTTATGGCTCGGAGATCGCCACGCTGGTGCCGTATCGCGACCACACCAAGGTGTCCAATGTCACCCTCAACTGGGACATGGATTGGGCCACGCTCACCGCGATCAGCTCGTACTTCGACCGCGACAGCTACTACAGCCAGGATGCCACCCCGCTGTTCCAGTACGCCAAGTACCTGCTGGGCGCGCTCGGCCTTGGGCATGTGTACAACGCCGACAAATACATTCCCTCCTACCTGTACTACCCGGGCCAGACCACGAACTGGTCCAACGAGCTGCGCCTGACCAGCAAGAGCAGCGACACGCTGGAGTGGACGGCCGGCCTGTACGAAGAGCAGCGCAAGAGCCGCCTGTTCAGCGAATACACCTATGCGGACCCGGCCACCGGCGGCCCGCTGTCGCCGTCGAGCATCTTCTTCCGCCGGCGCATCGTGGATGACCTGCAGCAGAAGGCCGCCTATGGCGAGGCCACCTGGCACGTCACGCAGGATCTCAACATCACCGGCGGCTTGCGCTACTACAACTACAGCAAGGACATCACCGGCTACACCGATCTCAACTTCAACTTCCCGCTGATCGGCGGCGGCACCTTGCCGCCCACCACGGTGAGTGCGGGGCAGAGCGGTTGGCTCAAGAAGCTCAACGTGTCCTATGACCTGGCGCCCAACGCCATGGTGTACGCACTGGCGGCCGACGGCATGCGGCCGGGCGGCGCCAATCAGCTGATCAACCTGCCGATCAACCTGACCACCTACAAGGCCGACTCGTTGTGGAATTACGAGTTGGGCATCAAGTCCAACTGGTTCGACCGCAAGCTCTACCTCACCGCCGACGTGTACCAGATCAACTGGCACAACATGCAGGTGAGCGCCATTACGCTGGATGGCACCTCCGAGTTCATCACCAATGCCGGCGCGGCGCGCATGCGTGGCCTGGAGTGGGATGTGCTGTATCGCCCGCTGCCCGGCCTGGATCTCACCGCCAACTTCAACTACATCGATGCGGTGCTTACCCAGGATCAGGCCAACAACACCTACGAGGAGCAGGGCGTGCTGGGCAAGGCGGGCGATCGTGTGCCGAACACGCCCAAGTATGCGGGCGCCGTGGCCGCCGACTACCGCTGGCCATTGAGCGCGGGCCTGGGCGGCATGCTGCGCCTGGACGCCAACTACGTGGGCACGTCCTACTCCACGTTCCGCACCAACGACCCCACCCGCACGCAGATGGGCAACTACACCCTGGTGAACGGGCGCGTGGGCGTGGAAGACGCCAGCGGACGCTGGTCGGCGTATCTCTACGTCAAGAACATGTTCAACAAGCTGGCCTTCGTCTCCACCGGCCTGCAGACCTACTACGCACCGTTCGGCGAAGCCTTTACCGTGCCGCCGCGCACCGTGGGCATCGACGTGAAGTACAACTTCTAAGGATGCTCTGATTTTTGTTCGTCATCCCTGCGAAGCCCCAAAAGTGGGGGCGAAAGCTGGGATCTGGTGTCTGTAAATCCTTAAACGTATAGGCGCTGGATTCCTGCTTCCGCAGGAATGACGAACAAAAGAGCCGATGAGTCGGACCCTCCCTAAAGGCCGATGGCTGGCGTACCCGGCCACCGGGCCTGATGGGACTGGACTTGCGCCAAGCGATGCGGGAGCCTGCGGGGGTTGCCTCAGGTATGCGTGCCCGTGCATGGCCAGTGAAACCCGCCCCAAAGCCGCTCCCAAGCGTCGTGCACCGGCGCAGGCACGCGCGCGGCAAACGCGGGAGCTGATCCTGGAGGCGGCCATCCAGTTACTCGAAAAGCGCGGCTTGCGCGCTTTCAGCACCAACCGCCTCGCGGCGGCGGCGGGTTTCAGCGTCGGCACCATCTACCAGTACTTCGAGAACAAGCAGGAAATCTTCGACGCGCTGGCGCGCCACGAGCGCGACCGGCGCCTGGCGCGCATGACCGAAGCGCTCACCTCGCGCAGCGGCGAAAAGCTCAGCCTGCGCGAGCGCATCCGCATCGTGGTGCGCACCGAATTGCATGCCTTCGACGGGCGCCAGCGTGCGCGAAAGATCATGTTCGACCTCGCCTGGCGCAACGACTCCCGGCGCGACATGGATCGCCCGGTGATCACCCTGGCCGGCATGCTGGAGGCTGGCCAGGTGGCCGATGGCGAAGCGGGCGTGGTGCGGTTGTCGCCGGTGGATGCCTTTGTGCTCACCCAGGCCGTGGCCGGCATCGTGCGCGCCGGGCTGGAGCGCGACGAGCACATGCTGGTCACGCAGGAGTTCGAGGACGCTGTGGTGGAGCTGGTTGCGTCCTTCGTGGAAACGCGGCGGAAGCAGGGCGCCCAGGCTTAGTGGTGCTCTGCTTTTGCTCGTCACTTCTGCGTTCGCAGGAATGACGGCCAAGATCAACGCACCTCTGGGGAAGGTCCGATGAACCGACATTTTGCTCGTCATCCCAGCGAACGCTGGGATCCAGCGCCTGTGAACCCTTGGGCGTAAAAGGCACTAGATTCCTGCGTTCGCAGGAATGACGATCAAAGGCAGAGCATCCCCAGCGCGACGAGTGGCTTTCACCACCGCGCAGGCATAAAAAAACGGGCCGCATAAGCGGCCCGTTTCCTGTTGCGAAGCAAGCGTCGCTTACTTCAGCTTGGCATCGGCGCGCAGCGCTTCGGCCTTATCGGTCTTTTCCCACGAGAAGGTGGAGTAGACCTTGCCATCCGGACCCTTCACTTCCTGCGGGGTGCGGCCGAAGTGGCCGTAGCTCGCGGTCTGCTGGTACATCGGGTGGATCAGGTCGAGCATCTTGATGATGCCGTACGGACGCAGGTCGAAGTGCTTGCGGATCAGCTTTTCGATCTTGTCGTCGGCGATCTTGCCGGTGCCGAAGGTGGTGACCGAGATGGAGGTCGGCTCAGCCACGCCGATGGCGTAGCTCACCTGCACTTCGCAGCGGTCGGCAATGCCGGCGGCCACGATGTTCTTGGCCACGTAGCGAGCGGCGTAAGCAGCCGAACGATCCACCTTGGACGGATCCTTGCCCGAGAACGCGCCACCACCGTGACGGGCCCAGCCGCCGTAGGTGTCCACGATGATCTTGCGGCCGGTCAGGCCGCAGTCGCCCACCGGGCCGCCGATCACGAACTTGCCGGTCGGGTTGATGTGGAACTTGGTGCCCTTGTGCAGCAGCTTGGCCGGCAGCACCGGCTTGAGGATGTACTCGCGCACGGCCTCGACGAGGTCCTTCTGCTTCACGTTCGGGTCGTGCTGGGTCGACAGCACCACCGCGTCGATGGCGGTCGCGACGCCGTCTTCATAGCGCAGGGTGACCTGGCTCTTGGCGTCCGGACGCAGCCACGGCAGCGGCGAGTTCTTCTTCTTGCGGACCTTGGCCTGCTGCTCGACGAGGCGATGCGAGTAGTAGATCGCCGCCGGCATGTAGTCCTTGGTTTCGTTGGTGGCGTAACCGAACATCAGGCCCTGGTCGCCAGCGCCCTGTTCTTCGGGCTTCTTGCGGTCCACGCCCTGGTTGATGTCCGGCGACTGCTTGCCGATCAGGTTCAGCACGCCGCAGGTCTCGCCGTCGAAGCCGACCTCCGAGGAGTCGTAGCCGATGTCGGTGATGACCTTGCGGGTCAGCGACTCCAGGTCAACCCAGGCGCTGGTGGTGATTTCGCCGGCGACGATGGCGACGCCCGTCTTCACCATCGTTTCGCAGGCCACGCGCGCACGCGGATCCTGCGCGATGATCGCATCGAGGACGGCATCGGAGATCTGGTCGGCGACTTTGTCCGGGTGGCCTTCAGAAACCGACTCGGAGGTGAAGAGGAAGTTGCTCATCGCGGGTTATATCCTTCCTTACGGATAGAAAGATGAAAGGGGGTGGCGCATGATACACGGCCTCCCCCCGCTTTGCAGCCTCAGCATGGGGGCCGCACATGACGATTTCATGCCGATTCAGCCATTTGGACGGCTTTTTGGCCCTGCTGGGGCGGCCTGGCGCGATCTCAAGGGCGGCAGGATAGCCCAGCCGGGTCGCAGCGGCGGGGAGCCGGCGGTCGCCGCGGTGGGGTGTCCTGGCAAGCCTCCCGGTGTGTGGGGGATCACCGCGCAGGGCGGGGTGGTCCGCTAATCTATCGGTTTGCATTCCCGGGTTTTGATCGCTGCATGAGTTTTCGCTGGTCGTTGTTGTTGATGTTGGGTCTTTCCTCCCCGATCGCCCTGGCCGCGCCGCCGCCGGCCCACCACGTGCGCCTCGGCACCTACCGCGTGGAGCGCGATGTCACGCCGGGCCGTAACAAGGTGGTGGGCACGCTGACCAATACCGGCCGCACGCCGGTGCACCTCGCCCGGGTGAACTTCACCCTGTTCAATGCCAAGGGGCACGCTATCGGGCGCGCTTCCGACGAGGTGCACGACCTGCAACCGGGCCAGACCTGGAAGTTCCACGCGTTCGCGCGCGGCAATGTGAGCCGCGCCCGCCTGCTACGAGTGGACACCCACTGAGGATGCTCCGGTCTTGATCGTCATCCCGGCGAACCCGCCAAAGGGGCGAGGGCTGAGCTCCAGCGTCTACACGTCATTGAGGATGCTCCGATCTTGATCGTCATCCCAGCGAACGCTGGGATCCAGCGCCTGCACGTCATGGAACGTAAGGCACGGGATGACCGGCCCTTCGACTGCTAAAAAACGCGCCCTGCTCTTGCCCCCTCTGCGGGGCGCGCCGGAATGACCAGCAACGCGTCACTCAACCAACCCCTATCAACCCGCCAACGCCTCAGTGCGCCGCCGGCAGCACGCCGATGGTGCGCATCCAGGTATCCGCCAGCGCCGGCCATTGAGTGATCGGGTTGGGGCCGGGGCGCACGCCGAATGCATGCCCGCCCTTGGCGTACAGGTGCATCTCGGTGGGGATGTCCGCCTGCTTGAGCGCGAGGAAATAGGAGAGCGATTCGCGCACATCGTCCACCGGGTCATCTTCCGCCTGGGCAATGAAAGTGGGCGGGCAGTCGCGCGCGATCTTCAGGCTCAGGCCAAGGCCCGGCTCCTTCCACAAGTGGCCGGGATAGAGTGCCATGGCGAAATCCGGGCGGCTGCTCTGCTGATCGGCCGCATCCACGGGGCGATAACTGCGCTGCGGATGATTGCTCACCTCCGCCACCATGTGGCCGCCGGCCGAAAAGCCGATCACGCCGATCTTGTGCGGATCGATGCCGAGCTTGTCGGCGCGCTGGCGCACCAGGCTGATGGTGCGCTGCGCGTCCTGCAGGGCCATGGGCGCGGTGGGCTGGCCGCGGCACTGGCATTCCTCCGACCAGTACGGGCCGCTGCCGGGCACGCGGTACTTGAGCAGCACGCAGGTCACGCCCTTGGCGGTGAACATGTCGCAGATCTCGGTGCCCTCCAGGTCGATCGCCAGGATGCGATAGCCGCCACCGGGGAACACCACAACGGCGGCCCCGGTATTGGCGCCCTTGGGTGGAAAAATGGTCATGGTCGGGCGTGCCACGTGCCCCACCACGGTGATGGGCTGGCCGATCTTGGGATCGTTTGTGCCGAACACTTCCGGCGCCGGGTTGATCGGTGCGGCGATGGCCAGGCCATCTGGCCAAATCGGCTCCTGCTGCGCGGGCGCGGGCGGTGCCCACGGGCGTTGCTGTGGGTGAGGCACGATGACCTCGCCCGTCGTACCAGCCACCACCATGCCACTCCACAGCGGTAAGGCCAACAACATGCATGCGATAGGCGTTTTCACGGCGTCGATCCCTGAGGCGCAATGGGGAGTCCGATACTAGCGATGCCACACCGGTGTGCTCGCCGCATGGGCGCTTACGGCGGTGATATCGCGGAATCTGCCGCGATTGCGCCCCGCTTTGCCCGCGTCGCCATCATCTCGACAGATGACTTGGCCGGGCCACACCGGGGCGGATCAAGTGTCACGCGCCAAAGCACAACCACCGCTACCGTTACTCGTGCACGCATGGGTATGCTCGCCCCCTTGCCAAGGGAGTGAACCAATGCGCGAGCTGTATCCCGAGATCGAGCCGTATCGCACATGGCGACTCGCTGTTGACGACATTCATGAGCTGCACGTGGAAGAGTGCGGCAACCCCCAAGGTTTGCCCGTGGTGTTCCTGCATGGCGGGCCAGGCGCGGGCGTGTCGCCGTATCACCGCCGCTTTTTCGATCCCGCGCGCTATCGCATCGTGCTGTTCGATCAGCGCGGTGCGGGCCAATCCACCCCGCATGCCGATCTGCGCAACAACACCACACAGCACCTCGTGGCCGACATCGAGGCCATTCGCGAACACCTGGGTATCGAGCGCTGGGTGGTGTTCGGTGGTTCCTGGGGTTCGACGCTTGCACTGGCCTATGCGCAGGCGCATCCCGAGCGCGCGCTTGGGCTGGTGTTGCGCGGTATCTTCCTTGCTCGCCCAGGCGAGCTGCGTTGGTTCAACCAGATCGATGGCGGAGCATCCTGGATTTTCCCGGAGCGTTGGGCACGCTACCTTGCGCACATTCCCCCGGCGGAGCACGACGACTTGGTGGAGGCCTACTGGCGCCGCCTGGACAGCGACGACCAAGCAGTGCGGCTGGCGGCAGCCATGGCGTGGGGCAACTGGGAAGGTGGCAGCACCACCTTGATTCACGATCCCGACGAACCAGGCAACTTCGACAACCCGCAAGTCGCCATTAGCGTGGCTCGTGCCGAAGTGCATTACTTCCGCCACGCCATGTTTCTCCAGCCCGACCAACTGTTGCGCGACATCGGCGCCATTCGCCACATCCCGGCCACTATCGTGCACGGCCGCTACGACATCATCTGCCCCGTCAAAAGCGCTTGCGACCTCGCGGCGACATGGCCCGAAGCGCAACTGCACATCGTGCTGGCCGGACACAGTGCCGCCGATCCGGCCATTGTCGATCGATTGGTTGAAGCCACGGATGCATTGGCGGATCGCTACGGGTAAACCCGTAGCGCATATGCATGCGGTGAATCCTCGTGGGCATTTTGAACAAGGGCCTCGGCGCGCACTCAGCGCGGCGTAAACCCATCGTCGCTCCAATGCTCGCTACCCACACCGTGGCGTACGAAGAACAGGCCATCGGGGTCGTAGCGATGCTTGGCGGCGGCCAGGCGCGCGTAGTTGGCGCCCCAGAACGAGGTTTGCCAATCGCGCTCGAAGTAGTTGCTCTCCGATACATACGAACCTGCGTGCGGTGCCACCTTGATCAGGCTGTCCATCGAGCGATCGATGGCGGCTGCTTCCTCGCGACCCTTGGTGACGTTGGGCTCGGCGCCAGGCATGCCGGGAAAGGCCGGGTCGCCTTCGCTGCCGGTAATGGCTAGCGCAAACGCATCCATGGCGCCCGGGTTCATGGCGGTGTCGCGTGAACGTGCAATGGCTTCCGGCGGGGCGCCGGCCAGGCCCTTGTTGAAGTGCAGCGAGAAACCCCAGTGGCGCGTGGCGGCAAACATGGCATCGGTGAGACCATCGATCTGTCGCGCGTCCAGCAGCGATTGCGGTAACCATGCAGAGCGGTAGCCGTAGATGAACTGGCCCACCTGACCTTCGTCGCCCGCCCACAGCACGTGATCGCGCGGTGCGCCGATGCGGCGGTCGGGCACGATCAGATCGGGCGCGTGCTCGCGGAAGAAATCCGCATCCCAGAAGTGGCGCGCGGGCAGGGCGAATACCTTGACCTGGTCGCGGATGTGCCAGTCCGAACGCGCATGCACGGCGGCCAGGAAAGGCGCCCACACCTGTTCGGCCTGCGCCTGGCTCAAGCCCTGGAACACCATCGACAAGCGCACGACGTTGTCGCGGCGAAACGTGATCTGCTCGCCCCAGTGCGGGTTGCACAACACATCGCGATAGAAGCGCATGGTGTGCGCGATCAGCGCGCGATACGCCTCGTCGGAGTCAGCCTGGATGGCGCCGAACACCGCGCCGAAGGTTTCCGGCAACTCATGCGTGCGCAGGGTGAGCCGCGTCACCACGCCCAGGCTGCCGCCGCCACCGCCCTTGATGCCCCAGAACAGTTCCGGGTCCTGGTGCGGGTTCACCACGCGCACCTTGCCATCGGCGGTAACCACTTCCGCCTCCAGCAAACCGCCGGAAGCCGTGCCGAAGTTCTTGGAGAAGCTGCCGAAGCCGCCGCTCTGCACCAGCCCGGCCACGCCCACGGTGTTGCAGCCGCCGCCCTGCACATAGCGCCCGCCGCGCGTGGTGACCGCGTTATACGCATCGACCCACATGGCGCCCGACTGCACGGAAACCGCGGGCAATGGCGTGCCCTTGCCCTCACCGCCCTGTGGCACGAAGGCATCGTGCAGGGCGATGGCGTTCATGTGGCGGGTCCACACCAGCAGGGAGTCGGGCGCGGCCGAGGTGCCCTGGTAACTGTGGCCGCCACCCTTCACCACCAGGCGCAGGTGATGCTGGCGGGCGAAGTTCACGGCGGCCACCACGTCCTGCGTGTTCTCGGCCGCCACGGCGTAGGCGCTGGGGTGCGAGGTCCAGGCATCCACCCAGCCGCTGGTTTGGGTGAGGGCGGGGTTGTCGCCCACGTAGTAGGGGTTCTTGATCTGCGCCAGCGCCTCCTGGCAAACCGCGTTCTGGGCCGAGCAGGCGTCGAAGGGCGAGCGCAGCGCCTGCAAGCGGCCGCCGACAGCATCCTTGAGCTGGTCCCATTGGGCGGTGCTGGGCCAACCCGGGTCGCCGGGGCGCACGCGCGCCCGCCGGCCTAGTCGGGTTGCCTTCGACACCGCGCCGGCACTCGCCAGGCCCGGCGACAGGGCCCAGGGCAACAGCGGCAAGGTAAGGGCGGTCTTGAGCAGGTCGCGACGTTGCATGGCGGGCTCTCGGCGGGGCGAAGGGCCCCACTGTGCGCCTTCTCCCGTGCCGAACAAGCGTGTTGTGATGAGTGGTGGTGCCGCTGGTACGAGTGGTGGGATAGCAGGGGCGGCCGTTGGCGATGCCGCCCCAGGCCGACATAATCGAAAACCCATCCCTGAACGACCCACCCGGCGGAGAGAGCGAATGAAGCGTCTGACCTGGCTGCTGTGCCTGTTGATGAGTCTGCTGGCTTCGGCCTGGCTGCACGCGGACGCCGCGCCATCCTCGCACTGGAAGCCGGATATTGACGCCTTCGTCGCCGCCGACCGGGCCCACGCGCCCGCGCCGGGCGGTGTGCTCTTCATCGGCAGCTCGTCGATTCATTTCTGGAGTTCGCTGGCGGCGGACTTCCCCGGCATCCCGGTGATCAACCGCGGCTTCGGCGGATCGGCGCTGCCGGACTCCACCTTTTATGCCGACCGCATCGTGTGGCCGTACAAGCCGCGCGTGATCGTGCTGTACGCCGGCGACAACGACATGGCCGAGGGCGCCAGCCCGGCGCAGGTGCTCGCCTCGTTCCAGGCCTTCGTGGCGCGTGCCCGCCGGGGCGTGCCCGGCGTGCCGGTGGTGTTCGTGTCGATCAAGCCTAGCCTGGCGCGCGTGGCGCTGTGGCCGCAGATGAAGCAGGCCAATGACCTCATCCGCGCCTGGGCCGCCACCCAGAAGGACGTGCGCTTCGTCGACATCGCCCCCGCCATGTTGGATGCGCAGGGCAAGCCGCGCGCGGAGCTGTTCCGCCCCGATGGCCTGCACATGTTGCCGGCCGGCTACGCGCTGTGGATCGCCGCGCTCAAGCCGGTGCTGGCGCAGTACGGCTTTGTCACCACAACCCCTGCCGCTCAGTAAACCAGCGCGCGCGCCTGCACAAAGGCGAAAAAGAACACCGCATTGGGGTCGTTGCGCACCGCCTGCAACTCTTGGCGCATGCCTTCGACCGTGGCGGGGTCCACCTTGCCGGTCGCTACCAACTGGTCGGCGGCCGACAGCAGCAACTCCTCCCAGAACTCGATCATCTGCTTGCGCTTGCCCGGGTGGCGGTTGTCCAGGTGAAAGCTCTTCACCTCGGTCTGCACGTCGCGGTAGCCGCCGGCCAGGAGCAGGTTGCCGAGCTTGGCGCCGATGAACGGATCGCCGCCGCTGTCGTACTGGTGGTCGTTGAAGGCCATCCAGTAGCGCAGCAAATGGGGTGAATACGGGTCCAGGAAAAACGAGCTGTTGAGCACTTCGGTGATGTACACCACCGCGCCGGGGCTGAGCACGCGGCGCAGTTCGCTCAGCACGCGTGCGGGGCTGGGCATGTGCTCCAGCACCCAGCACAGGTACGCCGCATCGAAACTGCGATCGGCGAACGGCAGGTCGGTGGCGTCCGCCAGTTGCAGCGTATAGCGCGCGCTGCACCACGCGGTGTCGGCCAGGTTGTGCTCCGCCGCATGCAGCTGTGCGGCCGAGCGATCCACGCCGGTGACATGCAGGTGGGGAAAGCGCCGCAGCAAAATCTCTGTCTGCGCGCCCACGCCGCAACCCACTTCGAGCAGGCGCGTCGCCTCGCTGTAGTCGATGTGACTGAACAGCGTGCTCTCGAACATGCGCGCCTGGCGCATCAGCCGCGATTGTTCTTCCGTCGAAAAACCGTGGATGTAAGGAAACTCACCGGTGACGATGCTGTTCATGGCTGCGGCCTCTGGCAGGGGCCAAAGGTTACGCCGCCCGGCGTGAAGGCTGCGGTTTAGCGCGGCGCAGCGTCGCTCATCGCCAGCGGGTGCGTGCCAGAGTGGGCGTTGGGATGGGCCTGGATAAAGTCGAGCACGTCTTCCAGCGTGGGCGCGGTTTCGTGCATCGGGCGCGATAGCGCCAACAGCACACCTTCGTGCCCCACACCGGGATAAAGCCGCAACGTGACGTCGCCGTGGTGCGCCTGCTCCGCCTGGTTCAGCGTTAGCGCGTTACTCGGCTCCACCTCGTGGTCGTCGATGCCTTGCAACAACAGCATGGGCGGCTCGTGGCCGCGCACGTGCGCCACGGGTTCGCCCTCGCGTTGTTGGGCGATGGTGTGGCCGAACACGGCGAGCATGTCCTTGTCGTCTGGCGCGATGGGCACGAATGCATAGCAACCGGCCAGGCCGATAAAGCCCGCCAGGTCGGTGGGCTCCAGGTGGTGAGCATCCAGCCAGCGCGGATCGGTGGCGAGCAGCGCGGCGATCTGGCCGCCGGCGGAGTGCCCCATCACGAACACATCGTCGGCTGCGCCGCCGAACTCGCGCGCGTGCTTGCGCGTCCATGCGACAGCAAGGGCAGCGTCGTCCATCAGCCCGGACAGCGGCACGTGTGGCACCTTGCGATAATCGGGAATCACCGCCACCACGCCGTGCGACGCCAGCGCCGTACCGACAAAGCGATACCACGCGCGCTCACCGCGCGCCCAGTCGCCGCCATAGAAAAACACCACCACAGGCGCATGCATGGCTTGCGCAGGGGCGTACACATCCAGCGCCAGGTCGTGCTCTTCGTCGAACACGATGTCGTGGGTTTGCGCCACGCCGCGATGGGTGTCCGTGGCATTGAGGCCCGCGAACAGCGCCGCCTGGCAGCCACTAAGCAACAGCGCTGCGCCAACCAGGCCGAGCAGCGACAGGCGCGAGGCGAGCGAACGTAGGGCGGATGCGTGTGGCAAGGGTGGAACCTAGGCGATCAAATGCGATGCTCTGCATGATGCCCCAGGGGGCTGCGCAAGGGTTTACGACACACGGCTTATGCCGCCAGGCGCGCGTCGCTGGCGAGCGCCTGGAAATACTCGCGGGTCAACTGCAACTGCTCGGTCGCGCTCTCCGCGCGATTCACCACGTGGCGAAACGCGGCGTTCTCGGGGCGATCCTTGGCGTACCAGCCCAGGTGCTTGCGCGCGATGCGCACGCCCTGCATTTCGCCGTAGAAGGCGTACAGCTGCTCCAGATGATGCAGCAGGATCTCGCTCACCTCGGCCGGCGTGGGTTCGGGCAGCGTTTCGCCGGTGGCGAGGTAATGCGTGATCTCGCGGAAAATCCACGGCCGGCCCTGCGCGCCGCGCCCAACCATCACCGCATCCGCGCCAGTGACATCGAGCACATGGCGCGCCTGCTGCGGGCTGGTGATGTCGCCGTTGGCCAGCACGGGGATGCGCA
Organism: Frateuria sp. sgz306004; assembly: GCF_057750885.1. NCBI lineage: Bacteria > Pseudomonadati > Pseudomonadota > Gammaproteobacteria > Lysobacterales > Rhodanobacteraceae > Frateuria > Frateuria sp. sgz306004. The sequence continues at coordinate 484,206 of NZ_JBYLFE010000002.1, forward strand.
CGCTGGCCTTCACCGCCGCGATGGTGTCGTACTCGGCCTCGCCTTCGTACTTGTCGGCGCGTGTGCGCCCGTGCACCGCGAGCGCGGCGATGCCGGCGTCCTCGGCGATGCGCGCGATGGTCAGCGCGTTCTTGTTGTCGCGATCCCAGCCGGTGCGGATCTTGAGCGTCACGGGCACGTCCACCGCATCCACCACGGCCTTCACGATGCGCGCCACCAGCGGCTCGTCCTGCAAGAGCGCCGAGCCGGACCACACGTTGCACACCTTCTTGGCCGGGCAACCCATGTTGATGTCCACGATCTGCGCGCCGTTGTCGGCGTTGTAGCGCGCCGCCTCGGCCAGCATGCCGGGGTCGTAGCCGGCGATCTGCACGCTCACCGGCTCGGGCTCGCCATCGTGATCCATGCGCCGCAGCGACTTGCGCGTGTGCCACAGGCGCGGGTCCGCGGTGGTCATTTCTGACACGGCCAAGCCCGCGCCCAGCCGTTTGCACAGCAGGCGGAAAGGCTTGTCGGTGACGCCGGCCATGGGCGCGAGCACCACGGGCGGGTCGATGCGGTAGGGGCCGATCTGCATCCGCCTATTGTAGCGGGCCGGCGGGGCAGGCCCAGGCTTGGCGGCGCGCGCGCCATCGGGCTAGTCTCGCCCCGTACGGGTAAGGGGCTATCCACATGTTTGTTCGCAAGTTTTTGCTGTTGCTGGTGTGTTCGCTGCCGGCACTGGCCTGGGCTCATCACGACGAAAAGGGCGGCAAGGGCTTGCGCGATGTCACCGTGCTGATCGTCCGCCACGCGGAAAAGCCGGAATCCGGCCCGGGGCTTAGCCCGCAGGGCGAGCAGCGCGCGGAGGCGTATGCGAGCTATTTCGACCCTTGGCGGGACGATCGCGAAACGCTCATGCCCCAGCGCCTTATCGCCACGCGCGACAGCAAGGAAAGCATTCGCCCGCGTCTCACCCTCACGCCGTTGTCCCAGCGCATCGGCCTGCCCATCGAGCAGCCCTTCGCGGACGAGCAGGTGGACGAACTGGCCCAGTCGTTGCGCAAGGACAACCACGCCGACATCGTGCTCATCGCCTGGCATCACGGCCATATCGACAAGCTCATCGATGCGCTGGGCGGCAAGGCCAGCCATATCATCGGCCGCAAGTCGTGGCCGGAAAACGTCTACGACTGGGTGGTGGTGCTGCACTTCGACCACCACGGCGCACTCGATACCAGCCGCAGCCGTGTGGTGGTCGAGCCGTTCTGACCGTCGCTGGCACCGCTTGCCAGCGCGGCGGGCGAGCAGCACCGAGCGGGCGCCAGGGTATCCACCCAAAGAAAGGGCCGCGTCGTTGCCGACGCGGCCCTTTGCGTTCTACCTGGCAGGCAACTCAGTGTGCCGGCACGCTTTTGAGCGCGGCCGGGTCGTGCTTGTGCTTGAACAGCACCATGAACAGCAGCGCCACCACCAGCGAGTAGATCGCGAAGGTGAGCCAGATGCCGTGCCAATCCTTGCTCTGATCGGGGTGGGTAAAGAACGCCTCGATGATCAGGCCGCTCAGCGAGCTGCCCAGCACTGCGCCAATACCGTTGGTCATCAGCATGAACAGGCCCTGCGCGCTCGCGCGGATGGAAGGGTCGCTCTGGCCCTCCACGAACAGCGAGCCGGAGATATTGAAGAAGTCGAACGCCATGCCATAGACGATGCACGACAGCACGATCATCCACAGGCCCGGGCCGGGGTCGCCGTAGGCGAACAGGCCAAAGCGCAGGGTCCAGGCCAGCATGCTGATGGTCATCACCGTCTTGATGCCGAAACGGCGCAAGAAGAACGGAATGGCCAGGATGAACAGCGTTTCGGAAATCTGCGAGATCGACATGATGATGGCCGGGTAGCGCACCGACATCAGGTCCTTGTACTCGTCCATCTTGGCGAAATCGTGCAGAAACGTATCGCCGTAGGCATTGGTGAGCTGCAATGCCGCACCCAGCAGCATCGCAAAGATGAAGAACACCGCCATGCGCGAATCGCGGAACAGCTTGAACGAAGTAAGGCCGAAGGTATCCAGCCACGACTGATTGGCCTTGCGCTGGAAGCGCGGCGGGCAGGCCGGCAGGGTGAACGCATACAGGCCCAGCAGCAGCGCCGCCCCCGAGGCCACGTAGAACTGGCCGGAGGACGTTTCCAGATGCAGCAGGCTCACCGTCCACAGCGCGGCGATAAAGCCCACCGTGCCCCACACGCGAATCGGCGGGTAATCCTTGATGATGTCCTTGCCGTCGCTCTTGAGCGCGTTGTACGCCACCGCAATGGAGAGCGAGATGGTGGGCATGTAGAACATCATGTTCACCAGCATCACCCAGAACATCAGGCCGGGCGATTGCACCGTCGGCACCAAGAACAGCACGACCGCGCCCAGGATATGGAACGCGCCATAGAGCTTCTCGGCGTTGATGTACTTGTCTGCGATCACGCCCGCAATGGAGGGCATGAACAGCGCGGCGATACCCATGGTCGAGAAGATCGCGCCGAACTGCGCACCCGACCACTGCTTGGTCTGGAACCAGTACGCGCCAATGGTGAGCAGCCACGACCCCCACACAAAGAATTGCAGGAAGTTCATCGCGATCAGGCGGAGTCGAAGGCACATCAGCGTCGTCGGTGTCGGGTCGGTCAAAGTCAGGTGGGGCACGCTAAAACCGCCAGGCCGGGCCTTACCGGGCCTGTCGCGGTGGGTCGGGTGATCCCCTGCAGAGGGCCGAGGGCGTCCCAAGGCCGTGCCAAAATAGCGGCAGACTAGAGGACCCATGCGGTGGCGACAAGCTGCGCCGCCGCGAATTTTTGCGTTTGCCGTGCCGAGGAGACCCCCATTGAGCCTTTTCTTGACCATCGCCGTGGTGCATCTGGTGGCCCTGTTGAGCCCCGGCCCGGACTTCTTCTTCGTGTCGCAAACCGCTGTGAGCCGTACGCGCCGCCAGGCTCTGTTCGGCGTGGTGGGCATCACCCTGGGCGTGGTGGTGTGGTCGGCGCTGGCGCTGGCCGGTCTGCAACTGCTGTTGCAACGGTTGGCCTGGCTGGAGCGCCTGATCAGTGTGGCCGGTGGCCTCTACCTGGCATGGATGGGCGTGAAAATGCTGCGCGGCGCCCTGAAGGCCCCCGCCACGGCTTCGGGTGAACCCAAGGCGGAGCTTCAGCAGAGCGACTGGGCCACCCTGCGCGCCGGCCTGCTCACCAACCTGTCCAACCCAAAGGTGGTGATCTATTTCGGCAGCGTGTTCTCTGCCTTTCTGGGCGACGGCGTGAGCGCCGGTGCGCGCTGGGGCCTGTGGAGCATGGTGGTGCTGGAAACCCTGCTGTGGTTCACCCTGGTGGCCGGCGTGTTCGCCCTGCCGGCTATGCGCCGCGGCTACCTCAAGCTCTCGCGCTGGATCGACGGCCTGGCTGGCGCGGTGTTCGTGGCCTTCGGCCTGCATCTGATTTTTTCGCCGCGCGCGGGGTAAGCCGGTTTCTGGCGCAGTCGGCTCGTAGTGCGGAGCAGGCAGGAGTTCGTCGGTGCCTCGGTGACCTTTTTTGCAGCTAGGGCGGCTAGGGAGGCGTGGGCTTCAAGGGGAAAGAAAAGTCAGGGGTGCCCAGCCTTGCGACGGTTGAATAGCGACTCTCGCTTTTTTGGAGGGCTACGAAGAGGCAAGGTCGATAGTCGCCAGGGATGGTGCGCGGCTGGCTTCGAGGTGCATGTCACCTCAACCTCAGCGACGCCTCACCCCTCAACGTCACCCACCCCTCACCGTCACCCACCCCTCACCGTCATCCCCGCGAAAGCGGGGATCCAGTGCCTTGGCTCCACACCGATTGCCCGACCATCAGCGGCGCGTCGTCAATCAGCGCGACACGCACACCCCGCCAGCGCCCAACAAAAAACGTCCTACCTCAAGGCAACAACTTACCCGGATTGAGAATGCCCTCCGGGTCGAACGCCGCCTTCACGTTACGCATCAAATGCAGCGTGGTCGGCGCGAGCGCTAGCGGCATGAACTCCTTCTTGACCAACCCAATGCCGTGCTCACCCGAGAGTGTGCCCTCCAGCGCAATCACCAACGCGAACACCTCGGCCAGGCAGGCGTGTGCGCGTTCGCGCTCGGCGTCGTCGCGCGGCAGCAGGTTCACGTGCAGGTTGCCGTTGCCGGCGTGGCCAAAGCTCACGATCAGCACATCGTGCTTTTTGGAGAGCGCTTTGATGCCATCCACCAACTCCGGCAGACGGCTCACCGGCACCACCACATCCTCATTGATCTTGTTGGGCGAAATAGTGCGCTGAGCGGGTGACAGCGCCTTGCGGGCAGACCATAGCGCGGCGGTTTCCTCCGCGGTTTCGGCCACCTTGAGGTCTTCCAGGCCATCGCCGCGTGCGGCGCGTGACACCGCCTCCACTGCGCTGGGCAGTGTGTCGGGCTCGCCATCCACCTCGATCATCAGCATGGCGCCGGCCACCGGCACGCTGTCACCACTGTGATCGCGCGCAAGCTTGAGCGCTACATCGTCAATGAACTCCAGCGCACATGGCGTTACCGGCTGCGCCATGATGCGCGCCACTGCGCGCGCCGCCGCACTCACGTCGCGATACGTAGCGCGCATGGTGCGCAAGCCGGAAGGTTTCGGCGTGAGCTTGAGCGTGGCCTCGGTGATGAGCGCCAGCGTGCCCTCCGAGCCGATCAGCAGGCGGGTGAGGTCGTAGCCCGTGGCGCCCTTGCTGGTGTACGTACCGCAGCGGAACCCTTCGCCCGTACCGGCCACCGCGCGCAGCCCCAGCGTGTTCTCGCGCGGGCTGCCGTATTTCACCGTGCGCGGCCCGGCGGAGTTGCAGGCGAGGTTGCCGCCGATGCTGCACCAGGGCGAGGAGGTCGGGTCCGGCGGCCAAAAGAAGCCGTGCGGTTTCAACGCCGCCTGCAGGTCGCCGTTCAACACGCCCGGCTCCACCACGGCCAGGCGGTTCTCCGGGTCGATGCGCACAATGCGGTTCATGCGCTCGAAACTCACCACCACACCACCGGCCACCGGCACCGTAGCGCCCGTGGTGTTGGTGCCGCGCCCACGGCCGATTACCGGCACGCGATGCGCGCGACACGCCTGCACCAGGGCTTCCACCTGGGCATGCTCGGTGGGAAACACCACCGCATCGGGCAAGGCGTTGCGGCGCGAGTTGTCATAGGCATACGCCAGGCGCTCGCCCATCTCGGTGGTCAGCGCCTGGGCGTCAAAATGCTCGCGCAGCGTGGCAAGCAGGGTATCGGGCAGGTTCATGCCCGCCAGTATCCCACCGCCGGCCGTTTACGGCGACGTGGCCACGCTGGCGGCAGGGTCGGGGATCACCGCCTCGATGCGCTCGCGCACGTACGGGTAGAACGGGTTGGAGCTGATGCGCAGCACGGCATCCAGGTTGAGCACCAGCGCGCCGCGTTCGCCGCGCGGCGCCTGCGTGCCCAGTCGCACGCCGTAATTTTCGCGGGTGTCGGGCTCGGTGCCGTACAGCGGGTCGGTGGGCGGAAAGGGCAGTGCAATGTGCGACAGCGAAAAAATGTCGTCGGGGTAGCGGATAGACAGCGGCGCTTCCTCCACCGTGGTTTGGTTGGCTTCGGTGGTGCGGGTGACGGTGCGGCTGTCGTCCACAGCCGTGTTGGCGATGATGGTGGTGCGGTAGCGCCGTGGCGCGGGCGGTAACAACTGTTGCAAAGCCTGCAACGCGCTCGCACGTAGCAACGAGTCGAACCGATGGTTACGGTTAACGTCGAACAACACGATCTCGCTGCCGTTCGCCGGCAACTGCGCATACAGTGTGCGCATCACCGCAGAGGCGCGCACTGTATCGTCCACCACCGATTGAAAGGTGAGCATGGGTGGTAGCCGGGCAAGTTGATGCTCGCGCGCCATGCGCAGCAATTGGCTGCGCACCACATCGGTAAGCAGGTAAGACTGCCGCGCCGCGTTCACCGGAAACGAGTTGTACTTGAACGGGTTGTACTCGGGCACCACATCCAGCCACGCCGCCTTGGCAAACGGTGGCAACACGGCTGGCAGGCCTGCCAGCCCCGCAAAGCGGGCAAACGACGTCACGCCGATCATCGGCGAGAGCAACACCAGCCGCGAGGGCATCGGCAGCTCACTGTGCTGGCTGGCATCCAGCACGTACTTCACCGCCAACGCGCCGCCGTTGGAGTAACCCACGATGTGGATGGGGCGATTCGCCCCTACGCGTCGCCGGGCCTCGCGCATGGCCAGTCGTGTGGCGGCCAGCCAATCCGGCCACTGCGTTTCGGTGAGCGCGGCCGGCACCGTGCCGTGCCCCGGCACGCGCAGCCCAATGGCCACAAAGCCGCGCGCGCGATAAAGCTCCGCTATGTCGCGCAGGCTGTACGGCGAATCGGTAAGGCCGTGAATAAGCACCACCGCGCCCAGCGGCGCGCCGGCGGGCTGTAACACGTAAGAGTGGTTCCAATCGTGCGCAAAATGGCCAGGGTAGAGCGGTGAGCCATCGAAATAGCGATTGGTGGCTACGCGCTGCGCGGGCGTGAGCTGATCGCTCACGTGTGTGCGCACCTCATCAAACACGCGCTGCTCGGCCGCCAGGTAGCCCGCCCAGTCGGTGGCATCGATCTGCTCGGCGGTAAGCTCGTGCGGCACATAGGTTTGCCACACCGCCAGGGGCGCACCGCGCTGCGAATCCCACGCGCGTATCGCGAGCACCGACAGCAGAAAAATCAGCACTACCAGTGCGGTCCACTTGCCGAGTTTGATCAGCGTGCGAAGCATGGAGAGTCCAAGGCGTGCGATGGCGCAGGTATGGAATGCTACAGGTGAAGGCCAAGTGCAAGGCAGCCAGCCATGTCGCCCCTTGGCCGCCCAACGCCCCAACGGGCCAGGGCATGACCCGCACGTTCAACGAATGGGGCCATGCCGGCGTCTAAGGCGACGCGCCGTACGTCGGCTCCTCCAGCTCCAGGCGCGCCTGCAACACCATCCAGTACAACGCCGTGGTGTTGAACGCGCGCGCAAACATCTTCGCCAAGTCGAGTGTCATCGGCTTGCCATTCATCATCCAATCCTTTAACTGCGCGCTGGTGATGCCGATGCGCCGCGCCGTCTGCGCAAAGGTGAGGTCATCCGGCAGCATGTAATCGTGCAGCAGCACCTGCGCGGGTGAGCGCACGGCCAGCACACGGCTGACGTACATGCGCGGTGAGAGGGGAATCCGACTCATCACTGTCCTTAGTTGATGTGCGCGCACGCTTAAACACGCCGGCGCGAGCGCAGCGATAGATGTAGGCAACTGCCCGGTTTAGTCGTAAGTGATCGCCAAGGTGCGGCACACCGGCAACACGCCCGGTGCGCCGCGAGGGCGATCAACGGACGGGTCAGGTGCTGGCGGCGGGTTTTTGGCCCAACAAGCGCGCGTAGGTGTGCAGGTAATGCACAGCCAACGATAACCCCGCGGATTCCAACGGGGTTAGGGCAAGCTGGCGTACCGGCTGGGAACCTCGGCGCGACGGGGCGAGGAGAGCCTCCTCGCTATCCATCAGCAGACCCAGCAAGGCGTCTGCGGAGCGGGCAATACCGATCAGCGTTAACAACCGCTGCTCTGCGTCCCCAACCTCAGCTGGGGGAGCCAGCGTGTCGGCGGAGGTCGCGTGCGTAGCCTCTAGTGGGAAAGACGGGCGTGCGCGTGCCGTATGATCGTGGATAGCCATGATCAACTCCTGCATAGTTGGTGATGGTTAGCGGGTCGTGAGTGGTGAGACACTCACGGCCCGCGCCTCGCGGCCCAAAGGCCACGGTTGCGCGCAGCGCGGATTCAGAGACACCCCACGCGCAACGAGACAAAAAGTAACAGAGCCCCGCCGAACACCTTGTCAGCTAACAGCGCGCCAAGCCATGCGGTCCCGGCGCGCAAATGAGGCGGCATGCGCTGTCAGCGGGCTAGGGGGAAGGCGGTGCGCGGCTCGCCCGCGAGCGTGGGATGCGCGGCTGTTGGTCGAGCGATTTCGCCGTGGTTCGCAACCGCTGGTTGAGGTATCAGTCGCAAGCGGAACGTTCCGTGGACAACAGGGACATTGCCACTTTAGCGATTGGATCACTGCTTAGTTTGCAAAGCTAAGCCCACGCGATCATCGCTTGGATCTGCAAATGCCCGCCGAGGGATGCGCTTATGCTGATCGTCATCCCGGCGAACCCCAAAAGGGGGTAAGCCCGAAAAGGGGGGCAAGTCCCAAAAACGGGGCTTGCCCCTTTTGGGGTTCGCAGGAATGAGGTGCAACTTGTCGTCGAATCAGACCTTCCCTAGGGAAACTCTGATTTTGATCGTCATCCCAGCGAAGGCTGGGAACCAGTGCCTGTCATTCTCTGATTGCGAAGACACTGGATGACCAGCCCTTCGGCTGTTAGAAAGCACCTCCTGCTCTCGCCCCCTTTTTGGGGTCCGCAGGAATGACGGACAAGAAGTCGATTAATCAGACCTTCCCTAAAGCTTTGGGCCACGGCGCAAGCCGCCGAAGACCAGCGAGAGTATGAAGAGCACGAGAAAGACCATGAAGATGATCTTGGCGATGCTCGCAGCGCCTGCTGCGATGCCGGTGAAGCCGAGGATCGCCGCGATGATGGCAACAATGAAAAACACGATGGCCCAATGGAGCACGCGATTCTCCTGTTTCTGTCGATGAGTACGAGCGGATGACGAGGCCCGGGTTACATCACCGCGAGCCGTGGATGAGGCATCGACTTTCGATGCCACTTGCCTCCTTTGCGCGGACCGGAAGGCGGCGTTAAGCCGCCCCCGGACCGTCGGCCCTTTTACAGGGTCTTATCGAATTCCTCGATCTGCTTGTCAGCCTCGTCCCTGGCGATGCCATAGCGTTCCTGCAGCTTGCCAGCGAGATATTCGGTGCTGCCTTCGGCGACTTTCATGTCATCGTCCGTCAGCTTGCCTCACTTCTGCTTGATCTTGCCGCTGAGCTGCTTCCACTGACCTTTGATCTTGTCTTCGTTCATGGTTGAACCTCCGGGGAAATGTGTTGCGTGATACGTGTGGGTATGTTCCGTGGCCACTCGACTAGTTGCTGGTCTTCAGGCCAGAGGAGTCCACCGAGGTCACGCCTTTGACGCTGCGTGCTGCGGCCACGGCCTTTTTCACCACGACATCGCTCGCGACCACACCCGTCAGGGTGACGGCGCCGTTCAGTGTTGTGACGGAAATGTCGGCACTCTTCACGCCGTCCGTGGTTGCCAGCTCTGCCTTCACTTTGGTGGTGATCCACGTATCCGTCGTGGGTTGATTCGAGCTGGACCGGCTCGCATCCTGCGGTTGCGCATAGGCAAGCTGGTGACGATCCGCTGCGCTGCTCAGGAACAAAACGCCTGCCAATGCCAGTGACGATAGAGTGAATAAGGGTCGCATGGGGGGAGCTTCCTTCTGTGCGTAGAATCAGTGGGTCGCAAGCGCCTTATTTCTTGGTCGGCGCACCGTGATCCTGTTCGTGCCGACCTGGCTGCTGCGGCTGGCTATGCTTTTGATGGTCGGTGTGTTGCTTGTCGTCATCCCGTTGCGGGGGACGGGGTTTGCGCTCATCCGAATGCTGCGAATGCGATTTATGGCTCGTATTCATGGGTATGCACCTCGGTCTTGGGACGCGCCATCGGGAAGTCGATGGCCTATTGAACCTAGGCGCTTCACCATGCGGTCACCAGATCAAAAGATACTGGTGGATCTAGTACTTTCAGCCCCTGGTCGGTACCTCGGTGCCGCACAAAGATCATGCATACCAACAGAGCGATTCACGCCATGGAATCGACCACCGACACCCCAAAAGTTGATCGGCACCAGCTTGAACAGCTCATTGCCGGGCTCGCCGAGGGCGTTGTGGTGATCGACCCGGATCTCTCCATTGTCTGGGCCAACAACATGGCGCTTGAAATGCATGGCGTCGAAACCACGGCGGAGCTTGGCGCGAATGTCACGGAGTACCAGAAGAAATTTGTGCTGAGGTATCGAAACCACCATCGCCTGAAGCCTGACCAGTATCCGACCGAACGAGTGCTGGATGGCCAGACCTTCCGCAACGTGGTGGTGGAGGTGACGCGCGCGGACGACGGCGACTTCTTCCGCATTCATCAGGTGCACAGCCTTGCACTCACCAACGCCGCGGGTTCCCGCGAATCATTGGTGCTGATCATCCAGGATCTCACCGAGCAATTCAGTGCTCAGGAGCGCTTTGAGCGCGCATTTAATGCCAACCCCGCTCCGGCGTTGATATGCCAGCTTTCGACCCTGAAATACATCAAGGTCAATCAGGGCTTCCTGGAGATGACGGGTTACGAGCGCGATGCGGTGCTCAACCAATCCATCTATAAACTGGACGTACTCGAGGGCACCGACGACCGCGAAGGCGCTATCCGGTGCCTGCAGGAGTGGAGCACGATCTCCCAGCGGGAGGCCGTGCTCCGCTTGCCCACGAAAGACGTCGAGAAGTTCGTGATCGTGGCCGGTCAGCCAATCGAAATCGAGGATGAGAGGTGCATGCTCTTCACCTTCATCGACCTGGATGCACGCAAGAAGGCCGAGACAGCCCTGGCCCAGAGCGAAGAGCGCTTCTCCAAAGCCTTCCGCCTTGCGCCCGTTCCCATGATGTTGTGTGCGTTGCCCGAGCTAAGCATTCTCGAAGTCAATGCAGCTTTTACCGCAGGCTTGGGTTATCCCGCGGAACAAGTCATAGGTAAGTCGCCCATGCACGTAAACCTATGGACTGACGACAAGTATCATCGCGAGTTGCAGAAGCAGCTGAGCACGGGCGATGTTATCCGTAGCCAGGAGGTCTCTCTGCAAACTAGCGAAAAGGTCGTGATGGCCTGCCTGTTTTCGGCCGACGCCGTGCTTATTCAAGGCCAGGCATGCGCGCTCTGCGTCATGCAGGACATCACCGATCGCAAACGCTCGGAGATGGATCTCGTTGCGGCAATCGACGCCGTTATGAAGGATGCGTCGTGGTTCTCCCAATCGGTAATGGAGAAGCTGGCCCAGGTACGACGGACGGAAATAGGGCCCCAGGTCACGATGGAGCTTGCCGACCTGACGCCGCGCGAGCGGGAGGTTCTGACACTGATCTGTCAGGGGAACAACGACGAAAGTATCGCGACCGCCCTCAAGCTCTCCCGTCATACAGTGCGTAACCACGTGGCAACCCTGTACGCAAAGATCGGCGTGAATCGACGCAGTGCCGCCGTCGTGTGGGGGCGGGAGCGTGGCCTGGTTGGCTACTAGGTGGTGCTCTCGATGCTGAGGAGACGGGATGCTTCAACATGGAAGGCAGCGCAGAACGGCTTCAGGGCGCCTCCTTTGGGATGCTCTGATTTTGATCGTCATCCCAGCGAATGCTGGGGTCCAGCGCCTGTAAGCGCCTGAGCGCGAAGGCACTGGATGACTGGCCCTTTGGCTGCTGAAAAGCCCCTCCTGCTCTCGCCACCTTTTGGGGGTTCGCAGGAATGACGACCAAAATGTCATTTAATCAGACCTTCCCTTGGTGTGGTCTCCATTGAAACGCAATCTGTCATGTTCGCACTCCAGTTCCCTCTGACTTTGAATGGTCGACAGTGAGTTGCGGATTCAGCGGGAGCAGACATGACACGCTACCCGGCGAAGACCAAGCGAAAGCGGTGTCAGGTTCACTTCTGATGGCGTAGTAAGTGAGCCTGACGCCGTTTCTTGCTGTCGAGGCGGGCACGGTATGTCCTGCCGGTCCCGAGGATGCTTGGCAGCGACTTCCCGTCAGGGCATCAGCACCTTGTCGACCACATGAATCACACCGTTGGACTGGATCACGTCGCCAATGGTGACGTGAGCTGTGTTGCCTTTTGCATCCGTGACGGCCCAGCGGTCGCCTTCCTTGCTAACGGTCAGTGTTTCTCCCTGTACCGTCTTGAGCTCGATCTTTCCACCGCCGGCTGCTGCCTTCGTGGCTAGGTCCTGCGCCGTGATCCGCCCCGGAACCACGTGATAGGTAAGGATCTTGACCAAGCTTGCCTTGTTTTCCGGCTTTAGCAGTGTATCCACCGTGCCTTCCGGCAACGCGGCAAACGCCTCGTTGGTTGGTGCAAAGACAGTGAAAGGTCCGGGGCCGGACAAGGTGTCCACCAGCCCGGCTGCCTTTACCGCAGCCACCAGCGTGGTGTGGTCTTTGGAGTTCACCGCGTTCTGGATGATGTTTTTCGTGGGATACATCGCTGCTCCACCCACCATCACGGACGCCGGCGCATCCATCGTTCCGGCGATGGCCAAAGGTGAGAACGCCGTGACGCCCAGCACCAGAGCCACACCCACCAGCATCGAACGCACGCGTTGGTTGCTCTTCATGATTATCTCCGTAGCAAGCGACTTCCGGTTGGAAGCATTCTTAGATACGGAGAACGGAGGGCAACGGATGCAGTCGGCTTAAAGAAGAATCGCCGGAGCGCGTATTCCTTTCCTTTTCCCGGGATTTGAAAGAAAGGCGGCGTCTTAATCGGGCCCCGTTATTGACTCGTATGAATACCCCCATTCGGTGGCGGTTGCGTTCGGAGAGTTCATGACTTGGGTCCGCTATGGGGTGCGGAAGTGGACCTTGGGCGAGATGATGAATCTCGGACTACGTGTACAGAAGGCCAAATACTCCGAGGATGAAAACGGCCCCCGTGATCGTCGTAGCAACGACTTGGCTTCCGGATGCCAGGTAGCTTCCACCCCATATGACCGGGTACAGCACGAGGGGGATCAGGATCGAACGACTCATTCGAAGCTTCATGCTCGGCTCGTTGTCGCTTTGTCCAGTTTGACGTTGTAGTGGCAGAAACGGTCTGCATTCGGGTCGCATGCAGACCTAACTGAAGATCAACGAGGCTAAGGGCATCCGTGGAAACTTGCCTCTTTCGGGGCCCCGTCGACCGAGACGGCAAAACAATCGTCCATCATGTAAACCGGCTGTTTGTCGTGATAACTAATGCTTAGGCTCCCAGAGTTCGATCTTGTTGCCTTCGGGGTCCTGTATCCAGGTGAAGCGGCCGTTGGGGTCGCTGTCGTCGCGCTTGAGGATGGTGACGCCTTTGGCGTGCAGGCGTGCGAGTAGCGCATCCATGTCGTCTACGGCGTAGTTGATCATCCATCCACTGGTGGATGGGTCGAAGTATTTTGTCGATGCGGGAAACGCATTCCATGCGAGTGCGGGCGGGTGCTTGGGTGCGTCATAGCGGAGCGCTGCGCCGCCCCAGGCTTCCACGGGCATGCCAAGTACGTCGCGATACCACGCGGCGAGTGTCTTTGGGTCTTTCGCTTTGAAGAACACGCCGCCCACGCCGGTGATGTGTCCGGCGGGTGGCGCGGATGCGGCGGTTGCCAAGCCGGCGAATGAGGGCAGGGTAAGGCACAACAAGAGAATCCATCGGCGTTTCATCTATGTGCTCCCAGTAGGTGTGTCTTGCGTTGTGCTTGGGTGTGGCTCGGTTGAGTTGCGCTGGACTGCGCGCGTGGATTGGGGTGCGGCCTGGTGCCCATGCATCCAGCTAGTTACGTCAACGCCAGTCGAGCAAAAAGCTAACGGATGTTTTGTGCGGGCGGCGCCGGGGTTCTGCGATTGCGCCGTGAGCCCCGTTGTCTGCCATCTCGTTAGATGGTCGGGTCGGGGATGGTGGCGGTTGCGAAGGGCGAGATAACCGCCCAGCCAAGGCGTGCGTACAAGCTGCGGCCATCTTCCGTCGCCACCAGAAGTTGAGGGTTGCTGGCGAATTTCCTTGCGGATGCAAGTGCAGTCATAACGGCTATGCCCAGCCCCTTTCGCCGGTGATCGGGTGCGGTTTCGATGCGATCGTAGACGAAAGCATCCATGGTTTCCGCTGCCGTGCCGTTGGCGGCGAGCTCCCCGTTGGGCGCAACAATATGCACTTGGGTCACGGAGCTGTCTTGGTGGACTTGCAGGGTGTAGCCATCTGGCAAGGGGCCGGTTTCGCCAGCGGGTGCAATCGCCTCCATGAAGTAGTTTTGCGGCTGAACCACCCACCTCGCGGGAAGGGTGCTTTGCAACGCTTGGTTGGTGTCGCATAGCTTTAGGTAATGTCGCGGGCTCGAAATATCACGCGCGATGTCACGCAGGCCGTCGCATAGCGTGGGAAACACCCAGCGGATGTGTTCCTTTTCCGAGTGGGTGTCCACTCTAAAGCCGCCGCGGTCGCGCACGGGTGGTGGCGACTTTCGCGCCAGCGAGTGTGCTGCTTGCCATGCAAAGACAAGCGCGGGGTCGATAGCTGGGCGAACCATCATTCCATCCATATGTGGTTTGGGCGCGGCATCAGGTATGCGTTGTGGGTGGTTTGCGACGTGGGTTCAACCCGCCTCAAAGGCTCGTTTCCACCAGCGCATGGTGGCGTGCTCGATGGGGCCATCGTAGGCGACGACATCGAAGCGGCATGCACGATGGGCGTGTTGGGCGTGGCTGGCGAGCCACAGTTCGGCCGTCTGGATGAGTTTGGCCTGTTTGCCCCGGGTGACCGAGGCGGCGGCGTCGCCGCGGCTGGGGCTCAGGCGATGGCGTACTTCCACAAACACCACGGTGCCTTGGTCGAGCATGACCAGGTCGATTTCGCCGTAGCGGGTGGTGTAGTTGCGCGCCAGCAGGGTGAGGCCGGCGCGGCGCAGTTCGTCGCAGGCGCGTTGTTCAAACAGCGCGCCTGCGGCTCGCATCAGTGTTGGGTCGGCTGTTCGTTGGTGTCGGTCGGCGGGGCCAGTGCCGGGGCGCTATCCATTTGCAGGCTGCCGTTGAGCGGGCGTGCCAGGCCATCCTGGAACTTGGCCCAGACCAGCACGCGGCGAATGCGGCCGAACTGGTCGGCCGTGAGCTGGCCACTGGCGCCCGGCAGGTAGCTGCCCGGGTGGGCGCGCAGCCAATCCAGGTAGGGCGCGAGGTTCCACGCGTCCATGCCAAAGGCGAACAGGCGCGCGGAGGTGCCGCGCGCGCTGGGCAGTTGCGCGGCGATGTCGCCGTGGTTGGGCAGGCCGGGCTGCACGTCGAACAGCCAGGGTGCGTCGCAGAACTCCACGCCATCCAGGTCACGGTTGGCGCCGGCATCGTCCTGGCCCGCATAGATATGAGAGGTGCCAATAACGGGCAGGCCGATGCGTGCGAGCTTGAGTTGCGGCAGCAGCAATCGCGCCTGCTGCGGCTTCATGCTGATGAAGAGGCCGGTGCCGGTCGGTGCTTCGGCATCTGGCGCGTTGCTGGGCATGCCCAGGCCGCTGATGGTCGATGCATAGTTGACGCCGCTGGCAGCAAGGGTACCCATGCCGGCGATCTTGCCGCCGCGTGCTTCCATTTCTGCCTTGAAGGCCTTGGCGGCGCGCTGGGCAAAGTCGTCGTTGCTTGCGATGACGTAGGCGCTGGTGAGCCCGCCTTCCACCATGTGGTCGGCCGCTTGCGCGCCTTCGGTTTCCGGCAGCAGGCCGAACTCGCTCACGCCGTTGGCGGGCAGGCTCTTGTCGTCGGGGTGGTTGAGGGCGAGCAGGGTGACGGGTAGCTGCGGCAGGCCGAACAGGGCAGACACTTCGCCGCGCGTGAGCGGCCCGATCACCAGTTGCGCGCCGTCGGTAACGGCTTGTTGATACGCCTTGATGGCGCCAGGCGCCGTGCCGCCGGTGTCGTACACGCGCACGGGTGGGCGCGGCAGGTGGTTGCGTCCAGCATCGGCATAGGCGGCAAAGAAGCCTTCGGTCACGGCGCTGCTGGCGGCGGCGAGGTTGCCGGTGGTGGGCAGTAGCAGGGCCACGTGCGTGGGCATTTTGAAGCCCTCGCGTACGTTTGCGCCTTCGCCCGGAATCATGGTGCCCACTTCCTGCTCCAGCGACGGCGCTGGGCGGGCCACGGCAATGCCTAGCTGGGTGAGGGCTTCGTTGACCCACGGCAGCATGCGATCGCCCTGTTGCATGGCGGCAGCGCGTTGCTTGAGCGGCTCGGCGCCCAGCTTGGTCAGCAGCGATACGACCTGCTTGCGGTTTTGGGTTTGGTCGAGGCCGGTGAGCTTGTCGTCCATCTCCACGCGCGAGCGCGCGGCGCCCCACAGGTCGCCGGTTTGTTGCATGGCCTGCGATCGCAGTTCCAGCAGGCGCAGTTGCAGCGCGGGCGGCACGCTGATGTTCGGCTGGGTAGTGAGCTGCAGGGCGCGGGCGGCGTCGTGCTGCTTTAGTGCCACTTCGGCCTGCAGCAGATCCAGGCGCGAGGGTTCGTCACCGGTGAGGTGTTGGCGGCGGATGGCGCTGAGCAGCGGAGTGGCGCGATCGAGCTGGCCCTCCTGGCGGTAGGCCTCGGCGGCGAGTAGTTGATAGTGGTCGCGGTTGCTGCCGGTCTGCGCCAGGGCCAGGTAAGCCTGGGCGGCGTCTTCGAACTTGCCCTGCTGGGCGAGGGTATCGGCCTGCTGGCTGGCGGCGATCTCGGCGGGCGAGCGCTCGATGGTCGGCGGCACACACGCACTGAGGGCCAAGGAAATCAGCAGGGCGAGGCCTGCGGCGCGATGCAAGCGCATGGTCAAATCCCTTCGAGCTTTTTGACGACAGGGTCGGCGGATGGGCGATGATAGCCCATTGGGTCGCCGCCTCGCGGTGCAGGAAACAGCAAGATGTCACAGATTCAGCCCGGCCAATTGTGGGTTGTTGCCACGCCCATCGGCCATCGCGACGATTTTTCCGCGCGCGCCATCGAAACCTTGCGATCGGTGGCGGTGATTGCGGCGGAGGACACGCGCCACAGCCGTCCGCTGCTCATGCACTACAACATCGCCACGCCGCTGGTGGCGTTGCATGAGCACAACGAGCGTGAGGTGGTGGATGCCATCGTGCGCCGCTTGCAGGGTGGTGAATCGGTGGCGTTGATCTCCGATGCGGGCACGCCGTTGATCAGCGATCCGGGCTTTCGCCTGGTGCGTGCCGCCCGTGCGGCCGGCATTCGTTGTGTGCCGGTGCCGGGTGCTTGCGCGGCAATTGCGGCGCTGTCGGTGGCGGGTTTGCCCAGTGATCGCTTTGTGTTCGAAGGTTTTCTGCCGCCCAAGGCGGCGGCGCGGCGCAGCCGCTTGCAGGAGCTGGCGGGGGATGCGCGCACGCTTATCTTTTATGAGTCGTCGCACCGCGTGGCCGAAAGCCTGGCGGATATGCGCGATGTTTTTGGCCCCGCGCGCGAGGGCGTGCTGGCGCGCGAGCTGACCAAGTTGTTCGAAACCGTGTTGGGTGAGCCGCTGGGCGAGTTGGCTCAGCGCGTGGCGAACGACCCGGACCAGCAGCGTGGCGAGTGCGTGATCCTGGTGGCAGGGCGCGGTGAGGAAACCGATGCGCGCGAGGCGGAAGGGCGTCGCGTGTTCGCCATCCTGCGCGAGGAGTTGCCACCGGCCAAGGCGGCCAAGCTCGCGGCAGCCATTACCGGGGCGCCGCGCAAGTTGTTGTACGAGGGTTGAGAAGGGTTCGTCAGGGCGTCGGCGGCGATGGGCGCGGGCGCTGCCTTCAAGGCTCGTCCTAAAGGCGCTGGCTTTGTTGAGGATGCCGGTGTTTCTCAGGCCCCATGAGCGCCGCGTTCCACTACAATGTGCGGCGGAGTCGGCCGGACAGTCGCGTCGCGCGCAAGCGCATCGAGGAAAGTCCGGGCTCCATAGGGCAAGGTGCCAGGTAACGCCTGGGCAGCGTGAGCTGACGGCCAGTGCAACAGAGAGCAGACCGCCGAACGGCACTTTCGGGTGTGCGTGGTAAGGGTGAAAGGGTGCGGTAAGAGCGCACCGCGTGCGGGGCTAACGCCGCATGGCACGGTAAACCCCACCTGGAGCAAGACCGAATAGGGGAACGATAACGCGGCCCGCGTTGTTCCCGGGTAGGTTGCTGGAGCCTGGCGGTGACGCCAGGCCGAGAGGAATGACTGTCGCGCCGCAAGGCGTACAGAACCCGGCTTATAGGCCGACTCCCCCTCTTCACGCCCGCTCATCGACGTTTCGGCCCCTCGGCCGGAGCGTCGATGGGCGTGTGGCGGCGGGCATGAACAGGCGGTTCATCCCGGCTCCGTGGAAGGGCTTCGGCGGCGCCCCCAAGGGCGGTAATGAGGTGATGGCGATCTTGAAAAAAACCCAGCCATTCAAACACCTTGGGCGGTTTCCTCATAAAAGGCTGGAATTGCTGCCATATCGCCGCCTTTCTCATTGATTCACAAGCAAAATTACCTTGACAGTCTCAGGGGGCGAGACTATCGTGGGTTCCTGTGTGAAATCGTGGGAATTCGTGGAGCCTATCGGTCGTGTTCCAGGGCGAAACCGCCATCACTGTTGACGACAAGGGCCGGCTGGCCATTCCGACCGCGTACCGCGAGTTGGTGGCCGACGCCTGCGCCAATCGTTTGGTGATCACCTACAACCCCTTCGAGTCGGGCTGCCTGTGGGTATTCCCGTACGCGGAGTGGGAAAAGGTGCGCGACCAGGTCAACGCGCTGCCCAAGGTCAAGGCGGCTCATCGCGACATGCAGATGAAGCTGGTGGGTGCGGCCGCCGTGGTCGAGCCCGACGGCGCTGCACGCGTGTTGCTGCCTGCCAGTCAGCGCGCCACCACGGGTATCGAGAAGAAGGCGGTTCTGCTGGGTATGGGCAACAAGTTCGAGCTTTGGAGCGAACAGGCCCACCTGGCCAAGATCCGCCAGACCATCGGCGAAGACGAGATCACCGACGAGATGGCGGAGCTGTCGCTGTAACCGGCCACGGTTATGGCGCAGCGGAGTTAACGGGAAGGGACGGAGCGGGAGTGCGGGCGGCATGGCCGAGCAGTTAGTGCACATCCCGGTGATGCTGGGTGAAGCAGTGGAGGGACTCGCCGTGCAGGCAGGCGGGCGTTATCTCGATGGCACCTTCGGACGCGGCGGCCACGCTCGCGCCGTGCTGTCGCGCCTGGGCCCCGAGGGGCGTCTGCTGCTGATGGATCGCGACCCGCGAGCCATCGCCACGGCGCAGGCCGAGTTTGGCAATGATCCGCGCGTGTCCATTCGCCACGCCAATTTCTCCAGCATGGCCGAGTGGGAAGAAACCGCCGGCGGGCTGGACGGCATCCTGCTCGACCTGGGCGTGTCCTCGCCGCAGCTGGACGAGGCCGAGCGCGGTTTCAGCTTTATGGCCGATGCGCCGCTGGATATGCGCATGGACACCACGCAGGGCGAGAGCGCGGCGGATTTCCTCGCGCACGCTTCGGAGAAGGACATTGCCGATGTGCTGTGGACCTACGGCGAAGAGCGCTTCAGCCGCAAGATCGCTCGCGCCATCGTGGAGCGACGCACCGAAAGCCCCATTACTCGCACCGGCGAGTTGGCTGCGCTCATCGAGCGCGTCGTGGGGCGTCGGGAGCCGGGCAAGCACCCGGCCACGCGCAGCTTCCAGGCTTTGCGCATTCGCGTGAACGGCGAGCTGGATGCGCTGGACCACGCGCTCGATTCGGCGCTGTCCCTGCTCAAGGTGGGAGGTCGCCTTTCCATCATCAGTTTTCATTCGCTGGAAGACCGCGCGGTAAAGCTGTTCATTCGCGATCATTCCGGTCGCGTGCAAGGCAGCCGCCGTGGCCCGCCGGTAGTGGCGGCGCCTGCGCGCCTGGCGCCGGTGGGTAAGGCGCAGTTTCCGTCCGAGGCCGAGCAGGCCGCCAATCCGCGCTCTCGCTCGGCGGTGTTGCGTGTGGCGGAGAAGCTCGCATGAAGGTACTGGGCGGCCTCTTTATGATGATCCTGATCGCGGCGGTGCTGACCAGCGCCATTGCCGTGGTGTGGACGCGTCATCAGAGCCGCGTGTTGTTCGTCGAACTCACTCGCCTGCAGAACCAGCGCGACGAGCTGAATGTCGAGTACGGCAAGCTGGAGCTGGAACAGGCCACCTGGGCCGAGCCGCGTCGCGTGGATGACGAGTCGCGGCAGCGGCTCGGCATGGTCAATCCCAAGCCGCAAGACATTCAGTTGGTGCGTCGATGAAGCCGCGCCCTCGTCCCGCCATTCACCCCACTCGCCGTCGCAGCACGGGCCCCAGCGCCCGCAACCGCATGGTGTTGGTGGTGGCTGTGCTGGGCCTGGCGTCGCTGGGCCTGGTGGCGCGTGCGTTCGACATGCAGGTGGTGCGCAAGGGCTTCTATCAGAACCAGGCCGACGCGCGCATCCTGCGCGAAGTGCCCATTGCCGTGTCGCGCGGCACCATCTTCGATCGCAATGGCGAGCCGTTGGCGGTGTCCACGCCGGTGGTGTCGATCTGGGCCAACCCGTCTGAGGTGCTGGATAACCAGGACAAGCTGCCTGCGCTGGCCGCCGCGATCGGCATGGATGCGGATGCGCTCAAGCAGTACCTGATGCAGCGCTCGGAGCGCGAGTTCGTCTACCTCAAGCGCCAGATGTCGCCCGATGCGGCGCAAGCGGTGCTCGACCTGGCCGTGCCGGGCGTGAACGGTCAGCGCGAGTTCCGCCGCTTCTATCCGTCGGGCCCGGTGATGGCCCACGTGCTGGGTTTCACCAATATTGACGACCACGGCCAGGAGGGCCTGGAGCTGGCCTTCGACGACTGGCTGGCCGGCAAGCCGGGCGCCAAGCGCGTGATCCGCGATCGCATGGGCCACGTGGTGGAAGACGTGGAGCTGGTGAAGGCGCCGCAGCCAGGTCGCGACATTACGCTCAGCATCGATCGTCGCATCCAGTTCCTGGCCTATAACGAGCTCAAGAACACCATCGAGCAGTCCGACGCGGACTCCGGCTCCATGGTGATCATCGACGTGCGCAACGGCGAAGTGCTGGCCATGGTGAACTGGCCCACCTATAACCCGAATGCGCTGCGCAGCAGCAGCCCGTCCAGTCGCCGCAATCGCGCGATGACCGATGTGGTGGAGCCGGGCTCCACCATCAAGCCGTTCGTGATGGCCGCTGCGTTGTCCAGCGGCAAGTACACGCCGACGGGCCCGCTGGTGGATACGGGCAACGGCCACTTCTATTACATCTCGCACGATATCCGCGACACGCACGCCTACGGCATGTTGTCGCCCACCGGCATCCTGGCCAAGTCCAGCAACATCGGCGCCGCCAAGGTGGCGATGACCCTGGATACCGGCCTGATGTACGACACCTATCGCGCATTCGGTTTCGGCTCCAGCACCAATAGCGGTTTTCCGGGCGAAGCCTCGGGTTACCTCAAGGCGGGCAAGAGCTGGGGCATGCTGGAAAAGGCCATCCTGGCGTATGGCTACGGCCTCAACGTCACTCCTCTCCAGCTTGCCAACGGTTACGCCACCATCGCCGATAACGGCGTGATGCACCTGCCTACCTTCGTGAAGGGTTCGGACAACGAAGCCAAGCAGATCATCGACCCCAAGATCGCCAATGAGCTGGTGCAGATGATGGTGTCCGTGACCCAGCCCGGCGGCACCGCGGCACCGTATGCCTGGATCGCCAACTATGGCGTGGCCGGCAAGACGGGTACGGCACACAAGGCCCAGGGCGGTAGCTACGCCAAGAACAACTACAGCGCCGCCTTCGCCGGCATCGTGCCGGCATCCAATCCACGCATGGCTGCGGTAGTGGTCATCGATAACCCGAAAAAGGGCAGCTACTACGGCGCGCTGGTATCCGGCCCCGTGTTCGCCAAGGTCATGGACGGCGCCCTGCGCCTCATGGACGTGCCTCCCGACAACATCGGCCGCTGGTATGTCGGCGGGCCGCTGCAAGGACAGAACGGTTTGACGAGTACGAAACAACCCGTCGTCGAAACAGTAGACGACGCACCGATCGAGGGGGCCACACCATGAGCGCCCGCCTCGATCAGCTCCTCCACGGCATCGCCGACGCTCCTGGTGTCGGCGATATCGTCGTTTCTGGGCTCAGCCTGGATTCGCGCCAGGTGCGCCCTGGCGACGCTTTCTTCGCGCTGCGCGGCACGCGTGAGCACGGCATCCACTTTGCACCGGGCGCGGTGGCGCGCGGCGCGCGCGTCGTGCTGGCGGAAGCCCCGGCAACGGACCCGGTCGATCTTGATGTGCCCGTGCTGTGGATCGACGGCCTGCACGCGCAGGTGGGCGAGATCGCCGCGCGGTTCTTCGATCACCCGTCCCGTGCGCTGCACGTGATCGGCGTGACGGGCACCAACGGCAAGACATCCACCGTGCAGTTGCTGGCGCAGGCGCTGGAGCACCTGGGGCATTGCGCGGCCACCATCGGCACGTTGGGCGCTGGCTTGCATGGGCAGATCAGCGAAGGCGAGCGCACTACGCCCGACGCGATCAGCGTGCAGGGTTTGCTCGCCTCGTTCCGCGAACAGGGCGCAAGCCACGTGGCGATGGAAGTGTCCTCGCATGCGCTGGAACAGGGCCGCGTGGCGTCGGTCGCCTTTGAGGTGGCTGCCTTCACTAACCTCACTCGCGACCATCTCGATTACCACGGCAGCATGGAGGCGTACGGCGCCGCCAAGGCCAAGCTGTTCGCATGGCCCACGCTCAAGGCGGCGGCCATCAATGTCGACGACACCTTTGGTCGCTCGCTCGCCACGCAGATGCCGGCCGGCAAGCGCGTGCTGCGCCTGAGCGCGGAAGGCGACGCCACGGCGGAGATTCGCGCCACCGACGTTGTGACCTCGGCCGAGGGCCTTGCCTTCACGCTACACACACCCTGGGGCACGCGGGCAGTTCGCAGCCGCCTGCTGGGCCGCTTCAACGTGGCCAACTTGCTGGCCGTGGTGGGCAGCCTGGGTGCGCTGGGCGAGTCGTTCCCGCGCATGGTTGAAGCCGTGGAGGCGCTGGCGCCGATCAACGGCCGCATGAATCGCCTGGGCGGCAACCATGGCCTGCCGCTGGTGGTGGTCGATTACGCCCACACCCCGGATGCGCTGGAGCAGGCGCTCAACGCACTGCGTTCGCATTGCGAGGGTCGCCTGATCTGCGTGTTCGGCTGCGGCGGCGAGCGCGATGCGGGCAAGCGCCCCCAGATGGGCGCCATCGCGGAACGTTTGGCCGATCGCATCATCGTGACCGACGACAACCCGCGCGGCGAAGACGGCAACGTCATCGTGGCGCAGATCGTCGCCGGCCTGTCGCATCCGCAGGACGCCATCGTGCAGCGTGACCGCGCCGAGGCGATCCAGCAGGCGCTGGCGTCCGCCAAGGCGGGTGATGTGGTGTTGATCGCCGGCAAGGGACATGAGACCTACCAGGAAGGCGCGCAGGGCAAGCGTCCGTTCGACGACCTGGCCGTGGCCCGTCAGGCGCTGGAGGTGCACGCATGATGCGCCTTAGCGCCATCGCCCTGTGGACGCGCGGTCGCCTGATCGGCACCGACGTGGATATCAGCGGCGTCGCCATCGATACACGCAAGCTCCATCCAGGCAACCTGTTCGTCGCCATCAAGGGCGAGCGCGTGGACGGCCACGATTTTCTGGCCGAAGCCAAGGCGCGCGGCGCCGTGGCCGCGCTGGTCACACGCAAGGTGGAGTTCGATCTGCCGCAGGTGCTGGTAGACGACAGCGAACTGGCACTGGGCGACCTCGCCAGTGCGGTGCGTGCGCAGAGCAACGTACGCGTGATCGGCATTACCGGCTCCAACGGCAAAACCACGGTGAAAACGCTGACGGCGTCGATCCTGTCGCGCCACGGCCGCACGCACGTCAATGCGGGCAATTACAACAACGAGTTGGGCTTGCCGCTCACCTTGCTGGCGATGCCGCAGGATACGGAATACGCCGTGCTGGAAATGGGCGCGGGCAAGCCGGGCGACATCGCCTATCTCGCTGCCATTGCGCGGCCCGATATTGGCCTCGTGAACACCATCGCGCCGGCGCATCTTGAGCGCATGGGCAGCGTGGAAGGCGTGGCCGAGACCAAGGGCGCGTTGTACCAGGCGTTGCCGGTGGACGGTGTGGCAATCATCAATGCGGACGATGCGTTCGCCAGCTTCTTCACGGGGCTGGCCGGCACGCGTCGCCAGTTGCGCTTTGGGTTGGACCACAAGGCCGATGTGGGCGCGGACATCCTGGATCAGCGCGTGGATGGTTCGCACTTTCTGCTCAGCACGCCGGTGGGCGATGCCGAGGTTCAATTGCCGCTGGCCGGCCGCCACAACATCGCCAACGCGCTGGCCGCGGCGTCCATTGCGCTTGCGTTGGACGTGCCGCTGGACACCATTGTCGAGGGCTTGGAGCAGGTGCCTGGTGTTGCCGGACGCCTGCAGTTCGAGCGCATGGCCGGCGGTTGGACGCTGATCGACGACAGCTACAACGCCAACCCCGGTTCTGTCGGCGCCGCCATTGATACGTTGGCGCTGGCCTCTGGCCAGCGCTGGTTGGTGTTGGGCGATATGGCTGAGCTGGGCGACAACGCCGCGGCGTTACACGCGAGCATCGGCGAGCGCGCTCACCAGCGCGGCATCGATCGACTGTTCGCCGTGGGGCCGCTCAGTGCCGCCGCCGCTCAGGCGTTTGGCGAAGGCGGTGTCCATTTCGAAGACAAGGCGACGTTGATCGCCGTACTCAAGCAAAACCTGCACGGCGGCGTGACCTGCCTGATCAAGGGCTCGCGTTCGTCGGGTATGGATCAGGTGGTGGCCGCCATTCGCGACAACCATGGAAAAGGGGAGGGCACATCCGATGCTGCTTGAACTCGCAGACTGGATGGCACGGCACTTCACCGCCCTGCACTTGTTCCAGTACATCACGTTCCGCACGATCATGGCCGCGCTCACCGCGTTGGCTATGTCGTTGCTGTTTGGCCCCAACCTGATCCGCAAGCTGGCCGACCTCAAGGCGGGCCAGGTGGTGCGCAAGGATGGCCCACAGACGCATTTGTCCAAAGCCGGCACGCCGACCATGGGCGGTGTGATGATCCTGCTGGCGGTGACTTTGTCCACCTTGCTGTGGACCGATCTGCACAACCGCTATGTGTGGCTGGTGCTGGCGGTGCTTCTGTGCTTTGGCGTGATCGGCTTTTACGACGACTACAAGAAGCTGGTGCTCAAGGACAGCCGTGGCCTGGCTTCCCGCTGGAAGTATTTCTGGCAGTCGGTGTTCGGCCTGGCTGCAGCGCTGTTTCTTTATTACACCGCGCCGCACGCCAATGGCAGCCTGCCGGTGGCGGAGACCGCACTGTATGTGCCGCTGTTCAAGCAGGTCGCGATTCCGCTGGGTGTCCTCTTCGTGGTGGTGGCCTACTTCATGATCGTGGGCTTCTCCAACGCGGTGAACCTCACCGATGGCCTGGATGGCCTGGCGATCATGCCGACCGTGCTGGTGTCCGGCGCGCTGGGCGTGTTCGCCTACCTGGCAGGTAACAAGGTGTTCTCCGAGTACCTGGGTATTCCTTCCATCCCCGGTGCAGGCGAGTTGGCGATCTTCTGCGGCGCGCTGTCGGGTGCAGGCCTGGGCTTCTTGTGGTTCAACACATATCCGGCCCAGGTATTCATGGGTGACGTCGGCGCGCTCGCCATCGGCGCCGCGCTGGCCGCCATCGCCGTGATCGTGCGCCAGGAGATCGTGCTGCTGGTGATGGGCGGCGTGTTCGTGATGGAAACCGCCTCGGTGATGATCCAGGTGGCGAGCTTCAAGATGACTGGCAAGCGCGTGTTCCGCATGGCGCCAATTCATCACCATTTCGAGCTCAAGGGCTGGCCCGAGCCTCGTGTGATCGTGCGCTTCTGGATCATCAGCGTTGTGCTGGTGCTGATCGGTCTCGCCACGTTGAAGGTGCGCTGACCATGCTCTTCGACACCACCCAGGCCAAACGACGACAGGGACCCCGCGGCAGCTTCGATATGCCGCTGGTGGTCGCGCTCGTCGGTTTGGCGTGCATCGGGGTGGTGATGGTTACCTCCAGCTCCATCGCCGTGGCCGATAGCCAGCACATCGGCGCGTTCTACTTCCTCAAGAAGCACTTGCTGTTCCTCAGCCTGGGCATGGTGCTGGCGGGCATCGCCATGCGCACCGAGCTCAAGCTGCTGGAAAAGAATGCCTACCTGTTGCTGGGCGGTGCGGTGCTGCTCCTGCTGATGGTGTTCGTGCCCGGCGTTGGCATGCGCATCAACGGCGCGCGTCGCTGGCTGAACTTCCTGATTACCAGCTTCCAGCCGGTGGAAGCGGTGAAGCTGATCATGGTGGTGTACACCGCCAGCTACCTCATCCGTCACCGCGAAAGCGTGGAAACCTCGTTCTGGGGTTTGTTCAAGCCCATCATGGTGGCCGGCATGTTCGTGGTGCTTTTGCTGCTGCAGCCCGACTTCGGCTCGGCCACGCTGATGATCGCGGTGACCATTGGCATGATCTGGCTGGGTGGCGCCAAGCCTGTGTATCTGGGTGTGATGGGCCTGCCCGTGGTGGCGCTGTTGTGGTTCGTGGCCAAGTTCGAGCCCTATCGCATGCGCCGCCTCACCTCGTTCATCGATCCGTGGGCCGACCCGTTCAACGACGGCTTTCAGCTGACCCAGTCGCTGATGGCGATTGGCCGTGGCGAATGGACCGGCGTAGGCCTGGGTTCGAGCGTGCTCAAGCTTTCCTATCTGCCCGAGGCGCATACCGACTTCATCTTCGCGGTGATTTCGGAGGAACTGGGCCTCGCCGGCATCCTGCTGGTGATGGGCCTGTTTGCGCTGGCGGTGGGGCGTGGCCTCTACATGGGCTTGAAGGGCGTGGAGATGGGCCAGCGTTTCGCTGGCTATGTGGCATTCGGCATCTCGTTGATGCTGGGCCTGCAGACCATGGTGTCCATCGGCGTGAACCTGGGTGCGCTGCCGACCAAAGGCCTGACCTTGCCGCTGATCAGCTACGGCGGCTCGTCCATCGTGCTGACCTGTGCGATGGCGGGCGTGCTGCTGCGTACCACCTACGAAATCAATCGCGCCATCGACGCGCGCCAGATGGCCGCGCGCATGCCGGCCACGGCCGTGCCCGATGCCAACCCGGCCATGGCCGGCGGAACGGTGACGCCATGAGCGCGCCGGTGCTGATCATGGCCGGCGGAACCGGCGGCCACATTTTCCCGGGCCTGGCCGTGGCCGAGGCTTTGCGCGCGCAGGGCGTGCCGGTGGTGTGGCTGGGCGCCGAAGGCGGCATGGAAACGCGCGTGGTGCCGGCGCATGGCGTGGAACTGATCACCGTGCCGGTGGGCGGCTTGCGCGGCAAAGGTTTGAAGACGCGCCTGCTGGCGCCGCTGATGCTGGCGCGTGCGCTGCTGGCCTCGTGGAACGTGCTGCGCAAGGTCAAGCCGCGCAGCGTGCTGAGCATGGGCGGCTATGTGGCTGGACCGGGCGGCGTCGCCGCGCGCCTTACCGGTCGCCCGTTGCTGGTGCACGAGCAGAATCGCGTGGCGGGTTTCACCAATCGGAAGCTGGCCGCGCACGCGCAGCGCGTGCTGGCGGGCTTCAGCGATGCGCTGCCGGGTGCCGAGTGGGTGGGCAACCCGGTCCGTGGCGCCATCGCCTCGCTGCCGGCGCCACGCGAGCGCATGGCCGGTCGTACGGGTCGCGCACGTTTGTTGGTGCTGGGCGGCAGCCTGGGTGCGCGCGCGCTCAACCTGGCGCTGCCGCAGGCGCTGGCGCTGATGTCGCCGACGCAGCGCCCCGAGGTGCTGCACCAGTGCGGCAGCCGTGGCATCGACGAGGCGCGCGAGGCCTACGCCAAAGCCGGCGTCGACGCGCAAATCGTGCCCTTTATCGAAGACATGGCGGGCACCTACGCCTGGGCCGACCTCGCGGTATGTCGCGCGGGCGCGCTGACGCTCGCCGAACTCACGGCAGCCGGCCTCGGCGCCGTGCTGGTGCCGTTTCCGTATGCGGTGGATGACCACCAAACCCGCAATGGCGAGGCGTTGGTCGCCGCCCATGCGGCCGAGTTGATGCAGGAGAAAGATCTGGACGTACAGCAGTTGGCGCAGCGCCTGGAAGCGTTGCTGGATGATCGCGAACGCTTGATCGCGATGGCAGAAGCCGCCCGTACGCTCGCCAAGCCCGATGCGGCCCAGGTGATCGCGCGCGCCTGCGTGGAGGTGGCCGCATGACGCCGCGTCGCCTGCTTGCCCATGAAGACTTGATGTCCACCTTCCGTCGCGTGCATTTCATCGGCATCGGCGGCGTGGGTATGAGCGGTATCGCCGAAGTGCTGCACAACCTGGGTTACGCGGTGTCCGGTTCGGATCGCGCCAATTCGTCCACGGCGCAGCGCCTCGCCCAGTTGGGTATCGAAGTGCACGTGGGCCATGCCGCCGAACACATCGGCGATGCCGACGTGGTGGTGACCTCCAGCGCGATTCATCAGGACAACCCGGAGCTGGTCGCGGCGCGTGCAGCGCGCATCCCCGTGGTGCCGCGCGCGGAGATGCTGGGCGAGCTGATGCGCTTCCGTCGCGGCATCGCCATCGCCGGCACGCACGGCAAGACCACCACCACCAGCCTGGTGGCCAGTGTGCTGGCGGAAGCCAACTACGACCCGACCTTTGTGATCGGCGGCCAGCTCAATGCCGCCGGCGCCAATGCGCGCCTGGGCACGGGCCAGTACCTGGTGGCCGAGGCGGACGAGTCCGACGGTTCCTTCCTGATGCTTTCGCCGGTGATCGCGGCCGTCACCAATATCGACGCCGACCACCTGGAAAACTACAACGGCGACTTCGCCCTGGTGAAGAAGGCGTTCAGCGATTTCCTGCACCGCCTGCCGTTCTACGGCCTGGCCGTACTGTGCGTGGACGATCCGGAAGTGGCGCTGCTGGCCCAGTCCACCACGCGCCGCGTGATGACCTACGGCATCGATACCGCCGATGCCGATGTGCGCGCGAGCAACCTCTCGCAGCACGGCTTTGAAATGCACTTTGACCTGTGGCTGCCCGGCCGCGCCGATGCACTGCACGTCAAGCTCAACCTGCCGGGCCGTCACAACGTGCTCAACGCGCTCGCCGCCGCCACCATCGGCTGGCAGCTGGGCGTGGAAGCGGAGGCGATCGCCCGTGCGCTGGAGCACTTCCAGGGCGTGGGGCGTCGCTTCCATCGTCGCGGCGAGATCGCGCTGGATCATGGCAGCGCCTTGCTGGTGGACGACTACGGCCACCACCCGCGCGAGCTGGCGGCCGTGTTTGCCGCCGCTCGCGGCGGCTGGCCGGATCGTCGCCTGGTGGTGGGGTTCCAACCGCATCGTTACAGCCGCACCCGCGACCTGCTGGACGATTTCGCCAACGTGCTGGCCGAGGCCGATGTGCTGGTGCTGACAGAGGTCTATGCCGCCGGCGAAGCACCGATCGCGGGCGCGGATGGGCGCGCCCTGGCACGTGCGGTGCGCGCACGCGGCAAGGTCGACCCGGTGTTGGTAGATCATCCGCGCGACCTTAAGGACACGCTGCCCGCGCTGCTGCGCGACGGCGATTTGTTGCTGCTGCTCGGCGCTGGCGATATCGGCGCGGCGGCGGTGGAGCTGGCCCAGGCTGGCCATCTGAGGACAGCAAGTCTCCCTCGCCCATCCGCGCAGTCCGCGCCGGGAGCTGTTGGCCCGCAGGGCAAGGAAGAGTGAGGGAGCGTATGTCGATACACGACCGAACGATGACGCAGCTCTGGGGGCCAACAGACCCGGCCCAGAGGGTTGCTTTCCTGCGGCTGCCAGGCGGCGCCGCGCGATTCGGTTTGGCAGCCAGCCAAACCTTCATCACACAACACCACCTGGCAGCCGCAGGAAAGCAACGCGGACCGCGCGGATGGGCGAGGGAGACTTTTCAGTGAGCAAGACGATTACCGATCCCGCCCAGTTTGGTCGTGTCGCCGTGGTGATGGGCGGCAGCTCGGCCGAGCGCGAGGTCTCGCTGGATTCCGGTCGCAACGTGCTGGCCGCACTCAAGTCGCGTGGCGTGGACGCGCACGCCATCGACGGCATCCCTGCGCTGCTCGATGCCGTGCGCGCGGGCCACTTCGCCCGCGTGTTCAACATCCTGCATGGCGGCGGCGGCGAGAACGGCGAGCTGCAAGGTGCGCTGCAGTCGCTGCGTATTCCCTTCACCGGCTCGGGCGTGCTCGGTTCGGCGCTGTCGCTGGACAAGATCCGCGCCAAGCTGGTGTGGCAGGCACTGGGCCTGCCGACGCCGCGCTTCAAGGCACTGCCGCGCGGCGCCGACGTGCATGCCGCTGCGCGTGAAGTTGGCTTTCCGCTGATCGTGAAGCCTGCCTGGGAAGGCTCCAGCGTGGGCGTCACCCGCGTATTCAAGGAGGAAGACCTGGAGGCGGCCGTGGCGTTGGCGCAGCGCTATCCCGGCGACCTCCTGATGGAAACCTTGATCGAGGGTGGCGAGTACACCGTCGGCATCCTCGGCCGCCAGGTACTGGCCACCATCAACATCGTGCCCAAGGGCGAGTACTACGACTACAACGCCAAGTACATCGCCGAAGACACGCAGTACATCTGCCCCGGCCTGCAAGGCGATGCCGAGCGCGACATGCAGGCTTTGGCCTTGCGCGCCTTCGATGCGCTCGATTGCTCTGGCTGGGGCCGCGTGGACGTGATGCGCGATCGCGATGGCCGCAACTGGCTGCTGGAAGTGAACACCGCGCCGGGCATGACCTCGCACTCGTTGGTGCCCAAGGCCGCCAAGGCCGCTGGCATCGATTACGAAACGCTGTGCTGGCGCGTGCTGGAAACCAGTTTCCGGGAGGACGCGTGAGGGGAACCATCCGCCTCGTTGCCTGGGTTTTGGCCATCGCGCTCGTGGCGCTGCCGATCGTCGGCGTGCTGCGCGGATGGTTTGCGGCCAATCGTTGGCCCGTGACCCAGTTGACGGTGCAAGCCGAGTTCAAGCATGTAACGCCGGACGAACTCCGCGCGATCGTCATGCCGCGCCTCGGCAAAGGGTTCTTCGCACTGGACCTGGACGGCGTGCAGAAGGCCGTGGCGGCGCTGCCGTGGGTGGAGTCGGTGGAAGCGCGCAAGCGCTGGCCCGATACCTTGATTCTGCGCATCTACGAGCGTCAGCCGTTTGCGCGTTGGAACGAGAACAAGCTGATCAGTCGCCAGGGCCTGGTGTTCCAGGTGCCCGACGCGGAAGCCAACACCGATCTGCCGGATCTGCGTGGCCCCGATGCGCGACTGGCCGAGGTGGTGAGCTTCTATGCCGAGACGCAAAAGGCGTTCACCAACACGCACCTGAAAATTTCCGGCGTCTCGCTGACCGAGCGTGGCAGCTGGAGCCTTACCACGAGCAATGGCGCGCAGATCATCGTGGGTGATCGCGACCAGGCCGGTCGCCGCCTGCGCCGTTTCCTCGACGTTTATCCGCAACTGGTGGCAGGCCACAGCGATGGCTTTGCCTATGCCGATCTTCGTTACACCAATGGATTTGCCGTTCGATGGCCGCCCCAGGCGAGCACCGTGAACGCTGGAGGCTCACCCCGCACATGAAGACCAAGAACGACAAGCAACTGGTGGTCGGCCTCGACATCGGCACCTCGAAAGTGGTGGCGATCGTCGGTGAGTACGAGCCGGGCGAACCGATCGAGGTGATCGGCATCGGCACGCACGTTTCGCGCGGCATGAAGCGCGGCTCGGTGGTGGATATCGAATCCACCGTGCACTCGATCCAGCGCGCCGTGGAAGAAGCCGAGCTGATGGCCGGCTGCGACATCCGCTCGGTGTACGCCTCGATTTCCGGCAGTCACCTGGAGACCAAGAATTCGCACGGAACGGCGGCCATTCGCGACCGCGAAGTCACCCCGGGCGACCTGGAACAGGTGCTGGAAGCGGCCAGCGCGGTGGCGATTCCGGCCGACCGCAAGGTGCTCTACAAGGAGTCGCAGGAGTACCGCATCGACGGCCAGGACGGCATCCGCTCGCCGGTGGGCATGAGTGGCGTGCGCCTGGAGGCGAGCGTGCACCTGGTGACCGGTGCGGCCGCCGCCGTGCAAAACATCAGCAAGTGCATCCAGCGCTGCGGCCTGACCGTCGACGAGCTGGTGCCTTCCGCAGTGGCCAGCGCCAAGTCGGTGCTGACCGACGACGAGCGCGAGCTGGGTGTATGCCTGGTCGATATCGGTGCGGGCACCACCGACATCTCCATCTATACGCAGGGTTCGATCCGCTACACCAAGTCGCTGCCGGTGGGCGGCGACCAGGTGACCAACGACATCGCTTACGGCGTGCATACGCCCACCGCGCATGCCGAGGAAATCAAGATCAAGTACGCCTGCGCGCTGGCGCAGCTGGCCCATGCAGAGGAAACCATCCAGGTGCCCAGCGTGGGTGATCGTCCGCCGCGCCGCCTGGCTCGCCAGTCGCTGGCGCAGTCGGTGCAGGCGCGCTACGAGGAAATTTTCGAGATGGTGCAGGACGAGCTGCGTCGCTCCGGCTACGAAAGCCTGGTGGCGGCGGGTGTGGTGCTCACCGGCGGTGCCTCGCGCATGGAAGGTGCGCTGGAGCTGGCCGAGGAGATCTTCCACAAGATGGTGCGCATTGGCGTGCCGCAGCACGTAAGTGGCCTGGGCGAAGTGGTGACCAATCCGCTGCATTCCACTGGCGTGGGCCTGCTGCTGCATGGCGCCCGCGCGGGCGGCGTGCGCATGAGCAGCCCGTCGGGCGGCAGCGTGGGCGGGCTGGTCGACAAGTTGCGCGGCTGGATTACCAAGAATTTCTGATTTGGGCAGGGCAGGGAGCCTTGCCTTGGACGAAGGGATGTTCGTCCACCACCAAGGGGCGACAGGAACGTCGACACCTGCGGTTACAACGACAACGATGCTCTACGGAGGACGGGAAATGTTTGAACTCATCGAAAAACTCGCACCGAATGCAGTAATCAAGGTCATCGGCGTGGGCGGCGGCGGCGGTAATGCCGTGGCGCACATGCTCAACGCAAACATCGAGGGCGTCGAATTCGTCGTCGCCAACACTGACGCGCAGGCCATGAAGAGCTGCGGCTCGCGTACGCACCTGCAGTTGGGTGCCAACGTGACCAAGGGCCTGGGCGCAGGCGCCAACCCGGAAGTGGGTCGCCAGGCCGCCCTGGAAGATCGCGAGCGCATCGAAGAAATGCTCGAAGGCGCCGACATGGTGTTCATCACCGCCGGCATGGGCGGTGGCACTGGCACCGGCGCCGCACCCGTGGTGGCCCAGCTCGCCAAGGAGAAGGGCATTCTCACCGTAGCGGTGGTCACCAAGCCGTTCCCGTTCGAGGGTCGCCGCCGCATGCAGGTGGCGCTCAAGGGCATTGAGGATCTCTCCCAGCACGTCGACTCGCTGATCACCGTACCGAACGAAAAGCTGCTGTCGGTGCTCGGTCGCGAAGTGACCCTGCTGAACGCTTTCAAGGCCGCCAATGACGTGCTCCAGGGCGCCGTGCAGGGCATCGCCGACCTGATCACCGCCCCGGGCCTGATCAACGTCGACTTCGCCGACGTGCGCACCGTGATGTCCGAGATGGGCATGGCGATGATGGGCTCGGGCACTGCCCGCGGCGACGATCGCGCTCAGGCAGCTGCCGAAGCGGCCATCAACAACCCGCTGCTGGAAGACGTCAATCTCAACGGCGCCTGCGGCATCCTGGTAAACGTCACCGCTGGTCCGAACCTGACCATGCGCGAGTTCGACGAGATCGGCCGCGTGATCCACGATTTCGCCAGCGAAGACGCCACCGTGGTCATGGGCACCTCGCTCGACCCGGAAATGCAGGACGACGTGCGCGTCACCGTGGTGGCCACCGGCCTCAACCGCGCCGCCGCTGCCCGCCAGCCGGCCCGTCCGGTGGTGACCCAGCAGGTGGAAATGCGTCAGCGTCCGCGTCCGGTGGTGCTGCGCACGGGTACCGGCAACGAGGTGGTCGACTACGCCTCGCCGGAGCCCACCACCACCAGCCGCGTCGAAGCCAGCTCGGCCGCCAAGAGCGCCGATCCCAGCTTCGATTACCTGGATATCCCGGCCTTCCTGCGTCGTCAGGCGGACTGAGGAAGCTGACAGGGCAAATAATTTGAAGAAAAATTGAACAAAACGCCGGTTTCACTTGTCAGTAACGAATCGCGTACGACGTCGCCCTGGCGACTTCGTACCTGTGGGCCTATTCCGCATGGGCGGGCAAGGTCATCTGTTTCTGGCTTGCGGCGTTTGGTTCTTGAGCGCGTAGGGCTTCAACGACGTGCCTCAGGGATGACGCACGACCGGCGGGAATGAATCCGGCTGGTCCAGCGTCCCGCACCGGATCCCGTCCCGGTGCGGGACGTTGCGTTACATCCAAGTCATTGAAGTTGTTAGGGAAAATGCTGCTCACCCCATGAACGACATTTGTTCATGAATGAAAGGAAGATGAAAGGGTGTGCAGGATGTGTGGAGTGGATTGCCTTTTCACAGGTTAAGACTGTGTTAGCATCCGTCCCCTAATTTGGCTGCTGCCCCTTACAGGTACCAAAAAAATGATCAAGCAGCGTACGCTCAAGAACATCATTCGCGCCACCGGCGTCGGTCTGCATACCGGCGACAAGGTGTACATGACGCTTCGTCCCGCTGCCCCGAATACGGGCATCGTGTTTCGCCGTACCGATCTCAACCCGCCCGTGGAAATCCACGCCCGCCCGGACAACGTGGGCGATACGCGTCTTTCCACCACCCTGGTCAATGGCGACGTGCGCGTCTCCACCGTGGAGCATCTGCTCTCGGCCATGGCCGGGCTGGGCATCGACAACGCCTATGTCGACCTCTCGGCGCCGGAAGTGCCGATCATGGACGGCAGCGCCGGTCCGTTCGTGTTCCTGCTGCAGTCGGCGGGCATCGAAGAGCAGAACATCGCCAAACGCTTCATCCGCATCAAGAAGCCGGTGAAGGTGCAGGAAGGCGACAAGTGGGCCAGCTTTGAGCCGTTCGAAGGCTTCAAGGTTGGTTTCTCTATCGAGTTCAATCACCCGATTATCAGCAAGCGCACCTCCAAGGCGGAGATCGACTTCTCCACCACTTCGTTCGTGAAGGAAGTGAGCCGCGCGCGCACTTTCGGCTTCATGCGCGATATCGAGATGCTGCGCGAGCACAACCTGGCGCTCGGTGGCTCGATGGACAACGCCGTGGTGCTGGACGACTACCGCGTGCTCAACGAAGACGGCCTCCGTTACGAGGACGAATTCGTCAAGCACAAGATCCTGGACGCCATCGGCGACCTGTATCTGCTGGGTCACAGCCTGATCGGCGCCTACTACGCGCACAAGTCGGGCCACGAGCTCAACAACAAGCTCTTGCGTACCCTCATGGCCGACGCCTCGGCCTGGGAAGAGGTCAGCTTTGCGGACGATCCGGCCACCGCGCCGATCTCCTACGCCCATCCGGCTCAGGCCATCTGATACTCGCCTGATCGGCTAAGTCCTCGACAAACCTGAATAAAGCAATGAGCCGCGTCCTAGGGACGCGGCTTTTTGTTTTGTGATATACCTCTCCCCTTCCATCGGCGGCGGCTCACGTACTGACCATGAAGGGGTCTTTCCGAGCGATGGGGGCGTGGTATAAACCCGGCTGCCCTGGAGTTAGGGGCGGCGGAATTCACCCGCCATGGTTTGGGCGGGCAAGGCGAATCAGTCCTTGTCGGCCGGCTTGGAATCAGAAACTTCGGCGACGGACGCCAGCTCGAGGAACAGTTCCCGTAATTCGGGGTCTGTGGTGGATGCCGCGGCGACTTTCAGGTGAGAGGCGGCGGCAGGCGAAAGCGGTTTGGACCGATCCGGCACGATTTCTGTCGGCAAGGGGGGAGCCACTTTCACGGTGACTGCATTGGCGTACGCGCCCACAGCGCGTGCGGACGAGAGGATTTGCGTCTGGAGCAGACGCAGCCTGGCGGCCAGAGCCGGTGTGGGAGCCAGAAAAATGAGACGGCCGTCTTGCAGGTTGGCAAAACGAACCTGCTCGCGGAGTGGTGACGGCAACGTCTGGCGCAGTGCGCGATCCAAAGCTTCCAGCTCACGGGCCTTGCGAGCCAGTGCAGCGATGGGGCCGAACGCGGTGACGGGCGTGAGTCCGGATCCGGCGCGGCGATAAGGTTTGGGTGTGTCGCCCTGCATGAGTGCCGACATCTTCTGACGTAAGAACAACATGCAAATCATACTTGTGTCCCGCACCAAAAAGGTGCCCAAAACCTTCAATCTCGCGGACCGGCGCTTGCGCTGGCGCTTGTTGGGTCTGGCGGCAGCGGCGGTGTTGGGATGCGCTGGCCTGGGTGGTGCCCTGGCCATGGCGGTAGCCAACCCGCACGACCGTGCGCTATCGGAAATCCGCCGCTTGCACCAACAGGTGCAGCAGCAGGACCTGCAACTCGCCAGCGTGCGTAAGGACGCCCAGCGCGATATCGACGCATTGGCCGTCAAACTCGGTCAGTTGCAGGCGCAATCGACGCGATTGAATGCTTTGGGCGAGCGCCTCACGCAGGTGGGCAAGCTGGACGATGGCGAGTTCAATTTCGACCAGACGCCCGCGGTGGGCGGTGTCGAGGACGGTGCCGACAGCGGTTATGCGCTGCCCACCACGCTCGACACCAGCATTAACCAGTTGGCCAACCAGTTCGACAGCCAGCAGGTCCAGCTCTCCGCGCTGCAGAGCCTGCTGCTCGATGCCAAGATCGAATCCAATCTCAAGCCCACCGGCATGCCGGTCGAGGGCTACATCTCTTCCTATTTCGGTGGTCGCCCCGACCCGTTCAGTGGGCATAGCGCGTACCACACAGGGCTGGACATCTCCACGCCCACCGGCACGCCGGTGCGTGCCGTGGCCGAAGGTATGGTTACCTATGCAGGCCTGCGCACAGGCTACGGCGAGGTGGTGGAGATCGACCACGGCAACGGCTACATGACCCGTTACGCGCACAACAGCAAGCTGGAAGTACGCCCGGGGCAGCGCGTGCGTGTGGGCGACGTGGTGTCCGAAGCCGGCTCCACGGGGCGCTCCACTGGTTCGCACGTGCATTTCGAGGTTTGGTACAAGGGCCGCGTGGTCAATCCGCTGGCTTTCGTAAAAAATCATCGCTGAGCGCGGCTTCAACGCAGCGAGCGCGGCCCTTGAAAGCGCGCCGCCGCGCCGCCACACCTGCTCAATGACGATGATCCGGGGGGGATCGGCCCTGTGCGCCCCTGGGCGGCATGGTGAGCGGCGGCGCCGATTGGCACGCCAGCGGGGTGGACGTTTGGGATAGCCCGCCGACCCTAGTATCATCAATCCTTTCGTCCCGCCCGGCGTGCCGGGTGGGCGGCTCATGAATCCTGATCCGGAAGATCAATGCTCAACCGTGCCCTGACGAGCCTTTTCGGTAGCCGCAACGAACGTGTGCTGCGCCAGCTCTCCAAGTCTGTCGCGCGCATCAACGCGCTGGAACCCGAATTCGAGAAGCTGAGCGACGAAGCGCTGCGCGCCAAGACCGACGAGTTCAAGCAGCGTATCGCCGCGGGCGAATCGCTGGACAAGATCCTGCCGGAGGCTTTCGCGGTGGTGCGCGAAGGCGCCAAGCGCGTGCTCGGCATGCGCCACTACGACGTGCAGATGATCGGCGGCATGGTGCTTCATTCGGGCCGCATCGCGGAAATGCGCACGGGTGAAGGCAAGACCCTGGTGGGTACGCTGCCGGTGTACCTCAACGCCCTGGAGGGCAAGGGCGTGCACGTCGTTACCGTCAACGATTACCTGGCTCGCCGCGACTCGGCCCAGATGGGTAAGCTTTACGGTTTCCTCGGCCTGACCACGGGTGTGGTGTGGCCGGGTATGGATCACGCCGACAAGCATGCGGCCTACGCCGCCGACATCACCTACGGCACCAACAACGAATTCGGCTTCGACTATCTGCGCGACAACATGGCGCTCAGCAAGGACCAGCGCTACCAGCGCGGCCTGCATTACGCCATCGTCGACGAGGTGGACTCGATCCTCATCGACGAAGCCCGCACCCCGCTGATCATCTCCGGCCCGGCCGAGGATTCCCCGCAGCTGTATATCGCGGTGAACAAGATCGTGCCCAAGATGATCCGCCAGGAGAAGGAAGACGGCTCCGGCGATTACTGGGTCGATGAAAAGCAGAAGCAGGTGCACCTGTCCGAAGAGGGTATGTCGCACGCCGACGAACTGCTGCGCCAGGCGGGCGTGATCGATCCGGAAAGCGGCCTGTACGACGCCAAGAACCTGGCCGTGGTGCATCACCTCAACGCAGCGCTGCGCGCCAACGCCATCTATCACCGCGACGTGGACTACATCGTGCGCGACGGTGAGGTGGTGATCGTGGACGAATTCACCGGCCGTACGCTGCAGGGCCGTCGCTGGTCAGATGGCCTGCACCAGGCGGTGGAAGCGAAGGAAGGCGTGCCGATCCAGCGCGAGAACCAAACGCTGGCGACGGTGACCTTCCAGAACCTGTTCCGCATGTACAAGAAGCTGGCCGGCATGACCGGCACGGCCGATACGGAAGCCTACGAATTCCAGCAGATCTATGGCCTGGAAGTGGTGGTGATCCCCACCCACCGCCCGATGATCCGCAAGGACAACCCGGACATGGTGTTCCTGGCCCAGCAGGCCAAGTACCGTGCCGTCATCGACGACATCAAGGATTGCCACAAGCGTGGTCAGCCGGTGTTGGTGGGTACCACCTCCATCGAAGTGTCCGAATTGCTGTCGGGCCTGCTGCGTCAGGAAAAGATTCCGCACGAAGTGCTTAACGCCAAGCAGCATGAGCGCGAAGCACACATCGTTGCGCAGGCGGGTGCGCCGGGCTCGGTCACCATCGCTACCAACATGGCCGGCCGCGGTACCGACATCGTGCTGGGCGGCAGCCTGGAAGCGGCGCTCGCCACGCTCACGGAAGACGCCAGTGATGCCGATCGCGCCAAGGTCAAGGCCGAGTGGAAGCAGCGTCACGAACAGGTGTTGAATGCGGGCGGCCTGCACATCGTGGGCACCGAGCGTCACGAGTCGCGTCGTATCGACAACCAGCTGCGCGGCCGTTCGGGTCGCCAGGGCGATCCGGGCTCCTCGCGCTTCTATCTCTCGCTGGAAGACAACCTGCTGCGCATCTTTGCCGGCGACTGGGTCGGCCGCTGGATGCGCATGTTCGGCATGAAGGAAGACGATGCACTGGAAGATCGCATGGTCAGCCGTCAGATCGAAAAGGCGCAGCGCAAGGTCGAGCAGCACAACTTCGACATCCGCAAACACCTGCTGGAGTTCGACGACGTCGCCAACGACCAGCGCAAGGTGATCTACAGCCAGCGTGACGAATTGCTGGAAGTGGACGATGTGTCCGAGACCATCGCCGACATTCGCGATGACGTGGTCACCGAGTTGGTGCGTCGCCATGTGCCGCACGACAGCGTGGACGAGCAGTGGGATATCGCCGGTCTGGATCGCGAGCTGGAGAGTGAGTTCGGCCTTGCGCTGGATCTGCCGCACTGGATCGAACAGCAGCATGAGATCGACGACAAGATGATCGTCGAGCACGTGCGCGAAGCCGTCGATCAGCTGTTTAAGGCCAAGGAGCAGCAGATGGGCGCCGACACCATGCGCCAGCTCGAAAAGCACATCATGCTGAGCGTGGTCGATAACGCCTGGAAGGAACACCTGGCCAGCATGGATTATCTGCGCCAGGGCATTTATCTGCGTGGTTATGCGCAGAAGCAGCCCAAGCAGGAGTTCAAGCGCGAGTCGTTCGAGCTGTTCTCCAGCATGCTCGATCGCATCAAGACCGAAGTGGTGCAGATGCTGGCCCGCGTGCGCGTGCGCAGCGAAGAAGAAGTCGCCGCGATGGAAGCCGAGCAGCAGCGCTTGGCCGAACGTTTGCAGCGCCAGATGATGGCGAGTGGCGGTGGTGCGCCCACGGCGGCGCTGAACGCCGATCCGGAAGCGGTGGCTGCGGGCAGCCTGGCTGCGCCGGCCGCCAGTGCGGGTGACGGTCCTCGCGTTGGCCGTAACGATCCCTGCCCCTGCGGTTCGGGCAAGAAGTTCAAACACTGCCACGGGCAGCTGAGCTGATAAAAAGAAACCCCGCTTCGGCGGGGTTTCTTTTTGCGCGTGTACGCAAGGAGGGCGCCGGTGGTATCGCGACTCAGTCGCCGCCCGGCAGGCGCTTGCGATGGGGTTCGGCGTTCACCGTGATGTACTGCGGCTCCTCGGTATCCAGGCGCAGCGCGGTGAGCTGTCCGCCCCACACACAGCCCGTGTCGATGGCGTACACGCCCATGCCGGCAAAACGGCCCAACGCCGACCAATGACCGCATACGATGCGTGTTTCGCGGCGACGCATGCCCGGCACTTCGAACCACGGATACATGCCTGGCTTCTGCGTGCCGGGGATGCCCTTGCTCTCGAAGTCGATGCGGCCCTGCACATCGCAGTAACGCATGCGAGTGAGGGTGTTGATCGAGGCGCGCATGCGCTCGATGCCCTGCAGTCGACTGTTCCAGGCGGCCGGACGGTTGCCGAACAGGTTCTTGAGTAGGCGGGGGTGACGAGG
Organism: Frateuria sp. sgz306004; assembly: GCF_057750885.1. Lineage (NCBI taxonomy): Bacteria > Pseudomonadati > Pseudomonadota > Gammaproteobacteria > Lysobacterales > Rhodanobacteraceae > Frateuria > Frateuria sp. sgz306004. The sequence continues at coordinate 524,656 of NZ_JBYLFE010000002.1, forward strand.
GCTGCTTAGTTCGCGCTCGATTTCGCCGGCCGAACGTTGTGCCTGGCGCAAGGTCCAGGCGGGGGCCAGGCCGGCGTGTACCATCGTCCAGTTGAGTTGCTCATCGTGGTGCAGCAGCTTTTGTCCGCGCAACCACTCCATCAACACGGGGGCGTCGTCGGCGAACAACACCTGGCGCAACTCGGGATTGACCTTGGATTGTGCCTCCGGCCGACGCTGGGCAATGGCCAGCAAGCTGAGGTCGTGGTTGCCGAGCGTCACCAGCGCCTGATCCCGTAGGCTGTGGATGAGGCGCAGCGTTTGCAGCGATTCGCCGCCGCGGTTCACCAGGTCACCGCAGAACCACAAACGGTCACTGGCCGGGTCGAAGCGCAGTTTTTCGAGCAGGCGTTGGAGTTCGGGATAGCAGCCCTGCACATCGCCGATCGCGTACGTAGCCATCAGTGCAGGGTACGCGGAATGGACAGGGTGAAAGGCGGAATCTCGGCCTCGAAGTGCGTGCCGTCGTCGGCCACCATCTGGTAGCTGCCTTGCATCACGCCCACCGCCGTTTCGAGCACGGCGCCGGAGGTGTACTCGTACTCGTCGCCAGGGCGAATCCACGGCTGCTCGCCCACCACACCATCGCCTTTGACCTCCTCCACCTTGCCGTTGGCGTCCGTGATGATCCAGTGGCGGGTCATCAGGCGAGCGGGTATATCGCCCGCGTTGTGCAGGGTGACGGTGTAGGCGAAAACATAGCGGTTGTCGCCGGGACGAGATTGGTCGGGGACAAAGCGGGGTTCGACCTGCACGTCGATCGTGTAGGAAGATCGTTCGTTCATGCTGCGATTGTACGGGTTGTGGCGCCGCATGGGGCAAGCTTGCCCGCGATGCGCTGAATCGGGGCCCGTATGGGCGTCGTCAGGAGGTGACGACGCGCGCCAGGCGCACGTAATCCTGTGGAGAGAGCGTTTCGGCGCGGGCTTTCGGGTCTACGTCGGCGGCGAGAATCGCCTCGGCATCCATGACGTTCTTGAGCGCGTTGCCCAGCGTCTTGCGCCGCTGTGCGAACGCTGCCTTTACGATGGCGTGGATGCGCTCGGGGTCGGCATCGGGTAGCTGTTCGGGGCCCAAGGGCACCAAGCGCACTACGGCCGAATCCACCTTCGGCGGTGGGCGGAAAGCGCCCGGTGGCACCACGAACAGCGGTTCCACGCGACAGACGAGCTGCAACATGACGGAGAGACGGCCATACACCTTGCTGCCCGGTTCGGCGGCCATGCGGTCCACCACTTCCTTCTGCAACATGAAGTGCATGTCCTGGATGGCGCGCGCGTGCTCCACACAATGGAACAGGATGGGGCTGGAGATGTAGTAGGGCAGATTGCCGGCAATGCGCAGACGCTCTACGCCATGACGATGGGCCAGAGCAGTGAAGTCCACCTTGAGCACGTCCGAGTGGATGATGCTCAGCTCGCCTACGCTGGCGGCGCGCGCCTTGAGGTCAGGGATGAGATCGGTATCCAGCTCGATCGCAGTGAGCTTGCCGGCGGCTGCCAGCAGGGGCAGGGTGAGGGCGCCTTCGCCGGGGCCGATCTCCACCACGAAGTCGTCCGGACGCGGCGAGACGGCGCTGACGATGCGCTCGATATAGCGCTTCTCGTGCAGGAAGTGCTGGCCGAAACTTTTCTTGGGACGAGCGTTCATGGGGTTCCTTGCGGGCTGGTCGTCGTGCCGCCGCCTTGAGCGCGACGGGCGACCAGTTGTAGTGCGAGCGTTGCTGCGGCAATCAGGCTGGAGGGGTCGCCGCGGCCGGTGCCGGCCAGATCCAGCGCCGTGCCGTGATCGACCGAAGTGCGAATAAAGGGAAGGCCAAGCGTGAGATTGACCGTGCGATCGAAAGCTTCGCTCTTGAGCACGGGCAGTGCCTGATCGTGATACATCGCCAGCACGGCGTCATAGCGCGCACGCTGGTTGGGCACAAACGCCGTATCGGCCGGCAAAGGCCCCAGCAGGTGCATGCCCTCGGCGCGCAGGCGATCGAGCAGCGGGATGATGGTGTCGAGCTCTTCGCGACCCAGATGGCCGCCTTCGCCGGCGTGGGGATTCAACCCAAGCACGGCGATACGTGGTGTCACCAGGCCGAACTTTTCACGTAGTTCGCGCTCGACGATGCGCAGCACGCGCTCCAGCGCGGGTGCGCTAACAGCGGCTGGTACGGCCGATAGCGGCAGGTGCGTCGTCGCCAACGCCACACGCAGCTCGGGGCTGGCCAGCATCATCACCACGTCGGCATGCGCGCGTTCGGCGAAAAATTCGGTGTGCCCGCTGAACGGGACGCCGGCTTCATTGATCGAGGACTTCTGCAGTGGCGCTGTCACGACGGCGGCGTAACGCCCGGCCATGCAGCCATCGGCCGCTTCGGCCAGGGTGGCGAGCACATGAGCGGCGTTGCGAGGGTCGGGCCGGCCGGGCTGTTCGATAGCGCCCAGCGGTATGTGGTGCACACGCAGCTGGCCCGGGCGACGAGGGGCGGCCGGAGCGTCATCGTCGATCAGCTCGATCGCCAGTCCGCAGCGATCGGCGGCGCGCCGGAGCAGGTCGCGATCGGTAAGCGCAACGAAATTGGCCGCCAACGAGGTGGCGGCCAAACGAATCAACAGCTCGGGACCGATCCCCGCCGGCTCACCTGCGGTGACGGCCAGCGGGGGCAGTGCTTGCATGTTCAATGCGACCTCAGGAGGACTTGTTGCCCTGCTGCGGCTCGTTGGGATCACGCAGCTCGGGAACCAGGACGTTCACGTAGGCACTGGAACGCATTTCGCGCAGGTAATCGTCGTACACCTGTTCGGCCTTGCGATTACCGATGGCCTGGCGGGCCTGGTTGCGCTCCAGCTCCGCGGTGCGGTCGCTTTGGCGGGTGCCCAGGCGCTGCAGCACATGCCAGCCGGCTTCGCTCTGGAATGGCTGCGATACCTGGTCATCTTTCAGCTCGCCCAGGTGCTGTCCGATGATGGTGCCCCAGTCGCCCTGCGTGAACCAGCCCATATCGCCACCGTTGTTGGCGGTGGTGTCGTCCTTGGAGAACTCCTTGGCGAGCTTGGCGAAGTCTTCGTGCTTGTTGACGATGCGGTTGTACAGGTCTTCCGCCTTCTGGTGGGCCTGTTCGGGCGTCATCAGCTCACTGGGCTTGATCAGGATCTGCCGGGCATGGAATTCCTGCACCACCTGCTTGCTGGGTGCACGCTGCTCGATCAGCTTGAGAATGTGGAAACCGGTGGGGCCGCGCAGGGCAGGGGTGGTATCGCCGGGCTTCATGTTGGCCACGGCGTCGGCAAAGGCCGGCGGGATCTCGTCCACGCGGCGCCAGCCGAGGTCGCCGCCGTCCAGTGCGTCCTGTGCATCGGAGTAGCGGATGGCTGCGGCGTGGAAATCCATGCCGCCCTGGATGGCGTTGATGGCCTGGGTGGCCTTTTCCTGGGCAGCCTTGATGTCGGCGGCGTTGGCGCCCGCCGGCAGGCTCACCTGGATATGGGCCAAATGCACTTCGCCCGCCCGATAGCTCGGGCTGGCAAGCATGTTGTTGATTTCGCTATCCGTAATGTTGACCTGATCGCGAATCACGCTGTCGTGCAGACGCTGCACGATCAGCTGGTCGCCCAACTGGCGACGGAACGCGGCGAAGCTCTGGCCGCTCTGCTCCACCGCCGCGCGCAGCTGCTCGGGCGACATCTTGTTCTGCTGGGCGACGGCGTTGACGGCCTGGTCCACGTCCTGGTCGGAAACGCGGATGCCCTGGTCGTCGGCGCGCTGCACCTGCAGCTTCATGAGAACCAGACGGTCGAGCACCTGGCGCTGGAGCACGTCCATCGGCGGCAGCTGGCCCGGGTTGCTGGCGTATTGCTGCTGAACCGAGTGAACCGCCTCGTTCAGCTCGCTTTGCAGGATCACGCCGTCCTCCACCACCGCGACGATACGGTCGAGCGGCTGCTTGCCCGTAGCCGCCTGCGGCAGTAGCTGGGCGTGGGAGGGCAAGGCGGTCGCGGTGGCGATCGCGAGCAGGAACAACGCGAAGGGCTGCTTCATCAGTCGGGGGCCTTCAATCGCCAGGGGCGACAGGGAAGTTATTGATAACCAAGAATACCATTGCGCAGGGCGTTTTCCGACTGACCGGTAAAGCCACCCATGCCCTTGAATTCGATCTCGAACATGAGTGCCGTATTGGTCGAGCCCACGGCCGTGGTGTAGTTGTACAGGTTCACGTAGTGGCGGCCCACCAAGCGCACCGCCACGCAACAGCTGTCGTACTCCACGCCGGCCAGCGCCTCCACGGTCTTCTTGTCCAGCGCCGAATAGGTCCAGTGGCCGATCAGGCGCCAGCGGTCGGACACGGGGTAGACCACCGAGGCGTCATATTGTTCCAGCAGCGGGGTGGTGCTGCCTGGCTGGCGGCGGTAGCGATAGGAGAAGTTGAGGATGCCGTCGGTCTTGAGACGGTACTGCACGCCGATGGCACCCAGGTCTGTCAGGCTGGTGTTGGGGTTCCACTGGTACTGCGAGGTGATGCGCCAGTCGTCGTTGAGCTGGGTGCTGAAATCCACCGCGTAGTCGGAACCAGACCAATTGGTGACCGGGCTGACCGTGTTGTTGCTGTTGGGCGTTTGCACCCGCTGCTGGGTGAAGTAGCGAATCTGGCCGAAGCTGGCCGAGAGGCGCTCCACGCCGTTGTCGTCCAGCAGACGCGTGGTGATCGCGGCACTGAGGTTGTTGGCGTTCATCTGGCGGTCCGCACCCGAGTACTCGTTGGTGGAGAACAGCTGCCAGGTGTCGAACGACATCAGGTTGGTGTCGAACAACGGGATGTTGTTCTGGTTGCGGTACGGCACGTAGAGGTAATACAGACGTGGTTCCAGCGTCTGCGTATAGCTGGTACCGAACAGCGAAGTGCTGCGATCGAAGATCAGGCCACTGTCTATGCTGGCGATGGGCAGCGAGCGACTGGGCGAGCGACTGGTGAACGGCGAGGCCTGGCCCGTGCCGAGCAACCCGCCATAACCGTACTGCTGGTAGTTGCCGGTGAGATCGTAGCTTGTGTAGCGATAACCCAGACGCGGCTTTACGAACCAGGCGGCGCCCTGGAAGGCGGCGGACAGGTACGGATAGACATCGAGGCGATTGCCTTCGACCACATCATCCTTGCGGAAGGCCACGGCTTCGCTGGTCATGCCCGCTTCCAGCCAGCGATTGATGGGGTAATCCACGTTGAATGCGGCGCGCGGCCAGCGTTTGTACTGCACGGCCGACTCCGGCACGGTGGGGTCCACCAACTGATAGTCGTCCGCACCGAACTGCGCGAACCAGAACGCCGGTCCCCACTTGCCACCGCCATTGATATAGGCGCTGGAAGTGAGCGTGTTGATGGTCGAGGTAAACAGGTCGTTGCCGAAGTCGCGCAGATAGTTCTGGTCAGACGCGCGGTTGATCGAGGTATTGAACGACCACGGACCATACAGGTGCGTGTTGTCGTTGAACTTGATCAGGTAGCGATCGGTGCCCTTGGTGTTGATATTGCTGCCCGGCAGCGGGTCGCCCTGGTCATTGGGCAGGTATTCGATGTTCAACTGGCCGATGGTGCCAGGCACGAGGTATCGGAACTCGCCTGCGAGCATCGCGCCGCGCTCGGTGTAGATGCGCGGGTCGAGCGTGGCGTCGTAATTCGGCGCAAGGTTGAGGTAGTACGGTGTGCTCAGCATGAAGCCCGAGCGGCTGTTGTTGCCGATGGCGGGCGTGAGGAAGCCGGACTTGCGTTCGTCGTTGATCGGGAACGTAAACGTAGGCACGTAGAACAGCGGCACGCCGCCCATGTACATGGTGGCGTTCTTGGCAATGCCCTCGCCAGTTTCCTTGTCCATGCGGATGTCCTTCGCACGGATTTCCCACACGTGGTGGCCCACATCGCAGGTGGAGTAGGTGGCGTTGACGTAACGGCTGCGCTGGTCGTCCAGCATCTGGCCCTGGGTGGCCACGCCGTTGCCGCGGTTGGTCAGCATCTGGTAGCTGACGTTGTCCGCGATGGCGGTATTGGCATCCTGGTTGCCGCGCATGTGATCGCTCGACACCAACTGGCCCACTTCCTGGTAGCGCACATTGCCGCGCGCATCGAAATCGGTCGTGTCGTTGTTGTAGTCGGCCACGTCGGACTGCATGCGCTGGTCGGCGCGCTCCACCTTCACGTTGCCTTCCAGGTGGTAGACGGTCTGGTTGGAGCCGTCCACGCGCTCGGCGGTGACATAGGTGTTGGAGGTGTCGCGGACCGAGCTGTCCTTGCTCAACGTCGGGTCGTAGAACGACAGCATGGCGTTGGGGCGGCACATCGAGAAGTTCACCGGCCGCGGCGCGCAACGGAACACGCCCAGCGGGCAGTTGCTCACCGCCGGAGAGGACGTCGGCGACGGAGCTGGGGCCGGGGCGGGTGACATGGAAGCGGGTTCGGGAGCCGACTGGGCTTCGACCGGGCCACCGAACAAGGCGAGAGCGGCGGCAACCGCCAGCAGGCGGCGCGGAGGCAGGTGGCGCGAAGGGAGCTTGGGCGTCACGATGGCAGTCTGTCGGCTGGGAAGGCTCGTAAAACTAGCAGAAAGCCCCCTCGGACGGCAGTTGGATCACCCAGGCCCAATCGGAGAGAGCCGATGAATGTATCGAAAACGGAGAAGACCGATGCCCAGTGGCAGTCCGAGCTGACGCCCGAGCAATACGCCGTCTGCCGCTGCTCGGCCACCGAGCCGCCCTTCAGCGGCAAGTGGTACCGGCACAAGGCCATGGGCACCTATGTATGCGTAGCTTGCCGCGCGCCCCTGTTCGCCTCGGAAGCCAAGTACGACTCAGGCTCCGGCTGGCCCAGTTATGTCCAGCCGGTCCATCGGATGACCCTCAGACTGCGTCAGGACGACAGCCACGGCATGCGTCGTACCGAGGCCAGTTGCGCAGGCTGCGGCTCGCACCTGGGGCACGTGTTTCCCGACGGGCCCAAGCCCACCGGTCTGCGCTACTGCATCAACTCGGTGTCGCTGGACTTTCAGCCGCGCTGAGGGTCATTCCATCAGCGTGGAAACATGCGCCGCCACGCTGCCGGCGAGGGCGAGCAGGTTGTAGCCGCCCTCCAGGCTGGATACGAGCCGCCCGTCGGCGTGCGCCTCGGCCACGTCGCGCAGCCGGCCGGTGATCCAGGCGTAGTCTTCGCTGCCCAGGCGCAGATCGGCCAGGGGGTCGTTACGATGCGCGTCGAAACCCGCCGAGACCAGCAGCAGTTGCGGCTTGAAGGCATGCAGGCGAGGTAGCAGCGCGCCTTCCCACAGCTCGCGGAATTCGTAGCTGCCTTCGCCCGGCGAGAGCGGTGCATTGACGATATTGCCCACCCCGCGCTCGTCCTCACGCCCGGTTTCCGGATACAGCGGCATCTGGTGGCTGGAGATGAACAGTACGCGGGGTTCGCGCGCAAAGATGTCCTGCGTGCCGTTGCCGTGGTGTACGTCGAAGTCGGCGATGGCCATGCGCTTGAGGCCATGTTCGGCCAGGGCATGCGCTGCGCCGACGGCGATGTTGTTGAACAGGCAGAAGCCCATCGCCTTGTCGGGCGTGGCATGGTGGCCCGGCGGCCGCACGGCGCAGAAGGCCTGGCCACCAGCGCCACTGAGCACGGCATCCACGGCGGCCACCACGGCGCCGGCGGCGCGCAAGGCCGCCTCGGCCGAGCCGGGGGACATCAGGGTGTCTTCGTCCAGTCGCACGGTGCCGCTTTCCGGCAGCGTGCCGAGGATGCGCTCCACATGCGCCTGCGTGTGCACGCGCAGTAACTGCTCGCGGGTGGCGCGGGGTGCCTCGATGCGATCCAGCGCGGCGAAGCGATCGTGGTCCAGTGCCTGCAGCACCGCGCGCAGACGGGCAGGCGATTCGGGTTGATCAGCGCCGGGATCGTGCTGCAGGCAGGCCGAATGGGTATAGAGCCGCAGCATGCCGGTGGCTCAACTGCCCTTGCGGCGACGTTCGTGTTGCCACAGCACCTCGCCGTGGCCGCTGGCGCGGGCCAGCACGCGAGCGATGACGAACAGCAAGTCGGAGAGGCGGTTGAGGTAGCGCTGCGCCTGCGGTCGCACTGCTTCAAGGCGAGCCAGGGCAATCACCTCGCGCTCGGCGCGACGGCACACGGTGCGTGCCAGGTGGCAGCACGACGCCGCCATGCCGCCGCCGGGGAGAATGAAATCCTTCAGCGGGGGCAGTGGGTCGTTGAAGCCATCGAGCACCTGCTCCAGGCGCTCGATGTCCTTGTCCTCGACCATGGCCATGCCGGGAATGCACAGCTCGCCGCCGAGATCGAACAGGTCGTGCTGTACCTGGGTCAGCGCCTCCCGTACATCGTCGGGCACGCCCTCGGACGCCAGCACCATGCCGATGGTGCTGTTGAGTTCGTCCACGGTGCCGTAGGCGCCCACGCGCAGCGAATCCTTGGCGACGCGCGAACCGTCGCCAAGACCGGTGCTGCCGTCATCGCCCGTGCGGGTGTAGATCTTCGAGAGGCGGTTACCCATGCGTGGGCTCAGCGCGACAGCTTGGGTGCGTGGGCATGGCCCAGCACGCGCGAAAGCTGCACGGCCAGGCCGTGCACCACCAGACCGAGGCCCACGTAAAGCGCCGTGGTCTGCAGGAAGAAGCCGTACCAGTCACCCAGGTTGGCCAGCCAGGCGCCCATGCTGCGCGGCTGCGGCACGCTGTTGCTCAGCCAGTAGAAGCTGCCGTTGGAAATCACGTAGCACGCGGCCCAGCTCACCAGCACGGCGGCCACGGTGAGGGCGAGGCTGCGCAGGTTCAGGCCCAGCGACTGGCGGGCCAGCCAACTGCCGCCCAGCCACAGGCTGAAATAGGACGGCACCAGGAACCAGTAGGCCGCCGACACGCAGTAGTGGTCCCAGAAGCTGACGCCCTGCTGGCTGATCACCAGGTAATCCACCAGCACGGCTTCGGCCATCAGCAGCGGGAAGGCCCAGCGCACCGAGCCGCGCAGCCAGAAGCCGGCGAGGAAGAACAGGCCCCAGGAGGCGTCCCATACGTCATGGTTGAACAGCGACAGGTGGATGCGGGTGGCCGCCATCACCGCGGCGAGTGCCAGGAAGATGCCGAGGCGCTGGGTCTGCGTCGTAGCCATGACTTGCTCCAGAAATAAAGTGTTGCGCAATGTGCAGACGGCAAGTCTATCGCAATTGCTCCGGGCCCTGATGGCCGGGCGAGCGCAGCGCGTATGATGGCGGGCTATGACTACCGCAAGCCCTTCTCCGGCGGGCACGTCCCGCCAGCCCGTGCTCATCATTGGTGGCGGCCTGGTCGGCGCCAGCCTGGCCATTGCCCTGGACGCGGCCGGCGTGGACGCCGTGATGGTGGAGGCCGCCGCCCCGCGCGTGGGCGAGCAACCCAGTTACGACGAGCGCAACCTGGCCCTGGCCCGCGCCACGGTGAATGGCCTTGAGGCCATCGGTGTATGGCGCCATGCCCGGGCCGGGGCCACGGCCATCCGCCACATTCATGTGACGCGGGCGGGTGAGTTCGGCAGCGTGCAACTCGATGCCGAGCGGCATGGGGTGGACGCCATGGGCTGGACCTTGCCGGCGCGCGAGCTTGGCGCGGCCCTGCTGCGCCGACTGGACGAGTGCCAACGCCTGCGCCGACTGGCGCCCGCGCGATTGGAGGCGCTGGAGCCACTGGCCGATGGCTGGCGCGCGCGCGTCCATACCCCTGACGGCGCGCAGGTCATCGATACGCCCCTGCTGGTCGGCGCCGATGGCACGGCCAGCTTCGTGCGCGATCAGCTGGGCATCGGCGTGGAGCGGTACGATTACCAGCAAACCTTGTTCGTCTGCACGGTGACGCCCGAGCGCGACCACGCGGGCCGCGCCTACGAACGCTTCGCCGACGACGGCCCGATCGCCATGCTGCCGCTGGCCAACCGCCGGTGCGGGCTGGTGTTGACCCTGCCGCGCGAGGAGGCCGATGCCACCCTGGCGATGGACGATGACGCGTTTATCGCCCTGGCCCAGCAGCGCTTTGGTTGGCGCTTGGGGCGCTTGAGTCGTCCCGGTCGCCGGCATGCGTATCCGATCCAGCGAGTGGCGGCGAACGCGCTGGTGGCGAACCGCGCGGTGCTGGTGGGCAATGCGGCGCAGACCATTCATCCCATTGGGGCGCAGGGCTTCAATTTGGGCTTGCGCGATGCCCTCACCTTGGCCGAGCTGGTGGCCGAAGCCGCCGACCCGGGCGAGGCTTCGTTGCTCGTGCGCTACGCCGAGCGCCGTGTCGCCGACCGCGATGGCACCATGGCCATGAGCCATGGCTTGATCCAGCTCGCCTGCCTGCCGCAGCCGCTGCTGGCGCCGTTGCGCTCGCTCGCCATGCTTGCATTCGATCGCGTGCCGCCGTTGCAGCGTTTGCTTGCCAAGCGCGGCATGGGTTTTCGAAGTGAACCGCCGCGCGCGGTGCTGGAGCGCTTGCCGTGAACGTGCCCATGCGCAACGAAAGCAGTCGGCGTCGTGGGCCGGCACTGGATGTCGCCGTGGTGGGCGGTGGCATGGTGGGCGCCGCCGCTGCCCTGGCGCTCGCCCGCGCCGGCTTTGCCACAGCGCTGGTGGAAGCACGAGAACCAGCGGCGTGGTCCGCGCAGAACGAAGTGGACCTGCGCGTGGTTGGCCTGGCGCCCTCGTCCATCGCGCTGCTCGACGAGCTGGGTGTTTGGGCGGGCATTCGCGCCGAGCGCGTGGGCCCCTACGCGCACATGCATGTATGGGATGCCGAAACGGGCGCCGCCATTCATTTCGACGCCGCCACCGAAGGCCGCGACCTGCTGGGCTACATCGTCGAGAACAACCTGGTGCAATGGCGCCTGTGGCAGGCACTGGACGCGGCCGGTGTGCAACGCGTGTGCCCGGCCCAGGTGAGTGGTTACGACGTGCTCGATGATCGCGTGCAGTTGACCTTGGGCGACGCGCAGGTGCTTTCCGCACGGCTGCTGGTTGCGGCCGATGGTGCGGGCTCGCCGCTGCGGGCCCAGGCCGGCATTGAGACGGATGGCCGCGATTACGCCCAGCGTGGCGTGGTCGCGCACGTCCATACGGAGCGACCGCACGAGCACACCGCCTGGCAGCGCTTTACGGAAACGGGGCCGCTGGCCTTGTTGCCGTTGGCCGATGGGCGTAGCTCGATTGTGTGGTCGCTGCCAGAGGCCGAAGCGCAGCGCATCATGGCGCTGGATGACGAAGCATTCATGCGCGAACTGGGCGTGGCCAGCGATTTCCGCCTGGGTCGCATCACGGCGTGCACGCCGCGCGCGGCGTTTCCACTCAAGCTGCAATTAGCCAAGACCTATCAGGCCGAACGCTTCGTGTTGCTCGGCGATGCCGCACACGCGGTGCATCCGCTGGCGGGGCAGGGCGTCAACCTCGGCCTGCGTGACGTGGCCGAGTTGCGTGACACCCTGCTCGCCGCGCGCGATGCCGGCCAGGACATCGCCGCCGATCACGTACTGCGGCGCTACGCGCGACGTCGTCGCAGTGCCGACACGCTGGATGCGCTGGGCTTCGACGCTTTGGCGCGCATTTATGGCTGGCGCGCGTCGCCGCTGGTGGCGGCGCGTGGCCTGGGCGTGCGACTGCTCGATCGACTGGGGCCACTCAAGCGCAGGCTAGCGGATCACGCCGCCGGCCTGTAAGCGTTCTTTACTCACCGCCACGAGGAGTGCAGGTCATGCGTATCGCCCGACTTTGCTGTGCGTTGTTGTTGTCCGGTATGGCCCTGGGTGCCCAGGCGAAGATGGTGCACAAGCCGGTGGAGTGGAACCAGGACGGCACCACGTTCCACAGCGTGCTCGTGTACGACGACGCGGTGACCACCAAGCGTCCCGGCCTGGTGATGGTGCCCAATTGGTACGGCGTGAACGACGGCGCGCTCAAGAAGGCCGAAGGCATTGCCGGCAAGGACTACGTCATCCTGGTCACCGACATGTATGGCGCGCAGGTGCGCCCCACCAGCGACGATCAGGCCATGGCGGCGGTCAAGCCGCTCTACGGCGATCGCGCGCTGATGCGCAAGCGCATCAATGAAGCGCTGGATCAGCTCAAGGCGCAGGCCAAGACCGCGCCGATCGATCTCACCAAGCTGGCGGCCATCGGTTTCTGCTTCGGTGGCTCGGCGGTGCTGGACCTGGCGCGCAGCGGTGCGGACGTGGCGGCGGTGGTGTCTTTCCATGGCGCGCTGCAAACGGATGACCCGTCGCTGGCCAAGCAGATCAAGGCGCGCGTGCTGGTGATGAACGGTGCCGACGACAAGGGCACCATGCCCGACGCCGACAAGTTCATGGACGAAATGCGCGGCAGCAAGGCCGATTGGGAATTCCTGGTGCTGGGTAACGCCGTGCATTGCTTCACCGAAACGGACCAGCACAAGCCTGGTTGCATGTACGACGAGCGGGCGGCCCAGCGCAGCTATCGCCTCATGCACGACTGGCTGCATGCGGCCTTTGCAGGCACGCCTTGAGCCACTCCGTCGCGGCGCGATGCCGGGCGGCCATGGCTTGAGCGAAAGGCACCCACCCGCGATAGCGGGTGGGCAGCCGATCAGAAGCTGCGTTGCACCGAGTAGTCGGCCAGGGTGGCCAGCGCATCGCGCCACGGCGAGTCGGGCAGTACGCGCAAGGCGTCGCGTGCAGCGTCCGCATGGAACACCGCGCGCTCGTGGGTGCGTTCCAGTGCGCCGGAGTCACGGATGGCGGCGATGATGCGATCCAGCGAATCCAGGCCACCGTGTTCGATGGCGTGGCGCAGTGACTGTTTTTGTTCGTCGTTGGCCTTCTGCAGCGCGTAGATCAGCGGCAGGGTGGGCTTGCCTTCGGCAAGGTCGTCGCCGATGTTCTTGCCCAGCGTGTCGGCATCGCTCACGTAGTCGAGCAGATCGTCGGCAATCTGGAAGGCGTAGCCCAGCTCCATGCCATAGCGGCGCAGCGCCGCCACCTGATCGGCGGGCAGGCCGCCTAGCAAACCGCCCAGTTCGGTGGCAGCGGCGAACAGCACCGCCGTCTTGCGTTCGATCACGGCGAGATAGGCGGCCTCGTCCACGTCGGCGTTGCCGATATTGAGCAACTGCAGCACCTCGCCCTCGGCGATGGTGTTGGTGGTGTCGGCCAGGATGCGCATGATGCGCATGTCGTCCAGCTCGACCATCAACTGGAACGAGCGTGAGTAGAGGAAGTCGCCGACCAGCACGCTGGCGGCGTTGCCCCAAAGCGCGTTGGCGGTCTTGCGGCCGCGGCGCAGGTCCGACTCGTCCACCACGTCGTCATGCAACAGGGTGGAGGTGTGGATGAACTCGATCACCGCCGCCAGCTTGATGTGCTGCTCGCCGTGGTAACCGGCCGCGCCGGCCGCCAGTACATGCAGCATCGGGCGCAGGCGCTTGCCACCGCCGGCGATGATGTGATCCGCGATCTGGTTGATCAGCACCACATCCGAGGAGAGGCGGGTACGGATCAAGGTGTCCACCCGTTGCATGTCGGCCGCGGCAAGTGTCTTGACGGCGGCGAAATCGGCGGAGCGGCGGGTGTCGGCTTGGGTCGTGGTCATGAGGCGAGTCGCGGCATCGTATCCGGGGGATTATAGAGAGTTACTCGTGCAAGAAATCGCCGCGACAGGGCGCCGCGCCTAAGACACGGGCGCGAAACGTATAATCCGGGGCTGGCCTGTTCCAACAAGACCTGTCCGGTGAGCAAACTTTCTCCCCTCGAGCGGCGTAGCGCATTGACCCTCGCCTGCGTGATCAGCCTGCGCCTGTTCGGCCTGTTCCTGATCATGCCGGTGTTTTCGATCTATGCGCAGAAAATGCCTGATGCCAGCCCCGCGCTGATCGGCTTGGCGCTGGGCGTCTACGGGCTGGGCCAGGTACTGCTGCAGATTCCGCTGGGCCTGCTGTCCGATCGCATTGGACGTAAGCCCGCGATTACGCTGGGCTTGCTGGTATTCGCCATTGGTGGCCTGGTAGCGGCCTGCTCGCATACCTTGCTGGGCGTGGTGATTGGCCGTGCCTTGCAGGGCATGGGCGCCGTGGCCGGCGCGGGCAGTGCGCTCGCCGCCGATCTCACGCGCGAAGAAAATCGCAGCAAGGTGATGGGTATCATCGGCGTATCCATTGGTGTGGCCTTTCTGCTCGCTCTGATCCTTGGGCCGCCGCTGGAGGCTATGGCCGGCTTGTCGGGTCTGTTCACCGCGACGTCGTTGTTGGCGCTAGGCGCGTTGGTGCTGCTGTGGTTGATCGTGCCCACGCCGACGCGCCGGCAGGCACCGGCTGCGGCGGCTTGGGGCAGCGTGCTGGGCATGCTGCGCGATGGGCGCATGCTGGTGCTTAATGGCTCGGTGTTCTTTCTCCATCTGCTGCTTACGGCAAGTTTTGTGGGTCTGCCGCTGCTGCTGGTGGTTGATTTGCAGTTGCCAGTCAGTCGTCACTGGGAGCTGTATCTGCCGGTGATGGTGATCGCGGCGTTCGTGATGGGTGCCTGCCTGCATCGCATGCGAGAGATAGGGCAGAGTTTGCGCATCGTGGCGATTTGCGTGGTGGCGATCGGCCTGGGGCTGCTGGGTTTCGCCTGCTCGGGTGGGCACGTGGCTTGGCTGGGCGTGTCGGCCACGGTGTTTTTCTCCGCCTTCAACCTGCTGGAGGCGGCTTTGCCCAGTCTGGTATCCCGGCTGGCCCCTGCAGGGCTGCGTGGCGCGGCCATGGGTGCGTATTCCACCAGCCAATTCCTGGGTGCCTTCGTGGGTGGCGCCGTCGGTGGCGTGGCCTTGGGGCACCTGGGTACGGAGGACATTTTCGCCTGCGCCGCCGGGCTTACCCTGCTTTGGTTGCCCTTGGTGGTGGCTGGGGCGCGGCGGATCGGCGATCGCGCCGCGGCCGCCGAGCACGGGCAGGAAGCATCCCAGCGCGCCTGACCCGGAAGCATCCCACGCTCGGGCGATTGCGTTTGCCTGCGCCAGCCCCAATGATCGTGGCAATCGTCCATGCCGCCGGCCTCAGGCGGGCAAGGTGTCCAAGCCATGGCCCACCATATCGTTGAACTGATTGCGCAGTACGGCCTTTTGCTGGTTTTCGCCAATGTGTTGGTGGAGCAGGCGGGGGCGCCGGTACCGGCGGTACCCACCATGATCGTGGCGGGTGCTCTTGCTGCTGCGGGGCAATTGCCGCTGGCTGGCGTATTGGGCGTGGCGCTGGTGGCTTGCCTGTTGGCGGATCTCGCCTGGTATGCCGCTGGGCGTTACTTCGGCGGCGGCGTCATGCGCACGCTGTGCCGTATCTCGTTGTCACCCGATTCCTGCGTGAGGCAGTCCGAACTGCGGTTCCAGCGTTGGCGCGGGAGCGTGTTGCTGTTGGCCAAGTTCGTGCCGGGTCTCTCCACCGTGGCGCCGCCGCTGGTTGGCGCGATGGGGCTGCGGCCCGCCGCCTTTGTGTTTTTTGATGGGCTCGGCTCGCTGTTGTGGGTAGGTGTGTCGGTGAGTCTGGGCTATGTGTTCGCCAGCCAGATCGATTACGTGCTGGACGCGCTTGCCAATGCCGGCAGCGTGGCGCTGCTGTTGCTGGGCTGCCTGCTGGCGCTGTATGTCATTGCCAAGTGGTGGCAGCGTCATCGCCTGTTGCGCGCGTTGCGCATGGCGCGCATCTCCGTGGACGAACTCAGCCAAGCCATGGACGCGGGGCAGCTGCCGGTGATTGTGGACGTGCGCTCCGACGCCGTACGCGCCATGGACACCCGTATCATTCCCGGCGCCCTGCTCGCGGACGTCAACAGCATCGATCGCATCATCGGCAAGGTGCCGGTGGAAGCGGAACTGGTGGTGTACTGCGCCTGCCCCAACGAGGCATCCGCCGCGCTGGTGGCCAAGGCCTTGATGGCACACGGCTATACGCGAGTGCGACCACTGCTGGGCGGCCTGGACGCCTGGGACGCCGCCGGCCACCCCATCGAGCGCCTGGGTTTGGTGGACCAAAGCGCCGTGTCCCACGCGGCCTAAGTTGTCGGCCGTAAAAAATTTACGCGTTCTATACGGCCCCTGGGGGATTCGCTACCCCTTTCTTATGCGCCGGTTCCGACAATTTGCATCGTTGCAGAACACGGTGAGCCGGAACCCATGGACGTTGTCTATCTCTTGTTTTCGTTGGTGCTCTTTGCGGCATCGATCGGCTTTCTGCTGATCTGCGACCGCCTGGGCCGACGCCCCTGATTGTCCGCCACCGCCTGAGGCGGTGGCCCCCTCTTGCTCGCGCCTTCCCTGCGGGAGAACACCCATGAACGTGATCTATTTCGTGGCTGCCGCTATCGCGGTGGCCTTGACGGGCTACCTGTGCGTGGCCCTGCTTAAGCCGGAGTGGTTCGAATGACCACCAACGACTATCTCCAGATCGGGTTGTACCTGATCGTGCTGCTCGCCCTGATCAAACCGGTGGGCAGCTACATGGCGCTGGTCTTCGCCGATACGCCCAACCGCGTGCTGCGGGCTGGCGGCGGCGTGGAAAAGCTGCTCTATCGCCTCAGCGGCGTGCGCGCCGAGGAGCAGATGAGCTGGCGCAGCTATGCCATCGCCATGCTGTTGTTCAACATGGCGGGCCTGTTCGCCGTGTACGCGCTGCAGCGTCTGCAGCAGTGGCTGCCGCTGAATCCGCAGCACTTTGGCGCCGTGACGCCGGACTCGGCCATGAATACGGCCATCAGCTTCATCACCAACACCAACTGGCAGGGCTACACGGGCGAAAGCACGATGAGCTACCTGACCCAGATGCTGGGCCTGGCCGTGCAGAACTTCCTGTCGGCGGCTACGGGCATTGCGGTGCTGGTGGCGGTAGTGCGCGGCTTTACCCGTCGCAGCGCGGACAACATCGGCAACTTCTGGGTCGACATGACCCGCAGCACGCTCTACATCCTGGTGCCGTTCTCGCTGGTGACGGCGCTGCTGCTCTCTTCGCAGGGCGTGGTGCAGAACTTCAAGTCCTACGTGGACGTGCCGCTAATGCAGAACACCGTGGCCGTGGAAACCGTAAAGGACGCGGCCGGCAATACGGTGAAGGATGCCGCGGGCAAGGACGTCACCAAGGAAACCCCGGTAAGCACGCAGACCCTGCCGATGGGCCCAGCGGCCTCGCAGATCGCCATCAAGCACCTGGGCACCAACGGCGGCGGCTTCTTCAACGCCAACTCCGCGCATCCGTACGAGAACCCGACGCCCTTCAGCAACTTTATCGAGATGTTGGCGATCTTCCTGATCCCGGGCGGACTCTGCTACACCTTCGGCTGCATGGTGGGCGATCGCCGCCAGGGCTGGGCCATCCTCGCCACCATGCTGCTGATCTTCGTGCCGCTGGCGATTGGCGCTGTGGCCGCTGAGCAGGCAGGCAACCCAGCGTTGCATGGTCTGGCGGTCGACCAGCAAGCCACCACGCTGCAAGCGGGCGGCAACATGGAAGGCAAGGAAACGCGCTTCGGCATCGCGGCCAGTGGCCTTTTCACGGCCATCACCACGGCGGCTTCCTGTGGTGCGGTGAACAACGTGCACGACTCGCTGACCCCGCTGGGTGGCCTGGTGCCGATGTGGCTGATGCAGTTGGGCGAGGTGATCTTCGGCGGCGTGGGCTCGGGCCTGTACGGCATGCTGGCCTTCGCAGTGGTGGCGGTGTTCATCGCCGGCCTCATGGTGGGCCGCACGCCCGAATACCTGGGCAAGAAGATCGAAGCGCATGAAATGAAGATGGCCAGCCTGGCCGTGCTGGTGCCCTGCGCGCTGGTGGTGATCTGCACGGCCATCGCGGTGATGAGCCCGGCCGGCGTGGCAGGCATCGCCAACCCGGGTGCGCATGGCTTTAGCGAAGTGCTGTACGCCGTGTCTTCCGCGTCCAACAACAACGGCAGCGCGTTTGCCGGCCTGTCCGCCAACACGCCGTTCTGGAACGTGCTGCTGGGCGTGTGCATGTATTTCTCGCGCTTCCTGCTGGCGATCGCCATGCTCGCCATGGCCGGCTCGCTCGCCGCCAAGCGTCATGTGCCGCCTTCGGCCGGCACGCTGCCCACCCATACGCCGCTGTTCGTCACGCTGCTGGCTTGCGTGGTGATCGTGGTCGGCGCCCTGACTTTCCTG
Organism: Frateuria sp. sgz306004; assembly: GCF_057750885.1. Classification (NCBI taxonomy): domain Bacteria; kingdom Pseudomonadati; phylum Pseudomonadota; class Gammaproteobacteria; order Lysobacterales; family Rhodanobacteraceae; genus Frateuria; species Frateuria sp. sgz306004. The sequence continues at coordinate 542,844 of NZ_JBYLFE010000002.1, forward strand.
CCGGCCCTCGCGCTGGGACCGATCGCCGAATTCCTGATGTCGGCCCACTGATGCCTACGGAACATCGATCCATGACAACGACTCATACCCATGTGCACAACGTGCGCAGCTTCGATCGCGAGCTGATACTCAAGGCCGTGGCGGACTCGTTCCGCAAGCTGTCGCCCCGCCTGCAGTTTCGCAATCCGGTGATGTTCGTGGTGTTCGTGTGCAGCGTGCTGACCACCCTGTTGTGGGTGCAGGCGTTGACCGGCCACGGCGAGGCACCCACCGGGTTTATCTTCTGGGTGACCCTCTGGTTGTGGTTCACCCTGCTGTTCGCCAACTTCGCCGAGGCGCTGGCCGAAGGCCGCGGAAAGGCCCAGGCGGCGGCGCTGCGTAGTTCGCGCCGCGACGTGATCGCCAAGAAGCTCGCCGCAGTGCAGCGCGATGCGGCCATCACCTTCGTGCCGTCGCCGGAGTTGCGCGTCGGTCACCATGTGCTGGTGGAAGCCGGTGATGTGATGCCTGGCGACGGCGAAGTAGTGATGGGCGCGGCCAGCGTGGACGAGAGCGCCATCACCGGCGAATCTGCGCCGGTAATCCGCGAATCTGGTGGAGATCGCAGCGCGGTCACCGGCGGCACCCGCGTGCTGTCGGACTGGCTGGTGGTTCGCATTACTAGCAACCCGGGCGAAAGCTTCCTGGACCGCATGATCGCGATGGTGGAGGGCGCTTCGCGCCGCAAGACTCCCAACGAAATCGCGCTGACCATCCTGCTGGCCAAGTTCACGCTGATCTTCCTGCTGGCCTGCGCCACGCTGCTGCCGTACTCCATCTATAGCGTGCAGGCAGCAGGTAGCGGCAACCCCATCACCATCACCGTGCTGGTGGCGTTGCTGGTGTGCCTGATTCCCACCACCATCGGTGCGTTGCTTTCGGCCATCGGCATCGCCGGCATGGATCGCATGATTCGCGCCAACGTGATCGCCACTTCCGGCCGCGCGGTGGAAGCCGCCGGTGACGTGGATGTGCTGCTGCTGGACAAGACCGGCACCATCACTCTGGGCAACCGCCAGGCGGTGGCCTTCCTGCCCGCGCCAGGCGTGGAAGAAACCGTGCTCGCCGACGCCGCGCAGTTGGCTTCGCTGGCCGATGAAACGCCCGAGGGCCGCAGCATCGTGGTGCTCGCCAAGGAGCGCTTTGGCATCCGCGAGCGGCAGTTGGAAGCGGGCCACGCCGAATTCGTGCCGTTCACCGCGCAGACCCGCATGAGCGGCGTGAACCTGGGCGATCGCCAGATCCGCAAGGGCGCGCTGGATGCCGTGGAGCGTTATCTCGACGCCGCCGGCAGCCACCTGCCGCCGCTGGTCAAGCATATGGCCGAGGACATCGCCCGTCGCGGCGCCACGCCGCTGATCGTGACCGAGGGCAGCACCGCGCTGGGTGTGATCGAGTTGAAGGACATCGTGAAGGGCGGTATTCGCGAGCGCTTCGCCGAGATGCGCCGCATGGGCATCAAGACCGTCATGATCACCGGCGACAACCCGCTCACCGCCGCCGCCATCGCGGCCGAGGCAGGCGTGGATGACTTCCTCGCCGAAGCCACGCCCGAGGCCAAGCTCAAGCTCATCCGCAAGATCCAGGCCGAGAACCGCTTGGTAGCGATGTGCGGCGACGGTACCAACGATGCTCCCGCGCTGGCCCAGGCCGACGTGGCGGTGGCCATGAACACTGGCACGCAGGCCGCCAAAGAAGCGGGCAACATGGTCGATCTCGACTCCAACCCGACCAAGCTGATCGAGGTGGTGGAGATCGGCAAGCAGATGCTGATTACCCGCGGCGCACTCACCACGTTTTCCATCGCCAACGACGTGGCCAAGTACTTCGCCATCATCCCGGCGGCATTCGCCACCACCTATCCCGCGCTCAACACGCTGAACGTGATGAAGCTGGCCACCCCGCAGAGCGCCATCCTGTCGGCGGTGATCTTCAACGCGCTCATCATCATCTTCCTGATTCCATTGGCGCTGAAGGGCGTGAAGTACCGCGCTCTGGGCGCTGGGGACCTGCTGCGACGCAACCTGCTGGTGTATGGCCTGGGTGGCATCGTGGTGCCCTTTATCGGCATCAAGTTGATCGACATGTTGCTCGTGCTTTTCGGTCTGGTGTGACGCGGCTCAGGCCGCCCACCCAGACATCGACTAGATCAAGGCGCCATTCCTCCTCAGGAGTTAAGCCATGCAGACCCTCAAGCTCTCCGTTTCGCTACCCGACGAGACTCATCCGGACTTTGAACTTCGCCTTTCCGCGAACGACAGCGACTGCGATGTAGTGATTGCGCTACCGGTGAACGGCAGAGCGCGCGTGCAGCCTCAACCCACCGAGGCGCCGCGCAACGAGCAGGACGACTACGTGCTCGGCGGCTACGCCGGCATTTGATTGCGGCGCCACGAGGCACCGCAAAACGACCCAACACAAAACAGAGGACGGCCATCTCAAGGCCGGTTTGCAGGAACACACATGAACTCCAAGAAGGTACTTTCGCTCGCGCTGCTGCTTGCCCTGGCCCCGGCCGGTGAGGCGTTGGCATCGCCCAGCGTCAATGTGGCTTCCACTGACGTGACCGCCGCGGCCGACCTCGGCCAGGCCACGCCCAGCGCGCCCATGGCGGCCAGCGCCGATTGCTCACAGGGCTTTTTCTCGCGCCTTGCCTCCGCCTATCGGGAAGATGCGCAGCCCGCCGACCCCAATGCCCCCGCGCCGGCGCGTCGTGGCATGGATTCGCCGTTCTCTTCGCCGCCGTTCCCGTCGTCGGAATGGCAGCTGGGTGGTGTGGATTACCCAATCGGCGTACCCAACGAGAACTCCCAGTACCCGCTGGAGAAGGCGTTGTCGTGCACCAAGCTGGGTCACTGGATGCAAGACAACCGCATCGAGACGTACGGCTGGATCAATCCGTCGATGAACATCAGTTCATCCAGCCATACGAACTACCCGCTGTCGTACGCCACGCGTCCCAATCGCGTGGAATTCGACCAGTTCCTGTTCCGCATCCAGCGCGTGCCCGACACCGTGCAGACCGATCACATCGACTGGGGTTTCCATTTCGATGATCTCTACGGCTACGACTACCACTACACCACCATGAAGGGCGTCACGAGCTACCAGCTCCTGAACAATCCCAAGGCGGACAGCGCGCTCAACGGCAAGCTTTACGGCAACGATCCCATGATCGCCTACGTTGACCTGTACATTCCCTGGGTTGCGCAAGGCATGGTGATCACGGCGGGTCGTTACTTGTCGCTGCCGGATATCGAAGCTCAGTTTTCGCCCAACAACTACCTGTTGACGCACTCCATCCTCTACACGGTGGACGCGTACACCAACATGGGTGTGATCACCACCACCAAGCTCAACGATCAATGGACGTTGCAACTGGGTGTGCACGGCGGTGACGACTCGGCGCCGTGGGACAGCACCAGCCGTCTGAGTTTCCAGGGTTGCGTGCGCTGGGTATCCAAGTCCAACAACGACATGCTGTATCCCTGCGTGGAGTCGTACAACCACTCCAACCAGACCTACAACAACCTGCAGGAGTTCGTGCTGACCTGGGGCCATCGCTTTACCCCCAACGTGCACATGCTCACCGAGGCGTACCGCATCTTCGTGCGCAACCAGTCGCTGGCCACCGATCCGTCGCAGTCGCATGCGCCGACCGGCGCACCCGGCTATCCGCTGGGTGAGGCGCCGAACTTCCCGTTGGGCCACAACCCTGCGTTCGGTATCGTTAACTATTTCAACATCGAGCTCGATCCGAGCAACATGATGTCGATTCGCAACGAGTTCTATAACGACGAGCAGGGCCAGCGCACTGGTTTTGCCACGCGCTATTCCAGCCACACCGTAGGCATGACGCATTGGGTTTCGCAGGATCTGGAGATCCGTCCGGAGCTGCGCTACGAGCACGCCTACGATTTCCCGGCCTACGACGGTGGCCACAAGAATCATCAGGTCACGGCGCTGGTCGACGCGATCATCCATTACTGAGGTGATGAACATGGGCAAGTTGATTCGCAGCGCTTTGATGATGCTGCTACTGATGACGGTGATTACCGGCGTGGTATATCCGCTGGTAACCACCGGCCTGGCCCAGATGCTGTTCCCCGCGCAGGCGAATGGCAGCCTGATCGAGAAGGACGGCAAGCCAGTCGGCTCCACGCTGATCGGTCAGGCCTTCACCGACCCCAAGTACTTCTGGGGCCGTCCGTCGGCGACCGCTCCGCAACCCAACAACGGCGAAAGCTCGGGCGGCTCCAACCAGGGGCCGACCAACCCGGCGCTCACCGATGCGGTCAAACAGCGTATCGACGCGCTGCACGCCGCCGACCCGGGCAACTCCGTACCGGTGCCGGTGGACCTGGTCACCGCCTCGGGCAGTGGCCTGGACCCGGAGATCTCGCTGGCAGCCGCGGCTTATCAGGTGCCGCGCGTGGCACGCGTTCGCGGTCTTAGCGAGGCGCAGGTGCAGGCCCTGGTGGCGCAAGCTACCAGCGATCGTCAGTTCGGTATGCTGGGCGAACCGCGTGTCAACGTGCTTAAGCTCAATATGGCGCTCGATGGCCATTGAGGCATAACGTAGTGACGGTTCACCCAGACAAGGGAATGCATGTCCGAGCTCTCTCGTGAAGCCCGCGCCGACGCCTTGCTCGATTCGGTGCAGGACGAGCGCAACCGGCGCCTTAAGATTTTCTTGGGCGCCGCGCCTGGCGTAGGCAAAACCTACGCCATGCTTTCGGCCGCGCGCGAGCTGAAGCGGCAGGGCGTGGATGTGGTGGTAGGCCTGGTGGAAACGCACGGTCGCGCCGAAACCCAGGCCTTGCTCGAAGGGCTCGAGCAGTTGCCTCGGCGGCAAGTGAACTACCGCGGCCGCGACTTCACCGAGTTCGACCTGGACGCCGCCCTGCAACGGCGTCCCGATGTGATCCTGGTGGACGAGTTGGCCCACCGCAACCTGCCAGGTGGACGCCATGAGCGGCGCTGGCAGGACATCGCCGAACTGCTCGACGCCGGTGTCGAGGTCTATACCGCACTCAACGTGCAGCACCTGGAGAGCCTCAACGATCAGGTGCGGCGCATCACCAACGTCACCGTGCGCGAAACTGTGCCCGATGCCTTCCTGGATCGTGCTCGCGACATCGTGCTCGTGGACTTGCCGCCACGCGAGCTGATCCAACGTCTCAAACAGGGCAAGGTATACGTGCCGGAAACGGCAGCTGCCGCCCTGGATGCCTTCTTCTCGCCAACCAACCTGGTTGCGTTGCGCGAACTGGCGGTGGAAACGGTCGCCGGCCACGTGGACAGCGACCTGCGCGAGCACATGCTGGCACGTGGCGGCGCCATGCCCGTGCGTCGTCGCGTATTGGCCGCCATCGACGGGCATGCGCAGAGCGAGTATCTGGTGCGTGTGGCCCGCCGTATCGCCGAGCGGCGAGGCGCTCCGTGGAGCGTAGCGTTTGTGGATACCGGGGCCACGCTGGACAAGGCACGGCGCGAGCGCATCGACACCGCCATGCGACTGGCTCGTCGCCTGGGTGGTGATACCGTGGTACTGCGTGGTCATGCCATCGCCGACGAACTGATTGCGCACGCTGATCGCGAAGGCATCGGCCAGATCATCCTCGGCCGTACGCGTGAGCGCCCTTTGGCACGCATGCTGGGTCGCTCGCTCACCCAGTTGCTGCTGCGCCGTGGCGCGCATCTGGAACTCACCATTATCGCTACGCCGGCAGAGCGAGCCAAGTCACGCCTTCGCTTGCGCATGCCGGGTGGGCGCGGCCGGCGTGGCGAATATGTTTTCGCTACGCTCGCCATGTTGGCTGGCTTCGCGCTAGCCTTCATCGCGGATCGCTACCTGTCGGTGGCCAACCTCTCGCTGATCTTCCTCACCGTGGTGCTAGTGGTGGCGGTACGCACCCGCATGGCAGTGGCGGTGTACACGGCGACGCTGTGTTTCCTTGGCGATAATTTCTTTTTTGCGCCACCGCGCTACACGCTCACCATCGCCAGCTTCGATGACGTGCTCGCCGTATGCTTGTTCTTCGTGGCGGCGCTGGTGTGCAGCCGGCTGGCAACGCAATTGGCCAGCCAGGTGGAATCCATGCGCGCAGCGCATGCGCAAGCGCGAGCGTTGCTGGCGTTGGGTCAACGCTTGGCGACGAGTACGGACGCCGATGGCATCCGCAAAGTGGGTGCAGCCGCGCTGGCCCAGGCGCTGCGCTGCGACGCGGCCATCCTCGCGCGTGATGCCAGCCAAGTATTGAGACCCGTGGCCGCGTCGCCGCGTGACTTTCCACTCGCCACCCAAGATCTGGCCGCTGCCGGGTGGAGCGAACAGCATGCCGAGCAAGCTGGCCGCTATACCGATACATTGAATGCTGCGCCGTGCTGGGTGTTGCCGTTGGGCAGCGAGGACAACAAGCTCGGCGCCGCCGCGTTGCGCTTTCCGCCGGAGCAAGGCGAGCCATCGCCCGATCAACGCAGCCTTGCCTTGACCATGGTGCAGGACATTGGCCAGGCGCTTGAACGCGCCCGCTTGGCGGACGAGTTGGAAGGCGCGCGCGTGCAAGGCGAAACCGAGCGGCTGCGTAATGCGCTGCTGTCTTCCGTATCGCACGATCTGCGCTCTCCGCTGGCGTCGATGATCGGCTCGGCCGGCACCTTGTCCAGCTATGGGGACCAGTTGCCCGCGGAAGAACGCCGCGAACTGCTGGAGGCCATTCTTGGTGAAGGCCAGCGGCTGGATCGCTACATCCAGAACCTACTCGACATGACACGCCTGGGTCACGGCACGCTCAAGCTCAATCGCGACTGGACCGACGCCGCCGAAATCGTCGCCGCTGCCACCACGCGCCTGCGTAAGCTGTTCCCCGACCTCAAGCTGGATATCGTGCTGCCGCCCAGCACCATCCTGCTGTACGTGCACCCGGCGCTGATCGAGCAGGCGCTGTTCAATATCCTGGAGAATGCCGCGCGCTTCTCGCCAGCGGGCGAAGCGGTGCGCGTGGTGGTGCGCGCCAAGGGCGAGCAGATGCAGATCGACGTGATCGATCGCGGCCCTGGCATTCCCGAGGACGAACGCGCGCGCATCTTCGACATGTTCTATTCGGTATCCCGTGGTGACCGCGCACCGCAGGGCACGGGCCTGGGGCTGGCAATCTGCCGCGGCATGATCGGCGCGCATGGCGGCAGCGTCGAGGCCTTGCCGGGCGACGGCATTGGCACCACCATTCGCATCACCCTGCCGTTGCCGGCGCCGCCCGACAATCCCACATGAGCGCTGCCACGCCCTGCGTGCTGGTCATCGATGACGAGGCCCAGATCCGCAAATTCCTCGATATCGGCCTGCGTGCCGAAGGTTACGAGGTGCTGCTCGCCGCCAACGGCACCGAGGGCTTGGCACTGGCGGCGACGCGTTCGCCCGACTTGGTCATTCTCGATATCGGCTTGCCCGACCGTGAGGGGCACGAGGTACTGGCCGAACTGCGCCAATGGAGTCACGTGCCCGTGATCATGCTTTCGGTGCGCGACGCCGAAAGCGAAAAGGTCAAGGCACTCGACGCGGGCGCGAACGACTACGTGACCAAGCCGTTCGGTATCCAAGAACTCATGGCTCGCCTGCGCGCCTTGCTGCGCAATCGGCCGGGCGAACCCGAAGCGCCCCAGCGCTATGACGACGGCCGGCTGGTGATCGACCTGGCCCGGCGCGAGGTGGCCCTGGATGGGGTGCCCTTGGCGCTGACCCGCAAGGAATATGCCGTGCTTGCCATGCTGCTGCGGCACGCCGGCCGCGTGGTCACCCAGCAGCAATTGCTGCGCGATATCTGGGGTGCCACCCACACCCATGACAGCCACTATCTGCGCATCGTCATCGGCAAGCTGCGCCAAAAGCTGGGCGACGACCCGGCCAGCCCTCGCTGGCTCAAGACCGAGCCCGGGGTGGGTTACCGCTTCCTCACCGCCGTCTGAGACGCCCGGGCTCGTCGCAACCCCTGAGAACGGCAAGTGCTTTGATTGGCGGCCAGTTTTCCCTCAGGCCAACGCCCGGAGGGCAGGGGGGGGAGCTAGCCATCGGCCAGGGCCTGCAGGGTCAACCTGTTGCCCCAGGCGGCCGGCAGTTATCATGGCTCCCCGATCAACCATCCCGGTGCTGACTGCCCCAGAACGCAGCGCCGGCTCACAGAGGAAATCCATCCATGGCACGCGGTATCAACAAGGTCATCATCGTCGGCAACCTCGGCGCGGACCCCGAAACCCGCTACACCGGCAACGGCACGGCCATCACCAGCCTGCGCATCGCCACCTCCGAGAACTGGACCGACAAGCAGAGCGGCGAAAAGCAGGAACGCACCGAGTGGCACCGCGTGAAGCTGTTCGGCCGCCTCGCTGAAATCGCCGGCGAATACCTCAAGAAGGGCCGCCAGGTGTACATCGAAGGCTCGCTGCGCACCGACAAGTACACCGACAAGGACGGTGTGGAGCGCTTCAGCACCGACATCATCGCCAACGAAATGCAGATGCTCGGCGGCGGCTCCGAAGGCGGCATGGGCGGCGGTGGCGGTGGTGGTGGCTTCCAGCGCTCGCAGGGCGGTGGCGGCGGCCAGCAGCGCCAGAGTGGCGGCGGTGGCGGCTACGGTGGCGGCCAGTCGCGCGGTGGCGACAACTTCGGCGGCGGCGCGCGCGGCAACGACAACTACGGCAACCAGCAACGCCAGTCGGCCCCGGCCCCGGTGCAGAACAACAGCTTCGACGACGACGATATTCCGTTCTGATCGATCCGGCTTATCTAGCCGTTAAGCGTCTCCAGGAAGCCCATGGTCTCCATGGGCTTTTTGTTTGCGCGAGTCTCGGGTGAAGCGTGGTGGCGAAGCGTGGTCTTGCTCTACGGCGCACATCCTTCGCAACCATTGACATGCAAAGGTTCACGTTGATCGCTGTTTTGGCTCTGCCTATGGAAAGACCGCACGCGCGCCTACTCATTTGCAGGCGAACACCCAGTGGATTAGATGCACGGGGTGCGCACAATGATTCTGTTCTCTCTCTCAAGGGGCTCTAAGGATGCTCAGATTTTAATCGTCATCCCAGCGATAGCTGGGATCCAGTGTCGGTAAATCTCTGAACGTAAGGGCACTGGATTCCTGCTTTCGCAGGAATGACGAGCAAAATGTCGATCAATCTGACCTTCCCTAAAGCCGACATCGGCGATTCATTCGCGAGAGGGATATGTAGTGGCGTCGGGCTGCATGGGTAGGTTGGTAACGTGCCTATAGCTTGTTAGTCCCGGTCGTCGAGAAGCATCAAGTCGTAGTTCTGGCTGCTCTTGGAAAGAACAAATCCAAGGCGCTGAGCGTGGTGCGTCTCGCATGCAAATGTCGCAAGAGGAAATTCGGACGTAGATGAGCGGGTGAAACAGTCGCTTCCAAGTTGCGAGAATCTGGAGTTGATGCCATGGCCTTGAAGGACTCGATGCTAGCCTTGCTCGTCGCCGCCATCTGGGGATTCAATTTTGTCGCCATCCATCTTGGGCTGGAGTCCTTTCCGCCTTTTCTATTCTCCTTCTTTCGGTTTTCACTGGCCGCCATTCCCGCGGTATTTCTGATACGGCGTGGCAGCGTGCCTTGGGCTGTGATCTTCAATGTTGGCGTAGTGCTTGGGACGGTGAAGTACTCCATGCTATTCCTCGGCATGAAGATCGGGATGCCCGCAGGGCTGGCCTCTCTAGTCCTGCAGGCGCAGGTGATCTTCACAATGATCCTATCGATGCTGTTCCTGGGCGATCGCCCATCCATCCAGCAATGGATAGGCATGTTGATCGCTTCTGCGGGCATGTGTCTGATCACAAGCGGCGGGCAGCTTGGCTTCACCGCTGTGGGGTTCCTTTGCACGATAGGCGCCGCTCTGGCGTGGGCTGTGGCCAACATCATCATCAAAAGCGCAGCCGTCGATAGTTATCGGCTGATGATCTGGATGAGCATCATCCCGCCGTTGCCCATGCTGGCCTTGTCTGCGGTCTTCGAGTCCGGGCAGGTGGACGTCGCCACACGTTTGATGACGCCACAAGGCTTTGGAGTCGTCGCATACTCTAGTTTGCTTGCGACCGTTGTAGCCTTCGGCCTTTGGGGAAATCTCATGAAGAAGTATTCCGCGAACATGGTGGCGCCTTTTGCCTTACTGGTGCCGGTTTTCGGTGGGCTGTCCGCCTTCCTCGTACTTGGTGAGCGCTTGACCGTGACCAATGGCCTGGCAATGGGCTTGATCATCGGTGGGCTTGTTCTGATCAGCAAAGTCAGATGGCCGTCGGCGATATCGCCTTTTCGCGAGCCTAAGGCGAACTCAGAGATTTGAACGTCCCTATCTATCCTTTGATCTTCTGTCCTCCTCGCTCAGGATCAACAAGCGCCTCGTCGATCTATATGCCGCAAGCGGGGCTCGCTAGTGCGCGGTGAGGCATGAATTGGAGGAGTGAACGGAACACATCACCCATTTGTGCTGAAACGATCTGACGCAGCGCGCCAATCGCCACCATCGTGAGCAACGACGACCTTGCTACCGGAGTTCGCATCGCTCTGAGTATCCCGCTGCGCCAACTGGCAGCATGAACGACGCAGCCGTCGCGATTTACGACATCTATACGGCGACAGGGCTCGTACATACCGCAACTTTATGAGTGGTCGGGACAGAATGTTGGGATGATTCCCTGCCTCGCCATACACCGTGCCCCATTGCCGAAGCGCGAACTCACGCGTTTTTTTGAGGGCGCGCGTGGTGGCGCACGCTCATGCACACAGAACCGGCCGTAAGTCCCGGCGTCTCCGGCTCGGGCCGATTTTCGCGAGAACAGCGGGCCACAAGGTCCTGGCACGGTTTGTTGCTGGCGCTGGTGGCGAGCAGTGTAGCGACAGTAGCGGCAGCCTTGTTACTCAAGGTATTCGACCTTGCCAATGTGGTGATCCTGTTCCTGTTTACCGTGGTGCTGGTGTCCTTGCGTGTGGGGCGCCTGGCCGGCGCCTTGGCGGCCTTGCTCGGCGTGCTTAGCTTTGACTTCTTCTTCGTTCCGCCGGTTTTCTCGTTCCACGTGTCGGACACGCAGTATCTGTTCACCTTCGCTTTGACCCTGGCGGTAGCGCTTATCACCGGTCAGCTTGCTGCCCGCATGCGCGAAGGTGCGGCTCGCGCCGTGGCCGGGGAACATCGAGCGACGACTTTGGCGCATGTCGCCGGGCAGTTGTCCGCGGCCGCTAGCCTGGAGGCTATTCACGCGGTGTGTCGGCAGACCATTGCACCGGTATTCCAGACGCAAGGCGGTCTTTGGATGCCTGACATGGATGCTGGGGGCGACTGGCCGCACGGCGACTTTGATGTTGCCGTGGCACGTTGGACTTACGAGCGACGGCGTCGAGCGGAATGCGTGCATCCGCTAACCGATATGCAATTCATCTATGTGCCGGTCATTTCCGCGCAAGGCCCGCAGGGCGTACTGGCGCTGTGGCGGGAGGCGCACAGCGCATCTTTGAAAGAGGAGCAGCGACAGCAGTTGGATGCCTGCTGCGCCTTGGTGGGTCAGGCGCTCGCGCGTATACACTTTGCCGAACTGGCACGCGAAGCGCAGGTGCGCATGGAAGGCGAGCGATTTCGACACACCTTGCTGGCATCGATATCGCACGATTTGAAGACGCCGCTTACGGCGATTCGAGGTATGGCCGAAACGCTGGACATAGTGCAGGTCGCAGGCGACGAAGCGTCGCGAGGTTTGGCACGTGCCATTGGCCGGCAAGCCGACGCCTTGCACCGCTTGGTTTGCAATCTGTTGGACCTGGCGCGCATGCAGGAGCATGGCGTGCATCTGCAACGGGATTGGCATGCCATGGACGAGGTGATCGGGGCCGCCGTTGACAGTACGTCGATCGATATTAAGGGGCGTACCATCACGGTAAAGGCTGTGTCTTCCTTGCCGCTGGTCTTGCTCGACGCCTGTCTGTTCGAGCGTGTGTTGGTGAACCTGTTGGACAACGCGATCAAGTACACGCCGGAGTGCTCGCGCATCGACATTTGCGCTTTCGTAAGCGATGGCATGCTGCATGTTTGCGTGGAAGACGACGGCCCAGGATTGCCACACGGCCTATCGGCTGAGCAGCTTTTCACTCCGTTCGTGCGGGGCGTGCGCGAATCGTCCATCTGCGGAGTTGGGCTTGGGCTTGCCTTGTGTCGAAGTATTGTGGAGGCGCATGGCGGATCGATTGACGCCCAAGCAAGGCAACCACATGGCCTACATGTGCGCCTCATGCTGCCGCTGCATGCGGCGCCACCGATGGAGCCGGAGTGCACGCCGTGATGCGTCCGCGGATTCTATTGGTGGAAGATGAAGCCGATATTCGGCGATTCGTGCGCCTTTCGCTGGAGCGTGAAGGTATGGCGGTATTTGAGGCGGCCAATGCGCTGGAGGCACGCATCGGGGCGGCCACTCGCCAGCCACAGTTGGTGGTGTTGGATCTTGGCCTGCCGGACGGTGATGGCAAGGGATTTATCCAGGATCTACGCGGTTGGTCTCATGTTCCTGTACTTGTATTGTCGGCGCGGGAGCATGAGCAGGAGAAGGTCGCGGCGCTGGAGGCCGGTGCGGACGATTACCTGGCCAAGCCCTTCGGCGTGCCCGAGCTGGTGGCGCGCGTGCGTGCCCAGCTTCGGCGCGCGAACCTAGTGGGCCCGGCAGGCGAAGCGCCTACGATGGTACGCTTCGGGGAGATCAGCGTGGACTTGGCGACTTACGAAGTGCAGCGCGCCGGGGTCGCCGTGCATCTCACGCCGATCGAATTCCGCCTGCTGTCCAGCCTGATTCGAGGGCACGGCAAAGTGCTGACCTATCGGCAGCTGCTGCTGTCGGTGTGGGGGCCGGGATACGCGGATCGGCCGCATTACGTGCGCGTGTACATGAACAACTTGCGCCAGAAGCTGGAGAGCGATCCGGCACGGCCGAAGCATCTGATGACGGAGTTGCAGGTGGGCTATCGCCTCGCCGGTCTGTGCCAGGGCGAGGCGATAGCCAAGGTGTCATCAGAAGGTGGCCTTGAGGCTCGCCACCACGCGGGCGTGGTAGATGTCGCCTGAGCCGTGGGTGTCGGTATCCCAGTAGCGCAGGTCCAGTGCGGTGTGGTCGTTGATGGACCAGCTGAGACCTGCATTCCAGGTGTTGTAGGCAAAGCGTGTGGTGCTGCCATCCGGGCGGGTTACCGCATGGGCGATGTACTGCCGACCCAGCGCGGCCGATGTGCTCCACACTGCGTTGATGGCGTAGCTAAGGTTGGCTTCGCCATACATCGCGTGCTTGGCGCTACCCGGAAAGTTGGGTGAATAGTAGGCGGCGCCGCCGAGCGTCAAGGCGCCGAACGCATGCGTGCTGCGCAGATAGGTTTCCGCATAGGCTTCGCGCGTGCCGCGTGGCTGGTCACGATAGCCGTAGTAGATATAGCCAATGTCCAGGTTGATTCCGGCCAAGGTGGGGCGCCAGCCGCCATACACGTCGTACTCCTGTCGGGTGCTGGTGTCGCCCGATGGCGTGAAGTCGACATTGGAGCTCCACGCACCCACATACCAGCGGCTGTCATAAGTGATATCGACGCCCGCAAAGCCCGAGGGGCGCTCGTTGGTCTGGCTGATGCCGCGAAATACATAGTCGCTTTGTGCGCCCGCATTGAAGGCTACCTGCCAACCGGGTCCTGTGCCCGGGGAGGCTGCTGGAGGGGCAGTCAGTTCGTCGATGGGGGCGACGATGCCGTTATCTTGTGCGAAGGCGAGCGAGGTCATGCCCAGCGGCAAAGCCGCGAGCGCAAGGAGCAGTGTTGTTTTCATGATGGCATCCGCGTAAAGCGACGCTCGGGTATCGATGCGCCGCGAGGAAACTGCCGCAGATGCTAGAAATGGCCGTCTAAAGACGGTGCTGAGTTTGGCCCTTGCGTATCAAGGTGGCATCAAGGCCGCGTTTTCGGTGTGCTTGCCTGCACATCGGAGCGTTGGTGTTGATCGATCCAGGCGGTGACACGCGCCAGCACGTCATCTGCCCGTTCTCGGTGGGGTATGTGGCCGCACGGAGAAAGAACCGCTAGCGTTACCTCGCCCGAGACTCGCACAGCCAGCCGCTGGGGATGCAGGATGGAGCCGTTTCGTCCAGCTCACCGTGGATGGCCAGCAGCGGGCAGGTGACTTTCGGGAGCACAGCATCGAGGTTCCAGTCAGTGAAATTGGACGCCAGCCAGGTATCGATCCAGGCATTCAACACCCACTCGGCTTTGTCACCGTGGTATTTGCGCAGGCGATCCCGTTGCGCGGGGTCGGCGAATTGCGCCTGGGCGTAGCGAATGCCTGCGAGCGTCCGGTCCTCCACAAACGCTTGCGCCGATTCGGTGATCAATCCGGTGCAGCGATCCGCATGGGTAGCCGCGCAGCTAACGGCCATGCCGCCTCCCACGCTGTGGCCGAAGGGGATGGCCCGCCGCAATTGACATTGATCCAACACCGCCTGAAAGCCCTGGCCGGCCTCGCGCTGGATGAAGTCCAGGTCTAGCGCGCCTGGGTGCGGGTCGGAAAGACCAAAGCCCAGCCTGTCGTAGGCGATCACGTCGCGGCGTGCCGAGTGCGCCAGGCGCTCCGGAAAGTCACGCCACAGCGCTATGCATCCAAGCGAATCATGCAGAAGCACCAAGGGCGCGAGGTCTTGCGACGACGGTGCGCCGTAATGCCAGCGTTTAGCGTACAACTGGCCCTGTGGCGTATGGATGGATAGGTCGTGTGTGCGGATCGAGGGCATTGGGTTGTACTGGGTGGGCGTCCACCGTAGCGCCACGTTGGCGGTACGAGAGACTGGCGATCCGCGCCATCTTACGCCCGGCCCAGTGATGGCCGGACCACTCGTACGTCAGCGCTGCGACGAGTGGTGCGTTGTGTCGATAGTCAGCGTTATGTCGCGAGGTTTCCATGGCGGGTCATTTGCATGCTCTAGTCTTCTACACGGTGTTGCTCGGCTTCATGACGACGCTGGCGATGTTCTTCATGCAGTTGCGTGCGTACTACCGGGTGGATCATCGCAGCCTGGTGTTGCTGGCGGCCAGTTCAGGCCTGGGCCTGATTTACTCGACGCTGATCCTGGTACCTCTGCTTTTTGCCGGCGATATGGCCTTGCGCTGGTTGTTTTATGTGACAGGCGCGTTGTTTCTTACGGCGCAATGCGTATTGGGTATCTGGGGCACAGCGCTGTTGTTTCGAGCGTTTGAGCGGGCAGCGATCAAGGCGCCTTAGGGGCGGGCTGGGGAGGCATACCCATCGACACAGGGCCGCGCGCTTCTGCGGAAAAGGCGGCTGCACCGTTGGCCCGGCGACCCGGCGTCGCCAGGGCAGAAGGCCCGCCTAAGCGGGCCTTGAGGGGAGGTTGCTCAGCGTCCGTCGAGCGAGTAACGGCCGGGGCCGTTGAGGCAAAGCAGCAACAGGCCGCCAGCGATGCTTACGTTCTTGTAAAAGTTGATCATGGCGCTGGCGCGGTCCGGGTCCACCATGTTCCAGAAGGGGTGGCCAATCAGCGCGGCAGCTAGCGTGTACAGGCCGAGCAATAAGGCCAGCGGGCGAGTGTAGAAGCCCAACACAATCGCCACGCCCACGGCGAACTCCATGATCACCGCCACGGCTGCAGATACGGTTGGCATGGGTACACCGACCGAGGCCATGTAGCCGGCCGTGGCCGAAAAGCCCACGAGTTTGCTCCAGCCGAACACGACGAACAGAATCATCAACAATACGCGTGCGACAAGGGTCAGGCCGTCCTTGCTGCCCTCCAGTAACGTATATCGCATGGCGGTTCTCCCATGAATGTACGTGAAGGGTGCGGGCTCCCCGCCCGCGCCGGCCGCACGGTGTTCGCGCGGCGTGCGGACACTATATCGCGCCGCGCGCGCGGTGGCTCAGGCATCTTCGGGAATATCGCTCTTGTAGCGGTCGGCAGCGCGGTCGCGCGAGAGCATGGGCGCCAGCCGATGGCGCGCCACTTCGTAGCGTTGCCAGTCGGCGGGGTCGGGCAGTGAGGGTATGGTCACCAGTTCGCCGGCATCGAAGCCGGCCAGGGCGGCATCGACCATCTCGTCCACTTCCATCACCCAGGCGGGAGGAAGGTGCTTGAGCCGATCGCCTGCCTCGCCCTGCAAGTGAGTGCGGGTGACGCCCGGCAACACCGCCTGCACGCGCACGCCTTGTGCGGATACTTCGGCATGCAGTGCCTGGGTGTAGCTCAGCAGATAGCTCTTGCTGGCGGCGTAGCTGCCGCCGAAGCTGTCCGGCGTGAGCGCCAGCACCGAACCGATATTGATGATGGCGCCGTTAGCACGGCTCAGCAGGCGCGGCAGGATGGCGCCTGCCAGTCGCGTGGGGGCGATCACGTTGAGTTGCAGCATGGCTTCGTGCACGTCGGCAGGCGTGCTGGCAATAGCGCTGCCGCTGGCGATGCCGGCGTTGTTCACCAGCAGGCCGATGCGTGCATCGTCGCGCAGTCGCTGTTCGACATGCAGGCGCTCGCCGGGCGAGGTGAGGTCGGCCGGCAGCACGTCCACCGCTACGCCGTAGTCGTGGCCGAGGCGTTGAGCCAGGGCGTGCAGGCGGTCGGCATGGCGCGCCACCAGCACCAGCGGGTGGCCGCGCCGGGCCAGGCGGTCGGCGTAGGCGGCGCCGATGCCGGCGGACGCGCCTGTGACCAAGGCGGTATCGAGTGTGGCGACATAGGCCATGGCGAGTCTCCAGGCGGGGGCATGCTCAGCACCTTACTCACCTGGGCGCGGCGTCGTCACGCCCCATAAAGGTAAAGACGGCACGCCACGTTCACCCCACGCCCGGTAGAACAGCCCGACCCGGCGGTGAGGTGGGTGCTTCGCAGTGCCATTGTGGCGTCACGTGCGTTACCGCGCGCCCATCGCTCCGGGATGACCGATGAAGGAGAGCACGCATGAGCAAGCCGCAACGTTTCGCATCGCCCCTGCTGGGCACGGCCTGTGTGCTGGCCCTGGCGCTGCCGGGCGCCGGCATGGCGCAGCCACAGGAGTTGGCCCACGCGGCCACCGTCCACACCGTCGCCAGCGAACTCGCCCGTGACGAGGTGACGCTTACCGCCACGGTGGTCGCGGTAGACCCGGACAGTCGCATCGTCACCCTCAAGGGCGCTTCGGGGCGCGAGGTCACGGTGGAAGCCGGGCCGGAGGTCCACCTGGATCATCTCAAGCCCGGCGACCAGGTTACGGCGCACTACCAGTCCGCCATCGCGCTGGAATTGCTGCCGGCCGATAGCGCCGAGGCAGGCACCGAGGTGGAGTCAGGTGCGTCGTCGGCACCGCTCAATGGCAAGCCGGGCATGACCAGCGGCCATTCGGTGTCCATCACCAGCAAGCTTACCGCCGTGGATCTCAAACACCACACGGTGACACTCACCGGCGCGGACGGCAAAGAGCGCGTGATCGAGGTGAAAGACCCGGCCCGGCAGGCGCGCATGAGCAAGCTCAAGGTGGGCGACATGGTGCGCATCACCTATGTGGAAGCCGTGGCGGTAACAGTCACCCCCAAGGCCAAACCCAAGGGTTGACGCATGACCCATGGCGGGAGGCAGCTACCTCCCGCCGTGATACGCGCCTTTAAAGGTGCAGGGTGGCGGAGAGCAGCATCGGCTGATCGTTGCGGCCGTTTGGCGCGCGGAACTCGTAGATCCAGCGGTATTGCAGTTCGATGCGCCCACCTTGCCAGTGCGTGCTCCAGTTCACCTGCGGTCCGGCACCGATGGCCAGTCCGCCCACGCTGTTGTAGTTGGGCACATGGCTGGGGATGGCGTTGCTGGGGATATTGGTCTGCTCGAGGGCCGCGGCGACGCCGCCAAAACTCCACCCGCCGGGCATGCGTTGCATCAACAGGGTTTCGATGCGGCCCACCGCGCCGTTCTGATAGTTGGCGACCGCGCTTCGCGAGAATGTGCCCACCGCCAACACCGTGGACGACTCCACGCCGGTGCCGGCAAACACCTTGGTATAGGCCACCTTGGGCACGATGGACCACACGTTGAGCGTGCTGGCGACACGTGAGCCGTTCGTCGTGCCGTTGCTGGCGGCGGTGATGCCCAGCGAGAACGCCAAGTGTCCCGTGGCACCGACGGCATAGCTGGCGACCAGTGGCGCAAAGGCCACCGCATGCGTGGTTCCTTCTGGGGCCATGGGCAACGTGGCGCGCAGATCGGGGTCGAGCATGTAGGGCAGCGGTGCCGGCAGATAGGTTTGAGGTGCGAGCGAGGTGAGCTGCCAGTGTTCTTGCACGGGGGGCACCCAGGCGGCCGCGCCCGCGGAACCCCAACGGCCATCGTTGGTGTACGGCGTGCTCGCAGGCAGCCACGTGGAGTCGCCGGTTGGGGCCTGTTGGGCCGCCAGCGAGAAGGGCACCATCAGCCACACGGCCAGTGCCGCAACGGCAACCATGGGTAAGCATGGACGTGTCACAACGCCCCCACACTGTGCGTGGAACCCTCTTCAACCCAGTGCGACCTCAGCGCGTGAAGCAGGCGCCCCACGGCTACCCGTTCACCCGCCGCCTCCCATCGCACGTTGCTCGCCGCCCCACCGGCAAGGCACGCATTCGAGCGTTGATTGGAGCACGCATGCCGTCAAACCCGTGTGCAGCGAATTCTTAAGGGGGTGTGTGAGCGGCATCCAGGGTTCGTGATGCGTTTAAACGGACGGACGTCCGCGCGCATCCAACAAGCCATGGCCCGGGAAGGGACCCGCTCTACATGACAAGCCAAGGGGAAAGGGAATGACTGCATGGAAACCGTTTGCGGCTGTGCGCCAGGGCATCGTGGTGTTCCTGGTGCTGCTGCTGGCCACCAACCTGCGCGACATGGCTGCCTGGGCAGGCTTCCCGATACCGGGCCTGCCACTGCCGGCCTATGCCGGTTCGAGCATGGACAACCTCTTGCTGGTAGTAGTGGCCGTGCTCGCCGTGCTGCTGTGGCCAGGTCGCGCCGCCGCGCAGGGTCTGGTGCAGCGGCTGGGCTTGGGTGCCTGTGGGTGGCGCGGCCCCATGCTGGTGCTGTTGAGCACCGTGCCGTTCTGGGTGAGCAGTGCCCTGACGGGCACGGTGCACAAGGCCATCGACTGGCAAGGCCTGCTGTTCACTGCGCTCCTGTTTCCCTTTGCCGAGGAGTTGGCCTTTCGCGGTTTCGGCTTCGTCTTTCCATGCCTGGGCTTGCGCTGGCCGCGTTGGTACGCCGTGCTGTTGCAGGCTGCCTGCTTTGGCTTGTATCACTGGTGGGGTTTGCGTGGCAGCGATGAGGCGCTCATCGTATTCGCGCTCACCTTCCTCGGCGGCGTGGTGTTCGCGCTATTGGATGCACTCAACCGCTACACCATCTGGAGCGGCCTGCTGTTCCACATCTCGCTCAATGCAGCATGGGGCGTGTTCGACATGTCGACCGCCAGCGGAGGCTGGGGCATGGTGAGCAATGCGATGAGGCTGGTGAGTGCCGCTTTGGCAATAGGCTTGCTCACGTCGGTGCATCGTGCCCGAGAGCGTTCTCTGTCGTGGCCGCAATAACCTTGCTCCTATCTAAAGCAAGGTCATTGCTAAGTGGTGAGGTCACTCAGGCTTGCAGGATTTCCTTGCTTAGCAGGTTGCTGCAAGTGTCGGCTGCCGATTGAAGGGCGTTCTTGAGCATCTTTGCGTTGTCCGCAAGCAGCTGGTCCTTGGTGGGCGCTTGGCTATCTTTCAACGGCTCCGATTTGCAAACGGTCTGGGCGACCACCTTGCGACTCGACGTATCGATGACACGCATTCGTGCCTCGTACATCACGCGATAGTGAGACCAGTCCGTGGGAAAATAGGAGAAATTCCAATCGGTCGTCTTGATATCGACGATGTAGTCGACATGAGCATAGCTTTTGGAAAGCGCCGAAACATCGTCATTGCGTACCACGTTGACGTTGG
This sequence comes from Frateuria sp. sgz306004, assembly GCF_057750885.1. Classification (NCBI taxonomy): domain Bacteria; kingdom Pseudomonadati; phylum Pseudomonadota; class Gammaproteobacteria; order Lysobacterales; family Rhodanobacteraceae; genus Frateuria; species Frateuria sp. sgz306004. The sequence goes on from NZ_JBYLFE010000002.1 coordinate 562,869, forward strand.
TCGCTGACTTCTTCATGTCGTTCTTCTGAATCAGCGCATTGGTCAACTGTTCGCTTATGCTGATCGCAGGGTCATTGATGGCGTTCTCTTTGACGATCGCATTGCCAGCAGACCTCATGGTGAGCGCGCCAATGACTCCAAAGGCCGCCTTGCCGGCGGTCATGGCCACGAAGTCAGGCTTATCATACTGAGTAAACGCGATGCTCTTGCCGGACATGCCGCCGTTGGCGTCGACGGCCAGCTTCTTAGTTTCCACGCGGGTGCAGCCCGCAAGCAAGACGATAACGAGCATATAGCTAAGGGCTGAAAGTTTCATCTGGGTTCCCTGTTTGTTTGTATAGGACGTTCCGTTGTCAGTAGTCGTGGCTTGCCATGGAGGCAAGCCACGACCATGCCCGTGTTTAGGCTTCCATCGGCTTGCGCCAGTCGTCCGACGCCTCGGTGCCGGCGATGGCGTGGGTCCAGGTGATCTTGCGGTAAGCCATCGACACGCGAATCAGCTGGGTGTACTCCGACTTGGTCGAATCCTGCGCGTGCGGCAGCACGGTGTTGATATCGACGATGGTCGCGTCTTCCAGCTGGGTCGTGAAGAAGTGCTCCTGCTTGCCGTCGACCGAAGTGCGGAACCACTGCACTTCCACGTTCGGCAGCATTTCGCCCGAGGCGAGCGACTGATACATCAGCGGCACGGATTTGTTGAGCGCGCAGGTGAACACGAACGGCTTATGCACGCGCTGACCGGAGGGCTGGCCGCTCTGCGGATCGGTCGGGGTGGTCACGCGGTGTTCGATTTCCTGCACGAGGATCTGGTCTTCGTGACCTTCCACGTACACGTTGCCTACCGAGTCGGCGGTGAATGCGCCCTTGGTGATGTTGCCTTGGGTCTTGCCGTTAATGCTGAGGTAAGCCGGTGTCGGCATGACAAATTCCTATGGTTTGAAGGGGAGAGCCATCCGAAGGGATGGCCATGCCTCTATGGCAAACGGCGTGCCAATGGCCGAAGCCTTCAGAAAAATCTACGAATATCAGTGCCTTGAATTTGCCTCGTCGCGAGGATGAGCGATGTTGGACATCGATGGCCTGCCAGCACGGTGAAAAAGCAGCGTTGCGCGGGCAAAGTGTTGCCCGTTCGTGGCCAAGCCACTGTTTTCAATGGCATCCATCACGGCAGTCCGTTGCGTAGTTTGGCAAGACCTTGCCAGCGCCCAGTTTCCTCATGGCATCCAGAAAGAAAAAGGGCGACCCATCGCGCGGATGGATCGCCCTTGAGTAGCGAGTGCAGTGCCTTCTCTTGCCGTGTCCGATCCGGCGATGGATCAAGGAGCCTTGTTCACCGACGCGGCGGGTGGGCTTGGTAGTCCTGCGGTTTCATCACGCAACAACGTGCGCGGCAGCGTGAAGCCGCTGAAGATGCGCTGGGTGAATGGGTTGTTAGCCTTCTCCGCCGTGAGGCGATAGCGCATCGCACCACCGTCGTCGGCGGTAAAGCTCAAGTCCACCGTGGTGGCCGTGGCGCCAGTGAGTTGGGCGCGGCTCAATAGGCGGAACATGGACCACGGGCCACGGAACACGAGGCTGCTGCTGTTGCCTCCACCATTGACCAGCGTGATACGACTATCGCTGCTGTCACCCAAGCTGTTCGGCCAGATCAAGCCCACGCTGCTGCTGGGGCCGTGACTGTACGGGATCAACTGGCCTTCGATGCCTAGCACGCTACTGCGGCGGTTGGGCGTGAGGCCCAACGGCGTGGCGGTGAACTGCAGGCCTAATGCGCCCCGGTTAGTGAAGAACGCATCGCGAATGCGGTTGGCCGCTTCCAGTTGCGTAAGCACATCGGTGCGCACCAGGTAGCCGCCGCGACGGTCGGAATAGAGGGCGTCCAGATTGTCCTCCAGAAACACCTTGAGGTACTTGTCGCGGAACTGCTGCAGACGTCCATTCGGGCCGAAGAATGCTTCGAAGTCATCGAGCGACGCATCAGCCGTGGCAGCAGGGTTGAACGGATAACGGTTGGCCAGTCGCTCGCGATAGAAGCTGTATACCTCCGCATCCCAGCGTTGCTCCAGGTTGCGCAGCGCTTCGATCATCAATACTTGGGAGGACTCATCCGCCAACTTGCGTACTTGCTGGTTCAAGGGTTCCGGCAGGCCAGCGGCCATGCGTTGCAGGTTGCCGATGGGGTCCTGACCCTTCAGGCTGAATCGATCGAGCACGGTTGCCAGGGCCGCCTTGCCGCGGTCCGGGCTGTCCTGCACACCCTTGAGTAGGTCGCGTACGTTGGCGATGGCCTGCGTGGTTTCATCCAGGTACGGGGGCTTGTCGCCCTTGGCAGTGAGCAGGTCGGCGAGTGCGGCGAAGGATCTTGAGATATCGCCGGCCAACTGCTGCTGCGCGGCATCCATGACAGGCGCAGTGAGCTTGGCGTCTTCGGGTTTGGGTGTATAGAGCACCGTATTGTCGCGCACCGTTTCCACCAGGCGACGTAGGGGAGCCGCCGGGCTAGTGATGCTTTCGAGCACAGCGACGCCCTGACCGAGGTTGGCGAAGTCCACCACGTCGAGCTGGTTAATGGCCCGGCGCCAGTTGGCCATATAGTCGGCGCCATAGATGGTGCGAATGCGGCCGGCCAGCACCTGCTTGTCCGCCTCCGAGTAGTCGATGCGGTTGCGCTGGCCCAACGTCCACTCGTCGATCATGGCTAGTTCTGTAAGGTCCTTACCTCGCGGTACGAAGTAGTCCTTGAAGCCACGGGCGGTGAGCAACGCCTGTACCTGCAACGCGTCGGCATGTTTGGCGGCATCGGCATCGGCGCGATACACGATATCGAAGGAAGGGCCGATCTCGCGGCGAAGGTCCAGTGCGGCAGGCAAGGTGTCGTCAGATTGACGCTGCATGGTCATGTAGACGCGTTGCGGCATCGGGATCCCGAGCCGACTTTTCCGAGGGGCAACACGTAACACTCACCGCCCCGCCGTTACCGCGACCCATCGAAGCGGACCTCAGCGCCCACGCCAACGTGGTCGCCATGGGCAAGTCCTCGGGCCTATACAGTGCACAAGCGCCGCTGGATCCCATCGACGCTCGCATCGCTATTACACGCGACGGTGGATGGAAGCCGGGCCAAAACCCACGCACTGAAGAAGTGCCCAAAAGCATCGCTTATGCGCGCGGCACGCGACTTGCCGACATGACCGATGCACTCAACGAAGGTAAGGAGCGCGCCGACTGCACGCAAGTCGTTGCCGCAAAACCTATCGATGGCGAACGCGTGCTGGTAACGCGCGGTGAAACCCCCAATGAAGCGGCCGCACGATGGATGCAGACCAATGAGCCGGTGTCCTTTCACTCGGCCATTCCCGCTAACCCCTGGCATAGCCAGGCCGTGCTGGCCTACGACGTAGCCATCGGGCCCACGCAAAGCGTTAGGGATGAGGCGTTCTACGCGTACCTGTGTCGGGTGGCGGATTGGAGGTTGGGGTGGGATAACTCTTACTCAAATGGCCGCAGCGGGCTGAAGATCGAGTCTGTCGATACAGGGCCAGACAAAGAAGTCCTGAAGATCTATCGGGAGGAGGATGAGGGAAACAAGGGTCTAATCAATGCCACCGTTAGCTATAGAACCACGGGCAGGCCAATCGGTCACATGGATGTTGATATGCCAACTCTTGTGGTGAGCCAAACGAAGAGTGAGCGAGATCGTAAGTTGCCGCTACGAAATGGCGGCAAGTCCGTCGAACCGGTGAGCTGATGATCGGTCCTTTGCTTGCTTCATTTCTCCTAGTTCGGCGATGGCTGTGATGATTCGATCCCTATGTCTATCTGCGGGTGTGCTGTTGGCCGCGTCGCCGAGCTACTCCTCTCCCCTTTCGCCCTTCGTGGCTACGGATGCCAACACGATGCCAAGATCCCCCCTTTACAGCGCACCTACAGACACCTCACGGCTAGACACGCTGGATATCTATACGGTTGGGCTTAGCCTAGATGTTTTTCGCCAGGGTGAGGCCTGGGCTGCTTTGCAGGGCGCTGATGCCCAACAGTCAAACAGCTTGCACGCAAGGTCTATTCTACCCATGGACCCCACCAAGTATCCGGTCACTGCCGATGATAAGGACATGGCAAGTGACAAACGTGAACTTGATGCACTAGAGATGGGTTTGCGCGATTTCCCAGAGAAATGGCCGATTCCTAGTGTCACGGTTGTTCGCGCGTACGACCGCAATATGCAACGGCCTCGCCGACTGCCCGCGGAAGTTGACCGTGCGGTGAAAGGCATGATTGATCGCCTGCGGCCAGAAGCCGGTCTGCACTGGCATCGAATTCGTAACCTCGCTGACATGATTACCTTCAACGATCATCCTGAGGAGGTACTAGAGCGCTTGTTCTCGCTTTTTGAGCGGAATCCGGATTTGCCTGCGGTACTTGTGTATGCCCAAGATAGCTTCAATTTGGCATTCGCCTTCGCCAGCACGGACAAGAGTACTTGGCCTATCGGTCAGGCGGATGGACCGCGTCTCCCCGGCGAACTCACCGACAGCATGGTGGCGCTGGTATTCGCGCGCCCGGAGCGCGTGGAGTGGCTGCGCCACTACGCGCCGTACACTAAGCGCAACAAAAACCCCATCGACCCGCAGTTCAACGGTTGGGAGCGTGAGCCTAGGCAAGCCTTCGTGCCCACGCCCTTTATTCCCGAACCCTGGACTCGCCGCACCTTTGAGCAGTGGGATGCGCTAAAGCCTCTGGCCGTGTTGCATCGCCCGGTGGTGGTGTCACTGAACAATCCCGATAAGCCCGGTGCACGCCTGAAGAACGACGCCTTAACGGCGGCGTTGGCGGGCGGATGGAAACAAGCGACCGATCAACTGACGCCTGCGCGCGTGTTCTACGATGGTGGCCAAAAGCCGGTCGCACCGCCGCTGGCGGAGCTGATGCCGGCACTCAAGTTGGCCGGCAGCTCGGTGGACCTCCTGGAGTCCAAGGAAAGTTATGACCTCACCCAGCGCCTGGGTGACACCGGGGCGGCGTCGCCTTTCGTGGGCATCGCGCTCGCGACCATGGCGACCTACATTAACGCCGATACGAGCGTGGTCATCCCCATGCGCCGCGCCGATCAAGTCACCCTGATCACCCTTACTTCGCCGACGCCGGGAAAAAGGCCCAAGGACAACCCCTTCGGCGTCAAGCTGCTGCCGCAAACGGCCAGTAGCGAAGAACCTTCTTCACGGATACGCGAGGAGTGGATGCGAGAGTTGCGTCAGCAAAGCGAGCGACGCGAGCCGCGCCCTATTGACCCCGAGAAGATCGAACGGGAGAAACAGATACTGGACGACTTTATCGCCAGTGGACCGGGGGTCGATCTGGAAAAGTGGATTAAGGAGTAGAGCGCAATGATGGCCGCGCTTTTCATCCTCGGTCTGAGGTTCGCGTGCACGCACGCAGGGCGCCCCGTGCGAACTCGGTCGTGCGGTCGCATTTTGATCGCCGACGAAAGGCTGTGTTGATGGATAAGCGACGGTGTGTGCCGGTGGGGTTCTTGATATGCCTGTTATCGGCCTATTCCTCGGCATCGCCATCTTCCCTGACTTCAGATGCGAACGCCATGCGCAATGCTTCGCTCCATCGCATGCCTATGAGGAGAGCTTGACTGCGTATCAGCAACTCTCGCTTTTGCTGGATTATTCCTGCGATGAGCCCTATGCCCATGGTGCCCATGTACGCTTGCTGGGTGATGACTTGAACGATTGCTACTTGTGGGTGCGGGGAAGGTTGCCGGAGCAGGCGACGAATCTGGAGACCTGGCAAGAGATGCGCACGATGTTATCGCTAATGCATTGGATGGCGCCGGAGCCAGCGGAACACGCGCCAGCCGTTCTGCACTAGTTGCGTTTTATTGAGCGACGTTTTGCACGTCTTTCCAATGCGGGCAAGTGACGTTTTTCAGTCGCCGAGGGGCTGGTCATTTCATGACCTTTCGCTCAAGGATGCAGGGGCGCTGGGTTCCAGCTATCGCCCCTTTTTTGGGGTTCGCTGGGATGACGATCAACACGATGCATGGTCTACAGCCAAAGGCGTCAATTTCTATGGAGCACTCATGAACTTCACAGGCAAGCGCCCGGTACGCGAAGGCGATAGGACGACACATGGCGGCACGGTGATGCCCGTCTCGCATATCTGGCGAGTGGATGGCATTCGTGTGGTGCGTGTGGGCGACGCAGTGAACTGCCCAAGCTGCGGTTTGACCACCATCGTGGAGGGTGACGCGCAGTATCCGTTGTGCGGTAACGCCGTCGCGATGCATGGGCACCGCACCAGTTGCGGCGCCACGCTTATTGCCAGCCTCCAGGCCTGAAACCCTGCGCACCGTGCGATATGAGGCTGCGTGCCTGGAGGCTTATCGACTTTCGATCAGGGCACGCCACCTTCACGCACCAGAGCCAGCACTTCGTAGCAGGCGCCCATGGTGTGGTAGTCGGTTTTGCCGACAGGGCTTTTTTCGTCGCTGTACTTGCGATTGTCGTGGGTGAGGATGCGGTACCACGCACCGTAGCGGTGGTCGACGAAGTGCTTCCAGGAGTAGTCCCACAGCTTGATGTACCACGCGTCGTAATCGGGCAGGCCGGTGCGGGCGTGGAGCAGGGCGGCGGCGGCGAGCGATTCGGCCTGTACCCAGAAGTACTTGTCGTCGTCGCACACGCTGCCATCGGGTGCAAAGCCGTAGTTCATGCCGCCGTGGGTTTCATCCCACGAGCGGGCGAGCGCCACGTCGAACAGGTGCTTGGCGGTGGGCACCAGCCAGTTCTCTTCGCGGCCGCGTTCGAGCAGAAGCGGCTCCATGATGAGCAGCAGCTTGGCCCACTCGGTCTGGTGGCCGGGCTGGAAACCCCAGGGGCGGAACAGGTGCTTGGGGTCGTCGAGGTGGTAGTTCCAGTCCACGTTCCAGTGCACGTCGTAGTGCTCCCACACGAGGCCATCGGCCTTGGCAGCCTGGCGGCGCGTCATGTGGTCGGCGAGGGTGAGCGCGCGTTCGAGATAGCGCGGTTCGTCGCTGGCCTGGTACGCGGCCAGCATGGCCTCGCACATGTGCATGTTGGCGTTCTGGCCACGGTAGTCGCTGAAGTTCCACTGCGCATCGGCTTCGTCGCGGTACAGGCCGGCCTCGGCATCCCAGAAGCGCTGTTCCAGCAGGTTCCAGGTTTCGTCCATCCACGCATCGGCTTCGGTGACGCCTGCCTTGCGTGCGGTGGCGTAGGCGAGCAGCACGAACGCAACGCCGTAGCAGTGGTTGGTGCGATCTTCGGGTTGGCCATCGCGGATGGTCCAGGCGTAGCCACCGGTGGACGCATCGCGATGAACTTCGCGCAGGTAGCGCAGGCCATGGCGTACCGCGTCGAGGTATTCGGGCTTGCCGAACTCGCGCGCAGCCATGGCGTAGTTGAAGACGAAGCGCGTGCTGCTCACCAGGTGGCGATGGCTGCGATCGTAGATCGTGCCGTCGTCCTTGTAGTAGTGGAAGAAGCCGCCAGCGGGGTCGATGGCGTGCGGGTGATAGAACGCCATGGTGTGGGCGATGTGTTCACGCAGGAACGCTTCGCTGCGAAAGTCGGGCTGCGATGCCGTGGTCATGCGTAGGTCTCCATGAAGCTGTATACCTCGGCTTCGTCCGGCATGGCCGTGAACGAACCCTGGCGGGTCACCGTGAGGGCGCCGCATGCGGCGGCAAAGCGTAACGTGGCATGCAGACGCGGCAGTTCGGCCACTAGGTGATCGAGACTGTTTGCACCACCGCTGAGCCGGGCCAGTTGGCATAGCAGGCCACCTACGAACGCATCGCCAGCCGCCGTGGTGTCCACGGCGGGCACGGCATACACCGGCAGCTCGCCGTCGGCATCGGGGTGAAACCAGCGCAAGGCCTTGGAGCCGTCGGTGACCACCAGCAGGCGCGCATGGCCTTGCCAGAGCGTTTCCAGGGCAGCCTCTTCGCCATCCACGGCGAGCCAGGCGAATTCCTCCGCGCTGAGCTTCACCACATCGGCGAGGTGCAGCGCGGGCCATACGGCATCGCGAGGCTCGGCATCCTGCGGCCACAGCGCCGGACGCAGGTTGAGGTCGAAACTCACCAAGGCACCGGCGCTGCGGGCGCGACGCATGCCTTCGCGGGTGGTTTCCGCCAGGGCCGGGTCGGTCATGCTGTTGGAGCACACGTGGAACACGCCCAGTTCGTGGAAGCTTTCGGCGCGGAAGTGCTCGGGGCGGAACAGCAGGTCGGCCGAAGGTGGCCGGTAGAAGCTGAAGCTGCGCTCGCCGTGGGCATCCAGCGATACGAAGGCCAGGGCGGTATTGGCCTCGCTAGTGCGGGCCACGCTGTCAGTGTTGACGTTGGCGCGGCGCAGGCTGTCCAGCAGGAAGTCGCCGAACATGTCGGTACCGAGCATGCCCGCGAAGGTGGCCGGGCCGCCAAGGCGCGCCACGGCCACCGCGACGTTGGCGGGCGCGCCGCCCGCGAAGGGCACGAAGCTGCGGGGGAAGCCGAAGGCGTCGCCGCCTTCGCTGTGAAAATCGATCAGTGCTTCACCGAAGCAGAGAATGTTACGTGGCATCGGATGGCACTCAACGGGAAGCGACGGGCGTGGCGGAGCGGATCTGCGAGCCGCGCAAGCCATAGAACACGATGTAGCCGTAGCACAGCAGCGGTAGCACGAAGGCGTGTTGCACGCCCATGCTGTCGGCCAGGAAACCCTGCGCCCACGGCAACAGGGCGCCGCCGACGATGGCCATGATCAGCAGGCTGGAGGCCTTGCCGGTCAAGGGGCCCATGCGTTCGATGCCCAGCGCGAAGATGGTCGGGAACATGATGGAGTTGAACAGGCCCACCGCGATCACGCTGCCCATGGCGACGGTGCCGTGGGTGAGCATGGTGGTAAGCACCAGCAGGGCGGCGATACCGGCGAACAGGGCCAGCAGGCGGCGCGGGTTGACGCGCACGAGTAGAGCCGAACCTGCCAGGCGGCCGACCATGGCGCCACCCCAGTACATGGACACGTAGTGCGAGGCTTCCTGCTCGCTCATGTGGCCGATGTCAGGCAGCGAGAGGTAGTTCACCAGGAAGCTGCCGATGGATACCTCGGCGCCCACGTAGAAGAAGATCGCCAGCACGCCGAACAACACGTGCGGGTGACGCAGCGCATCGAGCAGGGTGTGATGGCCGCTGTCGGCCTGTTCGGTGGCTTCGGTTAGTGCGGGCAGCTTGAACATGGCCACGCCCGCGGCCAGCACCAACAGGGCAAGGCCCAGGCCAAGGTACGGCACCTGCACCATCTGTGCCTGCTTCTGGCGGTAGTCCTGCAACTGCTGCTGCGTTTCCGGCAGCAGGCTGGCGCGCAGCGCGGCCAGGCGGGCGGCCTGGGTGTTGTCCAGGCGCGAGGCGATCAGTTTGTCCAGCGCATCGGTAAGGCGGTTCACCGGCAACGCGGCGAGCTGCTGCGGCGACTGCGCCGAGAGTGTGTCGAGCAGCACGTCACCGGAGAGTTTGCCCAACACGTTGGCGAGCTGTTCGGGCGGCAGGTGCGCGAGCGTGGCGGCCAGCGGTGCGCCGGGCAGGTGATCGAGCGCGGTGCCCGACGCATCGTTGAGCGCGGCAGCCAAGCGATCGGCCGGGGCCTGTTGAATGGCGGCGAGTGCTTCGCTCGGTGCGGCGTTGTTGATGGTCTGTACCAACTGCACAGTTTCCGGCGCCTTGCGCACGCTGTCGGGCACGCCGGCGGACACAGCGGTGAGAATCACCAGGCCGCCAAACAATGGGCCCAGCGTCGTGCCCAGCGAATTCATCGCCTGGGCGAGCGTGAGGCGGCTGGAACTGGTGCGCTCGGGGCCGAGCAGCGCCACGTACGGGTTGGCCGCGACCTGCAGCACGGTGATGCCGGTGGCGAGCACGAACAGCGCGCCAAGGAACGCGCCGTACGACTGCAGCAGGGCTGCCGGCCAGAAGCCGAACGCGCCGAGCGCGGCAATGGCCAGGCCCGCGATGATGCCCTTCTTGTAGCCCAGCGCGGCCACCAGGCGGCCGGCCGGCAGCGACATCAGGAAGTACGCGCCGAAAAAGGTGAACTGCACGAGCATGGCGCGTGCGTAGTTCAGCTCGAACACCGCCTTGAGGTGCGGAATCAGGATGTCGTTGAGTACGGTGAGGAAACCCCACATAAAGAAGATGGTGGTGAGTACCGCCATCGCCATCGGGTAGTCGGTGTAGCGCGTCTTTCCGGTGGCCGGCGACGTGGCCGCCGACTGGGTGGGTGGAGCAGCAAAGGCCATGATGGATTCCGTTCGTCAGGAAAGGGGGCGGCTGCTCTCGCGCACGACCAGTTCGACCGGGGCCACGATGACCCTGCCGTTGGCCTGCGGATCGCGCAGACGGGAGAGAAGCAATTCCGCCGCTTGCCGCCCACGCGCGCGTGGCGCAGTGGAAAGCGTGGTCAGCGGTGGTGTGCTCAAGGCAGCTTCGGCGATGTCGTCGAAGCCGGTGAGGGCAAAGTCGCGGCCCGGTTGCAGGCCGCGCTGTTGCAAGGCAAGCATCAGGCCCAGGGCCACCGCGTCGTTGTAGCACACGGCAGCGGTCGGGCGCGGCTCGCCTTCGAACAAAGCGTGCGCAGCGGCGGCGGCATCGGTACGCGTGGGCTTGCTTTCCACGCGCCAGTGCGGCGCGATCGGCAGCTTGGCGGCCTGCATGGCCTTGGCGTAGCCGGCGTAGCGGTCGCGGCTGGAGCTAGCATCGTCGTGGCCACCGAAGAACGCGATGCGCTGGTGACCCTGGGCAATCAGGTGTTCGGTGGCCAGGCGCGTGCCGCGCTCGTTGTCCAGCATCAGGCGATCCCAATGCGCCGATGCCGGCAGGCGTCCTCCAAGCTCGCGGTTGAACAGCACCACCGGCGTGTGCGTGCCCACGGCTGACAGCACCTCTTTCACTTCGCTGCCTTCGGCCGGTGACAGGATGATGCCGCCCGGGCCATGCTCGATCAGTGTGCCGAGCACGGCCTGCTGGCGTTGGGCGGATTCGCCCGTGCTGCCCAGCAGGGTGACAAAGCCAGCTTCGCCCAGTGCTTCGTCCACGCCCACGGCGAATTCGGCGAAGAAGGGGTTGGCCAGTTCGTTCACCACCAGCGCAATGCTGGAGGAGGTGCGCCGACGCAGGTTGGCGGCGGCGCGGTTGTACACATAACCCTGGCGGCGCAGTTCTTCTTCCACCTTGGCACGCGTGCGCTGATTCACCAGCGGACTGCCACGCAAAACCAGCGACACCGTGGCGCGGGACACGCCACAGCCAGCGGCTATATCGCTGAGGGTGGTCTTGCGGTGGACAGGGGCGGAGCTTTCCTTGGCCATGTCATCGACGATCCGCTGATTGGAACGATCCAAATGTAACCGAAATCCCACCGCTGCAATCCATATTGCAATGCGACATGCATCGTTTCGCGACTCGATGCTACCGTAGGGTATAGATCGATCTAAATCAGGGATTGGCTGCGATTGCTACAAGCCGGCGGATATCGCTGGTTGGGTACTTGCACGCACCTTTTTGCGCTGTCGGCGGTCATCGATCGTCACCGTGCGATGTGGCCGCTGGCGTGGCATGCCCGTGGCCGTGTTTGGGTGGCCATTTCGCCGGCAGGTGGTACAGCGGTAGTGGTTGGATTCGTGGCATGACAGCCGCTTGGCTGGGTGTTGCTGGCCGTGCCCGTACGCCAGCCCACCTACCTCGCGCTCGATCGGTGCGGATCCTCAACCGAACACTCGAGGATCCAGATGATCGCACCGGGCACCAAGGCCAACGCAGGCAGCATCGACAGGCGTGATCGCAACGGACAGACACGGCCCTGGCGTGCCTGGGCGGCACTGATGCTCGGCATACTCGTTCCTTCTCTGGGCACGGCCGCGCCGCTGAGTTCGCAATCGCTTAATGCGGGCTGGCAGTTCCGCCTGGCGCCCGGAGAGGCGGCTGCCGCCACGCACCCCAAGATCAGCCGTTGGCGCGATGCCACGGTGCCGGGCACGGTGCAGACCGACCTTATGGCGGCTCAGTTGCTGGAAGACCCGTTTTATCGCGACAACGAAGCGCAGATCCAATGGGTAGGTCTGGCCGATTGGCAATATCGAACCAGCTTCAACGTGGATTCGGCCACGCTGTCGCGCGACCACGTGGAACTGGTGTTCGATGGCCTGGACACCTACGCCGACGTATACCTCAACGGCAGCAAGCTGCTGTCGACGGACAACATGTTCCGGCGCTGGTCCGTGCCGGTGAAGTCGTTGCTGCACGCAGGCAGTAACACGCTCGAAGTGCGCCTGTACTCGCCGATCAAGCGCTTGCAGCCCTGGCTGCTCAAGCAACCGTATGCGCTGCCGGGCGAGTTCGACTCGGCCTTTGGCGACGAACCCAAGGGCAAGCAGACCGCCAACTATGTGCGCAAGGCCAATTACCAGTACGGTTGGGATTGGGGCCCGCGCATCGTTACCGAGGGTATTTGGCGCGAAGTGCACCTGGACAGTTGGGATGCGATGCGCATCGCCGATTTCCATATCGAGCAAACACAGGTCAGCACCGATTCCGCCCACGTCTACGCCAAACTGGACGTGGATGTGGATAGCAGCCAATTGCTGCAGGCCAGCATGGATGTGCTTGGCCCCGACGGCCAGCTTGCCGGCCATATCGAGCGCGAAGTCACGGTGGATCCGGGCAGTCGGCTGATCAGTCTGCCGGTGCGTTTCGCGCAGCCCCGCCTGTGGTATCCGGTGGGCTACGGCGCACAGGACATGTATACCTTCAAGGTGCGCCTGCGCGACGCGGACGGCACCGTGTACCTTGCCGAGCGGGCCACCGGCCTGCGCAGCGTGGAACTGCGTCGCCAGCAGGATCGGTGGGGCAAGAGCTTCGCGTTCGTAATCAATGGCATCCCAGTGTTCGCCAAGGGTGCCAACGTGATCCCGTTCGACATGTTTCCCTCGCGCGATGCCGACCTGCGCATGCACGACGTGCTCGCCTCGGCGCGCGACGCCCATATGAACATGCTGCGCGTGTGGGGCGGCGGCTACTACATGCCCGACCGCTTCTACGAACTGGCTGATCGCTTCGGCATTCTGATCTGGCAGGACTTCATGTTCGGTGGCGCCATTCCGCCCAACGACAGCGCCTTTGTGGAAAACGCACGTCAGGAAGCCATCGAGCAGGTGACGCGCCTGCGCAATCATCCCAGCATCGTGCTTTGGTGCGGCAACAACGAGGTGCAGACAGGTTGGGAGACGTGGTCGGATCGCGCGGCGTTCAAGCAGGCGATTGGGGCAGACGAGCGCGAGCGCATCGTTATCGGCATGGTCAACCTGTTCGGCAACGTGTTGCGCGACGTGGTGACGCGTCACAGCCCGGAGGTGCCGTACTGGGCTAGTTCGCCCAGCACCGACTACGACGGGGCGGCCAATGTGCTGACGGACGGTGACTACCATTATTGGGAGGTATGGTCTGGCGCCGCCAAGCCGGTGACCGAGTACCTCAACGTTACGCCGCGTTTCCAGTCGGAGTATGGCCTGCAGTCCTTCCCGGTGATGCGTACCGTGCGTGCCTTCGCAGCTCCGGACGATCTGGCGGCGGAGACGCCCGTGATGCGTGCGCACCAGAAGTACGACGGCGGCAACGGCAACAAGCGTTTGCTGCTGTACATCGAGCGCGAGTACGGCACGCCGCGTGACTTTCCCAGCTTTGTCTACCTGAGCCAGGTAATGCAGGCCGACGGCATCGGCCTGGCCGCCGAACACCTGCGTGCATCGCGACCGCAAGCCATGGGCTCGCTCTATTGGCAGATCAACGACGTATGGCCGGGCGCCTCCTGGTCGAGCATCGACTACTTCGGCCGTTGGAAGGCGCTGCAATTCCATGCGCGCCGCTTTTATGCGCCATTGTTGATCACCGCATTCCGGCAGGATGGCACCACCACAGTGTCGCTGGTATCCGATCGCCTCAACGCGGCCGGCGTACATTGGCGAGTGCGCGTGATGGACTTTGCCGGCAAGGTGCTCTCCGAACACCAGCGCGTGGTGACACTGCCGCCGCTCAGCAGTACCGCCGTGGCGACCTATACCGACCAGCAACTGCTGCATGGCGCCGATTCGGCGCACAGCATGGCCGTATTTGAACTGGTCGAAGGCGAGCAGGTGCAGTCGCGCCAGCTCGTGTTCTTCGATCACGCCAAGAGCCTGCCGCTACCGGCGCCCGTCATCCACACCCAGTTGCGTCCGTCCGTGGACGGCTATGCGCTCACGGTGAGTTCCGACGTGCTGGCGCGCGATGTGTGGGTGTCTTTCGGCGATGTGGATACCGAACTTTCCGAAAACGCCTTCGACCTGCTGCCCGGCGAGAGCATCACACTGACGGTACGCACTCGCGCCACGCAGGACGAGCTGCAGCGGGCCTTGCAGATTCAGGATCTGCAGTCGGTAATGCATGGCGGTGCCGGGAAATGAGTTTTCGGGAGCTTCAAGGGAAGGGCTATGCCGACGCGTCGTGACATGTTGAAGTGGATGGGCGTGGCTGCCGCAACGGGCGGCATCGCGGCGCCGTCGCTGGTCGGGGCATCGGTTGCGCTGCCCTCGCGCTACCCCAGCCGGCGGCCGCCGGTGGCGCAACGCAAGTTCACCAGTCGGGCGGTGGAAAAGCAGCTTGGCGCGGTCAAGGCCGCCATTGCCGATCCCAAGTTGGCGTGGATGTTCGAGAACTGCTTTCCCAATACGCTCGACACCACGGTGGAGCTGGGCACGCTCGACGGAAAGCCGGACACCTTTGTGATCACGGGCGACATCGAGGCCATGTGGCTGCGCGATTCATCCGCCCAGGTCATGCCGTACGTGCCTCTGGCTCGTGAAGACCAGCAGCTCAAGCGGCTGTTCCGCGGATTGATCCGCCGCCAGGCGCGCTGCATCCGTATCGATCCTTACGCCAATGCCTTTCTCCCCGACCCCACGGCTGCGCCATTGAGCTGGGCGGTGCAGGACCACACCGAGATGAAACCGGGGGTGGGTGAGCGCAAATGGGAGATCGATTCGCTGTGCTATCCCATCCGCGTGGCGCATAGCTACTGGCAAGCCACTGGCGATACCGAGCCGTTCGATGACGACTGGCGCACCGCCATGACGCTGGTGCTGCGTACCTTCCGCGAACAGCAACGCCTGTACGATCGCGGTCCGTATCATTTCCAGCGTACGTCCGAGCGACCCACCGAAAGCCAGTTTCTGGATGGTTACGGCAACCCGTCGCAGCCGAACGGCATGATCCACTCCATGTTTCGTCCCTCGGACGATGCCTGCCTGTACCCACTGTTCGTGCCCGCCAACCTGTTCGCGGTAACGAGTCTGCGTCAACTGGCGCAGATGGTGCGCGCCATTCACCGCGACGAAGCGTTTTCCGCCGATTGCCTCGCCCTTGCCAGCGAGGTGGAGCAGGCGGTTCGGCGCGATGGCCGCATGCGTGACGCGCAGGGCAACGAACACTGGGCGTACGAGATCGACGGCTACGGCAACCAGCTGTTCATGGACGACGCCAACGCGCCGAGCTTGCTCAGCCTGCCTTATCTTGGCTGCTGCGACCGCCATGATCCGGTGTACCAGCGCACGCGTGAGCTGGCCTGGAGCGAAAAGAACCCGTACTTCTTCAAAGGACGTGCCGCCGAAGGCATCGGTGGTCCGCATGAAGGGCTGCGCATGGTGTGGCCCATGTCCATCATGATCTACGCGCAAACCAGCGACGATCCTGCGTTGATTCGCCAATGCCTGACCTGGCTGAGGGACACGGACGCAGGCACTGGCTTCATGCATGAGGCCTTCGATCAGGACGACCCCAGCCATTTCACGCGCAGTTGGTTCGCCTGGGCCAACACCCTGTTCGGCGAACTCATCATCGACATTCACCGGCGCTTTCCGCAGCTGCTGCGCAGCGCTTGATCGACGGTTCGACCTTTACCGCCCTACCCACGCTTTCACGGAGAATTCCCCATGGTGTCCCGCCGACAATTCCTGCAAGGCATGGGTGCGCTGGCCGTACTCGGTGCACCGCTGCCTTCCCTCGCCAGCTCGTTGGCCGGTGCTGTTAACGCGAAAGCAAGCGCTGGCGGAGCGGCTGGCGGGGCGATGGACGCCGCTAGCGGTGTATCGCGCTACGTAGACGTATTCGTCGGCACCGGTGGGCACGGCCATACGTATCCGGGCGCGACGATGCCCTACGGCATGGTGCAGCTCAGCCCGGATACGCATGACTCCGGTTGGGACGCCTGCTCGGGTTACCACCAGGCCGATGGCTCCATCATGGGCTTTTCGCATACGCACCTGAGCGGCACGGGCGCCAGCGACATGCTCGACATCCTGGTGATGCCGGCGCGGGGGCCGGTGCTGATGGATGCGGGTGCGCGTGGCCTGCCGGATCACAACTACCGTTCGCGCTTCGACGGTGTCGCCAGTGCCACACCGCAATTGTCGCCAGACAGCAAGGCGCAGCCCGGGCGCGGCTATCGCTCGCGCTACGACAAAGCATCCGAGCACGCGCGCCCCGGCTATTACCGCGTACATCTTACGGATCACGACATCCTTGCCGAACTCACCGCCACGCTGCGTGCCGGCCTGCATCGCTACACCTTCCATGGGCACGGCGAAGGTCACCTGGTGGTGGATTTAGCTCATGGTTATCACGACAACGCCACCGTGCCTGCTGCCGTGAGCGATGCCGAGCTGCGCGTGCTTGGCAACGATCTGCTGGTGGGTGGGCGGCGTGTGCACCAATGGGCCAACGGCCGCCATATCTATTTCGCCATGCGTGTGTCCCGTCCATTCGCCAAGGCCTCGTTATATGCGGAAGATGCCGCGTTGCCCGATGGCAGCGGCGAAGCCAAGGGCGCCCACCTGAAGGCCGCATTGCACTTCAAGGACGTGGGCCACGAGCCACTGCTGGTCAAGGTGGGCATTTCCGCGGTGGACGTGGATGGCGCGTTGCGCAACCTGGAGCAGGATGTTCCCGGCTGGGATTTCGATGGCGTGCGCCAGAGTGCCGCTGCCGCGTGGGAAAGCGAGCTCAGCCGCATCCATGTCGATTCCTCCTCGTTGCCCACGCTGCGCACCTTCTACAGTGCGCTCTACCACACCATGTTGGCGCCCACGCTGTTCAGCGATGTGGATGGGCGCTATCGCGGCATGGACTTGGCCGTGCATCAGCTGCCGAACGGCCAGAACAACTACAGCACCTATTCGCTGTGGGACACCTACCGCGCGCTGCACCCGCTGCTCACCTTGTTCCAGCCCGACCGCGTACCCGATCTGGTCAACGGCCTGGTGCGCATGGCGGCCGAGAGCCCCGATGGTCCGCCGGTATGGCCGCTGCAGGGCGTGGAAACGGGTTGCATGATTGGTTACCACTCGGCGGTAGTCATTGCCGAGGCGCAGGCCAAGGGTTTCACCGGCATCGACTACGCCCGCGCCTGGCCCATCTATCGCAAGCGCGCGATGGAAGACGATTATCGCGGCCTTACCTATTACCGCAAGCTCGGCTACATCCCCAGCGACAAGGAAGGTGAGGCGGCCAGCAAGACGCTTGAATACGCCTATGACGATTGGGCCGTCGCGCACATGGCCGAGGCGGCGGGCGCCAGTGACGACGCCAAGGCCTTGCGTGCTCGCTCGCGCAACTACCAGCACGTGTTCGACAAGAGCCAAAGCCTCGTGCGCCCGCGCGGCAGCGATGGAAAGTGGTTGGAGCCGTTCGATCCGCGCGGCATGGGTCACTCCAAGGAGTGGCGCGACTTCACTGAGTCCAATGCGTGGGAGGCGAGCTTCCTCAACCAGCACGACCTCTACGCCTACATGACGCTGTTCGGCGGCCAGCAGGCGTTCGAGAAGAAGCTCGACGAGTTGTTCACCATCAGCTCGGAACTTCCCGATGACGCGCCGCCGGATATCGCCGGCATGGTGGGCCAGTATGCGCACGGCAACGAGCCCAGCCATCACGTGGCCTACCTGTATGCGTACACGGGCTCGCACTACAAGACGCAGGCACGCGTACGCATGTTGCTGGAAACCATGTACCCGGCCGAACCGGACGGGCTGGCCGGCAATGAAGACTGCGGCCAGATGAGTGCGTGGTACGTGCTGAGTGCCATGGGCCTGTACCCGGTTGATCCCGTGAGCACCAACTACGTATTCGGCAGCCCCGTGCTCGATCGCGCGCAGATCGCGCTCGCCGGCGGCCGTACGTTGGAGATTCGCACCGAGGGCAATGGCCCGGGCCAGGCATACATCCAGTCGGTGCGATGGAACGGTCAGCCGTGGACGCGCAGTTGGATCAGCCACGCGCAATTGGCGGCCGGTGGCACGCTGGAGTTCGTCATGGGCAGTACGCCCAACAAGGCGTTCGGCGCCGATCCGACTGACCGGCCACCGGCGTTCGGGCAGGCGGCAACGGTGCCCGTGACGTTGGGCTGAGCCCGCGACGGCAAGGGTGGGGAAACGGCCCTCAGCGGGGTCGTTTCCACCCGTTGTTCCGGGTGGCGTAATCCTCGCGTAAGGAGTGTTGCGCTGCAACTTGCCTCGATCTAAATCGCAGTCAAAAATTTGTATCGATCTAAATGCGGCACATCCAACGTGCCACGAAATCGCAGTGACGCGCTGGATGGCGCACTCACGGGACGCCGAGGCGGCTGGAGGGGACATGCGGATGCACAAGCGGTGGGATGGCGAAGCGGCACCTCGATGGACTCCGGACAACGGAGCGATGACCCATGGCTGAGCCAGCGTTCTCGATGCACTCCGTCACGGACAACGCCACGTTGCTGCTCGCCGCCGATGTCGGTGGCACGCATGCCCGGCTCGGTCTGGTTTCGTTTGCGCGCGAAGGCGCCACGTCGGCACGTCCGCAGGTCGTGGCCTATCGGGTCTACCCCTGCGCGGCCCATGACGGTTTCGACCACATCGTGCGTGCCTTCTGCGAGGAGCACGCTGCGCAGCCGCGTCGCTTCGCCCTGGCGTGCGCCGGCTACTTGCACGAAGGGCGGGTAATCAATCGCCATTTGCGTTGGCCCATCGAGCCGGCCGCGCTCGCCAAGGCACTTCAATTCGATGAAGTGCGCGTGCTCAACGATTTCGAGGCGCTGGCGCACGCCACGGCCTATTTGCACGACAGCAGCTTGACCACCGTACACGCGCCGCGCGCCGCAAATACCTCGCTGCCGGGCCCCGTGGTGGTGGTGGGGCCTGGTACGGGGTTGGGCGTGGCCGTGCGTTTGCCGGGCACGCGCTCGCGCGTGCTTGCCACCGAAGCGGGGCACATCGCGCTTGCCGCGCGCGTGGGTCGCGAGCAGGCGGTGCTGCAGGCGTTGGCTGCGGCGGATACGCATGTGCCTTATGACCACGTGTTGTCTGGCCCGGGTTTGCTGCGCCTTTACCAAACGCTTTGCGGCATGAAGGGCATCGCGCCGACGGCCGATGAACCAGCCGCCGTGGTCGCCGCCGCATGCGCTGGCCAGGACGCACGCGCGGTAGAAGCGTTGGGCCTGTTCTGCGCGTGGCTGGGTTCATTCGTGGGCGACCTGGCGATGCTGTACGGCGCTACCGGCGGCATCTACCTGGCCGGCGGTTTCCTTTCGCGCATGACGGGTTTCCTGGCGCAGAGCGCTTTCGTCGAACGCTTCCTCGACAAGGGCGTGATGCGTCCGTTCCAGCAGACCGTGCCGGTGCACGTGGTCGATCACGCCCAGTTGGGTGTCATCGGCGCGGCGAGCTGGCTGCATGAACGCTCCACTCCGTCCGCCGTGTGTTGAGCGCCTTCGGGCGTGTGCTGATTTCCCGTTTGGTTCGCCATCCATTTCGCCAGGTTTGACGAGTACTCGCCATGTCCGTGATGTCGCCGCTGTGGGAACGTCGTTGGTTCCATCGCTTGTTCGCCCTGGGCCTTGGGTGCGCTGCGTGGCCGCTGGCCGCTGCCGATGCGCCCGCCGCCACGGCGCCCGATACCGCCACGATCGAGCGGCAATGGGTCAAGGCCAACCAGCCTTATGACGCCGTGCGTCGCGAGGTGCTGGCGCATACGCGCCAAGTGGCCTGGCAAGGGCCGGTGCAGCCCGACTGGCAAACCCTCACCGCGTATCGCACACCCGAGTGGTATCGCGATGCCAAGTTTGGCATCTTCATTCACTGGGGCGTGTACTCGGTGGCGGCGTACAAGGGCGAGTGGTACCCGCGCCACATGTACGAGCGCAGCGGTGAGTACGCCGACTATCACCAGCAC
Organism: Frateuria sp. sgz306004; assembly: GCF_057750885.1. Taxonomy (NCBI): domain Bacteria; kingdom Pseudomonadati; phylum Pseudomonadota; class Gammaproteobacteria; order Lysobacterales; family Rhodanobacteraceae; genus Frateuria; species Frateuria sp. sgz306004. The sequence continues at coordinate 583,168 of NZ_JBYLFE010000002.1, forward strand.
CAGCTCGACACCTATGGCCCCATGCCGCAGGTGGGCTACAAGGATCTGATCCCGCGTTTCAAGGCCGAGCACTTCGACGCCAATGCGTGGGCCGCGCTGTTTCGCCAAGCCGGTGCGCGCTACGTGGTGCCGGTGGCCGAGCACCACGATGGCTTTGCCATGTACGACTCGCAGTTGTCCGATTGGACGGCGGTGAAGATGGGGCCACATCGCGACGTGATCGGCGAACTGGCCAAGGCCATTCGAGCGCAGGGCATGAAGCTGGGCCTCTCCTCGCATCGCGCCGAACACGACTGGTTCTTCGAATACGGGCGCGGCTACGACTCCGACGTCAACGATCCACGCTACGCCGCGCTGTACGGGCCGGCGCATCCCTCGCGCTCGGCCAAGGGCGAAGACGGGCAAGAGGTGGACTGGACCTACGTGTCCGACGCCTACCTCGATGACTGGCTGGCGCGCTCGGCGGAGATCGTGCAGCGCTACCAGCCCGACCTGATGTACTTCGACTGGTGGATCGGTCAGCCGCGCTTCCGTGGCGCGCTCGCGGAGTTTGCCGCGTTCTACTACAACCAGGCGAGTACACGGCAACAGGGTGTGGTGCTCAGCTACAAGCTCAACGACATGCGTCCCGGCACCGGCACGCTCACCATCGAACGCGGTCAGGCGGCAGACATCCGGCAAGAACCCTGGCAAACCGAAACCTCGGTGAGCCCCGATTCCTGGGGCTATGCCGAGGGTGATACTTACAAGTCGCCGGATGAGATCGTGCAATTGCTCGCCGATGTGGTGAGCAAGAACGGCAACCTGCTGCTCAACATCGGCCCCAAGGCCGACGGCACCATTCCGCCGCAGGCGCACGACATTCTGCTGGCCGTGGGTCAGTGGCTGCATGCCAACGGCGAGGCCATCTATGGCACGCGGCCGTGGCAGCGCTTTGGTGAAGGCCCCACGCAAGTCGTAGCCGGCACCATGCAGGACACCAAGACCAAGCCCTATACGGCCGAGGATTTCCGCTTCACCACCAAGAACGGCCAGCTCTATGCGATCGAACTGGGCTGGCCAGCCGATGGGCATGCACTGATCCATTCGATCACCCCCGCGCAGAAAGTGCGCGGCGTGACCCTGCTCGCCACCGGCAAACCGGTGCGCTATCGCCAGGACGCCGACGGCCTGCATCTGGAGCTGCCGGCTGCGCCTGCGGGCGCCCACGCCTACGCCTATCGCATCGCCCTCGACCACCTCTGACCCGCCGCCTGGAACCGCCTGATGAAGCGACTGATCGCTGTGCTCTGCCTGCTGTTGCCGCTTGCAGTCCACGCCCGCGCGCCGAGCGCGATGTTCTACATGCTCGACCAGCAGAAATCGATTGACGCCTTCGAGCGTCACGCCAATCGCATCGACGTGCTGGTGCCTACCTGGTACGCCGTGGACGCGCATGGGCTGGTCTCGGGTGAACCTAATCCGCTGGTGATGGCCATTGCCAAGGCCAACGACGTAACGGTGATGCCCATTGTTTCCGCGGGCGGCGACCGCGCGGCGTTTCACCAACTGCTGGGCGACGAGAAAGCGCGTCGCGCCATGATCGACGCGCTGCTGGTCCAGGCGCAGCAATACAAGTTCAGCGGCTTTCAGTTCGACTTCGAAAACATCGCCTGGACCGACCGCGATGCGCTCACCCAGCTCACTCGGGAAACCGCCGAGGCGCTGCACAAGCACGGCCTGCAGCTTTCCATGGCCGTGGTACCTGACGCACCGGGCCACGCCGGGCGCGGCGCGTTCAGCAAGTGGATCTGGGAATACTGGCGCGGCGCTTATGACCTCGCCGCACTGGGCAAAGTGCTCGACCTGGTTTGCCTGATGACCTACGACCAGCACACGCGCTGGACCACGCCCGGCCCGGTGGCTGGCATGCCGTGGACGATGGAGCACCTCACCTACGCGCTGGGCCGCGTACCCAAGGAAAAGCTCTCGCTGGGTATTCCGTTGTATGGCTACCACTGGTACGCCGGCAGCCCCGTGCGCGACGACGGCAAGGAAGCCTCCAATATCGCCGCCGAATACATCGATGCCGATGCCTCGCTACCGCTTGCTCGTCAATACGGCGCCACCGTGCAGTGGGACCCGGTGGAGCACGAGAGCTGGTTCTACTTCTACCGTGACCAGATGCGCGAATGGGTGTTCCTGCCCGATGCGCACGCCTTCCGCGATCGCTATGCGCTGGTCAAGCAGCAGGGCCTGCAGGGCTTCTGCTCGTGGGTGCTCGGTGCCGAAGACCCGGCCGTGTGGAACGAGCTGCCCGAACGACATGCGCTGGTAACGGTACGCGCCGACGGCGCGGCCGGTCCGGCGCCATGAACCCAGCCCGCGACGCAGCCCCTCGTCGCGGGCGTTCCTACCGGGGCAGGCCGGAACCGACGCCGGCTCACGTTGCAAACGTCGGCAACACAACAACCACAACGAAAGCCGCCAACGGTTTGGAGAGAACGATGGCTGCCATCACCACACAAGGTATTCGGGAGGGAATCAAGATGAACCGTATCCACCTGCGCCGCGCCCTGCTTGCCAGTTCGCTGGCTTGCGCGCTCGCCACGCCGCTGTACGCGCAAACCGGCGCCGCCCAGAGCGGTGACCAGAACACTCCGTCGCCGAGCGATGCGAACAAGAAGCCCGTAACTCTCGACAAGATCGTGGTTACCGGCTCGCGCATTCCTCGCTCGGAGATCGAAGGTCCCGCACCGGTCACCATCATCACGGCCGAGCAGATCAAGGCACAGGGCTACACCACGGTATACGAGTTCCTCAACTCGCTGCCGCAGGTGGCAACGCCGGAGTTCTCCGATCGCGTGTCCACCTGGGGCAACACGGCCGTCAACGCCCGCCCGATCAACCTGCGCAACCTGGGTCCGGACCACAGCCTGCTGCTGGTGGACGGTCACCGCATTCCCGACTATCCGCAGCCGAGTGCTGGACAAAGCACGTTCCAGAACTTCGCCAACATTCCGGTGGGCATGATCGACCACATCGAAGTGCTGGCAACCGGCGCGTCGTCGATCTACGGCTCCGATGCCGTGGCCGGCGTGGTCAACGTGATCCTCAAGAAAACCTACCAGGGCGATGACCTGCAGGTCACCGGCGGTGGCGCTACCCGTGGCGGCCGCAACTACGGCGACGTGAACTTCCTGGGCGGTCGTTCGGGCGACGGCTGGCACGTGGTCTACAACTACCAGCACACCAATCGTTCGCCGCTGTGGGGCCGCGATCGCACCTACACCGACTCCGAGACCGACGCGGGCTACGGTGCCTGGAACCCCAGCGCGCGCATGTTCGGTTTCCCCACCTCCAACGGTGCGGCGATCCAGAACGCCGCCGGCAACTTCATCACGCCGCCGGCGGGTGCATGCAGCAAGTTTGGCAACAACTTCTCCGCGTACGACCACAAGACGGTCGGCACCAACGGCAATGTGGTGGACCCCACCAACATTACCGACACGGGCGTGTCGTGCACGCAGAACGCCGCGTTCGCTAACTGGGTGCTCTCGCCAGGCCTGCGCAGCGACAGCGTCTATGTGGCGGGTGACTACGATTTCAGTTCCTCGCTGCAAGGCTATGGCTCGGTGGCCTTCAAGGACAGCACCGGCACCACCAACACCGCGCTGCCGGCGCTATACCCGATGAGCGGCCTGCCGAACAATTTCTATGACCAGACCTCCGGGCAGGTCATCAGCAACTACGTTCGCCAATTGACGCCGCAGGAGTTGGGTGGCTACGGCAATACGCACGACTACGAACAGAACTGGGATATCCATGGCGGCCTCAAGGGCACCATCCTGGACAACCGCTTCAACTGGGACCTCAACCTCGGTACCAGCAAGTACATCGTGCATGAGCACTACACGGGCCTGAACGAACAGGGCATGTTCGATTACTTCTTCGGGCCGCAGCTGGGCACCACCACGGTGAATGGCACCGCGTACCCGACCTACGCGTTGAACAACAATCGCTTCTGGAGCCCGATTTCGCCGTCCGATTACCAGAGCTTCGCCGTGGGCGGCGTCAACAGCGCCTATACCTGGATGGATCAGGCCACGTTGAACGTCAACGGTGACTTGTTCAACACCTGGGCCGGCCCGGTCGGTTTCGCTGGCGTAGTGGAAGCCAACCACCAGGGCTTCCGCCTGGCGCCCGATCCGCGCGGCAACACCACCACGTTCGGCGACCCGTTCCAGAACTACATCACCGGCGGCGGTACGCGTAACCGCCTGTCCACTGCCACCGAGTTCCGCGTGCCGCTGGCCTCGACGCTGACCTGGACGATCTCCGGTCGCCTCGACAAGTACCGCGACGCCAGCCTCGCCAATATTGCCCGCACGTGGGGCACCTCGCTGGAGTGGCGTCCGCTGGAAGGCCTGCTGCTGCGCGGCACCTACGGCACCAACTTCCATGCGCCGGACATGCAGGCCATCTACCTGGCCGATTCGGTCTCCACTGTGGGTAACTACGCTGACCCGCTGCAGTGCATCCAGAAGGGCGACCGCGCCTGCCAGAACTACCAGCACGCCACCTTCTTCAACCAGTACTCGGGCGGTAGTCGCAACTTGCTGCCAGAAACTGGTCACTCCTGGACGTATGGTGTGGTGTGGGACGTGCCGATGGTGGAGGGCCTGTCCGTGTCGGCCGACTACTGGCACATGGGCATCGACAACGCCATCAAGTGGATCGACACCAACACGCTGCTGACCGACGAAGCGGGCTGCCTCACCGGCCAGACCGTGAGCGGCGCGCCGTACATCGCGCACCCGCTGGGTTCGGAGTACTGCCAGTTGGCCATTCGCAACGTGGTGCGCGACACCGCCGGCAACATCGTCAGCGCTACCGTGGGCCCGATCAACGAAGCGTCGCTGTACGTAAGTGGCGTGGATGCCTCGGTGAGCTACAAGTTCGCCACGCAGCGCTGGGGTAGCTTCAATGTGCGCATTGACTACACCAACAACCTCTCCTTCAAGGAGCGGGATCTGGCCTCCGACCCGCTGGTGAACACCCGTTACCAGTATGTGGCAAGCAAGGTGGTGGGTACGGCCGCATGGCACTACGGCGATTGGGACGTGACGCTGCACGGCGAGCGTTCGGGCTCCATGCGCGCCAACAACTACGGCGGTTGCGAAGTGCTGCCCAACGGCATCCAGCCGTCGGTGGGCGACCCGCAGTGCGTGATCTATCGCGGCCACGTGTCGCCGTGGATCATCTGGAGTTCGTCGGTGTCGTATCAAATCAACGAGCGCCTCAAGGCCGGCCTCAACGTGTCGAACATCTTCGACAAGGTGGGCGCCATCCCGTACTACGCGGGCGGCTTCGAGTTCATTCCGACGCAGCAGGGCGCCAACTACACCGGTCGCGAAGTGTTCCTGTCACTGGATTGGAAGATCGACTGACGCAACAAGCAGGGCGGGCCACTTGGCCCGCCCTGAGTTTCATCGAACGACGCGATGGAATGTGCACGACGCAAAGGACACTGCTAGATTCCAAACGGTCCAAAGCGTCACGCAGGGGAATTTCATGGCACGTCTTCCATCCCGCTCCTGGTTTCCGCTGATGCTCGCGCTAGCCTTGTCGCCCGTGGCGGCAGTGGCGGGCACCAGCGAGCATGCGGTCGATGTCGATCCGCGTATCGGCACCGGCGGCGACGGTCACACCTTCCCGGGTGCCACCGTGCCATTCGGCATGATTCAGTTGTCGCCCGACACGGCCATGCCGAATTTCAAGCAGGCCTATAAATGGGCCGCCGGCTATCAGTACGGCGACACCAGCCTGCTCGGTTTTTCCCATACGCATTTTTCCGGCTCGGGTCACTCGGATCTCGGTGACGTGCTCGTGATGCCGATTGCTGGCGACGTGCGCTTGGAGCAGGGTGACCCGGCCCAGCCGGGCAGCGGCTACCGCTCGCGTTTCAGCCACCAGAGCGAGAAGGTGGAGGCGGGCTATTACGCCGTCACGCTCAGCGATTACGGCGTGCGTGCCGAACTCACCGCCGGCCGCCGTGTCGGCTGGCATCGCTATACGTTTCCGGCTGGCAAGCCCGCGCATCTTCTGCTCGACCTTCGCCCCAGCATCTACGACTACGACGGCAAGGTGCTATGGGCCAGCCTGCGTGTTCGCGAGGACGGCACCGTTACCGGTTGCCGCACCACGCGTGGTTGGGCGCCCGGGCGCGAGCTGTGCTTCGCCATGCGCTTCTCGCAGCCGATGCAGGCGCGCACGCTGTACAACCGCGAAGTCGACGTGGTCTACAAAGGCTTCAAGGGCCCGGGCCACCAGGCAGAAGATCACGATGCGCAGCAGGGCCGCGCCTTGGTGGGCGTGTTCGACTTCGGTGCCTTGAAACAGCCGTTGGGCGTGAAGGTGGCGATCTCCTCGGTGAGCGAGGCCAACGCCATCGCCAACCTGGATGCCGAAGGGCAGGGCTGGGATTTCGATGCCCGTCGCGCCGAAGCGCGCGAGGCATGGAACAAGGCCTTGGCCGTCATCGACGTAGATGCGCCCAAGGCGCAGCGCGTCAGCTTCTATACCTCGCTGTATCACGCGCTGCTCTCGCCCACGTTGAGCATGGACGTGAACGGCCAGTTTCGCGGCCCCGATGGCGCCGTGCATCAGGCCACCGACGCCAACGGCCCCTTCGAGTTCCACTCCACCTGGTCCCTGTGGGATGTCTACCGCGCCCAGCAGCCGCTGATGGCTTTGCTGATGCCCCAGCGCAGCACCGACTTCGTGCGCTCGCTGATCGCCGCGCGCGAGGCCAGCCCGTTCGGCATTCTGCCGGTATGGGCGTACCAGGGCCTGGAAACGTGGTGCATGATCGGCTACCACGCCGTGCCGGTGATCGCCGATGCCTACGTCAAGGGCGTGCGCGGCTTCGATGCCGATGCCGCGCTCAAGGCCATGGTAGCCAGCGCCACCTATGCGCCGTATGGCGGCCTGGGTGACTACATGAAGCTCGGCTACGTACCCATCGACAAGGAGCCCGAAGGCGCCTCCAAGACGCTGGAATACGCCTATGACGACTGGTCGCTGGCGCAGATGGCCAAGGCCATGGGGCGCCAGGACATTGCCGCCACCTTCGAAAAGCGCGCCGGAAACTGGCGCAACGCTTACGACCCCAAAACCGGCTTCATGCGTGCCCGCAAAACCGATGGAACCTTCCGCGAACCCTTCGACCCGGATGCCGCCGGCTACGGCACCGACTACACCGAGGGCAACGCCTGGCAGTACTCCTGGTACGTCCCGCAGGACGTGGCCGCGCTAGTCAAGGCCATGGGCGGCGATGCCGCTTTCGTTGCCAAGCTCGACAGCGTGTTCGACGCCAAGGTCGACCCGGCGCGCTTTGCCCATGTGGAAGACATCACCGGCCTCATCGGCTGGTACGCCCATGGCAACGAGCCCAGCCACCACCTGGCCTATCTCTACGACTATGCCGGCGCCCCGTGGCAGACCCAGAAGCGCCTCAAGCAAATCATGGATACGCAGTACGCCGAGCGGCCCGACGGCCTTGCCGGCAACGACGACCTGGGGCAGATGTCGGCCTGGTACATCTTTACCGCGCTCGGTTTCTACCCGGTGACACCGGCCAGCGTGGAGTACGCCATTGGGCGGCCGTTCGTATCCCGCGCCAGCCTGCATCTGCCCAACGGCAAGGTATTCACCGTGAGCGCCGCGCCGCTGGACGATCGCCATCCCTATGTCGGCAGCGTCACCCTCAACGGTAAGCCACTGGATCGCGTATTTCTCCGCCACGACGAGATCCTGGCGGGTGGCGAGTTGCGCTTCCGCATGCAGGCCGAACCCAATCGGGCCTGGGGCCAGCAGCCCGGTAGCCGGCCCTCATCCATGAGCGAGGGCGGGTTCTAAAGATGCTCTGATTTTGATCGTCATTCCTGCGAACGCAGGAGGTGCCTTTCAACAGCCGAAGGGCTGGTCATCCCGTGACCTTGCGCTCAACGCTTTACAGGCCGGGGGGCCAAAGCTTTCTCGGGGATGACGAGCAAAATGTCGGTTGGTCAGTACCGATCCAGGCGTTTGGCCGTTGCCGTGATGCGGGGCGCAAAATGAACCCCCTCAGCCAGCGCTGACTAAGGTGAGAGGAAAACCCCTCGCTCCAGAGGTGGCAATTGCCTGGGGGATTCTGCAACTATGCCGGGCATGTTGCGCTCCTCATGGAAATTGGCGTCGACACTCCGGCCGGCCACCAAAGACCGGATGGCCCTGCGCTGGCGCCTGGGCGGCCTGCTGGCGGCCGTGCTCGTGATCGTGGCGCTGCCGTACATTGTCACCCGGAGTGGGGCGGCGGAGGCCATTCGCGCCAATGAGCGCGTGACCCACTCATCCGAAGTCAAATCGCTGACCTATCGCATCGCTTATGTCACACGCGACAGCGAGGCTGCGATCTATCGCATGATCCATGGCGACATGTCGCCGCAAGTTCGCGAGCGGGCCGCGCGCGCCGAGCGCGAAGTGCCGCGCCTGCTCAACCAACTGCGCGAGATGACCCGCGACAGCGCAGACCAGCAAGCCCTGATCGGCTCGCTCAACGCCGTGGTCAATGGCCGCATGGCGTTGAGCGGCCAAGCCGTGCTGCATCAGGACAAAGGTGACTCCCAAGGCGCGGCGGACGCCATGCGCGATGCAGGCACGTTGTTTCGCATGGATGACCTTATCGAAGGCATCGTCCGCAACGAAGACACCGTTTTGCTCGGGCGCCGCGACGCGGCCTCGCGCGAGGCCTTGAATAGCAGCCTGGCCCTGGCTATCACCGCCATTGCGCAGATGGTGTTGCTGACCATCGTGGTGATCGTGTCCGAGCGCCAGATCAGTCGTCGCCTGGTCGCCGAAGTGCGCGAAGGGCAGGCCGTGCAGCGCTCGCAACTGATCGTGCAGGCGGTGCGCGAGCCCATTGCACTGCTCGACGCCAACCTCGGCACCTTGCTGGTGAACGCCGCCTTCGGCGAGTTGTACGGGCTGCCGCCCGATTTCCGCCAATCGATGCCGCTCACCGAGATCGGCGAAGGCGCGTGGACCGATGGCGCCTTGCTGCAACGACTCAACGACGTGTTGCTGCTCGATCGCGAGCTGTGGGACTACGAGTTGGTCCAGCGCACGGTCGATGGCGTGGATCGCCACGTAGTGATCAACGCCCGTCGCCTGGAGCCCGAAGGCGGCGGCGACCCGGTATTGCTGATCACCCTGAGCGACGTGACCGCGCGTGCCCTGGTGGAGCAGCAGGTCAAGGAGCTCAACCGCCAACTCGAAGGCAAGGTGGAGCAGATCTCGGATGTGAACCGTGAGCTGGAAGCCTTCAGTTACTCCGTGTCGCACGATTTGCGCGCGCCGCTGCGCCATATCAGTGGTTTCGCGGGCAAGTTGCAGCAGCACCTGGGCGATGCCGCGGATGAGCGTTCGCGCCACTATATCGAGGTGATCAACGATGCCTCGCGGCGCATGGCCCTGTTGATCGAAGACCTGCTGGTGTTCTCGCGCCTGGGTCGTGGCGCGCTGCGCCTTCAGCCGGTGGATATGCAATCCCTGGCCGATGAGGCGCGTGCGCTCGCCGAAATCGATGCGCACGGCCGCCATATCGTCTGGTCCATCGCCCCGCTGCCTATCGTGGTCGGCGACGAGAACATGTTGCGCACCGTGTGGCAGAACCTGCTCGGCAACGCGGTCAAGTACACCGGCAAATGCGACGTGGCGCGCATCGATGTGGACGTACAGCGCCATCGCGATGGTAGCTATGAATTCGTGGTGACCGACAACGGTGCCGGTTTCGACATGCAGTACGCGGGCAAGCTATTCGGCGTGTTCCAGCGCCTGCACCGCGCCTCGGAGTTCCCCGGTAACGGCATTGGCCTGGCCAACGTGCGGCGTATCATCACGCGTCATGGCGGACGCGTCTGGGCCGACGCCCAGCCCGGGCAGGGTGCACGCTTCCATTTCTCGATGCCCGCGTCCGACCTGGCTGAAAGCTTTACGCAGAGGCGGCCATGAACCACCGTGACATTCGAACCATCCTGCTCGTCGAGGACAGCCTCGCAGATGCGGAAATGGCCATGGATGCGCTGGCCGAGGCTAACCTCGCCAACCCCGTGGTGCACCTGGAAGACGGCGTGGATTGCCTGGATTACCTCTACTGCCGCGGCGAGTGGGCCGGGCGCGAGCCGATCGACCCCGCGGTGGTGCTGCTCGATATCAAGATGCCCCGCATGAGCGGCCTGGAAGTACTCACCCAATTGCGCGCGGACGAACGCTTTCGACGCGTGCCGGTGGTCATCCTTTCTTCCTCCCGCGAGGAAAGCGATCTGGCGCGAAGCTGGGATATCGGCGCCAACGCCTACGTAATCAAACCCGTGGACGTAGAGCAGTTCTTTGAAGCCGTACGCACGGTGGGGCAGTTCTGGGCAGTGCTCAACCAGGCGCCCGAATAGCCGTGCAACATTCGGGCAGGACGCCCACGATGGAGTCGCAGAAAGTGGACAGGCAACACCGCGCTATCCCGAAAATTCGCGTATTGCAGATCGAGGACAGCCAACTCGACGCCGAACTGGTGCTGTCCGAGCTGGACGCCGATGCTATCGATTACGACGTGTATCTGGTGGATGCGGAGCCGGAGTTCCTTGGGGCGCTGGACGAGTTCTGCCCCGACATCGTGCTGTCAGACCTCAGCATGCCCGGCTTCTCCGGCCAGCGCGCGCTGGAGCTGCTGCGCGAACGCGACCAGGATCTACCCTTTATCTTCGTTTCCGCCACGCTGGGCGAAGAGGCGGCCATCGAAGCCCTGCGCAACGGCGCCACCGACTACATCCTCAAACAGAACCCCGCGCGCCTGGCCTCCGCCGTGCGGCGCGCATTGCGCGAAGCGGAAGCACAGCGCGCACGTCGCCGCGCCGAAACCGAACTCATCCGCGCACAGCGCTTTGAAAGCCTCGCCATGCTGGCCGGAGGCCTCAGCCACGATCTGCGCAACCTGTTGCAGCCACTGCTGCTGGCGGGCGACAGCCTGCAGGACTATCAGGAAGACCCCCGCCTGGCCCGCCTGGGTCGCTTGGTGCGCGATTGCGGCAAGCGCGGCCTGGACATGGTGCAATCCATGCTGTCGTTCGCACGCGGCGCGCGCCTTACCGAGCAGGTCCGCGTGGGCGCGCTGCTGGATGCGCTCAACCTGCTCCTGCAAGGCAGCGTGCCGCGCTCGGTGACGCTGCAATTGTCGGCGGCCGACCTGGAGATCACCTTCGAGGGAAACCACACCGAATTGCAGCAGTGCCTGCTCAACCTCTGCCTCAATGCCATCCAGGCGATGCCCGACGGCGGCGAGTTGCGCATCGAGACACACGTGGACACCCTGCTTGAGGACTTTTTCCTGGCGGACGAAGAAGCCGTTGCCGGGAGCTACCTGCGCCTCACCGTAGCCGACACCGGCATCGGCATGGACGAGGAGGCGCTCGGGCACATGTTCGAGCCCTTCTACACCACCAAGGATACGGGCACGGGCCTGGGCCTCATTTCCTGCAAGCGCATCGTGACCGCGCATGACGGTGTGATGCGCGTGCACAGCACGCCGCATGAGGGCACGCAGTTTCACCTGTACATTCCGCTGTCCGACCGCGTGGTGGACCTCAGTGAGCTGGAGGCGGACGGCGATCTGCAGGGCGAAGCCGAGCGCGTGCTGGTGGTGGTGGAAGAAGCCGGCCAGTTGTCGCTGCTGGTCGACACGCTCGACTCCTGGGGCTACCAGGCCCATGCCAGCCAGAGCGGCACGGCAGCGTTGCAATGGATCGAGGCACACGGCGTGCCCGATCTTGTCGTGCTGGATGCGGACATGAATCTGTTTACCGGCGTGCGCACGCTCGCCGCGTTGTTCGATCACGGTTACCGCCGCGCGGTGCTGCTTCTGGCACGCCCGGATGCACCACCGGATATGGACGAGCTGCCCGTGATGGAACACCTCTATCTCATCGACAAACCCATTTCCACGCAGAAATTGTTGCGCACGGTAAGGGTGGCGTTGGAGGCGAGTTCGGCAGGTGGCTTGCCGGAGGGGTTGCCGTAAGGGCGTTTTCCTCGCGTTTGTGGTGTGGATGCTGCTTCGAGGTGCTCATCGGCAGCAGAAAGTGAGTCACGTTGTATGGGCGCGACGCGCGCACCTCCCGGGTTCACCCGCACCGACAACGTCGTCCCCGCGAAAGCGCGAACCTGGCGTCTTGTTATTAATCGAGGTCCTTCAGGTCGCAGTATGGCTAGTGAAGAACGAAGGCACGAGATGACTCGCGGAGTCCGCCTTGGGCATGCCTAGGGCGTTTTGAGCGCTTTGCGTTTGTTCTGCCTTCGTGGCGATGATGAGCGGGAAAATGAGAAGGCCGCTTGCAGACGCTGCGCGCCCATTCGGCGCCACTGCATCCATTGAAAATCCTGTCCAGGCGATAGCCCATACCACCCATGGCGCCATACTTCCCAGCGCGCCGGGCACGTAACGACCCTGAAAACCTTGCTCCACCCCTCCCAGCGCGCTAGCGTGCCACCCATGCGCATCGCCTATCGAGCCGAAAGCCTCATCGACGCCCACCTGGTGAAGGACGCGCTGGAGCGCGCGGACATTCCCGCCTTTGTCGCCGGGGAGTACCTCACGGGCGCGGTAGGGCAATTGCCGGCTCTGGACTATGTGGCCGTGATGGTGCCGGAAAGCCACCAGCAGGCCGCCGAGCAGGTCGTGCGGGAGGTGGAGGCCGCGCTGGTGGAGGCGCGGCTGGCCCTGAGCGACTTCGAGGACGACCCCGACGCGCCCCTGCCTGCGCTGGGTTGAAGCCCGGCGGTATGCTCTCCCGGCGCGATATCCGCGCTGAGGAAGTTTTTCATGGAACATGTGTTGCAGCAGATCCAGGCGCTGGTTCGCGCCGTGCCTGATTTTCCCAAGCCCGGCGTGGTGTTTCGCGACATTACCCCCTTGCTCGCCGACGCCGGCGGTTTTGCCCGCTGTATCGATGCGCTGGCCGAGCCCTGGCAGGGCAGCGGGGTGCAGGCAGTGTGCGGTATCGAATCGCGCGGTTTCATTTTTGGCGCGGCGCTGGCGCAAAAGCTGCACGCCGGCTTTGTGCCCCTGCGCAAGCCGAACAAGCTGCCGCCGCCGGTGGTGGGGGTGGATTATCAGCTCGAATATGGCATGGATCGCCTGGAGGCACGTAACGATGCGCTACGTCCGGGCGAAAGAGTGTTGATCGTGGATGACGTGCTCGCCACGGGCGGCACGCTGGCGGCCGCCGCCGTGCTGGTGAACAAGCTCGGGGCGGAACTGGTGGGCGCCAGTGTGGTCATCGAATTGCCCGCGTTGGATGGGCGCTCGCGCTGGGTGGGCGGTCAGCCGGTGCACGCGCTGCTGCGTTATTGACGCCAGGCCGGGGCGGCTTTCGTTGATTTACGCAGACGCGGCCGCCATATCGGTAGAAATGCAGAAGTAGGAGGTTTCCCCATGCTTGGTATCGGCGCCTTTAAGCAACGTATGCCGCATCGCGAAGATGCTTTGCCAGGGCGCGATCGCCCGATTGTGCCGTCCGCCGTGCACCACGTACTGGGCACGCCGTTGCCTGTGGAGGCCTACCCCGGGGCGGCGGTGCTGGTGGTGGGCATGGGCTGTTTCTGGGGTGCGGAGCGCAAGTTCTGGAGCGTGCCGGGCGTGTTGAGCACGTCGGTGGGGTATGCCGGCGGCTACACGCCCAACCCCACGTATCGCGAGGTGTGTTCCGGGCAGACCGGGCATACCGAGGTGGTACGCGTGATCTACGACCCCGCCAAGGTGGATCTTGAAACGTTGCTACGCGTGTTCTGGGAGAACCACGACCCCACGCAGGGCATGCGTCAAGGCAACGACATGGGCACGCAATACCGTTCGGCGATCTACGTGAGCGACGTGACGCAGCTCGCTGCGGCTGAGGCATCGGCCAAGCGTTTTCAGGCCGAGCTGGCCAAGGCGGGTTACGGTGCGATCACCACGGAGATTGCGTTGGCCGGGCCGTTCTATCTGGCCGAGGACGATCATCAGCAATATTTGTCCAAGCACCCGGACGGCTATTGCGGCCTGGGTGGCACGGGTGTGAGCTGTCCTATCGGGTTGCCTGGGGCGGGTTGATCGAGCGCGGGGTTTTGTAGCGCGCGTTGCTTAGGTGGCCTCCCAGGGAGCGAAGAGGCCTAACGGGCGGGCCGCAACTTGTGGAAATCGTGAGCAGGCTCTTAGCGCCTCTCCGCTTCAAGGATTTTCAGACGCTGGATCCCAGCCTTCGCTGGGATGACGATCAAGATCAGGGGTTCCTCTGGGGAGTGATTAAGCGACAGCTCGCTCGTCATTCCTGCGAACCCCAAAAAGGGGGCGAGTGCAGGAGGGGATTTTCAACAGCCGAAGGGCTGGTCATCCAGCGCCATTCCGTTCAAGTATTCATAGATGCCGGATCATCAGCCCTTCGGCTGTTGAAACGCACCTCCAGCCTTCGCTGGGATGACGATCAAGATCAGGGCGCTACCGGCGATACGCTTTCCACGAACACCAGCTCGCAGGCGCCATCGCCGGTGTCGTCGCGTGTCATTGACGTGTGCCAATACCAGCCGCCTGGGCGGGTGGCGTCCACCAGGAAGCCTTCCAGGTGAACTACTTCGCCCACGCGCACGCGTTCGAGTTCTTCGCGCACGACGCGGTCGGCGGGAATCATGTGCATGTTCGCGCTGGAGCGTTCGATCTCGCGGCGAGGGATGGGAAACTCGCTCACGTGCCAGTGGTAAAAGCGGTTCTCCTGGCTGATCTCGATGCGCGCGAGCACGCTGCTGTCGGACATGCGGCCCCAGCCCAGCGCCAGGTCGATGGGTGCGAGGGCGGCGGCATCGCCCATGTGGTAATCCGCCCGCGATAGCACGCGTGCGGTGAGTTCGAAGCGCGCCCGCGTGGTGAGCGTGACATCGCCGCGTTGCAGGGCAGCGCCTTGGTCAAGGTCGATCTGGGTTGGCGCATCGGGTGCCAATACGCCCGACGCTGGACTGAGCGGCCGATATCGCCACCAGTGCATGCCGCCCAGTGCGGCAATCAACAGCAAGCCAACGGCCAGCCAGCGTGCCATGCGTGTGCCTCAGCGCGTGCTGCGGCGTGCGGGCTTGGCCTCGCTGACGCCCGGGTGCAGTAGATCCTGTGGCAGCGAGCGGATCACCTCGGCGAAGCGCTTGAGGAACGGCGCCATGGACGAGCTCTTGCGCCACACCAGCGCAATGCGGCGGCTGGGCGGATGGCCGGCGAATTCCAGCAGGTGCACGTTGTCCGTGCGCGCCACCGGCGGCTTGATCGCCAGCGTGGGCAGCAAGGTGATGCCCACGTTGGCCGCCACCATCTGGCGCAGCGTTTCCAGGCTGGTGGCGCGAAAGCCCGAACGCTCGCCCGCACCGGCTAGTTGGCACACTTCCAGCGCCTGGTCGCGCATGCAATGGCCGTCTTCCAGCAACAGAAGGCTTTCGTCTTCCAGGTCGCCCAGCTTGAGCGGCTTCTGCCTGTGCGCCAGCGGGTGGCTTTCGGGCACGGCGAGCACGAAAGGTTCCTCGAACAGGAACTCCGTGTGCAGGCTGTCTTCGTGCAAGGGCAGGGCGAGCACACCCACATCCAGCCCGCCTTCGCGCAGCATCTTCACGACCTGCTCGGTCTTTTCCTCCACCAGCAGCAGCTCCAGGCGCGGAAAGTGTTTGCGCACCAGCGGCACCAGGTGCGGCAGCAGGTAGGGGCCCAGCGTGGGGAAGATGCCAAGGCGCAACGTGCCGGACTCAGGGTCGCGCGTGCGCTGCGCAATGGCCTTGATCTCTTCGACTTCAGCCAGCACGCCGCGCGCGCGGCGGGCGATCTCGCGGCCGGTTTCGGTGAGCAGCACTTTGCGCGGCGTGCGCTCCACCAGGGGCACGCCCAACTCGTCTTCCAGCTTTTTGATCTGGGTGGAGAGCGTGGGCTGGCTCACGAAGCTCGCTTCGGCAGCGCGCCCGAAATGGCGATGCTCGGCCAGGGCCACGAGGTAGTGCAGGTCGCGCAGGTTCATGCCGAAGGTCCACGTTCTATCGATAGCTCGTTTCTATGATGGTGAGCGCTTCCATCGGCAATGGCAATGTTCCTGCGGCCGCTCGCGCACAAAAAAAGCCCCGGCCGTAGCGCCGGGGCGAACTGGGGGCAAAAGGGACCAACCGGCCTTATGGCGTGACGAAGCTGCCCAGCACCGTGAGCTTGCTGAAATCGGCTACACCCACCACGCGCAGGTAGTAGGTGCCGGCGGTGGGCAGGCTGATCACCACCGACTCGTTGTTGCCGGGCTTCACCGATTTGTAGGTGGCATCGGAGCCATCCAGCGCCGGAGCCGTGCCCTGCTTGACGAAGAGCGACACATCGCCGGTGCCGCCCAGGGTGCGCAGGCTCAGGCTGCGCGCACCGGCGGGTACGTCCAGCGCAAACAGCAAGGTGTCGCTGGCGGCGCCGGCAAGGTTGGTGACCGCCGCGCCATTGATCAGCGCCACGGCCGTCGGGTCGGTGGTGGTGGGGTTGGAGGCGCGCGTTACCGCGGCGTACGCGTCGACGATGCCGGCACCGATGGTCTGGTCGGGCGTGCTCGGGAACTTGCGCGCGCTGGCGATCAACACGCTACGCACCTGAGCCGGCGTGAGCGCTGGCAGGCCAAGGGTCATACGCGCGCTGGCCATCAATGCCACCACACCCGATACATGCGGCGTCGCCTGCGAGGTGCCGGCCATGCCGCCATAGCTCTCGGTGGTGGGTTCGTGCGTGCCGGCATTGATCGTGGACCACACAAAGCCCGCATCGATGATCGTGCCGCTGGTGCCATCGTTGGGGTACACGCCGCCGCCCGGCGCAGCGAGCGTCACGTTGCTGCCGTAGTTGGAATAGAACGAGCGCTTGCCGGCGATACCGTTGGACGCCACGGTGATCACGCCAGGGCAACTGGCGGGTGTGTAGTTGGCGGCGTTGTCGTTATTGTTGCCTGCCGCCACCACGACGGCGACGCCGCGGCTCACCGCGCCGGCAATCGCCTGGCCGGTGATGTCGCTGGCACTGCACGCACCTTGGCCGCCCAGGCTCATGCTGATGACCTGCACGGGCGTGGTGTTGTCCGGCACGCCATCGACATGACCGCCCGAGGCCCAAGTAATGGCGTCGGCAATATCGGAGCTATAGCCACCGCAATGGCCCAGTACGCGCACCGGCAACACATGCGCCTTGTTGGCGATGCCCGCCATGCCCAGGCTGTTGTTGGTGAGTTCGGCGATGGTGCCGGACACGTGCGTGCCGTGCCAGCTACTGTTTTCCGCCTGCGAGGCATCTACGCAGCCGGTGACGGGATCGGTGTACTTGGCATCGGTGGTCCAATCGCCAAGATCCCAGCCGCCAGGCACGCGGCTATCGTCCGCGCGGCCCGATACGAACGCGTCGCTGATGAAGTCGTAGCCCGCGCCGGCGAGGGATAGATCCAGATCCGAATGCTGGGTAATGCCGGTATCCAGCACGGCGACCGTTACGCCGGTGCCGTCGGCAAGGTTCCATGCGTTGGCCACGTTGGCGCCGCCCAGATTGGCGTAGGCGGTGGTATCGCGGCCGATCTGCTCGTTGCTGCCGTCGCCCGCGCGCAGATGCCATTGGTACTTGGCGTACATCGGGTCGTTGGGTGTGACCGGCGTGAGCGCCGCCTTGTGCATCAGCACATCGGGCTGCACGCTTTGCACCGCCGGATCGGCCGCCAACTGGGCCATCAGCGCGTTGGCTTCCTGCGTATTGAGCTTGCGGCTGGTGCGCACCAGGTCGGCGCCCGTACCGAGCTTGCGCTGGTAGGCCACCGGCATGCTCTGCGAGCGCGTGGCGGCCAGCGCGACACCGCTACGGCTCAGTGCGGCGGCCACGGTCTGCACAGCGGCGACATGGTTGCTTCGCTCGGTCGTGCCGTTGCGATAGGTGACGATAAAGCGGTCATGCGCCTGCATGGCGGGCGTGATGCTGGCCTGCGTGGGCAGCGTGGGCGTCAGCGACGCCGCGGAGGCCACGGTGGTGCCGCCAGTAAGCGACAGGGCGGCCACCAGCGCGATGCGCCGAAACGTGTGGTGATGGGACATAGCGAATTACCCCGAAATGGATGGAAAGGCGAGATAAGGCACCGGCGCGACTGGGCCGCGCCGGCGCAAGAGGTCACCAGCCGAAGCTGACGCCGACCGTGCCGCTGGATTCACCGCCTCCCGCGATGGTTCCACCGACCAGCACGCTGCCGTTGCCGGGCAGGCGATGCGAATAGCCCACGGCCAGTGCGCCCTGGCCGCTGTAGTTGCCCACGGCAGCACTGACCCGGTTGTCGGTGGCGGCCGCCGCCGCGATCGCGCCAGCCATGCCAGCCATTGCCGAACCCATGGCGCCGACACGGCTCACGCGCGTATTCACTGTGTGGAATTCGTCGGATACCTGGCTGCGGAAGTTGTTGAAGTCCGACTGGCTTACCGAGCCGGCCAACTTGGCGTCGGTATAAGCCTTGGCGCTGTTGAGCGTCTGCGTGTCGCCGGCGTCCGCATAGGTCTTGGCGGTAGCGAGAGCCTGTTGGACCTGGCCCACATTGGCGGCATCGGTGGTAGCCGTGCCGGCGGCGACATTGGTCACCTGCCGTTCGCTGCCGACGCTACCCACCGACACGCTGTTGGCGCGATCGGCTACCGAGTTGGCGCCCAGCGCCACGGCGTTGGCGGCAGTGACCGAGGCGGCTTGGCCAACTGCGGTGCCGGATGCAGCGGTGACGCTGCTGTCCGCGCCCACGGCCACGGCATTGGTGGCGGCCGTGCTGATGGTGGCGTTGCTGCCCACGGCGGTGCTGCCATCGGCGCCGATGGTGGCATTCTTGCCGATGGCGGTATCGCGACCGTCGGTCGCCACGCTGCTCTGGCCCACGGCCAGGCCGTTGCCGCTGCCCTCCACCATGTGGCCGTTACCCGTGCCGATGATGTTGGTCACCTGGTTGGTGAGGTTGCCGATGCTGGTGAGTGCGCTGGACATGGAGCCATCCAGCGCGCTCAGTGCATCGCCGACGTTGCCATATGCGCTGCCTTGAATGAGATAGCTCGGCGCGGTGAATCCATTGACACCGTAGCTGGCGGAGCCGCCCAGCAGTTGCGCCACGGCCTGGCCCATCGACAGCGCGGAGCTGTTCATGGTGCTGCCCATGCCCTGCACGGCAAGGTTGAGCTGCGCCATGTTCACGGCATCGGTGTCTTCGCTGCCGGCGGCCACATTGGTGATCTGGCGATTGATGGCGCTGTGCGTAACGCCCGCGGAATCCTGCCAGTCTTGCACGGCGCCCACCGATACGGTGTTGGCGCGATCGGCCAGCGAGCCGGCGCCGATGGCGACGCTATTGGTGGCGTCCTTGGTGGTCCAGGCGTTGCTGCCGATCACGGTGGCATTCACTGCCTGTGCGTAGCTGTTGTAGCCCACCACGGTGGCGCCATCTTCGGTGGCCCAGGCCTCGGAGCCGAGTGCGGTGGTGTAGTCGGCATTGCTGGTGGAGTAGAAATCCTGGCCAGCCAGCGCATTCACGCCCAGCGCGGTGCTGTTGGCGCCACTGGCATGCGTGCCCGAGCCCACGGCGGTGGTGTAGGCGCCTGAGGCGCTTGCTCCGCCACCGAAGAAGCTCGCGATACTGCCGATGGCGGTCGCCGCCTGGCCGGTGGCCGAGCTTTCCGCGCCGACAGCTGTGGAGTACGCACCGCCGCCATGAGCGTTGGAGCCCAGTGCCGTACTCTCCCAGGACTGCGCAAAGGCGCCCATGCCATAAGCGCTAGCCTGCCAGGCGCTGGCCAGCGCAAAGCCACCTACCGCCGTGCTGAATGGGCCATCGGTTTCTGCGCGAAAACCAATGGAGATGGCGAAAGCGCCATTGGTGACACTCCCAAAGCCCACCGCGACACCTGCGCTGCCGTTGTTGATGGCGTTGTAACCCACGGCCACGCCACTGCCATGTTCTTGAGCGTTCGTGCCTAGCGCAACGCCGTTGTCTGCATCGGCCACGCTGTTGCTGCCGACAGCCACGGTGCCGACGCCGGTAGCCTGCGCGGTATCGCCCAGTGCCGCGGAGTGATCGCCTTGTGCGACCGAGCCATAGCCGACCGACGTGCTGTATTCGCCCACGGCGGCGGCGCTGTTGCCCACGGCGGAGCTGCCGGTGCCTTGTGCATAACTGCCGGCACCCAGTGCCGTGCTGTAGTCGCCGAGCGCCAGGCTCTGGTTGCCCAGCGCGCTGGACATCACGCCGTTGGCATTGCTGGAGCTGCCCACCGCGGTGCTCTGGTCGCCAGCGGCGAGGCTGTCCGCACCCACGGCGGTCGAGGCGGTGCCCAGCGTCAAGCTGCGCGTGCCCAGCGCGACACTATCGTCACCAAGCGCAGTGGCCAGCGCGCCGGCGGCGGTGGCGGTATTGCCAAGGGCCATGGCGTCGTCCGAACCATCGGCGGCACCGGTGGCCACGAAATAGCCGCTGCCTTGTGGCAGATTGGCCGAGGCGGGCGTAAAGGGAGCGGAAAGCGCGCGAACCCACGGCAGGCCGCCGAACGTGAGTGGGGCGGTGCCGTTGCCCGCCGCCTGCGTGGTGAATGGCGCCGCGAGCAAGCCGCCGCAGAGCAGTGCGGCACCCAATCGGCGTCGCACGCCGCCCTTACCGTGAGCCTTGGCCATTTCCGAGGCGACAACGAGCCGCTGGAGCGACTTGCTCCAGACCTTGCTGTGGATCTTGTTCACGCGAAACTCCCCGATGGATGATCGAGCGCGGCTGGCGTCAGGCGCCAAGGCGCTATCAATGGTGTTGATGCACATCGAAGCGATCCCCATCACCCCGATGCGTATGGACGTCTAGACGCTTTGGTCAGCGCCTAAGCCATCGATGCGAAGATCGGTCAAGGCGACCTGTGCAGTCACGCACACTTTTCCACGTGACATTTCCCAACCTCTCGCAATCTCACCCATATCCACTCTTGCTCACTGCACCAGGGCATGCGACAAATGCACAGTTGTATGTCGTTCTGGGGGGAACGCATGATCAAGAACATCTGGACGGCCGGGAGGGACTGGCTGTCCCAGGTACCCGTGGAAGACCCGGTCGATCGCCGCAATGCGCCGTTTGTGCAGTTGCTGCTGATGGGCATGGGCCTGGTGGTGCCGGTGAACAAGGTGATCCACCTTTGCTTCACCTCGTTCCGCCACAGCATGAGTGGCACGGGCCTGCTGGCGGACGTGTTCACCGACGGCGTCATGATGGCCGTGGCCTGGTGGAGCTTCTATCTCGTACGTACGGGGCGCTTTCGCCAGGGCGTGACGCTGTATCTGGCCGTGATGCTGCTGTCGGCCTTGCTGGCCTATTCATTGATTGGGCTGGAGCGCCTGACCAACGATCCGTTTCCCTTGCTGCTGTTGGGCGTGGGCGGGTTGGTGATGGGGCGACGTACCCTGTGGCGCGTGTACGCGGTGCTGATGCTGGTGTTCCTCGCCGGCTCCGCTTCCGATGTGCTGCGCCAGCTCGGGCATGGTCCCGTCGAGTGGTTCCTGGGCAAGAAGGTGTCGATGGTGGCCAGCTATACCATCGTAGCCATCATCCTGGATCGCACCATTGCCGCGCTGCGCGAAAGCCTGGCCGAGTCCAATGCGCGCGGGCAGTTGCTGGCGGTTGCCAACGAAAGCCTGTATCGGGAAATGCAGGATCGCGTGCGCGCTCAGCAGTTGCTGGTGCACGCACAGAAGCTGGAAACCGTGGGGCGCGTAGCCGGTGGCGTCGCGCATGATTTCTCCAACCTGCTAGGCGTGATCCTGGGCTATGCGCAGCGCCGCGAGCGCCTGGCCGACAGCGGCGTCGATGCGTTGCTTGGCGCCCTGCAAGGGGTGGAGGGTGCGGCCCAGCGTGGCATGACGATCACGCGCAGGCTGTTGAGTTTCAGCCGGCAGGAGCCGACGCGATTGGAGGTGTTCGACGTGGCCGACGCCCTGCGCGACTTGTTGCCCATGGTATGCCAGTTGTTCGACACCAACGTGCGCGTGGAGTTGGCCTTGAGTGAATCGCCATTGCCCATACACTTCGATCGTTCGCAGTTCGAACTGGTGGTGTTGAGCATGGCTGCCAATGCGCGCGATGCGATGCCCCAAGGCGGCCGTTTCCTCATAGGCACCCACGGTGATGAGGCGCTAGGGAGCGTGGAAGTCACGCTCGCCGACAGCGGCCTGGGCATGAGCGAAGAAGTGAGTGGGCGCGTGTTCGATGCTTTCTTCACCACCAAGGCTGCCGACCGCGGCACCGGGCTGGGGCTCAGTGTGGTCAAGGATGTGGTGACGGCTGCCAGCGGCCACATCGACGTGCGCAGCGCACCGGGGCAGGGCAGCTCCTTCCGTATCAGCCTGCCGCGCGCGGCGGCTGCGCAGCCGATGGAATTGATCGCGTAGCGCGAGGAATCAGTGCAAGGCGTCGCGCACGAAGATGTAGCCGGCGCCGCGCGCAGTGACCAAGGGCGACGCCTCGCCGGTTTGCTCGGCGATCTTTCGGCGCAGCCGATGAATCAGCATGTCCAGGCGGTGCGGATCGAAATCGTAGACATCGTCGGCCAGTAGCGCGATCAGCGCCTCACGTCCCACCGGGTTGCCCGCATCGGCGATCAACGCGCGCAATACGCTGCGTTCGGGGACGGTAAGCGCGACCACTTTGCCCTTGGGCGACACGAGGCACCACCCGTCGGTGTCCAGATGCCATGGCCCCATCCCTGCCTGCACCGCACGCGGCGCGGCGTGGCCTTGCAGTCGGCGTTGCAGGCTGTGCAGGGTGGCGGCCAGTACTTCCACATCCGCCGGTTTGGAAAGATAGGCGTCGGCGCCATCGCTGAGCGCGCGAATTCGGTCTTCCCGGCCGTGATTGCCGGTGAGCATGACGATGCCCAGGTCGGACAACTCGCGCAGATGGCGCAACACGCTTAGGCCGTCCTCGTCGGGCAGCCCGATGTCGAGCACCACCATGTCGAAGGGGTGCCTGAGCATGTGACGGTAAAGCTCGGCGGCCGTGCCCGCGCCGGTGATGTCAAAGCCGAAGTCGCGAAGGCCCGGCACCAGGATCGCCTCGCGCAACTGCGGGTCGTCCTCCAGCACCGCCACGCGCGGCATCAGGCGAGGCGCGCGTGGAAGGGGTGGCGGCGGGTTGTCCTTCATGCCAGTGCTGCCTGAGGAAAGTCGTCTGGACTATAGCAAGGGGTTTGGTGGGGACCGCAAGGACTTGTGGGACTCGTAGGAATACGTCGTAGGCCTTTGGGTGGTGTAAATGCGTCTGTACTGACGAATTCGCGGTACTCCATGCCTTTTGGCACTGGGTCATAGGTCATGCCTACGCCTAGCTTGCGGATTCGTTTGTCCCCAGGGGATCGTTCCGCATGCGTCGTTTCGCTCGTCCGTTTGTCCTTACCGCACTGGCCGTCTGTTGTGGCGCCGCCCTGGCCGCACCGGCCACCGATGATCAGCCGCACGGCACGCTGCCGACCTGGGTGAAGCCCGAGTCGTACCAGCTCGACTTCAAGGTCGATCCGCGCCAGGCCGATTTCTCCGGCACCACGGTGATCAAGCTCAAGCTTGGCCAGGCATCGGATCATCTGTGGCTGCACGGCCGCGAACTGAAGGTGAGCAAGGTCACCGTGACCGACGCCGCCGGCAAGTCGCGCGCGGGCAAGTATGTGGACGTGGCGCCGCAGGAAGGCGTGGTGCGCGTGGACTTCGGCAGCACGCTCAAGCCGCAGGAGCTCACCCTCGCCATCGAGTACACCGCGCCGCTCAACCTGCAGCTGCAGGGCCTGTACAAGGTGAGCCACGAAGGCCAGCCGTACGCGATGACACAGATGGAGCCGATCAGCGCGCGCTACGCGTTCCCGGGCTTCGACGAGCCCTCGCTGAAGACGCCGTTCGATATCCGCCTGACCATTCCCAACGATGAAGTGGGCGTGGCCAACACCAAGCAGGTGAAGGAAGAACCGGCCGGCCAGGGCTGGAAGCGCCTTACCTTTTCCACCACCAAGCCGCTGCCCACCTATCTGGTCGCTTTCGGCGTGGGCCCGTGGGACGTGGTGAAGGGCCCGGACATCTCGCCCACCGCCTACCGCGCGCAGGCGCTGGAGCTGCGCGGCGTGGCCGCCAAGGGCGAAGGCCATCGCATGCAGCACGTGCTGGGCGAAACGCCGAGCATCATCCACACGCTGGAGGAGTACTACGGCTTCGGCTATCCGTGGGACAAGCTCGACCTGCTCGCCGCGCCGGACTTCTCCGCCGGCGCAATGGAGAACCCGGGCCTGGTCACCTTCCGCGACTGGCTGTTGCTGCTCGATCCCGATTCCCCGGCCAACTACGTGCGCGGTTCGTTCAACGTGACCGCCCATGAGCTGGCGCACCAGTGGACCGGCGACACCGTCACCATGGCGTGGTGGGACGACCTGTGGCTCAACGAAGCCTTCGCCACCTGGATGCAGCAGAAGGTCACGCAGAAGGTGCACCCGGAATACCGCGCTGACCTCGACCGCGTGCGCGGTGCGCAGGGCGCGATGAACGGCGACAGCCTGGTCACCACGCGCA
The DNA here is from genome assembly GCF_057750885.1 of Frateuria sp. sgz306004. Classification (NCBI taxonomy): domain Bacteria; kingdom Pseudomonadati; phylum Pseudomonadota; class Gammaproteobacteria; order Lysobacterales; family Rhodanobacteraceae; genus Frateuria; species Frateuria sp. sgz306004. The sequence continues at coordinate 607,838 of NZ_JBYLFE010000002.1, forward strand.
AGATCCGCCAGCCGATCACCGGCAACGGCGATATCGAAACCGCGTTCGACGGCATCACCTATCAGAAGGGTGCAGCCGTGCTCGGCATGTTCGAAGGCTACGTGAGCGAGCCGGTGTTCCAGAAGGGCATGCGCGCGTACATCCAGGAACACAAGTTCGGCAACGCCACGGCGGATGACCTGATCAACGCCATCGCCAAGGCGGCCGACAAGGGTGAGGATTTCAAGCAGGCCTTCAAGAGCTTCCTCAACCAGCCGGGCGTGCCCTATGTGCAGACGCGCCTGGAGCAGCAGGGCGACAAGACCGTGCTGCACCTCAGCCAGAGCCGTTACCTGCCGGTGGGCAGCAAGGGCGACGACAAGCAGGTGTGGGGCGTGCCCATGTGCGTGCGCTACGGCACGCCGGACGGCAGCAAGGTGAGCTGCGAATTGCTCGACAAGGCCGAGGGCACCATGGTGCTCACCGGCGCCAGCAAGGCCACCTGGGTGCTGCCCAACGCCAATGGCACGGGCTACTACCGCTTCGCCATGGCCAAGAGCGACCTGGCGAACCTGGGCAAGCAGGTCGACAAGCTCGATGACGCCGAACAGCTCGCGTACGCCGATGCGGTATACGCCAGCTTCAAGCACGGTGACTTGGATGCGGGCGACGTGCTCGCCGCGCTCAAGCCGCTGACGGCATCGAAGACGCGCGAAGTGGCCACCGCGCCGCTCACCAGCTTCAACTGGATCTACCGCAACCTCGCCAACACCGACGCGCAGCGCGCCAAGCTCGCCGCCTGGGCCAAGGCCGCCTACCTGCCGCGCCTTACCCAGCTGGGCTATCACCGCAAGCCGAACGAAGCCGACTCCGACTCCCTGCTGCGCACCGCGCTGGCCGAGGAGCTGGCGTTGGGCGTGAAGCTGCCGGATGTGCGCGCGGAACTGCTCAAGCAGGGCGATGCCGCCCTCAAGCGCAAGGCCGATGGCCGCCTGGACTTCAGCGCCGCCGATCCGGACCTGCTCGGCGTGGCGCTGGGCGTGGCCGTGCAGGAGCGTGGCAAGAGCGCGGTGGACGCGCTCATCGCCGAGCTGCCGCAGACCAGCGACCCGGCGCTGCGCAACGCCATGCTCAGCGGCCTGAGCGAAGCGGACAGCACGGTCACCGCCGAGCAGGTGCGCAACTTCGCGCTGGACAAGAAGGTGAAGGTGGGCGAGATGGCCATGCTGCTCATGGGTGGTCGTGACTCGCGTGCGCAGCGTGATGCCACCTGGCAGTGGGCCACGACCAACTACGACCGCATTGTCGAGCGCACCGGCAGCTTCGCCGGTGGTCGCCTGCCCGGCATGATGGGCGGCGGCGGTTGCTCGCAGGACGAGGCCGAACGTCTGCAGACGTTCTTCAAGGATCGCGCCAAGCAGGTGAGCGGTGCCGAGCGTGGCCTGGCCCAGACCACCGAAAGCACGTTGCTGTGCAGCGCGCTGGTGAGCAAGCAGGACGCCGCCACGATCCTGCGCTGATCGTAAGCACACGACCATGAAGCCGGGCGGTGTCTACCGCCCGGCTTTTTTTTTGTCTGCGCGAACCCCGTTACGCCCGATGCGACGTTTCATGGCTAAAAGGCGTTGCGGGAGGCGCAGGGTGCGCTTCCCTAAGGATGCTCTGATTTTGATCGTCATTCCTGCGTAAGCAGGAATCCAGTGCCTTGGCGCGCAACGATTTAAAGACACTGGATTCCAGCGCTTGCCCCGTTTTGGGGATGCTGGGATGACGAGCAAAATGTCGTTCAATCAGAGCTTCCCTAGTCGACGCCTCCCGCTGGCACCTACACTGGGCCGGCCCACCCGGGTAGTCAGGGAGAAAGACATGCGTTGTCCGTGGGGATGGTTGTGGCCGTTGGCATTGCTGGCGGCGCCGTTGCTGGCGCAGGACGTTCCGCCAGCGCTGAAGGATTGGCAGGGCTGGGTGCTGCACGATGTGCCCGAGCACGCCTGCCCCTGGCTTGGCGATGCGGGCGATCATGCCTGCGTGTGGCCAGGTCGCCTGGCGATCGATGCCGGCAAGGACGGTGCGCATTTCACTTTCGATGTGCACGTGGATGCGCCCGGCTGGGTCGCTCTGCCCGGCGATGCGCAGGCGTGGCCGCAACAGGTCAGCGCCAACGGCAAGCCGCTGCCGGTGCTATCGCACGAAGGCAATCCCGCGTTGCGTCTGGACCCGGGTGATTACAGCCTGCGTGGTGAACTGCCCTGGGTGAATCGGCCGGCGCGGCTGCATGTACCCTTTACCATCGGCCTGGTCACACTGAGCCTGGATGGCGCCGCGGTGAGCCGGATCGAACGCAATGGCGAGCAGCTCACCCTGGGCGAAGCCGCCGCCGCGCAACGCGCGGTGGATGCGTTGTCGATGCGCGTATTCCGTCGCCTTGGCGATGGCCTGCCGTCTACGTTGGAAACCCAGTTGCAGCTCAACGTCACCGGCAGCGCGCGCGAACAGGTGCTCGGGCCGGTGTTGCCCGATGGCTTTGTCGCCACCGCGCTCAGCGGCGAATTGCCGGCGCGCCTGGAGAGCGATGGCCGCCTGCGCGTGCAGTTGCGGCCCGGTCAATGGACGCTTTCGCTGGGCGCGCGCGGCACGGGCGTGCTCGCTCAGGTGGCACTGAAACCGCCAGGTGAGGGTTGGCCCGCGCAGGAAGTGTGGAGCTATGCCGACGATGCCTCCCTGCGCAGCACGCGCGTGGACGGGCAGGCCACCGACGCCGGCCAGGCCGATGTGCCTCCCGACTGGGAAGCCTTGCCAGCCTATGTGCTCGATGCTTCGCACGGCCTTGCCGTCGAGGCGGGTACGCGCGGCGGCGAGGGTGGCCAGGGCGATCAACTCACCCTGCAACGCAAACTGTGGCTGGATTTCGACGGGCATGGTTTCACCACGCTCGACCACCTTACCGGCACGCTGCGCCGCAGCCAGCGGCTGGACGTGGCCGCACCCTGGCAATTGCAGAGCGCCACGCTGGCGGGTGCGCCATTGCTGGTCACCACCGATGCGGGCGGTCGTCAGGGCGTGGAGTTGCGTGGCACGCAAATCAACGTCACCGCCGGTTTGCGCCTGCCCGAACGTGGCAGCGCGGCCAGCGGCGGCTGGCGACTGCCGCTGGAACGCATCGATGGCACGCTCTACCTGCCGCACGGCTATCGCTTGCTGGGCGCGGTGGGCGCCGATCGCTCGCCCGATTCGTGGATCGCGCAGTGGAGCCTGCTCGACTTGTTCGTGGTGGCGTTGATCGCGTTGCTGGCCGGGCGTCTGCTTGGCTGGCCATGGGCGCTGGTGGCGCTGGGCTTCCTCGCCTTGTCGCTGCACGAAGGCGGCGCGCCGCGTTGGACGCTGGCGGTGGTGCTCGCCTTGGGCTTGCTCACGCGAGCCTTGCCCGAGGGGCGTCTGCGCGCGTTCGCACGCATCGGCGCCGTGGCACTGCTGGCGCTGACGGTGCTGTGGACCTTGCCGTTTGCCGCGACGCAAATGAACGTCGCCCTGCATCCGCAGTTGGAGGAAGGTGCCTACGCCACGGCGGTCCGCTTCGCGCCGGAAAGCGAGGCAACCGCCGAGGTCGAGGAGGCCCCCGCCGCTGCTGCGCCAGCGGTGGAAGAGGTGTCTACCAATGCCATCGCACCCGCACCACCCGCTCCGCCTGCGCCACCGGCCGATATGGTTGCCACATCTGCGATGAAGCAAGCCTATCGCTCGTCGCCCAAGGCAAAGGCGCTGTCTTCGGTCACCGTCACCGGCACCCGCATCACGGCCGCCAACACGGTGGGCCATGAGGTGGATGCGCAAAGCGTGATCCAGGCCGGTCGCGGCACGCCCTCGTGGGATGTGGGCAACAACTATCGCCTGGGTTGGTCCGGCCCGGTGACGGCCGAGCAATCCACGCGCCTGGTGATCGCGCCCGCATGGCTGGTGCGCTTGCTGCGCGTGGGCATGCTCGCGCTGCTGGTGGCCTTGCTGGCCAAGCTGGCCCTGGGCTGGTGGCGTGCATGGCCGGGCGTGACGGGCGGCTGGCGCCTGCGTGCCGGTGCGGTGGCCTTGCTCGCGCTGGCCCTGTTGCCGCATGGCACGCATGCACAGGCCACGCCGGGGCACGAGGTGCTCGACGCCTTGCGTGCACGCCTCACCGAAACGCCCAAGTGCGAACCCAACTGCGTCAGCGCGGCCCAGGCTACGGTGCAGGCCAATGGCGACCAGCTCACGCTGGCGATGGAGTTGCACGTGGGCGCGGCCATGGCGGTGCTGTTGCCGCAAGGCGACGATGCGCTGCAACTGCAATCGGTCGATGCCGATGGCAAGCCGGCACCGCTGTTGCGCGGCGTCGAAGGCAAGATGGCGGTGCGCCTGGACAGTGGCGTCCACCATGTCACCCTTCGTTATCGCGTAGCCGCCGTGGATACGGCGAATGTGCAGTTCACCCTGCATCCGCAGCGCGTGCTGTTCAACGGCAACGGCTGGAGCGCGGACGGCCTGGACGATGGTCGCCTGCTCGGCGACAGCCTCGCGCTCAATCGCGTGCGCACCGCGGCCGATGGGCAAACCCAGGTGGGCACGGCGCAGACCTTTCCACCTTACGTACGCCTGGTGCGCACGTTGCAGCTGGGCAATGAGTGGACTGTGGAAAACACGGTGCAGCGCATCGCACCGCTGGATGGCGGCTTTAGCCTGGATCTGCCGCTGCTGCCGGGCGAGCACCCGCTGGGTGACAACGTGCGGGTGAAGGATGGCCGCATCGGCGTCACCTTCAACGCAGGCGTGAATGAGGTGCGTTGGAGCAGTCGCCTGGATCGCCGCGATCAGCTCGACCTGGCGGCCCCGGCACTGGGCGAGCGCGCCGAACAGTGGGTAGTGCAGGCGGCGCCGATCTGGCACGTGGAGGCCAAGGGCGTGCCCGCCACGCTCGATGACAACGGCCTGCGCTATCAACCGTTGCCCGGTGAAACCTTGGCGCTGGCGGTCACCAAGCCGCAGGCGGTGGCAGGCCCCAGCCTCGCGTTCGATGCGGTGAACCTGACCAGCCAGGCGGGCGATCGCGCCAGCGAGATCACCCTGCAGCTGGTGGCGCGCAGCACGCGCGGTGGCGAGCATGCCTTGAAGCTGCCGCCGGGTGCCGAGTTGATGGAAGCGCGTCGCGACGTGCAGCCGATCAACCTGGCCATTCGCGACGACAAGCTGAGCCTGCCGCTGCTGCCGGGCGTGCATCGCTACAGCCTGCGTTTGCGCCTGCCGCAGGGTGTGGGCGCGGTGACGCGCATGCCGGCACTCTCGCTGGATGCACCCGCCGCCAACCTCGACCTGCACCAGGCGTTGCCGCAGGATCGCTGGGTGTTGTGGACCTGGGGCCCGTCCAAGGGGCCGGCGGTGCTGTACTGGTCGCAGTTGCTGGTGCTGCTGCTGGCGGCGTGGCTGCTCGCGCGCTACGCGCCGACGCCGCTGCGCTTCTACCAGTGGTTGCTGCTGGGGCTGGGTTTCTCGGCGTTCGCCTGGGGCGCCTATGCCCTGGTCGTGGTGTGGTTGATCCTGCTGGGCCTGCGCGCGCGGCATGTGCTGCCCGAGCGCTACGGCACCACCTTCAACCTGCAACAGGCTGGCTTGGCGCTGCTCACGCTGGTGGCCCTGGCGGTGCTGGTCTCCGCAGTGCCCAAGGGTTTGCTGGGCCTGCCGGACATGCATGTGGCCGGCAACGACTCCAGCGCCTGGCAGCTCAACTGGTTTGCTGACCAAACCGATGGCGCGTTGCCGGTGGCTGGCGTGTTCAGCGTGTCGCTGTGGGTCTACAAGATCGCCATGCTGCTGTGGGCGCTGTGGCTGGCCAATGCGCTGATCGGCTGGCTGCGCTGGGGCTTTCAGTCGTGGAGCGAAGGCGGCTATTGGCGGGCGCGTCAGCGCAAGGCGGCAGAGCCGCCGCCGGTGCAGGCCGAACCGGCGGAGTAAGCGCGTTGTCACCGCTGCGGCAGGTGCCGCAGCGGTGACGCACTTGATCAACTGTCTTGGGCGATGCGCAGCACCAGCTTGCCGGTATGGCTGCCGTCGAACAGGCGGTTGAGTACCAGCGGTGCATTCTCCAGGCCGTCGGCGACGGTTTCGCCGGCCTTGATCTGGCCGCTGACCACCCAGCCGACCAGGTCCTGCACGGCGCGTTGCTGGTCGCGGTAATCGAAGGCGAGGAAGCCGCGCACGGTCAGCCGCTTGACGATGATCACGCTGTAATCGTCGGCAGGCTTGCCGCCGCTGGCGTAGTTGGCGATCAACCCGCACAGCGCCACACGGCCGCCGTTGACCATGCGCGAGAGCACCGCGCGCATCACCGGGCCGCCCACGTTCTCGAAGTTCACGTGCACGCCATCCGGCGTGGCGGCGGCGAGTTGCTGCTTGAAGTCGTCGGCCTTGTAGTCGACGGCGGCGTCGAAGCCCAGATCCTCCACCAGGTGGCGGCACTTGTCCTTGCCACCCGCGATGCCCACCACGCGCGCACCGCGCAGCTTGCCGATCTGGCCGGCAATGGAGCCGACCGAACCGGCGGCGGCCGATACCACCAAGGTTTCGCCCGGCTGCACCGGCGCGATCTCGGTGAGGCCGTAATACGCGGTGATGCCACTGAAACCGCACGCGCCGAGCAAGGTGGGCAAGCCCACGGGCGGTTTGGGCGGCAGCTTTACCCAATCCTTGGCTTGCGCGTCGCGGATAACGGCGTAGTCCTGCCAGCCCACCAACCCTTGCACGAGGTCGCCCACCGCATAACGGGCGGACTTGGACGCCACCACGCGTCCCAGGCCAAGGCCACGCATCACCTCGCCGATGGCGACGGGCGGCATGTACTGCGGGATATCGCTCATCCACACGCGATTGGTGGGGTCCATCGACAGGTAGAGCACGCGCACCAGCGCTTCGCCTTCGGCCAGTTCGGGCACGGCCTGTTCGTGCAGTTCGAAGTTGTCCTGGCGCACCAGGCCTTCGGGGCGGGTCTTCAACAGCAATTGGCGATTGATCGAGGTCATCGGTAAATACTCCGGCATTACACGGCGCGGGCGCCGCCATCGAGCACCAGCTCGGCAGCGGTGACATAACGGCTTTCATCGGATGTGAGATACAGCACCGCATAGGCCACGTCGTCCGGTTCGCCCAGGCGACCCATGGGAATGCCGCGCACCAGCTTGCGCGTGGCTTCCTCCTCGCCGAGCGCGGCGAAGAACGGCGCCACGATGCCGGTGCGGATAAAGGCAGGGTGGATGGAGTTGCAGCGCACATCGATCTTCTGGCGCGCGCAATCCACCGCCACCGACTTGGTGAGCGCGGCCACGGCGGCCTTGGAGGTGTTGTAGGCGGTGTAGCTGGGGTCGATCTTGAAGGAGGCGAGCGAGGAGATGTTGATGATGGACGCCGGCTGCGCATCGCGCAGATAAGGCAGCGCGTGCTTGCAGCCCAGCATCACGCCCTCCACGTTCACTGCCATCACGCGGCGCCATTCCTTCAACTCGATCTCGCCCACCGTGCCCAGCGAGCCGACGCCGGCGTTGTTCACCAGTACCGAGAGCCCGCCCATGGCGAGCGCGGCTTCGGCGAGCAGGCGCTCCCACTGCGTTTCCTCGCGCACGTCGTGCGGGGCGGACCAGGCCACCTCGGCGCCGATCTCGCGGTTGATATCGGCCGCTTGCGTCGCCGCGGCGGCGCCATCGATATCGGTGAGAAACACCTTGGCGCCGTGGCGAGCCAGCATGTGCGCCGTGGCGGCACCGAGGCCGCCACCCGCGCCGGTGACGAAAGCGCGTTTGCCGGCGGCGCGCGGGGCAGGATTCAAGCTCATGCGTGGTCCTTTGTTAGGGAAGGTGTGATTAATCGACTTTTTGTTCGTCATTCCTGCGGACCCCAAAAAGGGGGCGAGAGCAGGAGGTGCTCTTTAACAGCCGAAGGGCTGGTCATCCAGCGCATTTACGTTCAAAGATTTACAGGCACTGGATGACCAGCCCTTCGGCTGTTGAAAGGCGCTTCCAGCATTCGCTGGGATGACGATCAAAATCAGAGCATCCTTAGATGCACAGGTAGCCGCCATCCACGTTCAACACCGTGCCGGTGGTGTAGGAGGCAGCATCGGAAGCGAGATACAGCGCGGCGCCGGCCATCTCCGACGGCTGCGCCACGCGACGCATCGGCACATGCGCCAGCGCCGCCTTGAGAATGGCCGGGGTGTTCACCAGTACCGAGGCGAACTTGGTGTCGGTGAGGCCAGGCAGCAGAGCGTTGCAGCGCACGCCTTGCTCGGCGCATTCCACCGCGAACGCCTTGGTCATGGAGATCACCGCGGCCTTGGTGATGGAGTAGATGCCTTGCTGCGGCCCCGGCACCACGCCGTTGACCGAGGCGACATTGACGATGGCGCCGCCGCCGTTCTTTGCCATGAGCCGCGCGCCGTGCGTGGACATGTAGAAATAGCCACGAATGTTCACGTCCACCGTTTTCTGGAACACCGACGGATCGGTATCCAGGATGTGGCCGAAGAACGGGTTGGTCGCCGCGTTGTTCACCAGAATGTCGAGGCGGCCATGGGCCTTGTCGATATGCGCGTACAAGGCCTCGATCTGTTCGAGCTCGCCGATATGGCAGGCGAAGGCTTCGGCCGAGCCGCCATCGGTGACGATGGCATCCACCACGCTTTGGCAATCGGCCTGCTTGCGACTGGATACCACCACGTGCGCGCCGTGCAGCGCGAACAGCTTGGCGATCTCGGCGCCGATGCCACGGCTGGCGCCGGTGACGATGGCGATCTTGCCGGTCAGGTCGAAGGAGGTAGTGGCGTTCATGCGTGGGTTGTCCTGGTGGTATCGAGGCGCAAAGCGGGCTTCGTCGGTGAGGAGAAATGCACGATGCGGTGCTGGTTCATCGCAAGGTCACCAGGCGGGCATCGCGCGCCTGTTCCAAATGGGGCCATGCGTTGTACGTGACCAGCGTGGGGCCTCGTGAGCCTAGACGCAGGCGCGTCACGCCGGTGTTCACGAGCTGCCAGCTCAAGATGAAGGCTTCGCCGGGCGGCGTCTGCAACAGTTGAGCGGCAATGACCGCGATGGGGCCGCCGGAGGTGAACGCCCATACCGTGTCGGCGTCGCTGCTGGCGAGTTGTTGCAGCGCCTGCGCTACGTGCTGGCGAAAGGCAGGCCAGGTGATGCGGTAATCGGCATCGTGGGCGCCGCTGGTCCAGCGTTGCAGCGCGTCCACGAACAGGCGCTGGAAGGCGCGATGCGGATCATCGCTTTGCTTCATTGCCGCACGCAGCGCACCCGGCGCGGCGAGGTCCGGGCGCAACCGGGCGAGCAGCTCTTGATGATCCACTTCGTCCAGGCCTGTGAGCACGTGAGGCGTGTGCGTGACACCTGCTGCATCGAGGCAGTGCAGGGCAGTGTCGCGATGGCGCACACGTGGGCCCATCGCCACCTGGTCGGGCAAGGGGCCACACGAGGCGAGCCATTCGCCGAGCAGGCGTGATTGTTGTGCACCCACGGCCGAGAGCTGGTCGTAATCATCGGCGCTGAAGCTGGCCTGGCCGTGGCGGATCAGCAGCAGCTCGCGCATGTTCAGCGCTCCAGCGCCGCGATCACGCGGCGGCAACGCATGCCCATGTATCGCGCCGCATCGCCAAAGCCGGCGAACTGCGGGTTGGTGGTCTGGCCGAGGGCGTAGCGGCGGTAGATCTGCTGGATGATCACCATCAGGCGGAACAGGCCGAACACTTCGTAGAAGCCAAAGCCCGACACATCCAGGCCACTGCGCTCGCCGTAATAAGCCACCACCTCGGCGCGGGTGAGCATGCCGGGTTCGTGCGTGGGCTGGCGACGGAACGATTGGAACACCGCATCGTCATCGGCCTGCACCCAGTAGGCCAGCGAGCTGCCAAGGTCCATCAGCGGGTCGCCGACGGTGGCCAGTTCCCAGTCCAGCACACCGATGATGTCGAGCGGATTCGCTGGCGCGAGCACCACGTTGTCGAAGCGGTAGTCGTTGTGGATTACGCATCGGGCGTTGTCGCGCGCGGGTTGGTGGGCGGCGAGCCAGGCCAGCACATCGTCGCAGGGGTCGGAGCCCTCGGTGGCCGCCTGGCGCCAACGTTCGCTCCAGCCGGCGACTTGGCGCGCGATATAGCCATCGCCCTTGTCCAGTTCACGCAGGCCCGGTTGCGCGACATCCACCTGGTGCAGTTCCACCAGGCGATCGATGAAACCCGTGCATAGGCGGCGCACGCCGTCGCGATCCAGGCTCAGCTCGGCGGGCAGGTCGCGCCGCAGGATGGTGCCGTGCAAGCGTTCCATCACATAGAAATCCTGACCGATGACGGAGTCGTCATCGCAGCGCGCCAGGATCGCCGGCACGTAGGGATAACTGGGCTTGAGCGCAGCGATGATGCGCGCTTCGCGCAGCATGTCGTGCGCCGACTTGGCCTTGGCGCCGCGCGGCGGGCGACGCAGCACGAGTTCGCGATCGCCGTAGCCGAGCAGGTAAGTGAGGTTGGACGCGCCGCCGGGAAATTGTTTCACCGTTGGCGTGCCGTGCAGGTCAGGCAACTGCTGCTTGAGAAAGGCATCGACACGTGCAAGGTCGAACGCGTCTTCGTCGCGCACGGCGCGCGCCTGGTCGGTGGTGGCGGTCATGCGTGCGGCTCCGTGGCCAGCTGGGCCTTGGCTTCGAGTTTGGCGACCACCGCGCGATGGACTTCATCCGGGCCGTCGGCCAGGCGCAACACGCGGGCATAGGCGTAGAGCTGGGCGAGCGGGAAATCGTCGGTGAGCCCCGCGCCCCCGTGGATCTGGATGGCCGCATCGGCGGCCTGCTGCGCCACTGCCGGCACCACCACCTTGATCTGCGAAATCAGGCTGAGCGCCGCCTTGCTGCCTTGCGTATCGAGCATCCACGCGGTCTTGAGGGTAAGCAGGCGTGCCTGCTCGATGGCCATGCGCAGGTTGGCCACGATGTCGGCGTTGCCGCCCAGCTTGAGCAGCGGCTGACCGAAGGCGACGCGCTGGCTGGCACGGCGGCACAGCAACGTCAGCGCGCGCTCGGCGGCGCCCAGTGCGCGCATGCAGTGATGCACGCGGCCGGGCCCAAGGCGCCCCTGCGCGATCTCAAAGCCGCGACCCGGGCCCAGGATCACGTGACTCAGCGGCAGGCGCACCTGATCAAAGCGCATCTGGCCGTGGCCGGATGGTTCGTCGTAGTGATGGAACACCGGCAGCATGCGCTCGATGTGCACGCCGGGCGCATCCAGCGGGCAGATCACCATACTGTGGCGGCGGTGCGGTTCGGCCTGCGCATCGCTCTGGCCCATGAAGATCACGAAACGGCAATGCGGATGGCCTAGGCCGGTGGTCCACCATTTGCGGCCGTCGAGCACCACCTCGTCACCTTCCACGCGGGCCGTGGCCTGCATGTTGGTGGCGTCGGAGGAGGCCACGTCTGGCTCGGTCATGGCGAAGCCCGAGCGAATCTCGCCGCGCAGCAGCGGCGCCAGCCAGCGCTCGCGTTGCTCGGGCGAGCCATAGCGGTGCAGCACTTCCATGTTGCCGGTGTCGGGGGCGCTGCAGTTGAACACCTCCGGCGCGATGAAGGAGTGCCCCATACGCTCGGCCAGCGGCGCGTAGTCGAGGTTGCTCAGGCCCTCGCCGCCGTCCAGGTCGGGCAGGAACAGGTTCCACAGGCCCGCTTCGCGGGCGCGCTGCTTGAGTGCCTCCATCACCGGCGGCTGCACCCACTGCCGATGATCGGCGCTGCCGCTGAGCGCGGCGGCATAGGCCGCCTCGGCAGGTTCGACATGCTCGCGCATGAAAGCGTCGAGGCGGGCGAGCAGCGCTTGGGTGTGCGCGGACGGGCTGAAATCCATGGTCGGGCTCCTGGCGTCCGTCCAGCCTACGCCGCTGTCGCAGGATCAGTGAAATGAATATGCTTTATGGCATGTCATTCACACTGTGCATGGGCTCGGCCCGTGCGCCAGGGCGGCCCGGAGGCCCAGTGGAACGCGATCACCGCATCGACCTGAACCTGTTCCGCGTGCTGGACGCGATCTACACGCACGGCGGCGTGAGCGCGGCGGCGCGGGCCCTGCACCTCACCCAGCCGGCGGTCACGCACGCGTTGGGGCGGTTGCGCGATCAATTGGGCGACCCGCTGTTCAACCGCCAGGGCAATCGCCTGCAGCCCACCGACAAGGTGCGCGCGATGATGCCGGCGGTACAGGCGCATTTGAAGGGTTTGCTGGCGAGTGCGCGTGCCTTGCCGCATTTCGAGCCCGCGCAGCTGGACCTGGAGTTCGTGCTGGGCTTTCGCGACATTCTCGAATCCATCGTGCTGCCCGGCCTGATGGCGCGCATCGGGCGCGAGGCGCCAGGCGTGCGCGTGGTGAGCCGGCGCGTGGCGGCGGACGAGATGGAACGCGAACTGGCTTCGGGCACGCTGGACCTGGCGGTGGATCGGCCGCTGCGCGCCGGTGCGCGCCTGTCCCGCCAACACCTGGCGGATGAGACGCTGGTGGCGGTGATGCGCCGCGACCATCCGCTCGCCGGCGGCCTGCGCCGGGCCGACTACCTGGCCGCGCATCATGTCATCGTCTCGCCGTTGGGCGAGGCCAACGCGCTGGATGTGCTGCTCGGCCAGAACGGCATGTTTCGCGAGGTGCGGATGGTCTGTCAGCACTATGTCTCGGCCTGCCAGATCGCGGCGGCGAGCGACCTGCTGCTCACCGTGCCGGCCGCGTATGCCGAGCATGTGGCCGCGCAGTTGCCCATCGCCGTGTGCGCGCTGCCGATCCGCCTGGCGGCCATCCCGATCATGGCCTACTGGCACGCCAGCAAGGACGACGACGCGGCGCATCGCTGGTTTCGTGAACGCCTCGTCACGGCGATGACGGCGGCCATGGCGCCCGCGCCGCGTTGACTTGCTAGCGACACGCGCGCAGGCGCACGATGGCTGGACCGGTACGCCAACGGATCAGCCCAGGGAGGTGTCGCGCCATGTCCGACCAGTCCGCATCGCCCGAGGTCGTCTACGACCCCACCGATCCCATGCGGCGCAAGGAGCAGACCTTTCCCAAGCTCGCACCGGACATGATTCGCCGCATCGCCGCCTACGGCGAGGAGGAGCAGGTGCCTGGCGGCACCGTGTTGTTCCGGCGCGGTGAGCGCGGCGTGGATTTCTTCGTGGTGCTGGAGGGCCTGATCGAGGTCTTCGAGCTGGACAAAGATGGCCAGCCGAACGTGTTCACCATGCATGGCGCACGGCAGTTCAGTGGCGAAATGAATCTGCTCAATCGGCGCAGCATCATGGTGTCGGCGCGCGCGGCCGTGGACAGCCGCGTGATTCGCGTGCACGCGGATGCCTTTCGCCGCATGGTGGCGGCGGAGGCGGACATCAGCGAAATCATCATGCGCGCCTTCATCCTGCGTCGCGTGGGGCTCATCCGCATGGGCTACGGCGGCGTGGTGCTGGTTGGCCCGGGGCACAGCGCCGATACTTTGCGGCTCGAGCGCTTCCTGGTGCGCAACGGCTACCCGCATCGGTTGATCGACACCGAACTCGACCCCGATGCTGGCGGCTTTATCGAGTGCTTCCAGCTCAAGCGCGAACAATTGCCGGTGGTGATCTGCCCGGAGCGCTGTTTCCTGCAAAACCCCAGCACCGCGCAATTGGCCGACGAGTTGGGCATCACCGAAACCATCGACCCCAACCATGTGTATGACGTTGCCGTGGTGGGCGCCGGTCCTGCGGGGCTGGCGGCGGCGGTGTACGCCGCCTCCGAGGGGCTATCCACCATCGTGCTGGAAGGGATGGCGCCCGGTGGGCAGGCCGGCACTTCTTCCAAGATCGAAAACTACCTGGGCTTTCCCACCGGCATTTCCGGTCAGGCGCTGGCGGGGCGCGCGCAGGCGCAGGCGCAGAAGTTCGGTGCGCGCATGGCGATCTCGCGACATGCCTCGGCCATCGATTGCAGCCAGCAGCCTTATCGGTTGAACCTGGACGATGGTCAGTCGCTGCTGGCGCGCGCAGTGATCGTCGCCACGGGGGCGCGCTATCGCAAGCTGGATGTGCCCGGTTACGTTCGCTTCGAAGGCGAAGGCATCCATTACGCTGCCACCGCGATGGAGGGCCAACTGTGCCGCAACGAAGAGGTGGTCGTGGTCGGCGGCGGCAACTCAGCGGGGCAGGCGGCGGTGTTCCTTTCGCGTATCGCGAAGCACGTGCACATATTGGTGCGCTCCAACGGTCTGGCCGCCACCATGTCCGACTACCTGGTACAACGCATCGCCCTGTCGCCGGATATCACTTTGCATACCCGCAGCGAGGTCGTGGAACTGGCAGGGGACGACCGCCTGCGGCGCGTGAGCTGGCGGCATCGCGACACGGACGAACTGACCGAGCGGCCAGTAAGCAACATGTTCGTGATGATCGGTGCGGAGCCCAACACCGATTGGCTGCGCGACTGCCTTGCGCTGGACCCGCACGGTTTCGTGCTCACCGGGCGCTGCGCGGAGGGGCATCTACTGGAATCGCCGTATGCAACCACCAAGCCGGGCATCTTCGCCGTGGGCGATGTGCGTGCCGGTTCGGTCAAGCGCGTGGCGTCCAGCGTGGGCGAGGGCTCGGTGGTGATCCAGGCGGTGCATCACTACCTGCACCCCGATGCGGGCTGAGCGGGCGCTGGCATTAAACTGTGCGCTTGCACTCGCCGGAAACGCTCATGTCGCTCATCACGCTTGATCTCTCTCGTCGCCTCGGCGGTAAGGTGCGCACGCATGGCTGAGGTGCGCCAGGCCCTGGCGGCGGCTGCGCAAGCGCTGGGCGACCGGCTGGAAGCCGAGGTGTTGCTGGTGCACGTGCTGGACAAACCACGTAGCTGGCTGATTGCGCATGCCGACGACGCGCTGGACGCGCCCACCCTGCACACCTACCAGGCGCTGGTGGAGCAGCGCCGGCAAGGCGAGCCGGTGGCGTATCTCACCGGCCGTCGCGGCTTCTGGTCGCTGGACCTGGAGGTGACGCCGGCCACGTTGATTCCGCGCCCGGAAACCGAGTTGCTGGTGGAGCTGGCGCTGGAACGTGCGCCCGCCGATGCCAACGTGGCGGACCTGGGCACCGGCAGCGGCGCCATTGCGCTGGCACTGGCGCACGAGCGACCGGACCTGCGCGTCAGCGCCACCGATGCCAGTGGCGATGCGCTCGCCGTGGCGCGTCGCAATGCCGAGCGACTTGGCCTTGGCCGCGTGCGCTTTCTTCAGGGCGATTGGCTAGCGCCGTTGGCGGGGCTGTCGTTCGCGCTGATCGTGTCGAACCCGCCCTACATCGAAGCGGACGACCCGCATCTGCGCCAGGGCGATCTGCGCTTCGAGCCGGCCCGTGCTTTGGCCTCGGGTGTGGATGGTCTGGACGATATCCGCCGCATCGTGCACGACGCGCGAGCCTGTCTGCTAGCCGATGGCTGGCTGCTGATGGAGCACGGCTGGAACCAGGGCGCGGCGGTGCGCGCGGTGTTGGAAGCGGCCGGCTATGTCGACGCCTTCACCGCGCAGGATCTCGAACAACGCGACCGCGTGAGTGGCGCGCGCTGGGCTGGCGCATGAGCTTGCCGCATCGCTGAACGCAAGGCCCTGCGCCCTCGTCGCCATGCGATGCCGGGCGTACACTGAGCCCGCTTGCGAGACGAGGATGCCCCGGGTGGCGCGACCACGCGGGCCGACGAATCCATCCGGCAGGGGAGAGACGCGGTGCTCGACCAGTGGCGTGGTTCCGATCGTTCCTTGCGGTTGCGCCGTTGCGCGCTGGCCGCCGCGTTGTCCACCTTGCTACCGTGCTCGCTGTTTGCGCAGCAGGCCGATACGCAGGCGCCGCCCGCTCCGCCGCGCAAGAGCAATGCCACGCAGCCGGACAAGCGCGTGATCACCCTGGGCGAAGTGATCGTGTCGGCGAACCGTCGACGCGAGCCCTCGCGCGAAGTGCCCATGCACGTGGAGGTGATCAAGGCCGAGGAGCTGCAACAGATCGGCGCGCGCACCATGAACGACTACGTGTCGTATCAACCGGGCGTCTTCCTGGCCAGCCAGGGTGGCACCGGGCAGGGCGAGCTGGTGATGCGCGGCGTATCCACCGGCAACCAGACCAGCCCCACCGTGTCGGTGTACATCGACGATGTGCCGATCGGCGGAAGCACGGTGTACGCAGCGGCGGCTACCTTCCTGATCGATCCGGTGCTGCTCGACCTGGATCACATCGAGTTCCTGTACGGCCCGCAAGGCACCTTGTACGGCGCTGGTTCCATGGGTGGCCTGGTGAAATATGCGACACGTCAGCCCGACGCGAGCGGCGTCTCGGCCAGCGTCGGGGCGGACATCTCCCACACCCAGCACGGCGGCATGAATTACACCGAGCGCGGCACGCTGAACGTACCTCTGGTGAAAGATGTGGCTGCGTTGCGCTTGAGCGTGGCGGACGAACACACCGCAGGCGTCTACGATGCCGTAGGCACGATACCGGCAGGCGGCGCCGATCGCACACACACGCAAGGCATTCGCGCGCAGTTGCAGATCGACCCCAGTGACAAGCTCAGCATCAACCTCAGCGGCATGGCGCAGAAGATCGCCGCCGATGGCCTCTCCATGGCCGACTACAACCTGGCAGGCCAACCGATTTCCGGTGGCCCGTACAACCGCGCACTCAATCATCGCGAACCGTTTACCCAAACCCTGCAGCTTTACTCGCTGCGCGCCAGCTACGACTTTGGCTGGGCCACGCTGGACTGGATCAGTGCCTATCAGGATTTTCAGAATCACAGCGTGCAGGATTACCCCAACGGCTTCCTGGACCTGCTCAACGTGTTGGGGCCGGCCATTGGTGTCGATCAACCGTTGAAGAACCTGTACGTCGATTCGGTGATCGACGTGCACAAGAGCACGCAGGAGATGCGCCTGACCTCGCCCAAGGGGGATCGCTTCGACTGGTTGGCCGGGCTGTGGTTCAACCGCGAAGACGTATGGCAGCGCTACGCACTGTTGGGCGACAACCTCAAGCTGCCGGGCAATACCCAGCTGATTAACCAATACACCAGCGCGCGTTTCGAGGAGTACGCCGGCTACGGCGACCTGACCTGGCACGTATCGCCCGTGTTCGACCTGGCGGCAGGCGCGCGCGTCAATGGCGACACTCAGCATTTGTCGAGCCAGGAGAGCGGCCCGGTGGCGGGCAGTCCGGGCGGTTTTCGCCTAAGCCGCAACAGCTCGGACATTACCGAGATGCTCACGGCTACCTACAAGCCGGACACCAGCCACAGCTATTACGCGCGCGTATCCACCGGCTATCGCCCTGGCGGCCTGCAAGCGCCGCTCACCAGCAGTGTGCTGGGCCCGGTACCCACCGCGACGGAGACCTTCGGCTCGGACAAGCTGCAGAGCTACGAACTGGGCTACAAGGGAAGTCACCTCGATGGCCGGCTCAACGTAGGTATCGATGCCTACGATATCGAGTGGCATCACGTGCAGCTCTATACCTACACGCTGGGCAATACCATCATCCAGAACGCGGGCGATGCGCGCGTCGATGGGCTGGAAGCGCAGCTCACGTACACCAGCGGCCCGTGGAACTTCAATGCGTCCGGCGCGTACACCTATGCGCGCATGTTGGATGACGACACCGCCATCGGTATCAAAGCTGGCGACCCGCTGCCGTACTCGGCTCGCGCCACCGGCACGCTCGGTGTGCGCTACCAGTTCCAACTCGGTGGCTATGGAGCGTACGCCGGTGCTACGCAGCGACTGTCCACGCAACGGCACGCGGGTTTCGCGGGCGACAACAGCGATCCGGATTTTCGTCTGCCTGGGTTCGGCATGCTGGACGTCAACGCAGGCGTTACGTTGGGGCGCGGCGTCACCGTGGACGTCTACTTACGCAATGCGCTCAATCGCCGCGTCGCCATCGGCACGCTCAATGCCGAGACCATCAATTTTCTCGCGGCGCTGGGCGGGCCGATGCTGGTGCAGCAATCCACGCCGCGCGCCTTCGGCGTGTCATTCAACGTGCCGTTTCGCTGAGTTCGCGGGCCCCAGTGCGTAGAGCAGCGCCGGCAGGAACACGAACGTGGCCAACAGCACTGCACCAAGGCTGAGCAGCAACAGCCGCCCCATGCTTGCCATGCCTAGATCGTGCGAGAGCGCCAGTGAGCCGAATGCCGTGCCGGTGGTGAGCGCGGAGAACAGCACGGCGCGTGCCGAAGCGGAGCCTACGAAACGATCCATGCCGGCGCGCCAGTTCATCACGAAGTACACGTTGAACGACACGCCCACGCCCAACAGCAACGGTAGCGCAATGATATTGGCGTAGTTGATCGCCATGCCCGCGGCGCGCGCGCCCAGCGCCGTCAGCAGGGCCGACATGCCCAGGGTAAGCAGCACGATGCCGCTGTCGCGCCAGCGACGCAGCACCAGCAGCAACACGATGGCGATGGCTGCCGTGGCGAGCACGGCGGCTTGCTGGAAGGCACGCATGATGGTGTCGGCCGAGGCGATGGTGGTGACGGCGGGGCCGCCCGCAGCCGGGTCGATGCGCTGCACGGCGGTGACGAAGCGGCGCAGTGCGGCCGTGTCTTGCACGTTGTCGTTGGGCGATACCTGGATGCGCACGCGGCCATCGGGGGCGATCCAGTCGCGTCGGATCGCGGCGGAGACGTCATGCAGCGTGGTCGGCTGGGCATCCAGGGACGTACGCAATCGGTCGAGCTGATCGGGGAGAAAGCGACTGATGGCGGCGTTCATCGCCCAGAGGTTTGCGTCCGGTGCGCGCTGCAGTGTCTGCAAGGCCTCGCCGATGCCAAGCAGGGGCGAACCGGGCGGCAAGCCGGGGCGTGCCTGCGCGATGGCATCGAGGCTGTCCCCCATGGCCTCGCGCAGCGCGGCTGTCGTAAGCGGCGGCGCGCGGCCGGGGCTGCTGAGCGATGGCAGCAAGAGATCCTGCGCTTGCTCCAGCAACTCCATCTTGGACGATTGATCCGTTGGCACGAAGGTGCCGGCATGGATCACGCTGGAGACCTCGGGCAGTTTCTCCACCCGCGCAGCCAGCGCGCGCGCGTGTTCAAGGTCAGGTGCCAGCAGGTAGATATTGAACGGGTTGGTGACCGGGTTGTCGGCCAGTTGCCGCAGCGTGCGCATGGGCTCGGTGTCCGGTGCCTGCGTATGCAGCGGATTGGCGTCGAACGGCAGGCGCCAGGCCGCGTACAGGCCCAGTGCGCCCAGCAGTACGAACACCGCGAGCACGTCGCGATGGCGCTGCTTGAGCCAGGCGTCGCACGCGGCGCCGTAGGGTAGGGCGACGTCACCGGCGCCATCGCCCGGGCGTAGCCATGCGATGAGCGCCGGCAGCAGGGTGAGTGTGCACAGCAGGGCCAGCAGCATGCCGGTGCCGGCGATGACACCCAGCTCCGCCACACCGACAAAGGCAGTGGGCGCAAAGGCGAGGAAGCCGCAAGCGGTGGCGGCAGCAGCCACCGCGATCTGGCTGCCCGCCGAGCGCGCGGTGGCATCCAGTGCGTCGGCCAGCGCGGCGTGGTGTTGGCGCTGGTCACGCAGGCGCACGGCGAACTGGATGGCGAAATCCACGGCGAGCCCCACGAAGAGCACGGCGAACGCCACCGAGATCAGGTTGAGCGTACCCACGGCCAAGGCAGCGAAACCCAAGGTCACGACCAGCCCGGTGAGCAAGGTAAGCAGGATCGGCACGATGAGTCGCCACGAGCGCAGCGCCAGGAATAACCACAGTGCGAGCAACAACACGCTGACCACGGTGCTGCCGACGATGCCCTCGGTGAGCGCGCCGAACTGCACGTCGGAGAGCGGCACCGAGCCGGTGTAGTGCACGCTCACGCGCCCCGCACGCACCGCTGGCAATGTAGCCGCTACGCGTTCCAGCGACTGTGTGGCGGCCAGGCCGGGCTGCAGGGCGCCACGATCGAGCACGGGATGGGCCAACAACAGTGTGGGGCCGCTCGCTTGGGCGATCACGTCGGAGCTGAGCATCTGCTGCCAGGACAGTGGAGGCGGCGCGCCGTGCGTGGCCGCGTCCAGCACCTGTCGCAGTTGTTCCAGCGCCGTGTGATAGGGCGAGAGATCCGCATGCGCCACGCGTACGCCTTCGGCCATCAGCGCGATGCCCTTGAGCAACCCGCGTGCGGAGGGATCGCCCGCGAGCGGGCCCAACAGCGGCTGCGCGGCATACAGGCCATCGAGCAGCTTGGCGAGATCCTGGGTGTCGAGCAGAAGCAGACCTTCGCGGCGCAGGAAAGGGTCGGCATCGGGGCGCGTTACGTCGTGGAAGTGCGTGGTGTCGGCGCGCAATTGCTGCATCAAGGTATCGGCGGTGGATTCCGCCTCTTCCGGCGTGGCGCCGCGCACCACGATCACCAGCACGTCGTTGAACTGCGGAAACAGGCGGTCCATCGCCAGCGACTGCTGTCGCCAGGGCAGCCGCGTGGAGAACATGTGGTCGGTGTCGGTATCCACGCCCAGGTGGCCCTGGGCGTACCACAGGCTGGCGATGCTCAGCAGGGCATAGGCCAGGCACGCCCGCCACGGGTGGCGGGCACTGGCATGGACCAGGCGGGCAATCCAGTCCGTCACGACGCGACCCCCGAGATCACCGCGTCATGGTCGATGGCGCGGCCGGTGTCGCGGTCTACCGGTGGCGGCCGGCACCTGGCACGAGGCTCAGGCGCTGATCTGGTTCAGATTGCAGAGCTGCGGAAAACGAGCACGAATGGCGTTGCGGATGCTGGGCAGGTCCAAGCCGGCCATGGTCAGCACTTCTTCGCGGCTGCCGTGGTCGAGGTAGGCGTCGGGCAGGCCCAGGTGCAGGATCGGCTTGACCACGCCGTGCGCCGCCAGGCACTCGGCCACGCCACTGCCGGCGCCACCGGCGATGGCGTTGTCTTCCAGCGTGACGAAGGCATCGTGCGTCTTGGCCAGCTCGAGGATCAGCGCCTCGTCCAGCGGCTTCACGAAGCGCATGTTGACCAGCGTGGCATCCAGCTCGGCGGCGATCACCGAGGCTGGCGCCAGCATCGCGCCAAAGCTCAGCAGCGCCAGGCCATGGCCACGGCGGCGCAGTTCGGCCTTGCCGATGGGCAGCGTTTCCAGCTCCTTGGAGAGCGGTACGCCCAGGCCGGTGCCGCGCGGATAGCGGATGGCTGCCGGGCCTGCGTGCTTGAAGCCGGTGGTGAGCATGGTGCGGCACTCGTTCTCGTCGGCCGGCGCCATGATCACCATGTTGGGCAGGCAGCGCATGAAGGAGAGATCGAAGCTGCCGGAGTGCGTCGCGCCGTCCGGGCCGACCACGCCCGCGCGGTCGATGGCGAAGGTCACGTCCAGGTTCTGCAGCGATACGTCGTGGATGGCCTGGTCGTAAGCGCGCTGCAGGAAGGTGGAGTAGATCGCCACCACCGGCTTGGCGCCTTCGCAGGCCATGCCGGCGGCCAGCGTCACCGCGTGCTGCTCGGCAATCGCCACGTCGAAGTAACGCTGCGGGTATTCCTTGGAGAAACGCACCAGGCCCGAGCCCTCGCGCATGGCAGGGGTGATGCCCAGCAGGCGCTCGTCGGCGGCGGCCATATCGCACAGCCAGTCGCTGAACACGTCGGTGTAAGTGGGCTTGGACGGGCCGGACTTCTTCACCAGGCCCGCCTGCGGATCGAACGGACCCACTGCGTGATACTCGATCTGCGCCTGCTCGGCGGGCGCGTAGCCCTTGCCCTTGGTGGTGATCACGTGCAGCAACTGTGGGCCGGGCAGGTCTTTCACCATGCGCAGCGCGGCGAGCAGTTGCGGAATATTGTGGCCGTCGATCGGGCCGGTGTAGTGGAAGCCCAGTTCCTCGAACAGCGTGCTGGGCACGAACATGCCCTTGGCGTGCTCCTCCCAGCGCTTGAAGAAGCGACCGAACAGCGACTGCTTGGGAATGGCGCGCTTGGCGCGCTCGCGCCACTGGTTGAGTGTCCGGCTGGACATGGCGCGCGCGGCCATCTTGGTCAGCGCGCCCACGTTCTCGCTGATGGACATGCCGTTGTCGTTGAACACGACCAGCATGTTCGGTTCCACGTCGCCGCCGTGATTGAGCGCCTCGAAGGCCATGCCGGCGGTCATCGCGCCGTCGCCGATCACCGCCACGAACTTGCGCGGGTCACCCTTGCGCTGTGCGGCGATGGCCATGCCCAGCGCGGCCGAGATGGACGTGGAGGAGTGGCCGACGCCAAAGGTGTCGTACTCGCTTTCCTCGCGGCTCGGGAACGGCGCCAGGCCATCCTTCTTCTTGATGGTGGTGATGCGGTCGCGACGTCCGGTGAGGATCTTGTGCGGGTAGCACTGGTGGCCCACGTCCCACACCAGGCGATCAGTCGGCGTGTCAAATACGTGGTGCAGCGCCACGGTCAGCTCCACCACGCCCAGGCCGGCACCGAAGTGCCCGCCGGAGCTGGCGACGGCTTCGATCAAATACTGACGCAGCTCATCGGCAACGGCCGGCAGCTCATCGTCGGCAATGCGGCGCAGGTCGGCTGGCGTCTCAATGGTCGCCAGATGGGGGAAGCGAGACAGATCGTTCATCGGCATATTGTTGGCCCAGAGCAGGGGCGGGGCAAGGGCGGCCGCGAGGAAACTTGCGGTCAATCCGCAGGATGCCCTCTCCACGCACCGCAGACACGCTCGGCGGGAGGCTTGTCCCTCGTGCCCCGCCGAGACCCTCTTATGAGCATCAGCAAGGCTTTCCAGCGGTTTGCAGAGGCCGTGGCCCGGTATTCAGGTAGGCCAGCCACCTTTGTTCTGGCGGTGGTCGTGGTGGTCGCGTGGGCGGCCACCGGCCCCATGTTCCATTTTGGCGATACCTGGCAACTGGTGATCAATACCGGCACTACCATCGTGACCTTTCTGATGGTGTTTCTTATCCAGAACACCCAGAACCGCGACACGGCGGCCTTGCAGATCAAGCTGGACGAGTTGATCCGCAGTTCGTCCGCCCACAACGCGCTACTCAACCTGGAGGCGCTGGATGAGGCCGCGCTGGACAGGATTCGCCGCCATTACACCCGATTGGCGCACCTGGCGGCGGAATCGGCGGTGGAGGACATCGAGCGCGCATTGAATAAGGACGAGGTGCGCGGCGACTGAGCGTCAGGCCATGTGTTGCCGGCGGTCCCGCGGCAGATGGTTCACCAGGAACTCCATCTGGTCGGCCAGGATGTTGCGGTTGGACAGGATCAGGTGCTCCACCCAACTGGGCCGGTAGGGCACCGCAAGCAGTGGCATATGGGCCTGCTGGGGCGTGCGGTTGGCCTTACGCAGGTTGCAGGCCAGGCAGGCGCTGACCACGTTCTCCCAGGTGTCCTTACCCCGATGGGAGATGGGCACCACATGGTCGCGGGTCAGCTCGCCGCGGCTGAAGCGCTCGCCGCAATACAGGCACAGGAAGCGGTCGCGGGCGAACAGCGCGCTGTTGGTAAGCGCCGGCGAGGGGTCGATGGCGTGATCGCGGCAATGCCCGGTGCTGGCGACGATGGGATGCAGGGAAAGCCGGCTCTGCTCGCCGCTCAAGCGGTTGTGGCCGCCGTGGACGGTGAGACAGGGATCGCCCAGGGTCCAGGCAACGGCTTCGCGTACATAGAGGCAAACGGCCTCCTGCCAGCTGATCCAATCCAGTATGCGGCCAGCGGCATCCAGCGAAAGCACGCGGGTCGAATGAAGGTCGACAACGCGGCCAGGTACTTCCATCAGCATGCAAAACCGTCCTTCAACCCAGGGGAATGAACGTTCGGGCGCAGCAACGATGCTCGTAACGCGGCCAGCATAGACCATCTTTCGTTACAGAACACACGCAAATGGTTGTCAGGGCAGGCAGAACTGTCCTACGGAGGGGGTTCGCGAGGGGCGGCAGGCGCTGATATAGTGTTTGTTCATCTAAAGACCCGTGGCCGGGTTTGGGAGGGGGAGCCTCGGTGGCGACCCCGGCGCGGCAGGGGAGAGGTAGTAATCGTGTCCGAAGTTCTTTTCTACGAGCGTCCCGTTCCGCTCAACCGCAACCAGCACAAGGACCTGCGCATCAAGCCCGTGCCGAACCTGAAGTTCGCCACCACGGCGCACTCGGTGCCGCTCACTGGCGTGGAGTTCCCTGCGGCGGCTCGTGACCTGCCGATCCTGTTCGGCGGCACCACGGTGGAAGACGCCGGCCCGATGGCCCTGCTGGGTCTGCGCCAGAACGAGAACCTGTTCATCGACGCCAACGGTTTCTGGGAACAGAACATCTACATCCCGGCCTTCATCCGCCGCTATCCGTTCGTGCTGGCCGAGAAGCCGGCCGGTCAGGAAGGCGACGACTTCACCGTGTTCCTCGACGAAGCCTATGAAGGCTTCAGCACCGCCGAAGGCGACCGCTTGTTCAAGGAAGACGGCACCGACACCGACATGCTGACCAACGCCGTGCGTTTCCTCGGCGAGTTCCAGCAGCACGTGACCCGCACGCAGTGGTTCATGGAGCAGCTGCGCAAGCACGACCTGCTCGAGCCGCGCAACATTCGCCTGGAGAAGGATGGCAAGGCCATCAACCTCAATGGCCTGTTCGTGGTGAACGAAGACAAGCTGCGACAGCTCGACGAAAAGACCACGCACGAGTTCGCCCGCGAAGGCGTGTTCGGCTGGATCTACGCGCACCTGCTGTCGCTGGCCAACATCGACCGCGTGTCGCTGCGCCTGAGCCAGCGCGAGCAGGCCGAAGAAGCGGCCTCGGCCGTCAAGAACTGAGGTACCCGACGCCGCGCTCCTTCATGGGGTGCGGCGTCACCGCCCGCGGCGCGCAAGGCGCCGCGGACGCCGGAAAGATGGTGTGTGACGCTGCCGTCCTCACGTCTTCCACGCGAAGTGGGCGATATGCTCCTCCTCGCGCGTACTCACCCGGGCAGGGTAGGTGTGCGCCCAGGCGCAGGGGGCGCTGCATGTCCGAACAGAACAAGCGTGTCGTATTGACCTATGTGGACGCCTTCAATCGCGGCGACCTCGAGGGTGTGTGCGCCACGTTTGCGTCGGATGCGCTTGTTCACGGTGTTCTGGGCTGGGGCGGAGTAGAAGCTGCGCGGCCGCTCTGGAGCGAGTTGATGCGCTGCTTCCAGGTCAGCCTGGAAGTGGATGCGATGGTGTCCGAAGGTGACACCGTGGCGGTTCGCTACACCGAGCGCGGTCGCTCCGTTGCGCCCTTTCGTGGTGGCCCGGTGACCGGTCGTGACTACGAAGTGCTCGCGATGGAGTGGTTCGCGGTCAAGGAAGGCCATATCGAGCGACGCTGGGGCGTGCGTGATGCCGGTGCCATGTTTCGCCAGATGGGGTTGCCGTTGCCCTGACGCCTCCTGCTCGCCGAGCTTGTGACAGCGCCTGATCGCGCAGCATCAGTAGTGCAGGCTGGGCCGCCAATCCGCGCCACGGCCTCCGGGCGTGCAATCGAGCACATGCCACAGCGGCCAGATCGCATCGACGTGGCGCGGGTCCTGACCCGGCTCCGGCGGCACGAACATCAGCTCGCTGCACCAGGTGTGATGAATGGCGCCGTCGCGTTTTACGAACACATTGAGCGCAGGCATCTGCCGGCCGTCGCTGCTCTCGCCGTGGTAGTCGGCGTTGTACGTATTGTGCGCACTGGAGAGCAGATGCAGGTGACGCCAGCCGCGTTCGCGCGCGAAATGGCGAATGCGCTGGATAGGCGATTTCGCTACGACCGCCACGTTGATGCGCTGGCTCAAGTGGGGCACCTGGCCGTCCAATGCATCCAGGATGGAGGTGCACGATGGGCAAGGCTGCGCCATCGATGGTCCGTACATGAAGCTGTAGATCGCCAGCGTGTCGTGACCATCGACGAACAGCTCCGACAGGCACACCTGCCGTTCGATGTCGGTATCGACGGGCGTGTCGCCCTCATCGTCGAAGTGATAATCCACCGGTACCGCGCCACCCAGCGGCAAGGCGCGACGAAGCGCGGCAGTGTCTTCGATCTGTCGACGAAGCTCGATCTCCGCGCGCAGTAAACGGTCGCGCGCGGCGCGATAGGTACTGGACTCTCCGGGAAAGCGCACGGTGTGCAGCGGCTCGTTCATGGATCGTCTCCGATCATGTCGCGGCCGTGAGCGCCACGGTCAGGCGTCTCTCCCGCATACCGGGCTCATCGCACGGGCTTGGCCAATCGCAGCAGGTCGGCGGCGTAGCCCGCGCTTTCGTATATGGCTCGCGCCCGCTCGTTGCCCGGGAACACGGCCAGCGTCACCAGTTGGCAACGATGTTCGCGTGCCCATGTCTCGGCATGCTCGAGCAAGGCTCGGCCGGCACCGCGTCCTTCGTGCTGCTCGGCCACGGCGATGTCGGAGATGTGGCAGTTGTTACGCCCGGTGAAGTAATCCTGCGTTTTCTGCAGGTGGACAAAACCCACCGCCGCGCCGTCTTCGTCCTCGGCCACGAACAGGAAGCTGTTGGCCGGCTGGTCTTCCAGGTGGCGCAACAGGTCCTTGCGTATGCCTTCGATGCATTCGTGACGCCGCCGCCAGGGAGGCAGGGAGAAGTTCACGAAACGGGGTACCAATCCGAGGATGAAGTCGTCGTCGTCCTCAGCGAGGCGGATCAGGTATGTGGTATCGCTCATGCGGGTGTGACCGGACAGCGAGAGGGGTCTGCCGTTTCTACACCCAAGGGGCGCGGGGTGGTAGTCCCTTGCGTTGTGCCGGGGAGGGGCGCCGTATCTGCCGTGCTCCTGCCCGGGCGTCATTCGCCAGCTTGCTCGCCTGCGAACGCAGGGACTCCTCGTGCGGCGACGGGCTTCCGAATTCCAGCCGGAGGCCGGATCGCGTTCTCTTGCTTGCGGCGGTTTCAACTGGTCGACGCAACAACATCGCGTCGCCGGCAGGCGATCGAAACGCCCGCCGCGCAGGCGGCCAGATCGCCATATCGTTGCAGCTGCGCGAACGCGGACAAAGCAGTTCAACCTTCGTCAGAACGACAAGAGAATTCCCACCACGCACATGTCGTACAGCTCCAGAGCGCGCCGCGCACAACGCGCGCAAACTACCGATCAAAACACCCTCGTGGCTCCCCCGTTGTCCAAGAAACACGAAAAAAAACGGCCCCTCTGCGAGGGGCCGTCCAGCGTTCCATCAAAAGCGGAGAATCACGCCTCAGGCAATCGCCGGCAACGTATCCACACCCGCCTCAATCGCCGCCTTGTGCATCAGACAACGCGGCAGGATGCGTGCGAAATAGAACTTCGCCGTATCGCGCTTGGCCTGCTTAAACGACTCCTGCTGACTGCTGTTGGCCAACGCCGCCACGCTGCGGGCCCACATGTAAGCCAGCGTGATGTAGCCGGAGTAGTACAGGTAGTCGCTGGCGGCGGCACCGAGTTCTTCCGGGTTGGCCATGACGCGCTGCGCCAGGGCGATGGTCAGGTCCGCCCACTCCTTGGTGTGCGCGGCCAGCGGGCCGATCAGGCCGGCCATGGCCGGGTCCTGGGCGTGCTGCTGGCAGAACGCCTGGATCTCCTTGGCGAACAGCTTGAAGCCTGCGCCTTGCAACTGGAGGATTTTGCGGCCCAGCAAGTCCGCCGCCTGGATGCCCGTGGTGCCTTCGTACAGGGTGATGATGCGGGCGTCGCGCACGAACTGCTCCACGCCGTTCTCGCCGATGTAGCCGTGGCCGCCGTACACCTGCAGCGCTTCCTTGGTGCACTCCTGGGCCAGCTCGGTTACCACGCCCTTGGCGATGGGGATGAGGAAGGCCACCAGGTCGCTGGCCGTCTTGCGGGTGGCCTCGTCGACGCCGCGCGCTTCCACGTCGGTCTGCAGCGAGGTGTACAGCAGCAGCGTGCGCGAGGCTTCCACGAACGCGCGCTGGGTGAGCAGCATGCGGCGCACGTCCGGCTGCACCAGCAGGTTGTCGGCCGGCTTGTCGGGGAACTTGGTGCCGGAGAGCGAACGACCCTGCAGACGCTCGCGCGCGTAGTTGAGGCTGTTCTGCAGTGCGCGCTCGGCCAGCGCCAGGCCCTGCACGCCCACGCCCAGGCGCGCGGCGTTCATCATGGTGAACATGGCGGCCAGGCCCTTGTGCGGCTGGCCGATCAGGTAGCCTTCGGCGGCGTCGAAGTTCATCACGCAGGTGGCCGAGCCCTTCAGGCCCATCTTGTGCTCGATGGCGCCGGCGGCGGCGCTGTTCCGCGCGCCCAGCGAGCCATCGGCGTTCACCTTGAACTTGGGCACGATGAACATGGAAATGCCGCGGCTGCCGGCCGGTGCGTCGGGCAGGCGGGCCAGTACAAGATGGATGATGTTCTCGGCCAGGTCATGCTCGCCAGCGCTGATGAAGATCTTGGTGCCGGTGATCTTGTAGCTGCCGTTCTCGCCGGGCTCGGCGCGGGTCTTGAGCAGGCCCAGGTCCGAACCGGCCTGCGGCTCGGTCAGGCACATGGTGCCGGTCCAGCGGCCTTCCACGATGGGCTTGAGGTAGGTGTTCTGCTGTTCCTCGGTGCCGTGCAGCTCCATCGCATGGCAGGCGCCTTCGGAGAGCAGCGGGTAAAGGCTCCAGGAGAGGTTGCCCGACTGGAAGATTTCGGTGGTGGCCGTGCCGATCGTGTTGGGCAGGCCCTGGCCGCCGAAGTGCTCACTCTGGGTGAGGCCGGTCCAGCCACCTTCGGCGAAGGCCTTGAAGGCTTCCTTGAAGCCCTTGGGCGTGGTCACGGTCTGCGTGGCCTTGTCGTACACGCAGCCTTCGGCGTCGCCACTGGCATTGAACGGGGCGAGCAGGGCTTCGCTCAGGCGGCCGGCTTCTTCGAGCACAGCGTCGAACAGGTCGCGCGTGTGGCCTTCGCCATTTTGCAGTTGGGTGAGGACGGCTTCGGCGCCAAGCACGTCAAAGAGGGCAAAACGCTGGTCGTCGAGCGGGGCCTTGTAGATGGTCATGGCGAAGTTCCTTCGGTGGTAGTGCGGGCGCTGAAGCTCAGCGCCAGGTGTTGGGGATGCCCGGCACCGGCGAAAGCCAGTCGTTGCCGTGGAAGGTGAAATCCCGAGCTTCCTTTTCCTGCTCGGGCTTGGCGTTGGCGCTGCCGCTCACGCTGTAGGGCACGGAGCCGGCGCTGCCCTTGACCGCGGCGGCCTTGAGGGTGGCGGTCATCTCCGGCGTGGGCAGCACGGTGATCTGGGTGACGTCGGCGGCAAAGGCGGGAATATCGAGGTCGAAGCGGCTGTGCAGGCGCACCGGCACCAGCTCGGCCACCTTCAGCTCGCCGTCGAGGCTGTGGAAATCCATGCCGCCGTAGCTGTTGTTCTGGATGCGCAGGGTCAGGCGCCACTCGCCATTGGGCAGGGTGGCCATCTCCTGCACGCTCACGGTGGGCGGAAACACGCTCTTGCGCGGCGGCCCGCAGGCCACCAGCCCGGCTACCAGACACACAAGCACCGCACAGCGAAGCAGTCGTCCCATGGGTTCACCTCAAACGATTGTTTGAATCTTAGCAGGAGGACCTTGCCGTCTGTCCACGGGGGAGGGCAAGGCGATGGATCTCAGCGCGAATGCGATCACGCCTTATCGATGGAGGCCAGCGGGCGCCGGAGGTTCCCATTGCGCAGCGCAACAGGCATCATCCTTGGCTCTTTCTTTGTATACAGCCCACTTATGACCCGTCGCATCGTTGCCCGTCGCTCGCCTATCCATGGCAATGGCGTTTTCGCCGTCGCCCCGATCAAGAAGGGCGAGGAAATCATCGAGTACAAGGGCACGCTGATGACCCACGGCGAAGCCGATGTGATGTACGGGGACGGCGGCGAAACGGGCCATACGTTCCTGTTCACGCTCAACGACGAGTATCTGATCGACGCGAACCGCAAGGGCAACACGGCGCGCTGGATCAACCACAGCTGCGATCCCAACTGCCAGGCGCTGATCGAAGAAAGCGCCGATGGCAATCCGCGCAAGGATCGCGTGCTGATCGAGGCGATCCGCAATATCAAGCCGGGCGAAGAGCTGACCTACGACTACGGCATAACGCTTGAGGTGCCGCACACCGCGCGCCTGAAGAAGCTGTGGAAGTGCCTGTGTGGCTCGAAGAACTGCACGGGCACGCTGCTCAAGTCCAAGAAGGCTTGAGTTCACGCGATGTTGCAGACGGCGATGCGGTTGCATCGCCGCCGCGGCTTTTTTTCTCGCCTGCAAGGCATTCCCGTGAAAGCACGGTTGTCTGGAGATCGCTTTCCATGAAGAACGCGCTGTTGGCCCTGTTGCTTGCCCTGGGTGTCACAGGGGCCGCCCAGGCGGCGGACGCCGCCAAGGTGATTTCGCCTGGCGACCTGCCGTTCGTCACCGTGTCGCCAGGTGTGCGCCTGAAGGAACTCACCGGTCGCGCCGCGCCGGTGGGGGCGCGCTCGCAGTTGGGCAGCGTGGCGCTGTTCGAGCTCGATCCGGGCCGTGCCAGCGCGTGGAGTCACAACAAGGAGGGTGAGGAATCGTTCTTCATCCTCGCCGGGCATGGCGAGGTATGGACCGGCAGCACGCCGCATGCGGTGGGCCCGGGCGACTACATCCTGGTGCCGCCGTCGGTGGTGCGCTCCATCCGCGCCAGCAAGGGCGAAACGCTCACCTTCTATGCCATCACCACGCCGGCCTGGAGCAAGGACGACGACGTGCTGGTCGCGCCGCCGGCCGGCGCGCCCAAGTAATCGTCGCTTGCGTTAATCAGCATCGGGCGGGTAATCGATCGCCACCACTTCCACGGTGACATCGCCCGACGGCCGGGGCCACACCACCTCGTCGCCTACGCGCGCGCCCAGCAGGGCCTTGGCCAGCGGCGAGGCGTAACTCACCAAGCCGTGCTCCACGTCGGCCTCGTCCTCGCCAACGATGCGATAGCGCAGTTGGCCCTCTTCACTGTCCACGATGACCCGCGCGCCGAAAGCCACGCGGTCGCGAGGCTGCTGCGTCAGATCCACCTCGATGGCGCTGCCCACGCGGGCATTGAGCCAGCGCAGCTCGCGCTCCACCTCGCCAAGTTCGCGTTGTTGCGGCAGGGTGTCGCCGCTGGCGCGTAAGGCGTCGCGTCGCTCGCGTTGTGCCACCAGGCGCGCGCGCAAAAGAGCCAGGCCGCGTGGGGTCACGTAGTTGGGGTGTTCACTGAGCGGGATGTCCGGCAGGCGTTCGCCGACGGACTCGTCCGCGTCCTTCACGAAGGAGCGGCTCATCGCAGGCCTCCAGCGCCGTAGCGTTCGGCGCGTTCGTATACGGTGCATATGGCGGCGCGTATGGCGCGCCTCAAGGCGTACAGGACTTGCGCGGACAGCGGATCGGCGCCGCCCGCGCGGATCGCCAGGCGGGGGCGTCAATCCTCGTCCAGATGTGGCTTCCATGCCTCGCTGAGCTGCTTTTGCACCGGCGGCGGCACCGGCTCGTAGTGGCTGAGGTCGAGGCTGTAGCGGCCGCGGCCGCCGGTCATGGCCTTGAGTTCGGTGGGGTAGTCGATCAACTCCGCCAGCGGCGCCTGCGCCTTGATGACCAGTTCGCCACCGCGAAGGGCATCGGTGCCGAGGATGCGCGCGCGTTTGCTGGCGAGGCCGCCCGTGACATCGCCGACGTTGGCTTCGGGAATCGCCACTTCCACATCCACGATGGGTTCGAGCACGACGGGTCGCGCCTTGCCTACCGCGTCGAGAAACGCCTTTTTGCCGGCACTGATAAAGGCCACTTCCTTGGAGTCGACCGGGTGGTACTTGCCGTCGTACACGGTTACGCGCAGGTCTTGGATGGGGTAGCCGGCGATGGCGCCGTTCTCCATTGCTTGGCGCACGCCTTTCTCGATCGCCGGCAAAAATTGGTTGGGAATA
Source organism: Frateuria sp. sgz306004 (assembly GCF_057750885.1). Taxonomy (NCBI): domain Bacteria; kingdom Pseudomonadati; phylum Pseudomonadota; class Gammaproteobacteria; order Lysobacterales; family Rhodanobacteraceae; genus Frateuria; species Frateuria sp. sgz306004. The sequence goes on from NZ_JBYLFE010000002.1 coordinate 639,747, forward strand.
ACGCCACCTTTCACCGCGTCGATAAACTCGAAACCAGCGCCGCGATCGAGCGGTTCCACGCGCAAAAACACTTCACCGAATTGGCCCGCGCCACCGGTCTGCTTTTTGTGGCGGTGGTGCCCTTCGGCATGGCCCACGATGGTTTCCCGATACGCAATGCGCGGCGGATGCGTCACCACTTCTACGCCGTAACGCTCTTTCATGCGCTCCAGCATGATCTTCAAGTGCAGATCCGATAGGCCTCGCGCCACGGTTTCGTTGAGCTCCTTGTGGTGCTCCACGCGAAAACAGGGGTCTTCCTCGGCCAATCGCGCCAGTGCTTGCGAGAGCTTCTGCTCCTGGCCCTTGTGCTTGGGTTCCAGAGCCAAGCCAAACATGGGTTGCGGGAAGCGCATGGGGGCGAGATGGATGCGATCTTCGTCGTGCGAATCGTGCAGCACGGCGTCGAAGTGGATTTCCTCCACCTTCGCCACCGCCGCGATGTCGCCGGGAATCGCCTGCTCGATCTCCTCGTGCGTCTTGCCGCGCAATCGAAACAAGTGACCGACCTTGAACGGCTTCTTGTTGTCGTCGATGAATAGCGAGGTGTCGCGACGAATCGTGCCCTGCCACACGCGGAACACACCAAGCTTGCCGACGAAGGGGTCGTTGACGATTTTGAAGACGTCGGCAATCACATGCTGGCGCGCATCGGCATTGACGGTGATCGATTCGTCGTCGCCATTGAGAAAGGGGGGCGTGTTGCCTTCGGCCGGGTTGGGTAGCAAGCGGTCGGCCAGTTCGAGAAACTCGTTGACGCCTACGCCCGTGCGCGCGCTGAGAAAACAGATGGGGACGAGGTGCCCTTCGCGCAGGCATTGCTCGAAGGCGTCGTGCAATTCCTTGGGGCTGAGGTCTTCTTCGCCTGAGTCGAGATAATGACCCATCACCGATTCGTTGATCTCCACCACCTGGTCCAGGATGCGCTGGTGCGCCTCGCGCAACGAGGAGAAATCGGTGACGCCGTCGCTGTGGAAAAAGCAGTCGAGCACGCGCTTGCCACCATCCGCTGGCAGGTTCACGGGCAGACACTGGCTGCCGAATTCATCACGCAATGCGTCCACCAGCGCACCGAGCTTGGCCGCGTCGGCGTCGATCTTGTTCACCACGATGATGCGTGCCACGCCGCGTTCGCCGGCGCGCTCCATCATGCGACGCGTGCCGTACTCGATGCCATTGATGGCGTTCACCACGATGGCGACGGTTTCCACCGCGGCGAAGGCCGAAAGCGTGGGGCCGCGAAAGTCCGCGTAGCCTGCGGTGTCGATAAGATGGATGCGGCTTTCGCCGAACGGCACGCTGGCGATGGCGGTATCGATGGAGTGGCCGCGTGCCTTTTCCTGCTCGTCGGTATCCGATTGCGTACTGCCGCGCTCGACCGAACCCTGGGTCTGGATCACGCCGCCGGCATGCAGCAAGGCCTCGAACAAGGTGGTCTTGCCGGCGCCGGCGTGTCCGGCGAGCGCGATGTTGCGGATGTTTTCCGTGTTGTACGACACGATGCGACCCTCCCATGCAAGGGCGCGAAATCGTGCTGGCGATGACCTGCGGCGCCGCACGAAGCCGCGCTGGCGGCTGACGATGGCGGGCCGTCATGGTCGTCCAGGCGTGCGGGACGCGGGGGCGGTCATGGCGGGTACGGTCGGGGTGACCGTACGCATAGCCTTGAGCCATTGCCCCCCGGGGTCAAGTTGCACTGCGGGGAACCCGCGAGCGTTCTGTTGGTCAGCAGATGACTTCCCCGCGTGACAGCCTCGAAGGAACCAAGCTGTGCGCACTTCCCAGGCTGGACGGTAGGGCTGTCTCATCGAACACACAGAGCAGGTTGAACACCACCGCTGGACGCCGCCCGACTCCCATGCCCGGGGACTGGCGCCCCTCGATGGACCCACGCGCGCGATGCTGCATCAGCTGCGCTGGCGTCGGGCGCCGCCGGATCGGCGGCGCCGCTGGTTGGCGCTGGGCATCGTGCTGGTGCTGCACGTGCTGTTCGCCGTGTTCACCTGGCATGAAATGCACGTGATGCGTCCCGACGAGGCGACACCGGCGCGCACCGGGGCGCTGTTGGTTCGCTTGATTCCTCGCCCAGTTACCAAAACGGCGCCAGCGCCGGTCGAAACGCTGCCAGCTCCGTCGCCTCCCGTTACCCCTAAGCCGCCACAAGTGCATGAGGCGCCGGCCAAGAACGCCATGAGCGTGAGCCTGCCCGCGAAGGAAGCCGCGCCGGCCATGACCGCCTCGGTGGCCACTCCTCCGCAACTGTTCGATCCGACCGGACAGCCCTTGTTGCCCCCGCAGCCGGGACAGCCCGCGCCCAGCCCGGGGGGCTATGTACAGCGAACGCCGCAGGGCGACACCCAGGTGATGCAGCACAGCAGCCCCGTGACCTACAAGGCGACGCGTTTCGAGAAGGATTGGTCCAAGGGCGGCGGTAGCTCGGTGGACGACGCGCTCAAGCGCGCGGTGGACAGCACCACCGTTACCCACACGTTCCATGTCGCGCCAGGTGTGCGTATTCACTGCGCGGTGACGCTCGTGGCGTTGGCCGGCGGCTGCGGTGGTGATCCGCCGCCCCAGCCCAGCAGCAAGAGCCGCGATATGCGCCTGAATATGGCGCCGGCGAACACGTTGGTGCCGGATATCAACCCGGTCAAGGCGCCGAGCCTGCAGGAGTGCATCGACATCTACCGCGCGGACAAGCCGTTGCCGCAGGGCTGCCCCGTCGATACGCCCACGCGTTCGGTGGACGCCGAGATGCGCGAGCGCGCGCAACGAGGCGGCTCGTAAGCAGGCGCTGCGGTTAGCCAGAAAGGCGCAGCGCCCCGTTACACTGCGCCCTATGGAAAGGGAATCCGCGCACCGACTGACCGTGACGTTGCCATCGCCCAAGTCGGCGGCGGAGGCTGCGCGCGTGTATCGCCGCCGCCGCACCGAGCGGCCACGCGAGCGCTGGCTGCGCATCCTGGGCATGGTCGGCGCGTTGCTGGTGCATCTGGGTTTTATGGTGGGCGTGATCCTGGGCCCTGCCTATGAGCTTGAAGATCTCCCGGACAACAGCCCGCCGCTGGTGGTGCGACTGATCGAGAAACCCAAGGAAGAGCCCCCGCCGCCCCCGCCGGTGCGCGGCACGCCGCCCAAGCAAGTGGGGCCGGTACATCGCGGCAACGCCAACAATGCGCCACGCACGGCACGCCAGAGCAGTTCGTCCACACAGACGAATACCGAGCTGGCGCCCATTCCCGTGCCTGCCCTGCAAACGCCGGTGATCGCCAAGGCATCCAAGGCCAGCGCACCCAAACCGACCATCACGGCTGCACCGTTACCGCCGGTCACGCTGCCCAAACCGGCGCCGGCGGAGCAGTTGCAGCCGGTTCCGGTGGCGCCAACGCCGCCCCAGGTCGCACTGGAGACGCCACCGACGCCCACGCCAGCACCACCTAAGTTTCAACCCGAACCGGTGCGCAAGCCGCAGTTGGAGGGCAACCAGCCGCAACCGCCGCCGGCATCCTTGGCCATTCCCGAGGTGCCGCCGCAGTCGGCGCCCCCGGTGAGCGTGCCGACCATCGCCATGGAAAAGGCCGCGCTGGTGAACACCAAGCCCAGCCTGGCGCAGGTGACCCGGCCAGAGTTGCCGGCCGCGCCGCCGGAGCCGGAGATGCAGGCAGTGCCGCTACCGGCGCAGGCGGCACCCACGGTCAACCTGCAACCGCAACCTAGTACCGTCACCACGGTGGTGCCGCGTCAGCAGGCACGCGTGGAGGCGCCTGCCATTCGCGTGGCTGAGGCGGAGTTGGAAGCCGTGCCACTGCCACCCCAGCCGCAACCGAGCCTGGAACACCCGCAAGCGCCGCGCCTGCAGACGGTGGCTCCCACTGCGATTGCGCTGGAAGCCAAGCCCAGCGTGGCGCGCCCGCAGATCTCCACGGAACCGCCGGCGAGCGAGCCGGCCAATCAGCCCAGCGCCGCTTCGGCGCCCGCGAATGCAGCGGCTTCGTCCAGCTCTGCCAGTGCCCAGGCGAATGCCAGTGAGGCGAGCAACGCGCCGGGCGAAAGCGGTGTGAGCAGCGCGCCCAACGCCACGCCACAAGGCAGCGCCAGCGGCACGCCGGGCCAGCTCAACGGCGTGGCCCAATCGCCGACGACTGGCGGCAAGAACGGCTTGAACTTGTCGTTGCCGCCAGGCCAAGGGCAGGGGCAGGGCGCGAGCGGACAAGCCGGGCAGGGCGCGGCCAACAATGGCGTCAACGGCACCTACGTGCAGCTCAAGCCGCGCGGCAACACCGAGATCATGTCGCACGGCACGCCCAACATCGGCTATCAGGCCACGCGCTTCGAGAAGGATTGGACGCCCGAAGGCGAAAGCTCCATCGACACCGCGCTGCGTCGCGCGGTGGAGAAAACCACCGTGCGTCATACATTCAACCTGCCTCGTGGCGTGCGCGTGGAATGCGTGGTGATGCCGCTGTTCCCGATGGCGTTGCTTGGCTGCGGCGACGGCAACCCGCCACCCAAGCCGGTGGACGACGTGGTCTACGACAAGATGAAGATGGCGCCGACCAACCCGCTGGTGCCGCCGGCGGCCACCGTCGCTGCGCCGGCCGTAGCCACAGTAAAGCTGGACAACAGCGCGCAGTGCGCCGCGGCGCGCGTGGCAGGCGGCCCGATGCCGCCGGGCTGTGGTGTGGACTCGGCTCCGACGCCCACGGTACCGGCACGCGCCAGCAGTAGCTGGGTGCCGGCAAGCGACCAGTTCCACTGATCGGGCCGGCGCGACGCCCAGCGGGGCGTCGCGAGGGGCAGGCGCTTAGCGCAGGATGCCGTCGGTCTTGAGCTTGGGAATCAGCGTCTGTGCGAGCTGCGTGGTGGCCTTGGGAATGTTCTTTCGGCCTACCGCCTCGGTGGTCACCGTCCACACCAGCTTCTCGGTGCGCGGATCCCACACGCTGGTTTCCAGCGTCACCACGTCGTACTGGGTGACGTCCGGCGTGGCGGCCCACGCACCGCCGTACCAGCCCCAGAAACCGCCATACATCGGGCCGGAGGGCGTCACGCTGATGCGTTGCTCCACGCGCTGCACGCGCGTGACCAGCACGGCGGTGGCGCCACTCTGCTTGACCAGGTCGCGCAGGTTCATAGCCCCTTCGTTGCCGGCCGGAATCTGCGTGTAACTGGGCGTGGCCTGGACGCCGGCGGCGCGCAATTGCTGGGCGAAGGTATCCTCGAAGACGCGGCGTACCGTTTCGCTGCGGGAAATACCCACCACCACCACGTTGGATGCCGGCGGCCCCGGCCAGGACGTGTCACGCCATTGATTGGTCACACTGACGGAAGCGCACGCGCCGAGCAGCAGGGCGGCGGCGAGCACAAGCAGGACATGCAAACGTTTCATGCGCAGGCTCCTGGGCACAGCCTCGTTAAGAGTAAAAACTCATGGTGGCTACTCGAACGTGCACGCAGCGCGACAGTTGACGCCCCACTCACTGCGTGGGGCGCAGCAGCGAGCCGAAAGTGAGGTAGACCGACGAATGGCCGCCCTGGGCCAGGCCGTAGCCGAGGAACAGCGGCCCCAACGGCGTCTGCACGCCCAGGAACATGCTGCCGGCGTAGATCAGCGACCCCAGTTGCACCTGGCTCTTGCTGGCCCAGGTATTGCCCGCTTCCAGGCTGGCACCGATGTAGACCGGCGTGGAGAAGATCGCATCCATTTGGCCAGTGCGGCGATACACCACCGCGCGCGCCAACGCGGCCTGGTTGCCGTTCAATGAGCGCTCGGCGTAACCGGACAGGTTGAGAAAGCCGCCGAGGAAGCTCTGCGTTTCGAAAAGCGTGGCATTGTTGAGCGAGCTGGATAGGCGCAAGCCAAGCAGCACGTTGTAGCGGCCATCGGCGACACGGCTGAGATCGGGCACCCAGTCGGCGCTCAGGCGCGCAGCGTCGGCGTTGATGCTGCCGCCCATCCAATGGCGATACCACTCGTAGTCGAAAGAGAGGCGCGCGCCGCGTGAGGGAAACTGAGCATTGTCCAGGCTATCCCAATCCGCGCCTACCCTGGCCAGGCTGTATTGGGTGGTCTGGCTGAGCGTGAAATCCGCCGGGTTGCCAATGCGCAGGTCGCCGCTGTCGCGTCCGCGCTGGAGTGCGCCCGAGATTCGCCAGTTGTCCGTTGCCGACCACCCGGTTTCCAGGCCCATGTAACGCCGCTTCACGCGGTATTCGGCGAGCTGGCGATCGCCGTCTTCGGTATAGACCGGATAGTTCTCGCTGCGCACTAAGGCATAGGGCATGACGTAGCCGCCAGCGCCGCGCCAGAAGGGCTGGAAAAACTCGGTGGCCGCGCCGCTATAGCGGCCTCCCCACACCGTGTTGCGCCACTCCGCACCCATGCGATTGATGTTGGTGGCGTTGAGTTCGGCCGATAGGAGGTATTCGCTGCGTCCTTTGAAATCGTCGTCCAGCTGAAAGCCGAGCTTGCCGTACAACGGCCCCCACGGCTTGTCGTTGGGGATGATCAGCAGCCCACGCTGGTCGCCTTTCTGCTGCAGGCGATAGTCGATCTGTTGGTAGCTGCCGCGCCCGTACAGGCTGCCGATCTGATCTTCGAGCTTTTCCGGATCGAACGGTTTGCCGACATCCTTGCTGAGCCGTTCCTTGACGTACTTGGCGGTGTCGGTGTGGCTGCTGTCCACCTTGAGGAAGGCGATCAAGCCGGGGTCGAAGTCGCGCTTGCGATGCTTTGCTTCGAACGCCGCCCATTGCTCGGGTGACGCGGCGAGCGCACGCAGACGAGGCAGGGCGGCTTCGGCCGCCGCGCGACCGATGGCGATGGCCTCCGCGCCGCGGTTGAACTCCGCCGCGCTCATCTCGCCCAATTCCGGCGTGATCAGGATGTCGTCGGGCGCGAGCAAATCGAGTTGGCGGCGGGTCTTGTCCTCCATCAGCGCGCTTACCATCTGGTTGAGCACGGCGACCGGGTTGCTGAGCTGCTCGCGTTGCAGCAGGGGCGAGCTGACGTTCACCACAATCAGGCGATGTGCACCCATCTCGCGCACCACGTCGATAGGCACGTTGTCCATCAAGCCGCCATCGACCAATAGTTGATCGTCGATGCGGGTGGGTGCGAAGGCGCCCGGCACCGACATGCTGGAGCGAATCGACAGTGCCAGATCGCCCGCGCCGAATACCACTGGCTTACCGGCGACGATATCGGTGGCGATCGCGCGGAAGGGAATGGAAAGCTGGTCGAAATCGTGCACATCCCAGGTGGAAATAAGCAGTCGACGCAGCAGCAATAGCAGCTTCTGACCCTGCACCACGCCAGCGGGCGTGATGATGTGGCCGTTCTTGTAGCCCACCTCGAAATTGAGCAGGTAGCGGTAGTCGGCGTCCTTGCGCCGCATGGGCATGTCCGAACGCGCGGGGTCGTCGGAGAACAGGTCTTTCCAATCGAGCGTGGTGACGAGGTGTTCCATCTCGTCAGGGCGATAGCCGGCTGCGTACAGGCCGCCCACGATGGCTCCCATGCTGGTGCCGGCCACGTTGCACACAGGAATGTGTTCGCGCTCCAGCACCTCCAGCACGCCGATATGCGCGGCGCCACGCGCACCGCCACCGCCGAGTACCAAGCCCACGCATGCTTGCGAGGTCGAAGGAGGCGATGTTTGCGCTGCAAGCGGTGTAACGGCGATGAACAGCGACAACAAGCCGAGCCAGGCAAGGGGGCGACGCATGGAGTTTCCTTTCAGCCGTGGACGCGGCGAAAGTTCCAAGGTTGCCGCTGGAGGCATCCTATGACAGGAGCACGAGCTTTCGCACGATGCTGAAGGCGACTTCGCTTGCAGCGCCATGCCGCCTCGAGCGGCACACCCTGGAAACGCCAGGCGTTTCCAGGGTGACGCAAGCGTTACAGCATGCGCAGCAATTCCTTCATCAACGGCAGGCGACGCACGCGCACCGCGCTCACGCGGAACACGGCGTTGGCCAGCGCTGGTGCAGCCGAAGGCATGGCCAGGAAGCTGGCGCCGGTGGGGTCACGGTCACCAGGCACCACGATGACTTCGGTGGTGTCGGGCAACTGCGCCATGTTGGCCAGGGGGTAGTCCTTCCAGTTGCGCTGTTGTACCTGGCTGTCCTTGTAGGTGATGGACAGGTTGAGCGCGGCGGAGAGCGCATCGAGCGTCGCGCCGGCAATCTGCTTTTCCAGTCCCAGCGGGTTGATGACGCGACCCACGTCCACGGCGCACACCACGCGCTCGATGTTCAGGCGCTCACCTTGCAACGAGGCCTCCACCGCGTGCGCCACATAGGCGCCATCGATGTGCCAGCAGGCGACGCCAAAACCGTTGACGGTGCGCAGCCAGTTCTTCCAGCCAAGACGATCGGTGACCAACTTGAGCACGTTGGCGAGACGGCCGGTATCGAGCGAGCGGCCATCGCCAAGCGTAATCATGCGCGGCTCGCCGATCAGGCGCAGACGCGTGACCAACGGGTCTTCCTTCAGCGAATAAGCGATTTCGTCTATGAAGCTTTCGACCGCGAAGGCGTTGCTCAGGTGCGGCATGCCGCGTGCGGGGCCGCGTGGCATGGCCGACTGCAGCGCATACCAATCGCTGCGCAGGTTAGGCACGAGGCCGGCGGGCAACTGGTGCGCGTCCACTTCGGACGTCCATAGCTGGTTGTCCGGCACGCCGCGCTGGGCGAGTGCGGAAGCGCTGGCCATGCGTTGGTTCCAGGTGACGATCTGGCGCTTGCCGTCGAGCGTGGCGCTGAGCTTGTGCACGCTGGCGGAGCGGTAATAGTCCTGGGTGAGGTCTTCGTCACGCGTCCACAGCAGCTTGACGGGCTTGTCCACCTGCTTGGCGAGCATCACGGCTTCGGCCACGTAGTCGTGATCCAGGCGACGGCCATAGCCGCCGCCTACACGCGGTACGCGAATCTGTATCTGCGTGGGCGTCAGGCCGGTAAGGCGCTGTACCACGCGCCAAGCCTGCTGCGGTGCCTGGGTGGGCACCACCAGGGTGGCACTGTCCTTGTCCACGCGCACCACGCAGTTCATTGGCTCGCTGGTGGCATGCGCCAGCCAAGGCTGCACGTAGGTGGCCTCAAGGCGACGCGCAGCTTTTTTGCTGGCAGCTTCAAGGTCACCGTCGTTGCGCACACGCGCAGCGGGCGTGGCGTCCTTGTCGTTCACCAGATCGGCGGCTTGTTGCTCGAACCAGGCGCTGCTTTCGCTCTGGCTGCCGGCCTTCCATTGCAGCTTGAGCTTGGCGCGACCTTGCAGGGCGGCCCAGGTGTTTTCCGCGAGTACGGCCACCGCCGGCGCGCGCACGGTCTGGCCAAGTGGCACGCCTGCTTCAGGCTTGAGTTGAATGACCTTGACCACGCCCTTCACCGCCAGGGTGTCGGTAGTGTCCAGGCTTTCCACGCTGCCGTCGGTCCAGGGGCAATGGCTGAGCACCGCCACCAGGGTGTCGCCGGCGTAGTTGTCGAGGGTAAAGAGGGCTTGTCCGGTGACGATGGCGCGTGCGTCCACATCTCCGGCCGGCTGACCGATCAGGGTGTAGCGGTCGGGCGTTTTCACGGCGACCGGCGAGGTCGGCGGTGCGATTTTGGCGGCCGCCTCGGCTAGCGCGCCGTATCCCAGGCGCCGGCCATCGGGGGCGATGACATTGTTTTGTTCGCAGCGTAGGCGATCGGCCGGCACGCCAAGGCGGCGGGCGGCGGCTTGCAGCAACAACCAGCGAGCGAGCGCGCCAGCCTGGCGCAGATCGGCCCAGGCGGCAGGAATGGAGTCACCCAGCCCGCTCGTTTGATGACCATAGGCCCAGCGCGGCTTGCCGTTGTCGTCTTCCACGCCCAGGCCCAGCGGCACCACGGTGACGCGGGTCCAGTCGGCGTCCAACTCGTCGGCGATGATGCGCGGCAGCGCGGTGGCGGTGCCGGTGCCGGTATCCGGGTCACGCGCGCCGATGATCACGCTGCCATCGGCATCGACGCGCACGTAAGCACCCAGGCCGTACAGCGCATCGCCCAGCAGGGCGGCGGGCACGGGTGCATCCACTGCTTCGGCGAACGGAATGCCCACGATGAGAGCACCGGCGGTGCCGGCGAGCACCTTGAGGAATTGGCGGCGTGCCGGGCGTGCCAGGGTGTCGTGATGGCGGGTGCTCATGCGCGGCCTCCATTGGCCACGCGCTTGATCGCACGGCGCACACGGGTCTGGCAGCCGCAGCGGCACAAGTTGGGCAACTGGTCGATATCGTTGTCGCTAGGCTGCGGATGGCGGTTGAGTAGGTCCAGCGAGGCCATCAGCCAGCCGGGTGTGCAGTAGCCGCAGCCAATGGCATCTTCATCCACGAACGCCTGCTGCAGCGGATGCAGCTTGCCGTCGGCGGCGGCGAGCCCTTCCACGGTAGTGACGGACTTGCCGGCCAGATCGATCAGCCGGTGCTGGGAGGCGGAAGCAAGCTTGCCCTCGATCAGCACCAGGTCATAGCCACCCTCGCCGTGCTCGCCGCTGTACTTGGTGCCAGTGAGGCGCAGCACATCGCGCAGGTACCACAGCAGAGGCATCTGCTCGTCACCGGTGTGCCGGTAGGAGCGGCCATTGATCTCCAGATCGACACCTTCGCGCACCTTCTCGGGCACGATGGGGGTGCCGGCTTGGGGCGTCAGGATCTGGTCTTGCGCGTGCGCCATCGGTCAAAGCCTCCATCTGTATCTGCCCATTGTGGCATTGCGGGGCCGGGCTTAGGAGGTGACGGGGCTGAACAGGCGTCGCCAGATGAAGTAAACCGGGATGCCTGCCGCCATGATCAGCACGCCGATGCCGGTGTTCACCGGGCTGGCCAGCAGGCTCTGCACCACTACCAGGGCCACCGCGGCAATGAAGATCAGCGGCAGCAACGGGTAGGCCGGCACGCGGAAGCTGGCCTGGGCGCCTTCGTTGCGGCGATACCAGAACAGCGTGCCTACACCCACGGCGCAGGCCAGCCAGTCGCCAAAAGTGGCGTAATCCAGGAGTTGACCGTAGCTGCCCGACCACACCAGCACGATGGCCCAGCCCGAGAGCAGCAGCAGCGCGGTGTTGGGCGTGCGGTGCTTGGGATGCAGCCGTGCGACGCTGCGGAAGAACAGACCATCCTCGCCCATCACCTGCAGTACGCGGGCGCCCGCCACCAGGGTGATATTGCAGAAGCCCAGTGCGGAAATCGCCACGCCCACCGCGATGAGCTTGGCGCCAGCCGTGCCGAACACGCGCTGCATCACGTCCGCGGCGGGCGCACGGCTGGCGGCGAGGCCGGCGTGGCCGAGCACGGCGAGGTACGCCAGGTTGACCAGCGCGTAGGCGGCGATCACCAGCAGCATGCCGATCAGCAGCGCGCGCGGCAGTGTGCGCTGCGGGTTGCTGACTTCACCGGCGAGGTTGTTGAGGTACGTGAACCCGGAATAGGCGAACAGCACCGGCAGCGCCGCGCCCATGAAACCTACATTGGCCGTCTGCGGATCGGTGGCCAGCATGCCCTCGCCGTGCACACCGGCCAGGAACAAACCGCACACCACCAGAACCGCCACAGCCAGCAACTTGAGCAAGGTGAACAGGTTTTGCACCTGCGCGCCCAGGCGCAGGCCAAACAGGTTGATCAGCGCCACGAACACCAGCGCGCCGATAGCCAGGCTCGTGGTGGCGGTGGCCGGCAGCCCGAACAGCGAGGTCGCATAGCTGGCGAAGATGGTGGCCACCGCTGCGCTCGAACCCGAATAGATCACCAGCAACATGCTCCAGCCGAACAAGAAGCCCGCGAGCGGGCCGAATGCTTCGCGCAGGTAGACGTAGCTGCCACCGGCATGCGGGCGACGGGCCCCGAGCTCGGCGTAACAGAGCGCGCCGATCAAGGTCAGCAGGCCCGCGCCGATCCACATGAGCAGCAGCGACAAGCCGGACGATGTGCGCATCGCCACCACGTACGGGTTGAGGAAGATGCCGCCGCCGATGATGCCGCCGACCACGATCATGGCCGCGTCCAACGGGCGGAGACGGCGCACGTAACCGCCGGGCGTCGAAGTGTCGCTCATGGAACCCTGCAATGCTGGAGATGGGGCGAGCATGGCGGTTGGGCCCGCCCTCAGCAAGCCCTGGCGCCGCTCCAGCGACGAAAAGGGCCGGCGTCTCGCGACGCCGGCCCCGGGGTGCTGCACAGGGCGGTTGCCCCGCCGATGCTTGGATCAGAACACGCTGAGGAACAGGGCCAGGTTGGTGACGTTGAGTGTGCCAATGCCCGCGCCGGGCTCGTAGCCGGGCGCGCCGTAATAGAACCAGTTGTCGCCCGAACGAATATCCCCGAAGGCCGAGTACGGCCCGTAGCCGAAGATGTTCTGCAAGGCGTACACCTGCGGATTCCACAAGCCGATGCGGCCGTGCGTGGTTTGTGCAATCAACGCCGAGATACCGTTGAGCTGCGGCGCCACGAAGCTGGTGCCGCCTTCACCCGTAAGCAGACCCGGGCCATCGGTAGAGGAGACAAAGCTGTAGCCGGTCTCCGGGTCCGCGTTGAGCGAGATATCCGGCACATTGCGGCCGCGATAATTGGCTGGCAGCGTGTAATTGATGCCGTAGGCCGGCAGCGAAAGCGTCTGGTTTTTCTCGCTGCGGCGGATGCCCTGGGTGAACTGCTGATAGCGCGGTACCGGCCAGAACACGCTCACACCGCCGCCGCCGCCCACCGAGTACACATTGGGCAGCAGGTTGATGCCGAGGTTGGTCTGGAAATAGTTGGCAATGTAGTCCCAACCCCAGACCGACTCCTTGGTTATCGACGCGGTCGGTCCTTTGCGGAAGCTGTAGCTAAAGGGCACCGTGGTGCCGCCGGCCGTGGTGATGTACGGGTCCGTGCCCGGTGCGTCCGTGGTGAGCGGCGGGGGCACGGGATCGCTCGGCAAGCCGCCGAGGTCGCGCACCGTGTCGTAAGCACCGGAGTCGCCGGCGGTGGCGAACATGGAGATGCCCTGGGCCGCCGCCTCCAGGAAAACCTGGTGGAACGCGCGCAGCTCATCGGTAAAGTCCACGCCGCCATTGAGCTGCGGGAAATAGAAGATTTCCGGCGAACCCCAGCTCACCGAGAGGCTGTCCACCTTGTTGTCGGACACGGCTTGGTTGAACACATCGAAGAAGCCCGCATCGGTATTGGGTGCGTCGTAGACGATGATGTCAGCCCACGGTGCCAGGCCGCCCGACTGCTCCACGTCCAACGAGGTTTCACCCGAGCCGGCTGCGCCGCTCAGCTGGCCGCCGCCATCCACGTGCACCTGCGTGATGCGGTTGGGCTTGACCGAGAGGCCGATAGTGCTCCAGTAGGTGTAGGCATCGGCCGGCACGAAGTCCGCCAGCGTGGCGATGCCAATGGTTGCGCCGCGCCCGTTGATGCCCGCGCGATAGAGCGGGTTGATGTTGTAGCGGTTGGCTACATCGCCCACGGTGAACGCGCCCGGCGTGCAGGTAGCGGTGGCGTTGCCTGGGCAGGGATTGCTGGCGGGCGCGGCGGCGGTGGCACTCTTTGCGAGCGTCTGCGCCTGTGCAAGTGCGGTGGTCGGCTGCGGTGGTTCGATCGCACTCAAGCGATGCGAGCGATAGCGCGCCTGCGTGCTCAGACCCGAAGCCACCACCAGCGTGCTCGACAGCGAAGAGGGCAGGGTGGGCGTGGCATTGGGACGGCGGAACGTGCTGCCGTCAGCGGCGCGGTAATCGTGGATGGAGGTCTGGAAGGCCTTGTTGAACTGCCCCACCGTGCCGTTCACCTTGATGGCGAGGTGGTTGGGCAACAGTTCCACCTGGGTAAGGCCCTGTTGCTTGATGAAAGCCTGCACCTGGGCGATATCGCCGGCACTGGCGCCGAAACGGTCGGCGAACTGGTCGGTGGTGAGGAAGCGATGATAGTTAGGGTTGCCTTGGGTCACCGTGCTCTCGATGAAGCGTTCCAGAGCCGCTTGGTTGCGCAGGCCCAGCACCAGGGTGACGCTTACTTTCTGGCCAGTGTCGCTGGCGCCGAGGTCGGTGGGGGATGCCGTATCCGCCATCGATACGGCGGAATAGCCACAAAACAGCAGAGCGAGCGAAGCCGCGAGCGACTTGCGAGGCAAGATCGAGAGCATGTTTTGATTCTCCAGGGTGGTTGCGGCTCGGCGGGAGAGCGCAGCGGCGTGGGCAATGCCACCTCGCTTCCGGCGAGACCTTGAGCCTTGAAACAGATCCGTTCCCCAACATGCGCAGCGCGGCCCCCTGACTTATCCGCGCTGGCCCAGTGACCCTAGCTGTGCACGAAACATTGAGACAAGTGACTGGTTTAACGTAAAAAAATGCGAAATCGTTGAGCTGCCTTAAATGCATGCCGCATGATTTTGCGACTATGCCTTTTGGCGGATAAGAATGTTTGAGAGTGGCGAGCGCGGGCCGTCAGCGCGCCGTGCAGGCAGGGATGCGGGCGATGTTTTCGGGCTTGGGGCCGGTTTGCGGCACAATAGTAGGGTTGTGCGTCGTCAGCAGGCCCTGTTTTCGACGCGTTGTGTCCCCCCGGAGTCGAAGCAGCCGCCATGACCATCATCAAGCAAGACGATTTGATCCAGTCCGTCGCCGACGCCCTGCAGTACATCAGCTACTACCACCCCGTCGACTACATCACCAACCTCGCCGCCGCCTACGAGCGCGAGGAGTCGCCGGCGGCCAAGGACGCGATGGCGCAGATCCTGATCAACTCCCGCATGGCCGCGGAAGGCCATCGCCCGCTGTGCCAGGACACCGGTATCGTCACGGTCTTCCTCAAGGTCGGCATGAACGTGCAGTGGGACGCCACCCTGTCGCTGGAAGACATGGTGAACGAGGGCGTGCGCCGCGCCTACAACGACCCGGACAACAAGCTGCGCGCCAGCGTGCTGGCCGACCCGGCCGGCAAGCGCAGCAACACCAAGGACAACACGCCCGCGGTCATCAACGTGTCGATCGTGCCGGGCAATACGGTTGAGGTGATCGTCGCCGCCAAGGGCGGCGGCTCGGAGGCCAAGTCCAAGTTCGTCATGCTCAACCCGTCCGACTCCATCGTGGACTGGGTGCTCAAGACCGTGCCGACCATGGGTGCCGGCTGGTGCCCGCCGGGCATGCTGGGCATCGGCATTGGCGGCACCGCCGAGAAGGCGATGCTGCTGGCCAAGGAGTCGTTGATGGAACACATCGACATCCAGGAACTGATCGCCCGCGGCCCGCAGAACCGCATCGAAGAGCTGCGCGTCGAGCTGTACGAGAAGGTCAACGCGCTGGGCATCGGCGCGCAGGGCCTGGGTGGCCTCACCACCGTGCTCGACATCAAGATCAAGGATTACCCGACCCACGCCGCCAACCTGCCGGTGGCGATGATCCCCAACTGCGCCGCAACGCGCCATGCGCACTTCACGCTGGACGGTTCGGGCCCGGTGGCGCTCGATCCGCCGTCGCTGGAAGACTGGCCCAAGCTCACCTATGACGCCAGCAAGGGTCGCCGCGTGAACCTCGATACGGTCACGCCGGAAGAAGTGACCAGCTGGAAACCGGGTGAAGTGCTGCTGCTCAACGGCAAGCTGCTCACCGGTCGCGATGCCGCGCACAAGCGCATGGTGGACATGCTCAACAAGGGCGAGCCGCTGCCGGTGGATTTCAAGGGTCGCTTCATCTATTACGTGGGCCCGGTCGATCCGGTGCGCGACGAAGTGGTCGGCCCCGCCGGCCCCACCACCGCCACCCGCATGGACAAGTTCACCGAGCAGGTGCTGGCGCAGACCGGCCTGCTCGGCATGGTCGGCAAGGCCGAGCGCGGCCCGGCCGCCATCGAGGCCATCAAGAAGCACCAGTCGGTGTACCTGATGGCCGTGGGCGGCGCTGCCTACCTGGTGTCCAAGGCGATCAAGTCCAGCCGTGTGGTGGGCTTTGCCGACCTGGGCATGGAAGCCATCTACGAGTTCGACGTGCAGGACATGCCGGTGACCGTGGCAGTGGATTCCGCCGGCACCTCGGTGCACCAGACCGGCCCGAAAGAATGGCAGGCCCGCATCGGCAAAATCCCCGTGGTGGTCGCCTAAGGCCTCATGTGCGCCCTCGCCCCCAGGGGCGAGGGCGCGTGAGCGGCTTGCTGTCACACTGAAATCTCTCTCACCGTCATTCCCGCGAGCGCGGGAATCCAGCGCCTTTTCAGCACTGCACGCGCAAGTACGGGACGCAACGACACGCGCGGCCCGCGCCCGGATTATCGAACGGCGCCCCGTTCGGGCGAGCGAGGCGGCACTGACGAGCCAACGCGAGAGGAGCGATCCGCGCACCCGTGACTGGCCAAGATCAGCGCCATTTCCATACCCGTGCGCATTTAGCCATCCATACGCCGACAGCCCCTGGCGGTTGCATTCCGCCTGCTGCGGCGCAACACTCGCATGATTGTCTTTTTCCACCAACGCAACCGAAGGTAACCGTGAACCCGCAAAGCCCCGCGTCGCTCCCTGCCGACGCATCCTGGATCGTGATGAAGTTTGGCGGCACCAGTGTCGCCACCCTGCCGCGCTGGCAGAACATTCGTGAGCTCGTTGCCAGCCGCCGCGCCGAAGGCGCCCGCGTGCTGGTGGTCGTGTCCGCGCTCACCGGCATCACCGACGCACTCAAACAACTGTGCGCACAGGAAGACAAGGGCAAACGCATCGAGGCTGCCAAGGCGATCGCGCAACGTCATTACGACCTGCTCGATCACATGCAGCTGGCGGTTCCGGACACCCTCGGCGCCCGACTCACCGAGCTGGCCAAGCTCGCGGAAGAGGGCCCCGCGCAGCTGGGCGAGCTCGCCTGGCAGGCGCTGGTGCAGGCGCACGGCGAGCTGATGTCCAGCGCGCTGGGCGCGGCCTTCCTCAGTCATAGCGGCCTGCCCACGCAGTGGGTGGATGCGCGCGACTGCCTCAAGGCCATCGCTCTGCCCAACCAGAACGAGCGCACCAAGCTGCTCTCGGCCATGGTCGAAACCAAGCCGGACCCGGCGCTCAACGCGCGCCTGGCCGCGCAGGGCGAGGTGTTCATCACGCAGGGCTTCATCGCCCGCGAGGAGAAGGGCCGCACGGTGCTGCTCGGTCGTGGCGGTTCGGATACCTCCGCCTCGTACTTCGGTGCGCTGCTCAAGGCGCAGCGCGTGGAAATCTGGACCGACGTGGCGGGCATGTTCACCGCCAACCCGCGCCAGGTGCCCAGCGCACGCCTGCTCCAGCGCCTGGACTACGAAGAGGCCCAGGAAATCGCCTCCACCGGTGCCAAGGTGCTGCATCCGCGCTGCCTGTCGCCGCTGCGCGAGCCGCGCGTGCCGCTGCTGATCAAGGACACCAACCGGCCCGAGCTGGACGGCACCCTGATCGGCCCGGAGGTGCGCGAGCACGCACCCAGCGTCAAGGCGATCAGCGCGCGCAAGGGCATCACCCTGGTGTCGATGGAATCGGTGGGCATGTGGCAGCAGGTCGGCTTCCTGGCCGACGTGTTCGCCAACTTCAAGCAGCATGGCCTGTCGGTGGACATGATCGGCTCGGCCGAAACCAACGTCACGGTGTCGCTGGACCCCACCGAAAACCTGCTCGACTCCGATGCGCTGGCCGCGCTCGCCAGCGACCTGGCCAAGGTGTGTCGCGTCAAGGTGATCGCGCCGTGTGCGGCCATCACGCTGGTCGGTCGTGGCATGCGCTCCATGCTGCACACGCTCTCTACCGTGCTGGCGGAATTTGGCCAGCTGCGCGTGCACATGATTTCGCAGTCGTCCAACAACCTCAATCTCACCTTCGTGGTGGATGAGAACGTGGTGGACGAGCTGCTGCCGCACCTGCACGAACTGCTGATCACCGCCGGCGCACTGCGCACCGACGACAGCGCCTTGTTCGGCCCGAGCTGGCAGGCACTGTACGGCAGCGGCGACGTGCTGCCGCCGGCCGCATCCTGGTGGCGCGAGGAGCGTCGCGACGAGCTGCTCACGATCGGCGCGCAGAGCACGCCGCGCTACGTCTACCACTTGCCCACGGTACGCCAGCAGGCACGCGACCTGAAGTCGCTGGCGGCGGTGGATCGCCTGCATTACGCGGTCAAGGCCAATACGCATCCGGCCATCCTCAAGGCCCTGGCCGACGAGGGTTTTGGCTTCGAGTGCGTCTCGCCCGGCGAACTGAAGGCGGTGATGGCGGTGGTGCCCGAGTCGGCGCCGCTGCTGTTCACGCCCAACTTCGCCCCGCGCGAAGACTACGCCTGGGCGCTGACCACCCGTGCCACGCTGTCGCTGGACTCGCTCTACCAGCTGGAGCAGTGGGGCGAATTGTTCCGCGGCCGTGACGTGGTGCTCCGCCTGGATCTGGGCCGCGGCCTGGGCCATCACGAAAAGGTGCGCACCGGCGGCAGCGGCAGCAAGTTCGGCTTGCCGGTGGAACAGCTGGACGCCTTCCTGCGTCTGGCCGACGCGCATGGTGTCACCGTGCGCGGCCTGCACGCCCACCTGGGCTCGGGCATCCTCGATGACGCCCACTGGGGCGAGGTCTACAGCCAGCTCGCCAGCATCGCCGAGCGCATCGGCAGCGTCTCCTTCCTGGATATCGGCGGCGGCCTCGGCGTGCCCTCGCATCCGGGCGAGGCGCGGCTGGACATTGCCGCGCTCGACCGCGTGCTGCGCGAGGTCAAGGCGGCCTATCCGCACTACAAGCTGTGGATGGAACCGGGCCGCTACCTGGTGGCCGATGCGGGCGTGCTGCTCACCAAGGTCACCCAGACCAAGGGTAAGGGCAACGGCCAGATTCGCTACCTGGGCGTGGACACCGGCATGAACAGCCTCATTCGCCCCGCGCTGTACGAAGCCTGGCACGAGATCGTGAACCTCACGCGCCTGGACGAGCCGGCTACTGCGTTGTTCCAGGTGGTGGGCCCGATCTGCGAAAGCGGCGACGTGCTCGGCACCGACCGCCGCCTGCCGGAGCCGCAGGAAGGCGACGTGATGCTGGTGGCCCAGGCAGGCGCGTACGGCAAGGTGATGTCCTCGCCGTACAACCTGCGGGATGAAGCCGAGGAGATCATTCTCGATTGATGCCAGCCGCATCGCTTTGCGATGCCGCTGTAGGTGCAAGCCGATTTCCGCACCTACGCATTGCCATCACAATGCCTTGAATCAAGGGAGCCCTTATCGGGCTCCCTTCCAACTCAAAGGTGCAGGATGGCAGTCGTTTCCGTCGTAATCCCCGTCTACAACGGCGTGGCATTTCTCCAAGAAAGTGTCGGTTCCATCCTCGCGCAGACCTACCAGGATTGGGAGCTCATCCTGGTCAACGACGCATCCACGGACGACTCGGCGAACCTGATCCGCTCATTCGACGACCCGCGCATCCGTTGCATCGATCAAGCGCAGAACGGCGGCACCGCACGAGCCACCAACGCAGGGGTAGACGCGGCTACGGGCAAATACGTTGCGTTCCTCGACCAGGACGATATCGCCATTCCGCAGCGCCTGGAGAAACAGGTTCGGCTGATGAATGGAAATCCTCGCCTTTCCATTCTGGGCGGACAAATGCTGTTGTTCGGTGCGCGCGCTGATGCCACCACCGGTATGCCCAGTCATGACGGCGCCATCAAGGCCAACCTGTTGGCGGGCGCGAACAACCTCTGTAACCCCACGGTGATGATTCGGCGAGAGTTCTTGCACAAGCGGTCTCTGCGATGGGATCCCGAGTGCGGGACAGCCTTCGACTGGGATTTCTTTGTGCGTGCCATGCACAGTGGCGCGACATTTTCCAACCTGCCGGACGCGGTGATTCGCTACCGCATCCACGAAGAACAACAGACGCGAGATCAGAGCCAGGTTCGCCCGATATTGCGGGGTATTCGACTGCGCTGCATGCAATCTTTCTTTCCGCGCTTGTCGCAGGAGGAGCGCGATCTGCTGGAGCCTCTGTTGCAATGGGCGCAGCCGCCGGCTATGGACCACCGAGCGTTGGAACAGGGTTTGGCAATTATCCGCAAAGCGTTTGCGGAGAAGAAAAGCGCGCTGGGTGAGGACCGCCTTGTCGTGAATGCATTTCTGCAGGCTTGCCAGAATCGCTGGACGCAGGCCATGGCGCAGTCTGGGCGGTAAGCAGCAAAGCGCCCAGCGGCGCAGTCCCTTTAGCTCTTGGGGTGCTGCTGCCCACCTGCCCGCTCAGCGTCGGCGGGTCAGGCATCGCTCTTCAGTGCGAGACCGCACCATCAGCGTTCGCGACGAACGTGGCACAGGGTGGCGCCTCATGACGAGGGGGTGTGGCTGACTCCCCAAAAGGCGTGTCGTGGTCAAGCCATACCCGTGACCAGCATTATCGCCGCATGCCCTTGGGCGCTTCTGGCGTCGCCTGCACGTCGCGGTGCTGATCTGCATCGCTCCCTTGCCGGCCTGATCGAGGCGTTGGACGGGGCGTGGCGAGGCGAACAAGTGATTTATGATCAGTCGCGTACGCAAAAGCTCCAAAAAGGGGGTTATTGCGTGCCGCGTTTCTGGAACAATGACGCACTTTAGAACGTGGAAGGCGCGCTCGAGGTGATTTTGGAGGCCTTGGCCGGTCCGGCCCATCATCCCAGCCCTCTCCCCTCTAGGGGGTAGCGTCGACGGAGATTTGAGAGTGACGACCAACATCAACCCCCGCCTGACCCAGGTATTCCGCTTCGTGCGATGTAGCTACGCCGATGGCGTGGCGGAGCTGGTGTACGCCTTCGATCATGGCGAGGAGCTGATCGAGCGCGTGCGCTTTCCCAATGCACCCGCGTTGCCCAGCACGCATCAGGCGGCCTTCGACCAGGCGCTGAAACTGCTGCATCTGATCGCCGGCGTGAGCTACTACAAGGCTGGCGTGCCGCCGCGCATCGAGGTGGCCTACGGTCCACTGGACGACGCCACGGCCAACCTGCTGGATGCCCTCTACCTGCACGGCCTGGCCGAGTTTGCGTATCGCAACGGCCTGGATCTGCGCGGACGCATCGCGTTTCCGCGTGGCGCGGCGGCGTTGCCGGCGGCCTATGCACTGAACCTGCCGCATCGCACCCTGGTGCCGATCGGCGGTGGCAAGGATTCGCTGGTGGCGGTGGAAGCGATCAAGTCCATCGGCAGCGACGCCACGGCGGTCTGGGTGGGCAACTCGCCGCTGATCGCCGCCTGCGCCGAGCGCACCGGCCTGCCTCAACTCAACATTCAGCGCGAGCTGGCTCCGGGCCTGTTCGAGCTCAACCGACTGGGTGCGTGGAACGGCCACATCCCGGTGACGGCGGTGAACTCGGCCATCCTGGCGCTGGCGGCCATCCTCTACGGTTACGACAGCATCGCCTTTGCCAATGAGCGTTCCGCCTCCGCCGCCACGCTGGAATACGACGGTCAGCAGGTGAACCATCAGTGGAGCAAGGGCTACGCCTTCGAGCAATTGCTGGGCGACTGGCTGCACCAGCACGTGGCGAGCGACCTCACCTATTGCTCGCTGCTGCGCCCTTATTCGGAACTGGCGGTGACGCGTGCATTCGCCAAGCTCACGCCGTACTTCGACGTGTTCTCCAGTTGCAACCGCAACTTCAAGCTGCTCGGCCCCAAGCCGGCGGATCGGTGGTGCGGGCAGTGTCCCAAGTGCCACTTCGTCTTTCTCGCGCTGGCGCCATTCCTCGCCAAGCCGCGACTGCTCTCGATCTTCGGGCGCAACCTGCTGGACGATGAAAACCTCGCGCCCGGCTTCGATGCGTTGCTGGAATACCAGGATCACAAACCGTTCGAGTGCGTGGGCGAGGGCGCCGAAGCACGCGCAGCCCTGTACGCGCTGAGCCAGCGTTCGGAATGGCAGGAAGACGCCCTGGTGGCACGCTTCCGCAGCGAGATCCTGCCGCAGCTGGACGTGGCGGAACTGGCTCTGGAGCCGTGGCTGCAGCCGTCGGCGGAACAGCGCCTTCCCGCGCGCTTGCAGGCGGCGCTGGCGTTCTTCGCGTGACCGACGCCACGCCGTTGCGCATCGCCGATCTTGCCGGGCGCCGCGTCGCGGTGTGGGGCTTCGGGCGCGAGGGCAAGGCAGCCATCGCCGCCATCCGTGCGCGCGTGCCGCAACTGGCGCTTACGCTGTTTTGCAGCGCGGGCGAAGTGGCCGATGCCAGCGCCTTCGACGCAGCGCTGGATGTTCGCGGCATGGAACCCGATGCCGCGGCATTGTCGGCATTCGATGTCGTGGTGAAGTCGCCGGGCATTTCGGCCTACAAGCCGGCCCTGCTGGCCGCACGCGAAGCAGGCGTTCGCGTTACCTCTGGCACGGCGCTGTGGTTCGCCGAAAACCCCGATGCGCGCGTGGTGGCCATCACCGGCACCAAGGGCAAGAGCACCACCACCGCCTTGCTGGCGCATCTGGCGCGCAGCCTGGGCGTGCGCACGGCGCTGGCCGGCAACATCGGCATGCCGCTGCTTGAGCTCTTGGGGCAGAGCGCGCAACTGTGGGCCCTCGAACTGTCCAGCTTCCAGACCAGCGAAGCCGGTCCGCTGGACCTTGGCGTGATCACCAGCCTCTACGAGGAACACCTGGACTGGCACGGCTCGCGCGAGCGCTATATCGCCGACAAGCTCAGGCTGGCCGACGTGTCGCGCCGCCTGCTGGTCAACGCGTTGCAGGCATCCTTGCTGGAGCGCACGGCGCAGCATCCGCACCGCCTGTTGTTCGGCCACGCGCCGGGCTGGCATGTACGCGGCCACATGATTCATCGCGCCGACCTTGCCGTGTTCGACGCACGCCTGCTGCGTGCGCCGGGCGAGCACAACGCACTCAACGCCTGCGCCGCACTCGCCGCGCTGGAAGCCATGGGTTTCGACGCCGTAACGGCTGCGCCGGCCCTGGCCGATTTCCGCCCGCTGCCGCATCGCCTGCAGCCGCTGGGCGAACAGGGCGGCCTGCACTGGATCAACGACTCCATCAGCACCACGCCGCAGGCGACGCTCGCGGCCTTGGCGAGCCTGCCTGGCCGCGCCGTCAGCGTGATCGTGGGTGGCCATGATCGCGGGCTGGACTGGAGCGAGTTCGTGCACGCCATGCACGGACACGAGCCGCACCTGATCGTGGCGCAAGGCGCCAATGGTCCGCGCATCGCCAAGGCCTTGCGTGACGCTGGCGTGGTGCATCTGCACGAGGCGGCGAACCTGGACCAGGCCGTGACCATCGCACGCGAGCACACGCCGCCCGGTGGCACCGTGCTGCTCTCGCCGGGTGCGCCCAGTTTCGACCAGTTCCACGACTACGCCGAACGCGGGCGCCACTTCGCGGAGCTGGCGGGTTTCGATAGCCACGCCATCGTCGGGATCGAAGGTTTGGGCGTCGCGTAAGTTCACATAGCGCGACACGCGGCCTTGGACGCTGGGTTTTTCTGTCGCTCAACAGGGTCTGCCATGCGCTTTGCCATTCGCCTCGACGATCTACGCAGCGCGGAAATCGCGGCCCTGCTGCAGGAACACCTGGACGACATGCGGCGGCATTCCCCGCCGCAGAGCATCCACGCGCTCGACCTGGACAGGCTGCGGCGCCCCGAGATCACCTTCTGGAGTGTGTGGGAGGGTGATGCGCTGGTGGGTTGTGGTGCGCTCAAGCAACTCGATGCAACGCATGCCGAGATCAAGTCCATGCGCACATCCATGCATCATCGGCGCAAGGGCGTGGCGGCGTGCATGCTGCGGCACCTTCTCGATGAGGCTGCGCGTCGTGGCTACCGGCGATTGAGCCTGGAGACTGGCGCGCCGGCAGCCTTTGCGCCAGCGCGCGAACTCTACGCGCGCTTTGGGTTCACGACGTGCGGCCCCTTCGCGGACTACGCCGAAGATCCCAACAGCGTCTTCATGACCCGGGAACTCCGGGTGGTGGGTGGCGGCGTAGACTGAAGCCCTCGCCACTGCCGTGGATGGGTGCCATGAACGAAGCGTCGCGCCTAAAGTTGCTGCGTATTGCCCTGGTTGTGCTGGGCATCGTCTGCCTGGCCGTGTATCCCCTGATGCTGGTTTGGCCGTCCGGCTGGGTGTGGCACGAAGGTTATTCGGACTACCCGATGATGATCGTGGGCATCTACGCGACGCTCGGTGTGTTCCTGATACGCGCCGCGCGCGATCCACTGGCCAACCTGAGCCTGATCTGGTTCACCGTGTGGTCCAGCGTGGTGCACGGGGGCATCATGGCGGTACAGGCCATGAGCCATCCGGCGCACATGGGGCATCTGTGGGGTGACGTACCTGCGTTGTTCGTCCTGGCGATCGTGCTGGCGGTGCTGGTGCCGCGACCCGCAAACACCTAGAAAAGCACAGGCGGTGCCGGCGCATCGCCGCGATGCGTTCGGTGCAGGCAGCCCAGTTGGCGCAGCGCGCGTCGTGCTCGCGGCCCCAATGAAAAGGCCACGCCTCTGGCGAGGCGTGGCCTTGTTCACGCGATCGAACGCAGGCTTACCAGATCTTCACGCGTTGCGACGGATCCAGGTACAGCGCTTCGCCCGGCTTGGGCTGGAAGGCGTCGTACCAGGCGTCGAGGTTGCGCACCGTCTGCGCGCGGAAGCGGCCCGGGGCGTGCTCGTTGCCGATCACGCGCTGGCGCATGGCGGCGTCACGCACCTTCTCGCGCCAGGCCTGACCAAAGGCGAGGAAGAAGCGCTGGTCGCCGCTGAGGCCATCGATCACCGGCGCGGGCTTGCCGCCCAGCGACTTGTGGTACGCCAGGTAGGCGATGGTCAGGCCCGACACGTCGGCGATGTTTTCGCCCAGCGTCTGCTGGCCGTTCACGTGCAGGCCTGGCAGTGCTTCGTACGCGTTGTACTGCTCCACCAGCTTCTGGCCGGCCGCCTTGAAGTGGGCCTGGTCTTCCGGCGTCCACCAGTTGGCGAGGTTGCCCTGGGCGTCGAACTCGGCGCCGAGGTTGTCGAAGCTGTGGCTGATCTCGTGACCGATCACCGCGCCGATGGCGCCGTAGTTGGCGGCGGCGTCGGCCTTGGGGTCGAAGAACGGCGCTTCGAGAATGGCCGCCGGGAAGTTCAGCGCATTCTGCAGCGGCAGGTTCACCGCGTTCACCGTCTGCGGCGTCATCCACCATTCGCCGCGATCCACCGGCTGGCTGAGCTTGGCAAGCTGGTGCTCGTACTCGAACTTCTGCGCACGCTGCTGGTTGCCCAGGGCGTCATCCGCTTTGATCTCCAGCGTGCCGTAGTTGCGCCAATGCTCGGGGTAGCCAACGCTCACGCGAATGCTGGCGATCTTGGCCTTGGCTTTCTGGCGGGTGGTTGGCGTCATCCAGTCCAGGCCGTCCACGCGTTCGTCGAAGGCGGCGAGAATGTTCTTCACCATCTGCTCGACCTGCGCCTTGGACGAGGCCGGGAAGTACTTTTTCACGTACAGCTCGCCTACGGCGTCGCCCAGCGCCACGTTGGTGCTGGCGATGGCGCGCTTCCAGCGGTCACGCTGCTTGGGCGTGCCGGAGAGCGTCTGGCCATAGAAACCGAAGCTCAGGTCGGCATAGGGCTTGGGCAGCAGGGAAGCCGATTCGTTGAGCGCGTGGAAGGTGAGGTAGTCCTTCCAGGTCTGCAGCGGCTCGCTGGCGGTCAGCGCGGATAGGCCCTTGACGCCCGGCACCTGCCACACGTCGATGGTCTTCTGCTGGTCCAGGCCGGCGGCCTTGAAGTAGGCGTCCCAGTCCAGGCCCGGGGCGTTCTTGGCGAAGGCGTCGCGCGCCCACGGGTTGTTGGCCTTGTGCACGTCCTGGCTATCGACGATGTCCACCTGTGCCTTGGCGATCTTGGTTTCCAGATCGAGGATGGCTTTTGCCTTGGCATCGGCGTCGGCCACGCCCGCCTGCTTGAGCAGGGCGGCAACGTAGGCCTGGTACTTGCCGCGCGTTTCCACCATGGCCTTGTCATCGGACAGGTAGTAGTCGCGGGTGGGCATGCCCAGGCCGCCCTGCAACAGGTAGGGGATGTTGCGCGAGGCGTCATCCAGGCCATGCGACACGAACAGGCCGAACAGGTGTTCGGTCTGGAAATTGGTCGCGTTCACCGGGTCCACGTCGGCGCGTAGACCTTGGCCGAGCACGCGGGCCAGGTCTGCCTTGCTGGCGATGGCGTCGATGGCCTTGAGCTGCGGCTGCAGCGGCGCCAGGCCGCGCTTCTCGATGGCGGCCTCGTCCATGAAGGCGGCGTAGTAGTCGGCGATCTTGCGCTGATTGCTGCCGGCCGGCGCGTTGCTCTTGCCGACCTCGCGGATCAGGTCGGCATTGCGCTGCTCGGCCTTCTGGAACACCTCCAGGAACACGCCAGTACTGGAACGGTCCGCCGGAATCTGCGCGGTCTTCTTCCAGTTGCCGTTGGCGTAGTTGTCGAAATCGTCACCGGGCTTGACGCTGTGGTCGATGCCGGTGAGGTCGATGCCGCCGGCGTTACGCGCCGTAGTGTGCGCGGGGGCGGGCGGGGTGGCCGTGGCGGCCAGTGCGCAGGTGCTGGTCAGCGCCGCTGCGGTGAGGATCCAACGAAATTGCCGCATGGAGTGCTCTCCTGGAGGGGGTGAACACGATAATCCCACGCCCTCGCCGGGTGGGCATGACCTATGGGCTATGGGCAGTGGCTGACAGCTGTGTTGTGTGCGGCTGCTGACGCCATGCGCTCCCGCCTGGCGGGAGCGCCTATTTCTCGTAGCGGTAGTTGAGGCTGGCGCGGCTGAAGTCGGTGGCGTTCTGTGCCTCGAAATTCCAGCGTGCGTTGAAGTGGTAACGCAGCGTGATCACTTGGCCCGGGTCGAACAAACCCACGCCATAGCTCAGGTACAGGCGTGGCGAGAGGTACTTGCCCACCGTGAAGGCCGAGCTGCCATTGAGCGCGTCGTTGCTGCTCACGCCGATATCGTCGATGCCCAGGCGAGAGCCGATACTCTTGGCCAGCAGGTTGCCGGTGGCCGAACCCAGCGCTTGCGCTGCCGCGCCCACCATGTTGCCTTCGCCACCACGCACCTGCGACAGCGGCTTGCCGGTGACCAGGTAGGAGAGCGCATCCGACTGCTCCATCACCGGTTGCGAGAACACCGTCAGTACGGGGCGTTGCGCCGTGCCGGCGATGTAGAGGCCCACCTTTTGCCCATCGTCGATGGTGGCGTTGGGGTTGAGCTTGCGCACCGCGCGGATGTTGAGGCCCGGGTTGTCGATGGGCGTGCTGGCGAACAGCAGTTGCCCGCGCTCGATCTGCAGGTTCTGGCCGTAGGCCTTATAGGTGCCGTCCACCTCGATCTGGCCCTGACCCGTGGCCGCGCGCCCGGGGCGTTCGCTCACCACCAACTGGCCACGCAGCTTGCCGTCCAGCCCCATGCCGATCATGTGGGTCTTGTTGCCAAGGTTCACCGTGACGGTGGCATTGATCGGCAGGTTGCTCGCCGCTTCCTCGCGCTGCTTTTCGTCCACTACGACCACATCGGGCGAAGCCTTGGTGGCGCCGGTGCCGGGGAGCTTGTCCAGGTTCACTTCGGCATTGTCGAGGGTGACGTTGCCGCTGATGTCCAGGCCGTTGGCGTTGTGGCGCACGGAAAGGTCCGGCGTCACGGCGACCTTGGCGGCGGGAATATCCACCACCCGCACATTGCTGCCCTTTACCGACAGCACGCTTTGCGCTTGATCACCGAGTGTCGCGGTGCCGGCTAACATCAGCGCTCCGTCACCCGAGTGCACGCTGCCGTCGAGGCGGAATGTGCGTGCATCGTGCGTGGATACCACCACCTGGCCTTGGCTGAGCTTCAGACCCATGGCCGGAATTTCCGCGGCGAAGTTGCTCAGGTTGGCCTGCCCGTTGATGGCCGGCTGGGCGAGCGTGCCGCCAAGGCTGAATTCGCCGAGCAAGGCGCCCTTGGGGTTCACCACTTCGGTCGTGAGGATTTCGAGCAGCGCCAGGTTATTCACGTGCACGGAAACGTGACCACCCAGGGCCTGCTGCGCACCAGTGAGCGTGAGCTGGCCATCGAGGCGGCCGTTGTCGCTAAGCCCCGCGTGCAGCTCCACGCGCTGGCTGGATGGGCTGAGCTGGGCCGTCAACGCGAGCTGGTCGTACGTCAGCATCGGCTGGTCGGGGTGATCGGCGTAGGCGATCGAACCGCGTGCGGACGTGATGGACGCGTTGCCGGTGAGCGCGCCCGCGGTATTGCGACGCACGCTGCCGTTGCCTTCCAGCGTGCCTTCCACGCGCATCGGCACGCTGGCCGTGCTGGCGGCGCTCATCAGCAGCGCGATGGGAAGGTGGTGCAGGCGATAGCTGGCGTCGAGGTTGCCGGCTTTGTCCTGTTTGGCGGCGGCGCACAGCAGCGGATCGCCAGCGGTGAGGCAGAGTTCGGCGATGGCGAAGGCGCCGTCCTTGTACGACAGGGCGCTGCCTTGTTGCAGGCGCCAGCGTGGCAGGCCCGCCAGGTCCAGGTTGAGTGTGGAGAGCGTACCGTTCCATGCCTGGTTCTTGTCCAGGCTACCGCTCAAGGCGAGTTCGGCCGAGAGCGGCTGGCCGCGCGCTTCCAGCGTGAGGCTGTGGCGATCGGCGGTGCCGTTGCCGTGCACGTTCAACTGGTTGAAGTGCAGACCGACGGCGTTGACGTTGGCGGCTTGCACATCGAGCTTGCCGCCGGGGTGGCTGATGTCCGGCAGGTCGGCCAGCAGATGCAGACTGTCCACGGTTTGCCCGGCATAGCCGAGCGTGCTGCCTTGCAGGTTGCTGTCCACCGCCAGCGCGGGGTATTTGCCACGCACGCGGACGGTGCCTTGCAGGCGGCCCGCCGCATCGGGCAGCCAGTCGCCCAGGGTGGCGACGGCCAGCTTGACGGTGATGTTGTTGCTGCTGCCCGGTTGCGCATCCACCTGCACATCGCTGCCGCCGGAGATCAGGTGCAACGTGCCATCCAGCACGCCCTCGGGCGGCAGATGAAGCTTGCCGTCGCCGTGCACGTTGCGGTCGCGCAGGCGGCCATCGAGTTGGCGGATGTCGAGCGTGACATCCGGGTGCCCCTGAGGCAGGGTGCCCTGCGAGACAAGGTCGGCATCCAGCGAGCCCTTCCATTCGGCGAACAGCTGGCCCGGATCGAACTTGCTGGCCTTGGCCTCAAGCTGCCAGCCGAAATCCGGCTGCAGGGTGAGCGAGCCGTTGGCGGTGAAATGGCCTTGCGGCTGCTTGATGGTCAGCTCGTGCACGTTGATGAGCTGCTGAGTGCCATCGAGGTTGAGGATGACATCGGCCAGCTTGCCCTCGGGGCCGATGCCCAGCGCACCCTCGGCGTGAAACTGCTGCGCGCTGCCCTTGGCCTGCAGGCGGCCGTGGCTCAGCAGGCGTTGTCCGGCCCACTCCTCGGGCAGCTCCACGCCTTGCCAGTCGAGCGTAAGGTCGGCGGTGAGCGGGTTGGCGCCCAGCTGCACGATGCCGTGCGCCGTGACATCACCTTTCAATTGCGGCGAGCCGAGCGCGAGCTGGTCGATGGTGAGCGTGTTGAGGTCGTCGCTGAAATGCGCCTTCAGCGGATGCAACAGGAGTTGATAGTCGTTGAGGTCGAGCTTGCCGTTGAGCGTGCCGCCGCGTTTGTCGCCCTCGGCCTCCAGCGCGGCGGCCAGATGGGTGAGCGCGCTGTCGCCGAGCAACGGCTTTGGGTTGAAGCCGGGGGCGTCCAGCGTGGCTTTCCACGCGTAGTCACCGCTTTGCGCCAGGTGCAGGTGCAGGCGGGCCGCCATGGGCTGGGTGAGCTGCAGTTCCACGTCGGCCTGCTTGCCATCGCCATGGGCATCCAATTGACCGGCGTACTCGGTGTCGGCCACGCGCCAGGCGAAAGACGCCTTGCTGTCGCCGCTGTAGTTGCCGGCGATGACGAGGCGGCCATCGAGGTCTGCCTGGCCGTCCGGTGCGCGCAGCGCCAGTTGGTGAAGCTCGATGCCGCGCTGCGTCCAGCCGCCGGCCAGGTCGAGCGAGTCGGAGGCGAACAGGGCTTGTCCGTCCTGGCGAACATGCACGGCGCCAACGTGCAGGCGATCGAGCAGCATGTCGAACGGCGGTTTCCACGAGAAGCTGCTTTCGCTGGCGGGCTCTTCCGGCTTGCTCTTGGGCAGCGTCACGTCGACGTCGCCGACGTCGAGGGTGAGTACGTGCAGGCGTTTGCGCAGCAACGCGCTGGCGCGCAAGTTCAGGTGCGCGCGGGTGACGCGTACGTCCAGACCCTCGCCATCGGCATAACGCAGGCCCGTGACATCGAGTGGGCCGAGCAGGCGACCCTGGGCCGATTGCACGCTGAGCGCGCCGTGGGTAAAGCCCTCAGCGCGGGCCAGGGCGAAACGCAGGCCCGAACCCGTGCCCAGCAACCAGCCCACAAAAAGCAGCACGATCAGCAGCAAGGCCAACAGCGTGTACAGGCTCCAGCGCAGCCAGCGACGAGGCGCGCGCGGCGCGGGGGCAGGGGATGCGGCGGGTGTGGCGGCGGTCATCGCATCGTTCTCACAGGTCCGGCCCGATCACGACGTGCAATTCCACGCCATGGTCATCCGGGTTATGCACCGGCGTGCCCAGATCCACTCGGATCATGCCCACCGGCGAAAGCCAGCGTACACCCAGGCCCGCGCCGATCTTGGGGCGATAGTCCGTGCCGTCGAAGGCGTTGCCGGCATCGACGAAGGCAGCCATGCCCCAGTTGCGGCTGAAGTAGTGCTCCACCTCGGTGCTGCCCACCAACAGGTTCTTGCCGCCGATCACGCGACCGAAATCGTTCTTGGGGCCGATGGTCTGATAGCCGTAACCGCGTACCGAACGGTCGCCGCCAGCGAAGAAGCGCAATTGCGGCGGCAGGGAGGAGAAGTCGTTGGTCCAGGTCATGCCACCCGAGCCGCGCAGGATCAGGCGATTGTTGCCGGCGAAGGAGGTGATCCACTTGGCGTCGGCGGTGACCTGGCTGAAGGCCGCATCGGAGAGCAGGCCGCCGACCGTGCCGCGCGCGGCCAGTGTCAGCGACCAGCCGTTGCGCACGAAGATGGGGTTGTCGCCCGATTTGCGCGATAGCGACACCTCTGGATAGAACAGGTTGCTGTTGCCGCGTTCCACACCTGGCGCGTTGTCCGGCTCGCCGCTCTGCTTGCCGACGGTGAAGGTGCCGTCCAGGGCATGGATGCCGATGGTGCGCACCCAGCCATGCCATTCGCGTGTTTCGTTGGCGACCACTTCCAGCGTCTTGGACTTGGAGGTGTCGGTGTTGGAGTCGCGATAGGTGGCGCCGTAGTTGAAGCTGCGCTGGTTGGGGCCGGGCATCGGCACGGAATAGAGCGTGGAAAGCGTCTTGAGGTTCTGCGCGATCACCGCCTCGTTCTTCCACTTGTGGCCGCGCCGGTTGACCCAGCGGCGCTCGCTGCCCAGGCGCACGCCAAAGCCGGTGTCGGTGCCGATGAAGGGCCCACCGGTGTAGATGGTGCGCTTGGCGGGCACCAGCTCCACGTTGACGTCGACCACGCCGTTTTTCTTGTCGTCGACGTCGGGCAGCACGTTCACGACCGAAAAGTAGTCGGCGCCGTTCAGGGCCTGCTGCAACTGGAGCAGCTTGTCCTGGGCGAAGTACTCGCCCTGCTTGAAGGGCACATAGCGGTCGAGCAGGCCTTCGCGAAATTGCGAGCCTTCGAAATGCACTTCGCCAAAGCGGTAGCGCGGGCCGGCCTCCCAGGCGAGCTTGATCACCGCGCTGCGCTCGCCACGGTTCACTTCCACCGTGTGGGTGATGAGGCGGGCGTCGAGGAAGCCGTTGGCGGTGAGCGTGCCGCTCAGCGTGTCGCGCGCGCTG
Organism: Frateuria sp. sgz306004; assembly: GCF_057750885.1. Classification (NCBI taxonomy): domain Bacteria; kingdom Pseudomonadati; phylum Pseudomonadota; class Gammaproteobacteria; order Lysobacterales; family Rhodanobacteraceae; genus Frateuria; species Frateuria sp. sgz306004. The sequence goes on from NZ_JBYLFE010000002.1 coordinate 671,618, forward strand.
TCATAAGCGCCGTGGTCGAGCGTTTGGCCCTTGAGGTTCTCGATGGCGCGCTTGGCGCGACGGATCGCGGGGATGTCGGCGGCCTTGGCATCCAGTTGCAGGTCCACGGCGGCGACCTTGACCGGCGCCCCGGGCGTCACGTGCAAGGTCACCCGCCAATCGTTGCCGGTGGGTTCGAGCTGCCCCTGCACCGCGGCCTCGTAATAGCCGTACGGCTCCAGCGCGGTCTTGGCCTGCTCCAGCGACTTGTCGTACAGGCGGCGTACCTGCGCTTCGGTGACGTCGCGATTGGCGTACTGGGCGAGGTCCACGCCCGAGGTCACCGCCAGCTTCAGCGGATCGTCCACGCCATCCACCACCAGCTGCACCCCGGCATGCGCGAGCAGCGGGGCGAACAACAGCGGCAGCAGCGTCAGGCGTCGAAATCGGCGCATGCGGTCCTTGTTCCGTCCTGGAAATGGAATGCGCGTGCCAGTGACACGCGCGGAACAAGCTTAGCCGATTGGCCATGGGCGGCCGATGAACGACGCCCGGTGGCCGGCTGATGCATCAGCCGGCCTTGTCGCCTGCCTTGTGTGCGATCCATGCACCCACCACGGCCGACACGTACGGAATGGACTGCGCAGCCAGGATGAACATCCACAGCATGCCTTCCAGGTAACTCGTGCCGAAGCGCAGACCCATGCCGATGACGCAGCCGAGCAGGGCGATGGCCATCAGCAGCTCCTCGCGCACCGGGGCGAACGCCGCGAAATTGCTGCCGCCCAGGCGACGGCTCTTGGCGGTCACCACGAAGGAGGTCTTCTCGCGGGTGAGGCCGTGCAGGATGCCGCGCGCGATGGCGTGCGACAGGCCCATGCTGGCCAGCGACGCCATCAGCGTGTCGTACCAGCTGCAGGGAACACGCGCACGGTAGAGCACGATGCCGAAGATGGCCTTGGCAAAGAAGAACCCAATCACCGGGATCAGGAACAGCTGCATCGGCAGACTGAACACGGACGGGAAGGCCACCATGCCGGCGGTCCAGAAGATCGCCATCATGGTGAAGATCAGGTGCAGCGCATCGGCGAACCAGCTGAACCAGCCGGTGAGGAAGTGGAAGCGCTGGCCGCCGGTAAGCGGGCCCTTGCGGGTCATCCAGTCCCAGCGACCCTTGAGGATCTGCATGGCGCCGAAGGCCCAGCGGTAGCGCTGGCTCTTGTATGCCTTGAAGTCGGCCGGGGTCAGGCCCACGCCCATCAGCTCGTCCACGTAGACCAGCTCGTAGCCGGCGTGCATCAGGCGCAGGCCGAGCTCGGCGTCTTCGCAGATGGTCCATTCGGACCAGCCGCCGGTGCCTTCCAGGGCCGAGCGGCGCACCATGGTCATGGTGCCGTGCTGGATGATGGCGTTGCGCTCGTTGCGGTGGTGCATGCCGATGCGGAAGAAGCCGTCGTACTCCCACGCGGTCATGCGGCGGAAGCGGTTGTGCTCGAAGTCGCGGTGGGCCTGCGGGCACTGCACCACGGCCACCTTCGGGTCATGGAAGTAACCGGTGAGCGAGGCGAGCCAGTCCTTGCGCACCACGTAGTCGGCGTCGATCACGGCGACCACGTCGGCTTCGGGGTTGGTTTCCTTCAGGCCGAAGTTGAGCGCGCCGGCCTTGAAGCCCGGCCACGGTTCCAGATGGAAGAAGCGGAACTTGGGGCCGAGCTTTCCGCAGTATTCCTGCACCGGCTTCCAGATCGCCGGGTCCTTGGTGTTGTTGTCGATCACCAGCACTTCGAAGTTTTGGTATTCCAGCGCGGCCAGCGAATCGAGCGTGACGATGACCATTTCCGGCGGCTCGTTGTAGCAGGCCAGATGGATCGACACGAACGGCTGCTTTTCCACCGGATCGGGCGTGAGCATGCCCGCATGACGCACCCAGTTACGGCGCCACAGTACTTCGGTGAACTCGAAGCCATTGATGAGCAGGATGGCGAGAATGGCGATCTGGGCCGGGAACAGCAGCACCAGCATGGTCCAGTCGACCCAGCTCAGGTAGAAATTGAAGGGCAGGGTGGCCGACCACACGATCAGGCCGCAGGCCAGCTGGATCAGCGCGCAGAAGAAGAACCGGCCCATCAGCTTGAAGCGGCTGTAGTGGCGGGCGAACCAGACCATCGGCAGCAGCGCCAACAGGCTCGCGGCCAGCGCCTTCCACGGCCACGCGGTGTCTTCGGTCACCGGGCCGAGGAACGGGAACTTCAGCTGACGGTCGGCATTGAACATGCCCCAGTAGGCTTCGGTGCGGCCGGAGAGCTTCTCCTTCCAGGGCTGGTCGAAGGCCTCCATCACGTAATAGTCGATGTTGCGCTTCTTGGCTTCGTTGAACCACGTGCGCAGGAAAATCGCCTCGTTGGACACCGACGGGTCGGCGTACTTGAAGCGGTCGCCGTTGGACGGCCAGCCGATTTCGCCGATCACGATCGGCTTGTTCGGGAACATCTTCTTGAGCGACTCGTAGCTGCCCAGTGCGTCGGCCACCGCGGGGAACGCGTCGATGCCTTTGCCGGGGCCGGTCACCGGGATGCCGTTCCAGTACGGGAACAGGTGCACGGTGATGAAGTCCACGTGGTCGGCCAGCTCCGGGTACTTGGCCCAGATATGGAACGGCTCGGCGATCGACACCGGCTGGTGGATCGCGGCGCGCACGCGGTCGGCATACGCCATCAGCTGTTCGGGCGGGATGTCGTTGCGGAACAGCACCTCGTTACCCACCAGCACGCGATTGATCGCGTTGGGGTAACGGCGGGACTGGGCGATCAGCGCCTCGATCTCGTTTTCGTTGTTGTCCAGGCGACGGTCGATCCACGCGCCGGCCATCACCTGCAGGCCATCCTTCTCCGCCAGACGATAGGTCTGCGGGTTCTGCAGCATCGAGTAGGTGCGGATGCGCGAGGTGTAGCGACTGATCAGCTTGAGGTCGCTGTCCACTTCGTCATCGGAAGGGAAATCGTTCTTCAGCGGATTCTGATAGCGCTGGAAGGCGGACAGGGCAAAGCCGTTGATCGGGCCTTTCCAGTCCTCGGGGCCGTGCGGCAGATTGCTCCACCACCATAGGCCGATGTTCATGGCCGCGACGATCAGGGCGAGCAGGATGGCTGAGAGCAGCGGGTGCCGGCTGTCGTGTTGGGTGGTTGCTGTGGTGCTCAAAACGGTCCCCGTGGGCTGCCTCACACGAGGCCGAAAAGCACAGGGAGCTTAACGTTGACGCGCTTTTCGCTCAATAAAGGCGGCACCGGGGTGGTCAGCCCGAGGTCAGGCCTCCCGCCGCGGTGCGCCGGTATTTGCAGGGGATGTTCAAAGCGCGTGACGGGCCGGATCGATACGCCCGGTACCGCCCGGGGCTTCCGCGAGGAGAGCCCCTTCAAGCGTGGCGATCATTTGAGCAGCGAGCGCAGCATCCAGGCGGTCTTCTCATGCTCTTTCAGGCGGCCGGTCACGATGTCGGCGGTGCCTTCGTCGCCCGCCTCGTCGGCCACCTTGATGACTTGGCGCGCAGTATGGGCGGCGATCTCATGGCCCTCCACCAACTGGCCGACCATCTCCTTCCAGTCGGGCACGCCGGCTTCTTCCTTGATGGAGGTGAGCTTGCCGAACTGGCTGTAGGAGCCCGGGGCGAACACGTCCAGGGTGCGGATGCGCTCGGCGATCTCGTCGGCCGCCAGCCACAGTTCGTTGTACTGGGTTTCGAACATCGTATGCAGGCTGTTGAAGTGCGGCCCGGTGATGTTCCAGTGGAAGCTGTGGGTTTTCAGATACAGCGAGTAGGTGTCGGCGAGCAGCTTGGACAGATGCTCGCCGATCTGCTCGCGATCTTTCTTGGCGATACCGATGGAAATGGCCATGGCGTGCTCCTTGAGGGTGACGTCGAAATGAGGACTGCCCCCAAGGCTAGTGGCGGGCGATTGATCAGGGAAATGAATAATCCTGATTCCATTGATAGGTGAAATCTATGGCCGGCTCTCCGGGGCGCTCAGGGTGCGGTCGGTGACATGGGGCAGCTATGCTCGATCGCGAGGCGCACCATGTCCACGCCGGTGGTGTGGTGGGCGATGCGTTCGCTCTCGCTCATGGTGCCCACACATCCACATCCGCGCAGACCGGATCAATGCCGCCTGCCAAGCCCTTGAGCAGGCAAACCGCACCCGCCAGCCCCTGCTGGCGCGGATCGACCATGCGGAATCTGGGCACGTGAGGCGCGCGTTGCACTGGCCTGTGACAAGCATCGGCGCATCCTTGTGTTCGGTCACTCCGCCGATGGACCGGCGCGGTCGCCTGAAAGTGCCTGCGCGGCGGAGGGCGCTTGAGAGCGGGGCCTGCGGCTATCATGTGCGGTCCGATGACACAGACACCCGCTCCCCGCCCCGCCGCCGGCGATGCCCGCCTCAGACCGCTGCGCCAGTCGCTCGACCTGGTGTGCAGCCGCGACTACGGCCGCCTTCTCGGCCGCTGGCGCGAACTGACGCGTCGCTTCGACGAGAAGAAGCTCGCCGCGCTCGCCAGCGACATCGACGCCTCGCTGGCGCGCCGCCGTGCCCGCGCCGAAGCCAAGCCGGCGATCCGCCTGGACGAATCGCTGCCTATCACCGCGCGCGCCGAGGAAATCGTCGAGCTGATCCGCAAGCACCAGGTGGTGGTGATCGCCGGCGAAACCGGTTCGGGCAAGACGACCCAGCTGCCCAAGCTGTGCCTGGCTGCCGGTCGCGGCGAGGCGGGCATGATCGGCTGCACCCAGCCACGCCGCCTGGCCGCCCGCTCCATGGCGCACCGCGTGGCGGAGGAATTGGCCACGCCGCTGGGTGACCAGGTGGGTTACCAGGTGCGCTTCAACGACCAGGTGTCCGAGCGCACCCTGGTCAAGTTCATGACCGACGGCATCCTGCTGGCTGAAACCCAGGGCGATCCCTGGCTGAGCGCCTACGACACGTTGATCATCGACGAGGCGCACGAGCGCAGCCTCAACATCGATTTTCTGCTGGGCTACCTCAAGCGCCTCGCCGTCAAGCGCCCCACGCTCAAGATCATCGTCACCTCGGCCACCATCGACACCGCGCGCTTCGCCGAGCATTTCGATGGCGCGCCCATTGTTTCGGTGGAAGGGCGCACCTATCCGGTGGAGGTGCGCTGGCGCTCGGTGGACGAGGTGGCTGCTCGCCGCGGACAACGCGCGGGCGACCTGTCGCAGGGCGGCGCCGACCACATTGCCGCCGTGCTCGATGAGATCACCCATGACGACCCGCGCGGCGACGTGCTGGTGTTCCTGCCGGGCGAGCGCGAGATTCGCGACACGCACTTGCTGCTTTCCCGCCGCCAGTACCGCGAAACCGAAGTGCTGCCGCTGTACGCGCGCCTTTCTGCGGGCGATCAGGACCGCGTGTTCAAGCCCGGGCCCAAACGTCGCGTGGTGCTGGCCACCAACGTGGCCGAAACCTCGCTCACGGTGCCGCGCATCCGCTATGTGATCGACTCCGGCCAGGCGCGCGTGAAGCGCTACAGCCAGCGCAGCCAGCTCGAACGCCTGCATGTGGAGCCGGTGTCGCGCGCCGCCGCCGACCAGCGCAAGGGTCGTTGCGGACGCGTGGGTCCGGGCATCTGCTATCGCCTTTACGACGAGGCGGACTTCGCCAGCCGCGCCGCCTATACCGATCCCGAATTGCTGCGCTCTTCGCTGGCCAACGTGATCCTGCGCATGCTCTCGCTGCAATTGGGCGAGGTGGACGAGTTTCCGTTTCTGGAGGCGCCCGATCCGCGCGTGGTGGCGGACGGCTATCGACGCCTGGCCGAAATTTCGGCCATCGACGAGCAACGCCACCTCACGCCCATCGGCCGCACGCTGGCGCGCCTGCCCATCGACGTGCAGCTGGCGCGCATGCTGGTGGAAGCGCAGAAGGTCGGCGGCCTGCGCGAAACGCTGGCCATCGTCGCCTTCCTCAGCATTCAGGACCCGCGCGAGCGGCCCGCCGATGCGCGCCAGCAGGCCGATGCGGCGCACGCGGCCTTCGCCGATCCCAAGTCCGATTTCGTGGGCGTGCTCAATCTATGGCGCGAGTACGGCAAAGCGCACGAGGAACTCACGCAATCGAAGTTGCGTGACTGGTGTTCGCGCCATTTCCTGAGCTTCATGCGCATGCGCGAGTGGCGCGAGCTGCATCGCCAGCTGTTGCTTGTGGTGCAGGAGCTCGGCTGGAAGCTGGAATCGATCGCTGCCGCTGCGCCGGCCGCATCCGTGCGTGGCGGCGCCAAGGACAAGGCCGTCGCCGTGTCGAACCGGCGCGAGCCTCGCGCAGCGCGTGAGCCGGCCGCGCCGCCGGCCAAGGCCAAGGGCGGCGAGGAGGACGAGGCTGCGCGTCAGTACGAGGCCGTCCATCGCAGCCTGCTCGCCGGCCTGCCCACGCAGGTGGGTCACAAGGACGACAAGGGCGTTTTCCGCAGCACGCGCGAGCGGCGCTTCCAGGTGTTTCCGGGTTCGGCACTCGCCAAGACGCCGCCCAACTGGTTGTTCGCCGCGCAGATCCTCGATGTGGGCGGTCGCGTGTGGGGCATGATGTGCGCCCGCGTGGAGCCGCTGTGGATCGAGCAGCAGGCGGCCCACCTCCTGCGCGCCTCCTGTCGCGACGCGCACTGGTCGCGTAAGCGCGGCCATGTGGTGGCCTATGAGCAGGTGAGCCTGTTCGGCCTCACCTTGGTGGAACGCCGACCGGTCACCTTCCACCAGCAGGACCTCAAGCTGGCGCACGAGATCTTCCTGCGCGAGGCGCTGGCGCGTTGCGACATCGATACCCGCGCCGATTTTGTGCGCGCCAACCAGCGCGTGCTGGAAGACGCCCGCGGCATCGAGGCCAAGCAGCGCCGCGAAGGCCTGTTGCGGCATGAGGACGAACTGGCCGGCTTCTTCGAGGGCAAGTTGCCCGAGGACATCAGCGACAGCCGCGCGCTGGATGCGTGGTATCGCCGCGCGCGCCCGGCGGAGCAGGCGGCGCTGCGCTGGTCGCTGGACGATGTGATGAGCGGTGGCGCGGGGCTGGACCCCAAGGCCTTCCCCGCGTCGCTCGATGTGCCGCCGCAAAAGTATCGCCTGGAGTACCGTTTCGTGCCCGGCGACGAGGCCGACGGCGTTACCCTGCATCTGCCGTTGGCCATGTTGAATGCCTTGCCCACCGCGCGCTGCGAATGGCTGGTGCCGGGCTTGCTGGGCGAAAAGGTGGCGGAACTGATTCGCGGCCTGCCCAAGGCGCTGCGGCGCAACTTTGTGCCCGCGCCGGATTTTGCGCGTGCCTTTATCGAGGCCGAGGCGCCACGTGATGAGGCATTGAGCAAGGCGCTGGCCGCCTTCCTCAAGCGCGCTACGGGTGTGGAGGTCAGCGCTGCCGAGTTCGATGCGGTCGAACTGCCGATGCATTTCCGCATGCGCTACCGCCTGCACGACGAACAGGGCAAGACGCTCGCCGCCGGTCGCGATCTGGCGGCGCTGCGCGCGCAGTGGGAAGGCCAGGCGCGTGAGGCTTTCTCGCGCAAGACCGACATCGAACTGACCCGCGAAGACGTCACCAGTTGGGATTTCGAAGAGATTCCCGAGCAGGTGCGCTCGGCGGGCGGCTTGCTGGCCTACCCGGCGCTGGTCGATCTGGGTGAAACGGTGGCTCTGCGCGTCTTCGAACGCCGTGATGAAGCACGCGAGGCGCATGAGCAGGGCGTCATCCGACTTCTGCGCAATGCGCTCGCCAGCGACATGAAGCAGGCGCGCAGACGCCTGCCCATCGCCAATCCGCTCGCACTCAAGTACGCGCCGCTCGGCAGCGTGGATAGCCTGCGCGAAGCGCTGGTGGAAGGCGGCTTTCGAGACCTGCTGACGCGACACACGTTGAACGTGCGCACCGCTGGTACATTCGAGGCGCTGCATACCCAGGCGGCACGCGAGCTTTTCGGCGCGGCTGTGGAACGCTTGAAGCTCGCCGAGCCCATCATCGAGGCGCAGGCCGAACTCAAGCCGTGGTTGCAGCCGCCGTTGATGGGCTTTGCGCGCGCCAGTTACGACGACCTGCGCGAACAGCTCGATGGCTTGCTGGTGCCGGGCTTCCTGCGCGACCTGCCTACATCACGCCTCGCGCACTATCCGCGCTACCTCAAGGCCATGCGCCTACGCGCCGAGCGCCTGCGTCAGGATCCTGCCAAGGACCAGCAGCGCATGCTGCAGGTGCTGCCGTTCTGGCGGGATTATCTCAAGTACCGCGCCGAGGGCACGGAAGGTCTGGATGAGTTGCGCTGGCTGATCGAGGAGTGGCGCGTGTCGCTGTTCGCGCAGGAGCTGAAAACCGCCGAGCCGGTGTCGGCCAAGCGGTTGACGCGGGCGGTGGAAGCGCTGAACTGAACTCGCTCGGCGACAACGTTGCCGCCGAGCGAGGTGCGATCAATGCGTGCGAACCACGGCCGTCGTGCTGGGGCAGCCATCCACGGCCATCATCCAGTTGCCCATCAGCGATCGGCGCAGGGTGACCTTGGGAGATTCGGCCGACATGCAGGCGATGCTCGTGGTGTCGGCTTGCTTCCAGACCTGGCCGTTGTCCAGGCTGAACACGCCGTGCCCGTTGAAACCGGAAAAGCCGCCCTGAATGCGGGCTTGAATCGGGCCGACCTTTTCCTTGCCGGTATAGAACACCGGATTACCGCTGGCATCCACCATCTTCGTCACGACCTTGCCGTGGCCGCTGAGCCAATTGTCGAGGTTTTGCAGCTCATCCGGCGACAACTTGTTCAGGCCGGCGGCCTTGAACTCATCCGCCGACATGCGCTGTTGCAGCGGCACGTACTGGTCGGCGGCCAGGGTGAGGGAGGGTACGGCAACAGCGGCGCACAGCAGCAACGGCAATACACGAACCAGACGCATGGGGCGATCCTCTCTCAAAGGGGCGGGGTAACGCGGGGAGCATACACGTCTACTTAAGCGCATTCATGCGGCATGTCGGGGAATCGTCGCGCGTGCACTAGAATGGCCGGCATGGTTCAAGCCGCCCCTTATCCACGCTCGGGTCTCGCCGAGTGGCGCGAACGCGCCGGCGACGTGCCGCCCATCCTGGGCGAGGCGTTGGAGGCGGCTGCGTCCGTGGCGGTGAACCAGGCCGAATGCGTCGATGTGCTGGAACTGCTCGCCATGCTCGGCTGCGATGCGAAGACCCAGGCCGCCGCGCTCTGGTTCGAGGTGTCGCAGCAGGACCCCGCCCTTTGGGCCGCGCGCGAGCCCACCCTGCCGGCGGAGCTGCAACGCCTGGTTGGTGGCCAGGTGGCGGCTGGGCGCGTATGGGCGTTGCATGCCCAGCATGGCGCGGACCACGGCGCCGAAGGCCTGCGCCGGTTGTTGCTGGCGATCATCCGCGATCTGCGCGTGGTATTCATCCTGCTGGCCCGTCAGTTGGCCCGCATGCGCATGGCCAGCGCTTGGCCAGATGCCGAACGCCAGGCCCTGGCCCGGCTCACCCGTGACATCCATGCGCCGCTGGCGAACCGCCTGGGTATCTGGCAGCTCAAGTGGGAGCTGGAGGACCTCAGCTTCCGCTACCTACAGCCCGATACGTACAAGCGCATCGCACGCCTGCTGGACGAGCGTCGCGTCGATCGCGAGGATTTCATCCGCGAATCGCTCGCCACGCTCAAGCGTGCGCTCGATGAAGCCGGCATTCGCGCCGACTTGGCCGGTCGCCCGAAGCACATCTATTCGATCTGGAAGAAAATGCAGCGCAAGTCGCTGGAGTTCTCCGATCTCTATGACATTCGCGCCGTCCGCGTGCTGGTGGACAGTGTGAGCGACTGTTATGCCGCGCTCGGCGTCGTGCATACCTTGTGGCCGCACCTGCCGGGTGAATTCGACGACTACATCGCGCGCCCCAAGGGCAACGACTATCGCTCGCTGCATACCGCGGTGATCGGCCCGCGCGGCAAGACGCTGGAAGTGCAGATTCGCACGCACGAGATGCACCGCGTCAACGAGCTCGGCGTGGCCGCGCACTGGCGCTACAAAGAGGGCGGTAGCGGCGACAGCGAGTTCGAGGCCAAGATCGCCTGGATGCGTCGCCTGCTGGAGCCGCGGGCGGACGGTGATGCGAACCTGGCCGCCGAGCTGCACACCGAACTGCTCGAAGATCGCGTCTACCTGCTCACGCCCAAGGGCGAAGTGGTGGACTTGCCGCATGGCGCCACCGTGCTCGATTTCGCCTACCACGTGCACACCGAGGTTGGGCATCGCTGTCGCGGCGCCAAGGTTAACGGCCGTATCGTGCCGCTCACCTACCAGCCGCACAGTGGCGATCGCGTGGAAGTGCGTACGGCCAAGATGGCCGAGCCCAGTCGCGATTGGCTATCGCCGCATCACGGCTATCTGCATACCTCTCGCGCCAAGGACAAGGTGCGCGCCTGGTTCCGTCGCATCGCCCACGATGCCAACCTCGCGGCGGGTCGCACCATCTTCGAAAAGGAACTCAAGCGACTCGCCCTGCCAGCGGCCGACATCGGCAAGCTGCCGGCGCACTTCCACCTGAAAACGCACGACGAACTGCTCGTGGCACTGGCCATGGGCGAAGTGGCGCCCGGGCAAATCGCCCGCGTGTTGCAGGAGGCGGCGGCGCCGCCGCCCGTGCTCGCGCCGCCGCCCGTGTCGACCACGCAACGCCAGCAACTGCGCGACCACAGCGCGTTGCGCATCGAGGGCGTGGGTAATCTGCTCACCACCTTGGCGCGCTGCTGCCAGCCGCTTCCCGGCGACACGGTGCGGGGGTTCGTTACGCGCGGGCGTGGTGTCTCGGTGCATCGCGCCGATTGCGTCAGCCTTGCCCGCCTGGCGCGGCGCGATCCTGATCGCGTCATCGACGTGGAGTGGGGCAAGGCCGCCGCCCAGGCCTACGAGGTGGACATCGAACTGCATGGCTACGATCGCAAGGGCTTGCAGAAGGATGTCACCAGCCTGATCACCAACTTCGGCACCCATATCATTGCCTCCTCCAGCCGGGTGTTCACCACCACTGGCGAGGTGGAAATGCGTTTTACCTTGCGCGTGCGTGACTTCGAACAGCTCTCCAGCCTGCTCGGCCGGTTGGCGGCCATGCCCAACGTGGTGGACGCACGGCGCGTCAGCGCAGGCTGAACACCGTGCGCCGGCGCGCGGGCGGGGCGCTGGCCCGATGCTAAAGTGGCGCCGATAATTCTCATCCTCCAGAGCCCATGAACGGACGCAAAGACCCGCACGAGCACGGTACGCAAGGCCGCACCGAGCCTACCTTGGGCAATCTCGACAACTTGGATGCGCCCGCTTCGGCTCCCAAAGACGATGGCCTGCCGCATTTTTCCAGCGAGCCCGAGCGCCGCCGCACCGGGCCGACGCGCCCGGCACCGCCCCGCGAACGCAAGCGCGGCTGGCTGATCCCGCTGGTGCTGTTGCTGGCGATTGGCGCCGGCACGTTGTTGTGGATGGAGCAGGACAAGTTGCGCGGCCTGGTGCCGAGCACCGAGCTGGACGGCGTGCTCGGTCGCGCGGAAATCGCCCTGCAGGAAGGACGTCTGGACGGCAATGACGGCAGCAGCGCACGCGAGTTGTTCGAAGCGGCGCGCGCCTTGCAGCCAGACAACGATCGCGCCCGCGACGGCCTGCGCCGGGTGGGCCTGGCCGAGGTGGCGCGCGCCGATGCGGCGCTCCAGGCCGGCAGGCTGGACGAGGCCGATCAGGCCCTGGCAGCCGCGCGCGAGCTGTTGGGTGGCGGTAGCGATGTGGATCGTCTTTCCCAGGCACTAGCCAACGCCCGCAATGGTTCGGTGCAGACCGGGCACCTGATCGAACAGGCCCAGGCTGCACTGGAGGCCGGCAAGCTGGACGGCGACGACGGCGCTGGCGCGCTGTACCGCAAGGTGCTCTCGGCCGACCCGGGCAACGCTGTGGCTTCGCACGGTTTGGACAAGGTTGGGGAGGCGCTGGCCGCCCAGGCGCACAAGGCGCTGGACGCGGGCGATCGCGCCACGGCATCCGCGCTCACCGACCGCCTTGCCGCGCTGTTGCCCAACTACGGTGAGCTGCCGGCGTTGCGTGCGGCCCTGGTGCAGGCCAGCCAGCAGGACAACGGTCAGCTCACCGACGCCATCAAGCAAGGGCAGGAAGCACTGCGCGCCGGCCGTATCGCGGGCGAAGGGGACGACACCGCACTGGCCCATTTCAAAGCGGCGCTCGCCATCGATCCCGACAACGCCGATGCCAAGGCAGGCCTGGGCCAAGTAGCGCAGGCGTTGATCGTGCAAGCCAATGCCGCTATCGACAGCGGCGACAACGCGCAGGCGCGCAAGCTGCTCGACCAGGCCGCCCAATGGGCGCCGCGTTCGGCCGAGCTGGCATCAGCACGCGCACACCTGGGCGACAACCGCAAGGCCGGCACCGTACCACCCAACAACACGGTGGTGCCGGCAGACGAGGCAGGTGACCTGCAACATCCACCGCTCACGCCGCAGCAGAGCGCCGAATTGGCACGCACCATCCAGCGCGCCTCGGCTGCCGCCGCGCAAGGCAAGCTCATGTTGCCGCCGGGCGAGAGTGCCTATGACCTTTACCGCCAGGCGCTCGCCATCGACGGCAACAACGAAAGCGCGCGCCACGGCCTGGAAACCTTGCCCAATCTCGCCATCAGCCAGTTCAACCAGGCATTGGCGGCCGGGCGCCTGTCGGTGGCTGGCGAGCGCCTGGCCGATCTGGGCGATCTTTCGCCGGGCGATGCGGGCCAGGGCCAGTTGCGCCAGCGCCTGGCCGGTGCCTGGATGGACCAGGCCGAGCAGCAATTGCAAAGCGGCGATCGCCCCGGCGCGGCGCAGTCGCTGGATAGCGCGCGCAAGCTTTCTCCCGGCAACCCTCGGCTGGCCGCCTTGATGGCGCGCCTGTCGTCGGGTCCCTGAGGATCGCGCATGAGCATTGTGGTATTTGGCGCCAGCAGCCAGATCGGCCGCTTTCTGCTGCCGCGCCTGCATGAGCGCGGCGAACAGGTGCGCGCGTTGAGTCGAGTGCCGCGCGTGGACGAGCCATGGTTGCGCTGGTCCCAAGGTTATTTGCCCGATCACATACCGGACATGGGCCGCCCGTTGGCGGTGATCAGCTTTGGTCCGCTGTTGCCGTTTGCCCGGTGGTTGTCGACCACCACGCTGTCGCCGGGTACGCGAGTGATCGCCACCAGCTCGATGAGCGCCGAGTCGAAACAGGCCTCCGACGTGCCCGCCGAGCGCGCCATCGCCCAGACCTTGCGCGATGGCGAGGCGGCACTGGCGGCGGCATGCGAACGTCAGGGCGCGTTGTGGACCGTGTTTCGCCCTACGCTTATCTACGGTGCCGGTCTGGATAAGAGCCTCACGCCCATCGCGCGCCGCGCGATGCGTTTGCGGGTGTTTCCGCTGCCCGCCGGGCGTGGCCTGCGCCAGCCGGTGCATGCCGACGATATCGCGGCGGCCGTGGTTGCCGCGCTCGATCATCCGGAGGCGGCGGGGAGGGTATTCCCGCTGGGCGGAGGCGAGCGTCTCACCGCGGGTGACATGTTCGCGCGGGTGCGCCGCAGCCTGCCGACGCCAACCCTGCCGATACCGATTCCGGCGGCGCTGTTGAAGCTGGGGCGGCACATGGTGCCGCGCTTGCGCGGCCCGCTGACGCGGCTGGAGTCGAACCTGGTGGCCGACAATAGCGAGCTGGAACGACTACTTGGCGTGGCCCCGCGCCCGTTCCAGCCCGACGCCGCTTGCTGGGGCGCCGCGCAGCAGCGCTAGTTCGCGCTGACCCGGAACCTGCTCCAGGCCGCCCTCTACCCGCCACAAACCGCCCCCGGCGTTCAGATGCCCGCCGGGAAACAGGCCCTATGATCGCCGGGCCCTCCTGTTCAGGATTCCCCTTCCTTGGCCTTCTTCACCCGTCTACGAGAGTTCCTCAGCGCCATCTGGCCCTGGATTCGCATCCCGTTCTGGGTGTGCATGGGCCTGCTGTTCGGCTTCGTGCTGCCGTACACGCTGATACTCAACAAGCGCGTGCAGGATCGCTTCAACGACCTGGTGTTCGCCGTGCCCACGCGCGTGTACGCGCGACCGCTGCCGCTGGCTGCCGGCACGCCCATGACGCCCGCCGCGCTGGAGTTGGAACTCACCTTCGCCGGCTACTCCAACGACGGCCACGGGCAGGTCGCCGGTACCTGGGCGAAAGAGGGCAGTAACTACACCATCGCCTCGCGCGGCTATGCCGGCCCCGATGGCGGCGAAGTGCCCAAGCGCATCCGCGTGTCCCTGGGCAAGGGGCAGGTGGCTGGCGTGAAGGACCTGGGCAGCGGCAAGGCGCTGCAAATCACCCATCTGGACCCCGCGCGTATCGCCACCGTATACGGCTCGCAGCAGGAAGAACGCCGCATCGTGCGCCTGGCCGATGTGCCGCCGCTGCTGCTTGGCGGTCTGCAGGCGGTGGAAGATCGCGACTTCAAGCATCACTTTGGCATCGACCTCACCGCGATCCTGCGCGCCACCTTCGCCAACCTGCGCGCGGGCCACACGGTGCAAGGCGGCTCCACGCTCACCCAGCAGCTCGTGCGCAACCTGTTCCTCGATCGCGAGCAGAACTTTTCGCGCAAGTTCAACGAAGCGCTGATGTCCATCCTCATCGAGGCGCATTACGACAAGAGCCGCATCCTGGAGGCGTACGTCAACGAGGTCTTCCTCGGCCAGCAGGGCAACCAGGCGGTACACGGCTTTGCCGCCGCGTCGGAGTTCTACTTCGGCCGCCGCATGGAAGACCTCAAGCCGCAGGAGATGGCGCTGCTGATCGGCATGGTGAAGGGCCCCAGCTACTACGACCCGCGTCGCTACCCTGATCGCGCGTTGGCGCGCCGCAACCTCGTGCTCGATCAGTTCGTGGAAACGGGCTTGCTGCCGAGCGATCAGGCCGCCGCATACAAGGCGACGCCACTGGGCATCGTCACCAACGGCCAGTTGCCGCATAACCGCTTCCCGGCGTTCATGCAGCTGGTGCGCGCGCAGATCACCAGCGACTTCGACGACGACACACTTTCCAACGGCAATCTCAGCATCTTCACCACGCTCGACCCGGCCGCGCAGATGTATGCGGAGCAGGCCATCACCACCACCGCCAACGGGCTGGGCAAGCGCGGCGAAGCCGCACAGGCCGCCGCCGTGGTTACCGAGGCGCAGACCGGCGCGGTGCTCGCCATCGTCGGTAGCAAAATCCCCGGTGATCAGGGCTTCAATCGCGCGCTCGATGCGCGTCGTCCGATCGGTTCGCTGGTGAAGCCGCTGGTGTACCTGGTGGCGCTGGCCAACCCGGAGCGCTGGAACCTGGGCAGCCCGGTGGACGATTCGCCGATCAGCATGCGCCAGCCGGACGGCAGCTACTGGACGCCCAAGAACGACGAAGGCGATTCGCACGGCATGGTGCCGATGGTCGATGCGCTGGTGCATTCGTGGAACCTGGCCACCATCAACCTGGGCATGAGCGTGGGTGTGCCGCGCATCAAGGCGTTCCTGGAGTCGTTCGGCCTCACAGGCGTCAATCCCAGCCCCTCGCTGCTGATCGGTGCGTTGGACATGTCGCCGTTGCAGGCCGCCCAGCTTTATCAGTACATCGCCGCCGACGGCCATGCCTTGCCGCTGGTTGCGGTGCGCGGCGTGGTGGATAGCCACGGCCAGACCATCAAACGCTATGAGGTGAAGACCGGCTCGGGCGAGTACCAAACGGCGGTGCGCCTGGTGACCTGGGCCATGCAGCAGGTGGCGCGCTCGGGCACGGCCGCCTCTATTGGCAACTCGGGCCTTGCCTACCTCAACGCGGCCGGCAAGACCGGCACCAGCAACGACATGCGTGACAGTTGGTTCGCCGGCTTCACCGGCGATCACCTGGCGGTGTTCTGGATGGGGCGCGACGACAACAAACCCAGCGGCCTTTATGGCGCCACCGGCAGCCTGCGCGCCTGGCAGGAGCTGTTCAAGAAACTGCCCACGCGGCCATTGGCCTCGGCGCCAGGCGAAGGCCTGGAAATGGCTTGGATCAACACCTCCGATGGCAAGCGTTCGGAAGAGGGTTGCGAGGGAGCGCGTCAATTGCCCGTGGTGGCCGGTACACTCTCGCAGGACGCCGAGGGTTGCTTCTGGCAGCACGTCGGCAATCTCTTCGGTGGCGGTGACAGCGCGCCCGCCCCGGCCTCCACTGCACCTATCCGAGATTGACCATGTACCGTCGTACCCTTCTTCGCCTTACCGTCGCGCCGGCCGCCCTGGCCGTGGCCCTGCTCGCTGCCTGCAGCCAGCCCAGTGCACCTGCGCCGCAAGCCACCCGGCCCAGTCATTCGGATGAGCAGATCATCGCGTCCATCCGTGCAGCCGGTGAAAAAGAGAAGTCGGTGATCGACGTGCATCCGCTGCGCGATCCGGGCGTGGCCGCGCTGCAGGATGCCGCCGATGGCGACCTGCGCACCGGCCAGTACGATGCGGCGGCGGTCAAGCTGGATCAGGCCATGAAGCTCAGCCCCAACTCGCCGGACCTGCTGCAGGATCGCGCCGAGTTGGCTATCCACCAGAAGGATTACGCCAACGCCGAACAGCTGGCGCGGCGCTCCTACGAGCTGGGGCCGCGCCTGGGCCCGCTATGCGCGCGCAACTGGCAGACCATCGCCGAACTGCGCGAGCGCGCTGGTGATGAAGGCGGTGCGGTCAATGCGGCCAAGTCGGTTACACAGTGCCATGTGGAAGGCTTGCCGCGTTACTGAGGGTGATCGCGCGGCGCGCCCGTGCGCGCCGCGGGATACGATGGTTCGGTGCAGTCAGGCTGTGCGACCGCATACACGTTGCGCGTCATTCCCGCGAACGCGGGAATCCCGTGCCTCTGCGTTAAAGGCCCTGATGCCCGTGGATGTCGCCGTTTGCGACGATAACGGCAGAATGGCCTAAGCTGATCCGCGTTTTCCACCGATCGCAGGAGCCTTGCCATGTACGTTGCCGGTTTGGTTATCCCCGTGCCTGAAGACCGAATGGACGATTACCGCCGATGGGCGGAGAACGGCGCGAAGATCTTCAAGGAATACGGTTGCCTGGAGATCGTCGAGAGCTGGGAAGACTTCGTGCCCGACGGCAAGTACACCGATTTCCGGCGTGCCGTCGACGCCAAGCCAGGCGAGAAGATCGTCTTCACCTGGCAGATCTGGCCTGACAAGGAAGCTCTCGCCGCTGCCGAGACGCGCATGCACGAAGAGGGGCGACTCGAGTCCAGCACCGAGCCGCCTTTCGACGCCAAGCGCCTCATCCTGGGTTGCTTTCAGCCACTCTTCTCGATGGGCCGGGCGTAGCTGGCTCACCATGCAACGCAGTGCTCGGCGGTGTGTATCCGCGTGATGTCGAGCGATTCGCCGGGCATCGATAAGCGATGCGTGGTTGGCAGCGGAAGCGAGTCGTGCCGCGCGACATCGTCGGGTGAGTGCCGAGCGCCCTGGCCATATTCGCCGTCAAGCTAAGGTGTATTTGTTGAGGCAAAAGCCGCTGATGTGCGTCGTCGCACGCAATGCCTCATTGTGCTCCTTGGACTACGACACTTCAGGGCGTTGACTGACTGCGCTGCGGGCATTCGACGAGCCCAATCCCGAAGCCTCAATCGGAGGCTACGAAGGGATGCATGCATGAAATCGTTTATCGCAACGGCTCTTGTCGCAGGCCTTACGTTCGTCGGTGCCGCTTCGGCACAGAGTCTTTCCCACGCCCAACGCTTGGCAGCTTTGCCGCAGGACACGCCAGTGCCGCAGTTGGTGTGTCAGGTTTACCCGTATCCGCGCGCGGCAGAATCCTCGTGCTCGGGTTCGCTGCCATGGGCACCCAACACGGCAACGTTCAATTTCCTGAACCTGCCGGCGGGCAATTACACCTATAGCTGGAGCATTCCAAGCATGCCGCGCCTTTCGGTGTCGACGGGATGCACCACCGGCGCCGACTGCACCGTGCGTTTCAGTGCGCTGGGCAATGACTTCGACGCCACCATTACGGCGACGGCATACAACACCACCACGGGCCAGCAGTTCGTGCTGAGCGCCAACGTGTCGCAGCCTGCCGTGTGCGGCAACACCATTGGCGGAACCAATCGCTTCATCTGGTGTTGATGTGACCTGCGTGCGGGTCGGCGTTTGGTCGGCCCGCACCACGTCATCTGGGAATCGGGAATCCAGCGGTGCATTCGCCTGCTTGAGCAAGTGCGCTGCCTGGCCTTCTCAGGTGCCTCGTGTCAACGGGCGATCAAGGCATGGTGATTCGTGAGTGGACGGCGATAGGCATGTGACGGCGCGCACAGGATCGATAGCGCGCGCCCCATCGTATGCGTGCTCGCTCGAAAGGTCATGGATCTGACATGCCCCGTCGCTAGGTTCCGGAGCACCTTTCATCATCGGGGAACAACATGTTGCGCTTTGGCTCTTGGCTGCTTGCAGTTTGTTTCTTCGTGTCCGGCGCTTCGTATGCCGGTACGGCGTGCCCGAATTTCTACATCGCCGGTACGGCACCTACGCTCGATGCATCGTTGACGAGTCGTACCACCGAGGTTTGCCATACCGAATATGTGCTGCTCGCTTCGGGCGTGACCAAAGGCCCGCTGTATTCGGCGGAGCATTTGACCGCCGCACAGATCGCCGGTGCCGACGCCATCAGCCGCAGCGGCTCCTGGCACCAGGAAACGGGCATCCCCACGGCCGATCGTTCGCAGTCTTCCGACTATACGAACAGCGGTTACGACCGTGGTCACATGACGCCGGCAGGCGATGCGTCGACGCTCACCTCCGAGAACGAAACCTTCTCCATGGCCAACGTGGTGCCGCAAGTGCATGTGTTGAATGCGGGCGAGTGGGAGAAGATCGAAACCTACGTGCGCAACCTCGCCACGCAGTTGGGCGAGGTCTATGTGGTGACCGGCCCGGCCTTTGATCCCAACACCATTCCCACCATCGGCAAGGACGGCGTGGCGGTGCCGGCCTATACCTGGAAGGCCGTGTACGAGCCCGGCGTGGGCGCTGCGGCGTTCCTGTGCACCAACGAGAGCACCTACACCTGTGCGGTGGTGTCGGTGGCCGACGTGAAGACCATGTCCGGCGTGGACCCGTTCCCCGCGCTGTCGACCACGATGAAGAACAACCCCATCGGCCTGACCTTGCCGTAGGAGCCTGTTCACGATCTCCGCGTAGCCCGCGTTGCGTGGGTGTGCGCGCCAGGGAGCAGCGTCTGGCGAAGCGCCTGACTGGCGGCCAGTGCGAGCCGCACGCAGGTTCCTCTTGGGTACACCAGTGCAACCCTTCGGGCCAGGGCGGTTTGCGACCGGCTCCGCGTCATCACTTGGTTGCGACTTCAGCCGGTCAAAGCAACACACTATAGACGCGCAAGCGGAAGGAGTGTTGCATGGCACCCAGACTTCGGCGTCACATCACCGATAGCGAGAAGACCCTGC